>NZ_PGLR01000005.1 GCF_002803095.1 Pseudomonas sp. ZH-FAD | reverse complement strand
GGTCTCGATACTGGATACGATCAATCGGCTTAACCGCATGGCCTGAACCGCCGTGTACGGAACCGTACGCACGGTGGTGTGGGAGGACGGCGGCCGTGAGGCCGCCTCCTACCCGATCTCGTCCTTAGGGGCGCTCCTGCGGGGGAGCTGGGCATGCGCTTTGCTTATATTCAATAAATCCCGGAAGTCGCCGTTATAGCTATTACGGTTGTTGAGGAGTGTCCCCAGTGTTCGCCATCGTTTCCATGTTGCGTAGCCGTTTGTTGCGCCCGGTGTTCGTCGCGCTTGGCCTGGCCATGTTGGTGCAGGTCGGTTTGGCTGTTTGGCTGATGCGCGCCTCGGTCGATGGCATGGTCGAGGATCTGGCGCAGCGCCTGGGTGGTGAGAGCCGCCGTCTTGGCGAAGAGCTGAACATGGCTGAGCGCGAGATGAGCCAGGGCCTTGCGGCGTTGGCGAGCAGTACCCGCACTCGCCTGGGCGAAGGGCTTTCTGGCCAGTTGAAGAGTGAGCAGGCGCAACTGCGTGTGGTGCTCGAGGGCAATCTTAAGCAGTCCGGCCAGGCGCTGGCGCAATTGCTGGCCGGGGTGGCGCCAAAGTCCATCTGGGATCTGGATATTCCTGCGCTCACTGCACTCACCCGAATCGCCCAGCAGGACCCGGCGGTGCTGTTCGCCATCATCTATGACGCCGAAGGCAAGCGCCTGACGCGCAACTTCAATCGCAGTAATGCACAGGTGCGCGAGCTGGTCGCTGCCGGGCAGGGTGACTCGCCGCTGGATAAGTTGGTGGAGGCGGCCTCGCGTGATCCGCGTGTATACGTGGTCGAGGCGCAAATCAGTCCGATGGGGGCGTCGATCGGCAAGGTGCAGATGGGCCTGTCGCTGGATCTGGTGGAAAAGGAGCTGACGGCGCTGGATGGTCGTTTCGCGGCGCTGGTCAGTGGTGCGGGTGAGTTGGTCGACAGCAGTCTGGCTGGCGCTTCCGAAGAGGCGACCGGTGCGCTGCGCGAGCGTCTGCAGTCGGCCGAGCGCTACACCCAGGAAATGGCGCGCAACGGTGGTGAGTCGGTGCGCGTGGCGGCGGATTCGCTGCGCTGGAACATCGCCCTCGGCCTGTTGATCGTCGGGGCGCTGGCAATGCTAGTGGTCGCCCTTGTGTTGGGCTGGCGAGTGCTGAGTCGCTTGCGTCTGCTTAGTGCGGCGCTCAATGACCTGGCGGCGGGCGAGGGCGATCTGACGCGGCGCGTGAGCATCGACAGTCAGGACGAGGTCGGCGAGATGGCCGATGCAGTCAATCGCTTCATCGCCAAGCTGCAACCCATCGTGCGTGAGTCGGGTGAGGTGGCGTTGCGCACTGGTGAGCAGATTCGCAGCCTGACTCAGCGCGGCGTGGCGGCCGAGGCCGCGGCCGGCCGGCAGCGCGATGAGGTGGCGGGCAGCCTGCAGGCGTTGGAGCAGATGGCCGACGAGGCTCAGGCGGAAAGCCAGGCCATGCAGGACGCGTTGCAGCGCGTCGACATCATCCGCCAGGCGGCGCACGAGAACGCGGCTATCGCTCAGCGTCTGTCCACGCTGATCGAAGGCTTGGTGGCACGGGTGGCCGATGGTTCGGCGGTGATCGAGCGCCTGGCCAAGCAGAGCGAGCAGATCGAGGTGGTGCTGACGGTGATTCAGTCCATCGCCGAGCAGACCAACCTGCTGGCGCTCAATGCCGCCATCGAGGCCGCGCGCGCTGGCGAGAGTGGGCGTGGGTTTGCCGTGGTGGCTGACGAGGTGCGTGCGCTGGCGAGCAAGACTCAGCAGTCAACCGGCGATATCCAGACCCATATCGCTGCCCTGCAGCGGGGCGCGCAGGAGGCGGTTGCCGCCATCGCTCAGGCGGGCGCGCAAGGTAGTGAAGGTCTGCAGGTGCTGCGTGACAGTGCGCGTCTACAGCAGTCGGTGCAGCAGTCGGTGGATGAAGTGCATGGCGCCATCAATGCAGCGACTCAGGCGGCGGCACATCAGGCGGACGGAGCTGGAGCGGTACGCGGGCGTGTCGAAACCATCCATGCCGAAGCGCAGCGTGCGGCCGAGGCGGTGGCGGCAATTGCCGGCAACGCGCGAGCGCTGGATGAGTTGGCAGCGCAGCTCAAGGCCAGTCTGGGGCAGTTCAAGGTGTAGAGAGGATTCCTGCAGGAGTGAGCTCTGCTCGCGTAGCTTTTGCAAGAGGATCGTAGGGCGTACTCGCTGAAGGCAGTACGCCGATGCTCAGATTTTAGTTGCCTGGCGGAGCGCAGGCGGACTGTTCGCTGGCGCTCCTTAGTCCGCCCTACGGTCTGGCAAGAGTTCGCGAGCAGAGCTCGTTCCTGCGCTTTTTCGTAGGCAATAAAAAACCGAGCCATTGGCTCGGTTTTTTGAAATTTGGTGCCCAGGAGAAGACTCGAACTTCCACGACCGTTAAGTCACTGATACCTGAAACCAGCGCGTCTACCAATTCCGCCACCTGGGCACTGCAGCAATGTTCGTCGTTGCCGACACGGAGCGTTGCATCCGTTTATTTGCAAAGTGGGTTATCAAGCCACTTCACGAAATTTGGTGCCCAGGAGAAGACTCGAACTTCCACGACCGTTAAGTCACTGATACCTGAAACCAGCGCGTCTACCAATTCCGCCACCTGGGCACAGAAACCGATGAATCATCATCTGCTTCGTGTTACAACGTCTGCTCGACGCTGTGGGCGCGAACTATACGGGCGGGCATTTACCTTGTAAACCCCTGACCCCAAAAAAATTATTGTCGCCGGAAAAGCTGCCTTGAATGACGTTTTCGCGCTTCAATAGGCAGATGGCATACACCTCTATAGATAAGCACAGGTAATCCTCCTTACATGGCCGATTGGCAATCCCTCGATCCCGAGGCCGCCCGCGAGGCGGAAAAATACGACAACCCCATCCCCAGCCGTGAGCTGATCCTTTCGCACCTGGCCGAGCGCGGCGCGCCTGCCAGTCGTGAACAACTGGTCGAAGAGTTCGGTTTGCATACCGACGATCAGATCGAGGCACTGCGACGCCGACTGCGCGCCATGGAGCGCGACGGTCAGCTCATCTATACCCGTCGTGGCACCTATGCCCCGGTGGACAAGCTCGACCTGATCTGCGGTCGCATCAGTGGCCATCGTGATGGCTTCGGCTTCCTCGTGCCGGATGACGGCAGTGACGACCTGTTCCTCAGCCCGGCGCAGATGCGCCTGGTGTTCGATCGTGATCGGGCGTTGGTGCGGGTGGCAGGTTTCGATCGGCGCGGTCGTCGTGAAGGCGGCATCGTCGAGGTGATCGAGCGCGCGCACGAGAGCATCGTCGGCCGCTACTACGAAGAGAACGGCATCGGCTTCGTCGTCGCCGACAATCCCAAGATCCAGCAGGAAGTGCTGGTCACCCCAGGCCGTACTGCCGGTGCGCGCATCGGCCAGTTCGTCGAGATCAAGATCACCCACTGGCCTACGCAGCGCTTCCAGCCGCAGGGCGACATCGTCGAGGTGATCGGCAACTACATGGCGCCGGGCATGGAGATCGACGTGGCGCTGCGCAGCTACGACATCCCGCACGTCTGGCCCGAGGCGGTAGTCAAGGAAGCGCGCAAGCTCAAGCCTGAGGTGGAGGAGAAGGACAAGGAGAAGCGCATCGACCTGCGCCATCTGCCTTTCGTCACCATCGATGGTGAAGACGCCCGCGACTTCGACGATGCGGTCTACTGCGAGAAGAACAGCAGTCGCTGGAAGTTGTTCTCCGGTGGCTGGAAGCTCTACGTGGCCATCGCCGACGTCTCGCACTACGTCAAGGTCGGCTCGGCCCTGGATGCCGAGGCGGTCGAGCGCGGCAACTCGGTGTATTTCCCCGAGCGCGTCGTGCCGATGCTGCCGGAGGAGCTATCCAACGGCCTGTGCTCGCTCAACCCGCATGTCGATCGCCTGGCCATGGTCTGCGAAATGACCATGTCCAAGAGCGGCCAGATGGTCGACTACAAGTTCTACGAGGCGGTGATCCACTCCCATGCGCGCCTGACCTACAACAAGGTCAGCCTGATGCTGGAAGATCCCAAGAGCAGCGAGGGCAAGTCCCTGCGCAGCGAGTACAAGGAAGTCCTGCCGCACCTCAATCAGCTCTACGCGCTGTATCAGGTACTGGTGGCCGCTCGTCACGAGCGTGGCGCCATCGACTTCGAGACGCAGGAGACGCGAATCATCTTCGGCACCGATCGCAAGATCGACGAGATCCGTCCGACCCAGCGCAACGATGCGCACAAGCTGATCGAGGAGTGCATGCTGGCCGCCAACGTGGCCACCGCGCGCTTCATGCAGGATCACGAGATCCCGTCGCTGTATCGCGTGCACGATGGCCCGCCGCCGGAGCGCCTGGAGAAGCTCAACGCCTTCCTCGGTGAGCTGGGGCTGTCGCTGCAGCGTGGCAAGTCCAAGGATGGTCCGTCACCCAAGGACTATCAGCGCCTGCTGGAAAGCATCCGCGAGCGCCCGGACTATCACCTGATCCAGACCGTGATGCTGCGCTCGCTGAGCCAGGCGGTGTACAGCGCGCAGAACGAAGGGCACTTCGGCCTCAATTACGAGGCGTATACCCACTTCACCTCGCCGATCCGTCGTTACCCCGACCTGCTGGTGCACCGTGCCATTCGCAGCGTGGTCCGCTCCAAGCGCGACACCAAGCACGTGGAGCGTGCTGGTGCGGCGGTCATGCCCAAGGCGCGTATCTATCCGTACGACGAAGCGACTCTGGAAAAGCTCGGCGAGCAGTGCTCGATGACCGAGCGCCGCGCCGACGAAGCGACCCGCGACGTGGTCAACTGGCTCAAGTGCGAGTTCATGCAGGATCGTGTCGGCGAGACGTTCGCCGGTGTGATCACTGCCGTGACCGGTTTCGGTATTTTCGTCGAGCTGCGCGACATCTACGTCGAGGGCCTGGTGCATGTGACCGCGCTGCCGGCCGATTACTACCACTTCGACCCGGTCCACCATCGTCTGTCCGGCGAGCGCAGCGGCCGCAGCTTCCGTCTTGGCGACAGCGTCGAGGTCAAGGTGATGCGCGTCGATCTGGACGAGCGCAAGATCGACTTCGAGCTGAGCCAGGACAAGGCCGGCAAGGGTGATGATGCGCGTCGCGGTGGCAAACCGAGCGACATGGGCAATACCGACGTGCAGAAAAGCCGGGACGTGAAGAAGGCGCTGTTGGCTGGTGCCAAGGCTGGTAAGGGTGCGAGTGGCAAAGGTGCTGCCGGCAAGCCGGCCGGCGGTGCGCGCAAAGGCTCCGGGCGTGGTGACAGTGCCCCGCCATCTGCCGGTAAGCCGCGCAAGCGTAAGGCCAAGTCATGAGTGATCTGGAAAAGATCTACGGCGTACATGCCGTAGAAGCCATGCTGCGTCATCACCCCAAGCGGGTGAAGCAGGTCTGGCTGGCCGATGGTCGCAGCGATCCTCGGGTGCAGCCCTTGTTGGAGCTGGCTGCGCAGTCTCGCGTGAAAGTGGGTCAGTGCGAGCGCCGTGAGATGGATGCCTGGGTCGAGGGTGTGCACCAGGGTGTGGTTGCCGATGTCAGTCCCAGTCAGGTCTGGGGCGAGGCGATGCTCGAAGAGTTGCTCGATCGCTGCGAAGGCCCGCCTTTGCTGCTGGTGCTCGATGGCGTGACCGACCCGCACAACCTGGGGGCCTGCCTACGTACGGCGGATGCCGCCGGCGCGTTGGCGGTGATCGTGCCCAAGGACAAATCGGCCACCCTCAACGCCACGGTACGCAAGGTGGCCTGCGGTGCTGCCGAGGTGATTCCGCTGGTGGCGGTGACCAACCTGGCGCGCAGTCTGGAGAAGTTGCAGCAGCGCGGCCTGTGGGTGGTTGGTACGGCCGGCGAGGCCGAGCTGGAGGTCTATCAGCAGGACATGACCGGGCCAACGGTGCTGGTCATGGGGGCCGAGGGCAAGGGCATGCGCCGTTTGACCCGCGAGCATTGCGATTACCTGGTCAAGCTGCCTATGGGCGGCAGTGTCAGCAGTCTCAACGTCTCGGTTGCCACCGGTGTCTGCCTGTTCGAGGCGGTGCGCCAGCGTCAGGCCCAGCGCAAGAGCTGACTGCTCAAATAATCGCCAATTCGTCTTGCGTGCGGCAGGGGGCTTCTCTAGAATGGCGCCCCTTGCCGTGACGGCAGGCCTTTTCGCGCCTACCGCCTGGCAAGCTCATCACGAGAAAAACCCACTCCTTGCCTGACCACCTTAGTTGGCAGGCTACAACCCGTAAGGAGCATTTATGCGTCATTACGAAATCATCTTTCTGGTTCACCCGGACCAGAGCGAGCAAGTCGGCGGCATGGTCGAGCGTTACACCAAGCTGATCGAAGAAGACGGTGGCAAGATTCACCGCCTGGAAGACTGGGGCCGTCGTCAGCTGGCTTACGCCATCAACAACGTCCACAAAGCCCACTACGTGATGCTCAACGTAGAGTGCACCGGCAAGGCCCTGGCCGAGCTGGAAGACAACTTCCGCTACAACGACGCCGTGATCCGTAACCTGGTCATCCGTCGCGACGAGGCCGTCACTGGCCAGTCCGAGATGCTGAAGGCCGAAGAAAACCGCAGTGAGCGCCGCGAGCGTCGTGAACGTCCTGAAAACGCCGAGTCCAACGACGGCGATGACAGCGACAGCAACGACAGCGACAACGCTGACGAGTAATCCACGGATCTATTGAGGAGCCAATCACATGGCACGTTTCTTCCGTCGTCGTAAATTCTGCCGCTTCACCGCTGAAGACGTGAAAGAGATCGATTTCAAAGATCTCAACACCCTGAAAGCCTACATCTCGGAAACCGGCAAGATCGTTCCTAGCCGTATCACCGGTACCAAGGCTCGTTATCAGCGTCAGCTGGCCACCGCTATCAAGCGCGCCCGCTTCCTGGCCCTGCTGCCCTACACCGACAGCCACGGCCGCTGAGACCGGACAGTCGACAAGAGTTAAGGAATAGATCGCATGCGCGCCCTGGCTGAATACATCATGCGCGGCCGTATGCAGGCCACCCTCGTGGTGGTGGGATCGGCAGCGATGCCGCTGTTGTTCTGGTTGAGTGCCGCCGCTGGCAGCCTGGTGCTGTTGCGGCGTGGAGCCAGTGATGCCATTGGCATCCTGGCCTGGGCCATGCTACCGGCGATTGCCTGGTGGTATTTCGGCGAACCGCGCACCTTGCTGGTGCTGGTCGGCGCGCTGGGGTTGGCGTTGTTGTTGCGCGCCAACTGGACCTGGAACCGCATACTGCTGAGCAGTGTGGCGCTGGGCCTGGTGTATGGATTTGTCCTCGGGGCAGTGTTCCGCGAACCCATCGCGGCCATGGCTGGTGAGCTGCAGAAGCTGCTGCCAACCATGTTCGATGGGGCTCACCAGCAGTTGTCGGTGAGTGAACGCGAGCGTCTCGAGGCACTGATCGCACCGGTGCTGACCGGACTGCTGGCAGCCTTGCTGCAGATTCTGAGCTTGCTGAGCCTGATCCTTGGGCGTTACTGGCAGGCCGTGTTGTACAACCCTGGCGGGTTTGGTCGCGAGTTTCGCGCGCTGAGACTGCCGCTGCCACAGGCGCTGTTGCTGCTGGCGGGCATGATGCTAGGTCCCAACCTGGGGCCGCAATTGGCCATGCTCACGCCGCTGTGCAGTGTGCCGTTGCTGTTCGCCGGGATCGCCCTGGTGCACGGTCTGGTGGAGAAGGGGGGGCTCGCTCGCTTCTGGCTGGTGGGCATGTACATCACGCTCCTGCTGTTCATGCAGCTGATCTATCCGTTACTGGTGGTCTTGGCCATCGTCGACAGTCTGTTTGATTTTCGCGGTCGCCTGGCGCGCAAGAACGGCCCGGGCTCTGCGAACGGTGAAGGTTAAAAGTTAAGAGGTAAGACCCAAATGGAAGTCATCCTGCTGGAAAAAATCGCCAATCTGGGCAACCTGGGCGACAAAGTGAACGTTAAAGCCGGTTACGGCCGTAACTTCCTGCTGCCGCAAGGCAAAGCCACCGCTGCCACCGAAGCCAACGTTGCTGCTTTCGAAGCACGTCGCGCCGAGCTGGAAAAAGCGGCTGCCGAGAAGAAAGCTTCCGCTGAATCTCGCGCTGCTCAGCTGGCTGAGCTGGAAGTCACCATCACCGCCACCGCTGGCGATGAAGGCAAGCTGTTCGGTTCCATCGGCACCCACGACATCGCTGACGCTCTGACTGCTTCCGGCGTTGAAGTGGCCAAAGCTGAAGTTCGTCTGCCGAACGGCACCATTCGCCAGATTGGCGAATACGACGTAGCTGTGCACCTGCACACCGACGTTGAAGCCACCGTCAAGGTGATCGTGGTCGCTGCTTAATCAAGTAGCCGCCAAGCGGACTTGCGCTGTAGCGTAGGTCTGCTGACAATCGGGCACGGTATCGCTCTGCGATCCGTGCCCTTTGTTTTTCTATCGCAGTATTTTCTCCCCGAGCCTATGAACGACATCAGCATTCCCGAGCAATACGACCTGCAGACTGCCGCCCTGAAAGTGCCGCCGCACTCCATCGAGGCGGAACAGGCGGTGCTCGGCGGCCTGATGCTCGACAACAATGCCTGGGAGCGCGTGCTCGATGGTGTGTCGGATGTCGATTTCTATCGCCACGACCACCGGCTGATCTTCCGCGCCATCTTCAAGCTGGCCGAGCGTAACGAGCCCTTCGACGTGGTGACCCTGTCCGAGCAGTTGGACAAGGAAGGGCAACTGTCGCAGGTTGGTGGCCTGGCTTATCTCGCCGAGCTGGCGAAGAACACGCCGTCGGTGGCCAACATCAAGGCCTATGCGCAGATCATTCGTGAGCGCGCCACGCTGCGCAAACTGATCAGCATCAGCAACGAGATTGCCGACAGTGCTTACGCCCCGGAAGGCCGCACCGGCGAGGAAATTCTCGACGAGGCGGAGCGCCTGATCTTCCAGATCGCCGAAGACCGCCCCAAGACCGGTGGGCCGGTGGGTATCAACGACATTCTGGTCAAGGCCATCGACCGCATCGACACGCTGTTCAACAACGGTGATGCGATCACCGGTCTGTCCACCGGTTTCGACGATCTGGATAACCTGACCAGTGGCCTGCAGCCGGCCGACATGATCATCGTCGCCGGCCGTCCGTCGATGGGTAAGACCACCTTCGCCATGAACCTGGTGGAAAACGCCCTGATGCGTAGCGACAAGGCGATTCTCGTCTACTCGCTGGAGATGCCGTCGGAATCCATCGTGATTCGTATGCTCGCCTCGCTGGGGCGTATCGATCAGACCAAGGTACGTGCCGGCCAACTCGACGACGATGACTGGCCGCGTCTGACCAGCGCAGTCAACCTGCTCAATGATCGCAAGCTGTTCATCGACGATACCGCCGGTATTTCCCCGAGCGAGATGCGCGCGCGTACCCGCCGACTGGCGCGCGAGCACGGCGAAATCGGCCTGATCATGGTCGACTACCTGCAGCTGATGCAGATTCCCGGCTCCAGCGGCGACAGCCGGGTCAACGAGATCTCCGAGATCTCGCGCTCGCTCAAGGGCCTGGCCAAGGAGTTCAACTGCCCGGTCATCGCCCTGTCGCAGCTCAACCGTGGCCTGGAACAGCGCCCCAACAAGCGCCCGATCAACTCCGACCTGCGCGAATCCGGTGCGATCGAGCAGGACGCCGACATCATCCTGTTCGTCTACCGCGACGAGGTGTACCACCCGGAGACCGAGTACAAGGGCGTGGCCGAGATCATCATCGGCAAGCAGCGTAACGGCCCACTGGGCACCGCGCGCCTGGCCTTCCTCGGCAAGTATTCGCGTTTCGAGAACCTGGCGCCGGGTAGCTACCAGTTCGAAGACGAATAGGTCGTTTCCGCGCTCGCTGCGCTTTCCATCGCAACGCGGCAGCGGCACAGATCAATGAAAACGGGCGCCCAGCGGTTAAGATGGGCGCCCGTTTTTCGTTCAGGCCTTCTGTCATGCGTCCGCTTGCCGCCATCGTCGACCTCTCCGCCATCGCTCATAACTACGCTGTCGCCAAGCGCTGCGCGCCCGGGCGTCAGGCCTTCGCCGTGGTCAAGGCCAATGCTTATGGGCACGGGGTGCGTGAGGTGGTGACGGCGCTGCACGAGGTTGCCGATGGCTTTGCCGTGGCCTGCCTGGAGGAGGCGGCCGAGGTGCGCGCCATGCAGGGTGAGGCGCGCATCCTGCTGCTCGAGGGCTGCTTCGAGGCCAGTGAATACGCCATCGCCGCGCAGCTTGGACTGGATGTGGTGGTGCAGAGCGCGGCGCAGGCAGAGGCGCTGATTGCCGCTGAGTTGGCGCGTCCGCTCAATGTCTGGCTCAAGCTCGACTCTGGCATGCATCGCCTTGGTTTCGACGCCGCTAGTCTGCGCCAGTGGCATGCGCGGCTGGAAGACGCCGAGCAGGTTGCCGAGCTCAACCTACTCAGCCACTTCGCCTGCGCCGACGAGCGCGGTCATCCGCTCACCGAACAGCAGGTCGAGCGTTTTCTCGATCTGCTGGATCTGGATTTCAATCATCGCTCACTGGCCAACTCGGCGGCCGTGCTGACCATTCCCGCCGCGCATATGGACTGGCTGCGCCCCGGCATTATGCTCTACGGCGCTACGCCGTTCGCCGAGCTGAGTGCACGCGAACTTGGGCTGAAACCGGCCATGACCCTGGCTGCGCGGGTGATCGCCGTGCGTGAGGTGGCCGTCGGTGAGAGCGTTGGTTATGGCGCGACCTGGGTAGCCGAGCGGCCCTCGCGTATTGCCACGGTCAGTTGCGGTTATGCCGATGGTTATCCGCGCCATGCGCCCAGCGGCACGCCGGTGCTGGTGGAGGGGCAGCGTGCCGGGCTGGCGGGCAGGGTATCGATGGATATGCTGGCGGTGGATATCACGGATCTGCCCGAGGCCGATATCGATTCGCCGGTGGAACTGTGGGGCAGCCAATTGCCGGTGGATGAGGTAGCCACGGCGTGCGGTACCATCGGCTACGAGTTGCTGACCAAGGTCACCGCGCGGGTGCCTCGGCGCTATATCGGCTGATCAGGCCAGCCCGCTCGGGACTTTCAGTACGTCCAGCTCCAGACAGGCCTGTTCGCTGAGCTCGCCATCGTCGCCATGCACGCGTGAACCGGAGCGACCCAGTTCCTTTACCCGGTAAAGGGCCATGTCTGCCGCCTTGTACAGCCCGGTGAAGTTTCTCGCATGACGCGGATAGAGCGCTACGCCGATGCTGATGGTCACGCGCAGGCGTTCGGCACCGTAGTGCACCGGCGTGGATAGTTCTGCCAGCAGGCGTTCGGCGATCTCCCTGGCCTGACTTTCGGCATCGCTGCCGCAGATCAGGGCGGCGAACTCATCGCCGCCCAGGCGGGCAACCGCATCGCCTGCGCGAACATGCTCGCGCAGGCGCTTGGCGATCACCTGCAGCATCAGGTCACCGGCTGCGTGACCAAAACGGTCATTGATCGGCTTGAAGTGATCCAGGTCGATCAGCAGCAAAGCCACGCTCTCCTTGTGCCGCTCGGCGTGAGCCAGGGCCGACTCGCAACGCTCGACCAGATAGCGGCGGTTGGGCAGTTCGGTCAGCGAGTCATGGAAGGCAGCGTGCTGCAGTTCGCGCTCGCGGTCGCGTAGCTGTTCGTTGGTCGCGGCCAGCTCGGCGGTGCGTGCGGTCACCGCTGCTTGCAGTTCATCGGCGCTGGCCTGCAGTTGCGCCAGGCGAGCGGTTTTCTCACGGTCTGCCTGTTGCAGGGCAACGGCGCGCTCCTGCTTGAGTATCTGGATGCGATAAGCCAGGGCGAAGGAGAACAGGATCGATTCGGCTGCCACGGCCAGCGGGAATACGTAGGCATTCCATTCGGCCGGTTGCAGCACCCCGGTGGTGCGCAGCAGCAGGATGGCGACGCTGCCCAGGACCAGACCATAACCGTAGAGATACAGCTGCGCCGGGAAGAACCCCTGGCGCCAGCGGATCACGGCGCTGCCCAGGGCGGCCGGGATACTGGTCAGCGACAGCAGGGCAATGGCCCAGGCGGCGAGGTAACGTTGATCGAACAGGGTCAGGGCGATGGCGATGAGGTAGATCACGCAGGCCATGTTCAGCAGATGATGCGCCCAGCGTACGTAAACGCGCGTCTGCAGCAGCGTCTGGGTGAAGCGACTGGCGAACAGGCCCCACAACGACGGCAAGGTGATGCGGTCGAGCCACGCCGGCACCGGGTGGTTCGGCCACAGGTACTGTGCGCCATGGCCGGTCATGCTCATGATGAATAGCAGGGCGAAGGCGGTGGTCAGCACATACCAGAAATAGGCCTTGTCGCGCAGCGAGATGAGGATGAACAGGTTGTACAGCAGCAGTGCGAAGACCACGCCATAGATGACGCCGAGCGCCAGATTCTCGCGGGTGGCCAGTTGCGTGAGGTCGTCGAGCTGCCAGACGCGCAGCGGGAAGGAGTTGCCCGCCGGGTCGAAGGCGCGCAGGTAGAAGGTCGTTGGCTGTTCACCCAGGGTTGGCAGGTCGAACACCATGCGTCGGTAGGGGTGGTCGCGGTTCTCGCTGAAGGCGACGCGCTCGCCGGATTGACGCATCAGCCAGCCGCCCTGGCCGTCGGGTTGATGGAGCTGCAGGTCGAGTTGGGTCACCGAGCCCACTTCCAGTACCCAGTGGGTGGGGGCACGCATATCGCGTTGCAGGGTGAGCTTGATCCACCAGGGATTGAGGCTCTGGCCGACACTGGCACGGCCATTGGCCGGTTGAAAGCGCGACTGCAGCTCAGGGGCGGCGAGGTCATCGATGGTCAGAGTGCCCTGAGCGTCTTCCAGCAGCTCGATATGCGCATTGAGTGGCATGCCGCTGCTGGCGTCGGTGAGCACCACGGACGCCGCTGCCAGGCCTGTGGTCGACAGTCCCAACAGAAGAGCGAGCAGAAAGGCGAAGCGCTGCAGCATAGATGTCCTGGAGTCGGCTGACCGAGTACTTGAGTATATGCACAGGATTGTTATCGGACGAAAACAAATATGGCGTATGGCTACTGCAGGAAAATGTCTGATTTTTCTATCCTTTCTTTCCCCAGGTCGGTGCTGCGCCAGAGCCGGTGCCCTGACCAGTGAGCCAGGCGCGTGCTTGAGCGTTCGTCGCAGTGCGTGCAGGCCTATTAAACCCAGTGCAACAGTCTGGTTTGGTCAATATTTGTGCTATTATCCGCGCCCCTCGTGATAGCCCATTGATCAAAAAATATGCAAGCCGCCAAGCCGCTGTTCGACTATCCCAAGTACTGGGCCGAGTGTTTCGGGCCTGCGCCCTTCCTGCCGATGAGCCGGGAAGAGATGGATCAGCTCGGCTGGGACAGCTGCGACATCATCATCGTCACCGGTGACGCCTACGTCGATCATCCGTCGTTCGGCATGGCCATCATCGGTCGCCTGCTCGAAGCCCAGGGCTTTCGCGTGGGCATCATTGCCCAGCCGGACTGGCGCAGCAAAGACGACTTCATGAAGCTCGGCGAGCCGAACCTGTTCTTCGGTGTCGCAGCCGGCAACATGGACTCGATGATCAACCGCTACACCGCCGACAAGAAGATTCGCTCCGACGACGCCTATACGCCCGGCGGCCTGGCTGGCAAGCGCCCGGATCGCGCCAGCCTGGTCTACAGCCAGCGCTGCAAGGAGGCCTACAGCCACGTGCCGGTGGTGCTGGGCGGCATCGAGGCGTCCTTGCGCCGTATTGCCCATTACGACTACTGGCAGGACAAGGTCCGCCGTTCGATTCTGATGGACGCCACCGCCGACATCCTGCTCTACGGCAATGCCGAGCGCGCGGTGGTGGAGATCGCCCAGCGCCTGTCGCGTGGTGAGCGTGTCGAAGCGATCAGCGATGTACGCGGTACGGCCTTCATTCGGCGTGATACGCCCGAAGGCTGGTATGAGGTCGACTCCACTCGTATCGACCGTCCGGGCCGCGTCGACAAGATCATCAACCCCTACGTCAATACGCAGGACACCGAGGCCTGTGCCATCGAGCAGGCCAAAGGCGAGGTCGAAGACCCCAATGAAGCCAAGGTGGTGCAGATTCTCGACAGCCCGCGCATGACCCGCGACAAGACGGTGATCCGTCTGCCGTCGTTCGAGAAGGTGCGCAACGACCCCGTGCTCTATGCCCACGCCAACCGCGTGCTGCACCTGGAGACCAATCCGGGCAACGCCCGCGCGCTGGTGCAGAAGCATGGTGAGGTGGACGTGTGGTTCAACCCGCCACCCATCCCCATGACCACCGAGGAAATGGACTACGTGTTCGGCATGCCCTATGCGCGCGTGCCGCACCCGGCCTATGGCAAGGAGAAGATCCCGGCCTACGAGATGATCCGTTTTTCGGTGAACATCATGCGCGGCTGCTTTGGTGGCTGCACCTTCTGCTCGATCACCGAGCACGAAGGCCGCATCATCCAGAACCGTTCGCACGAGTCGATCATCCGTGAGATCGAGGAAATGCGCGACAAGGTGCCGGGCTTCACCGGTGTGGTCTCCGACCTCGGTGGGCCGACCGCCAACATGTACCGCATCGCCTGCAAAGACCCGGAGATCGAGAAGCACTGCCGCAAGCCGTCGTGCGTGTTCCCCGGTATCTGCGAGAACCTCAATACCGATCACTCCTCCCTGATCGAGCTGTACCGCAAGGCCCGTGCCCTGCCGGGGGTGAAGAAGATCCTGATCGCTTCCGGCTTGCGCTACGACCTGGCCGTGGAGTCGCCGGAGTACGTCAAGGAGCTGGTCACTCATCACGTTGGCGGCTACCTGAAGATCGCTCCGGAGCACACCGAGCGTGGCCCGCTGGACAAGATGATGAAGCCGGGCATCGGCAGCTACGACCGCTTCAAGCAGATGTTCGAGAAGTACTCGAAGGAGGCGGGCAAGGAGCAGTACCTGATCCCGTACTTCATCGCTGCGCACCCAGGCACCACCGACGAGGACATGATGAACCTCGCCCTGTGGCTCAAGCGCAACGGCTTCCGCGCCGACCAGGTGCAGGCCTTCTACCCGTCACCGATGGCCACGGCCACGGCCATGTACCACTCGGGCAAGAACCCGCTGCGCAAGGTCACCTACAAGAGCGATGGTGTCGAGATCGTCAAGAGCGAGCAGCAGCGTCGCTTGCACAAGGCCTTCCTGCGCTATCACGATCCGAAAGGGTGGCCGCTGCTGCGTGAAGCGCTGGAGCGCATGGGCCGTAGCGATCTGATCGGCAATGGCAAGCATCAACTGATCCCCACCTACCAGCCGCAGAGCGACGAGTACCAGAGCGCCCGACGCAAGAACTCGACGCCCGCCGGCAGCAAGAAAGTGGGCAAGATCCTGACCCAGCACACCGGCTTGCCGCCTCGTGCCAGCGACGGCAGCAAGCCCTGGGACAAGCGTGAGCAGGCCAAGGCGGCGGCTGAGGCGCGTAACCAGCAAGCCGCGCGTGAACGTGCGGGCGCCGCCAAAGGCAAGGGCAAGAAGCCCGGGAAGAAGCCAGCGGTACCGCGCTGAATCATCAGCAGCATTCACGAAAACGCCAGCACAGTGCTGGCGTTTTCGTTTCAGAAGCCCCAGCCAGCGCCTCGTAGGGTGGGCTTCAGCCCGCCTTTGTCGTGTGAGGTGCGGCTTGTCTCAGTCCATGCTGAAACGGCAGGTCAGGTAGCGGTTGCTCGGGCCGTAGCGCAGGATCGACCACAAGCGCCTGAACAGATAAAACGGGTGGCTGCGGTAATACGCCAGTACGGCATTGCCGACGCCTTCCGAGCGATGCTGGCGCGCCTCCTTTTTCTCCGACTTCTTGAATAACCCGGAAAACTCCCAGCGCTGGATCTGCTCGAAACGCTCATGCGGGCGCAGCCCATGGCGGCTGAACAGGCGCGCGAAGCTGGCCGGGCTGAAGTCATGCAGGTGGTGCGGGTTGCCGTCGAGTGTCGGTGTGGTTGGCACCGAGGCAATGATACGGCCGCCCTGGGCCAGCAGTCGTACGAGGTTTTCTGCCAGGCGCAGCGGGTCTGGCAGATGCTCGATGGTCTCCAGGCTGACGATGCTGTCGAAGCCTGAACTGTCGGCGAAAGTTTCGGCATTGGCGCACTGATAGCGCAGGTTGGGTCGCTGATAATTCGCCTGCGCGTAGGCAATGGCTTCGGGATCGATGTCGATACCGGTGATCTGCTTGTCCGGATGCCGTTCGGCCAGCAATGCACTGCCATATCCACAGCCGCACGCCATATCGAGCACGCGCGAGCCTGTCAGCGCGTCGCTGGCGAATTCGTAGCGCTGCATGTGCAATTCGAGAGTGGCCAGGTCGGCGGCCAGGCGATCATCCATCTTCAAGGGATAGATGCGTTCAAGGGTGTGCATGGCGGCCTGTCCTTGGGCTGCGAAAGTGTTCGTAGTCTGTTGCTTGCCGATAGGGGCTGCAAGCATCTCCCTTGGTTTCATGGCGCAGCTTGTGAGGGTTGGCTTGTCTATTTATTGGCACTATAGTTCCAGAATATAAAAACAACAGTGGAGCCCCATCATGCGCCTTGCCGCCCCCTCGTTTATTGCTCTGTCCTTGCTGCTGACAGCATGCGGGGAGGGCGAAGCGCCGCCCGTGGCCAGTCTCGACTTTCAGAAGCAACTGCAGACGCAGCTGATCAAGGCCAAGCCGGGTGAGGTGATCGAGATTCCCGCCGGCACCTGGCAGCTCGACCGCAGTCTTAGTCTCAAGGTCAGTGGCGTGACGTTGCGCGGTGCCGGCATGGATCAGAGCATCCTCAACTTCAAGGGCCAGAAGTCCGGCGCTGAAGGGCTGTTGGTGAACGCTTCCGACTTCACCATCGAGGACCTGGCGCTGGAGGACACCAAGGGTGATGCGCTCAAGGTCGTTGGCGGTCAGAACATCATCATCCGTCGCGTGCGCACCGAGTGGACCAATGGCCCGGCTACCGAGAATGGTGCCTATGGCATCTATCCGGTACAGACCGAGAATGTGCTGATCGATGGCGTAGTGGCCATCGGGGCCTCGGACGCCGGCATCTACGTCGGCCAGTCGCGCAACGTGGTGGTGCGCAACAGCCGTGCCGAGCGCAACGTCGCGGGCATCGAGATCGAGAACACCATCGGCGCAGACGTCTATGACAATGTCGCCACCGGCAATACCGGCGGCATCCTGGTGTTCAACATGCCCAACCTGCCGCAGCCAGGTCACACCACACGGGTCTACCGCAACAAGGTCGAGAGCAACAACCACAAGAACTTCGGCCACAAGGGCACGCCGGTCGCCAGTGTGCCGGCGGGCTCTGGCGTGCTGGTCAACTCCAACGACAAGGTGGAGATCTTCGATAATGATATTGGCGACCACCGCACGGCCAACGTGATCGTCAGCAGCTACTTCAGCACCGGCTACACCGACCTCTCCACCGAGGCGGACTTCGATCCCTACCCGGAGGCCATTCATATCTATGGCAACCGCTTCGGACCTGGTGGCGACAGCCCCGACAACCTCGAGCTGAAAGCGCTGAGGCTGGCCAAGTTCGGTCTCAATGGCCGCCTGCCGGACATCCTCTGGGATGGTTACGTGAACCCTGAAAAACTGGTCGATGGCAAGCTGCCGGCTGGGTTGGCCATCTGCATCGACAATGGCGATGCCGGCATCGTCAACGTCGACGGCCCCGGCGGCTACAAGAACATCAGCACTGACATAACGCCGCATCGTTGCGAGCTGCCCCGTCTTCCTGCCGTCGAGCTGCGTGCAGCTCTGGCCGAGGTAGGTGAGGACGCATGAAGCACGCCTGGCTGTTGATTGCCGCTGTGCTGCTCGCCGCCTGTGAGCAAGTGCGCACGCCCCTGTATCTGCCCAGCAGTGAAGACTATCCGCAGAAGCTCAGCGCCTGGGGCGTGCTGCAGCAACAGGGCGGCTACCTGCAGCCTGCTACCGGTGTGCTGCCCTACGACCTCAATACGCCGCTGTTCACCGACTATGCGCACAAGCTGCGTACGATCTGGCTGCCCGAAGGGAGCCATGCTCGCTATGCCGAAGCACGTTTCGATTACCCCGTTGGCACCGTGCTGAGCAAAACCTTCTACTACCCGATCGATACCCAGGGCCGGTTGCAGCGCAGCGAGCAGCACGATGCCGAGGCGGTGGAACTGAAGTGGGTACGGCTGATCGAGACGCGCATTCTGCTGCGCCAGGAGCAGGGTTGGGTCGCCCTTCCTTACGTCTGGGACGAGGCGCAACGCGAGGCCACGCTGGACTGGGCAGGCGCCAGCTTCGATCTGCAACTGCATGATGAAACTGGCGAGGTGCTGGCGGTCGACTATCAGGTGCCCGATGCCAACCAGTGTGCGGGTTGTCACGAGGAGCAGGCGGGCAAGGGCGTACAACCCCTGGGGCCGAAGGCGCGTCATCTGAACAAGGATTTCGCCTATGCAGATGGAACGGCCAACCAGTTGTTGCACTGGCAGGGTATCGGTTTTCTGCAAGGTGTTCCGGCTGACATGGCCAGCGTTCCACGCAACGCCCTGTGGGGTGCACCGCGTGAAGGGGAGGGGCTGGAACATCAGGCACGCAGTTATCTGGATGCCAACTGCTCGCACTGCCATAACCCTGAAGGGCCGGGGCGTACCTCAGGTTTGTATCTCGATCCGGCTACGCCGCTGAGCATCGCCTATGGTCTGTGCAAGCAACCAGTGGCCGCGGGCAAGGGCTCCGGTGATCGCCTGGTGGACATTCATCCCGGTGCGCCGGAAAAGTCGGTGCTGAGCTTCCGCCTGCACAGCACCGATCCCAGCATCATGATGCCCGAGCTGGGCCGCTCCACCTCCCACCGCGAAGGGCTGGAGGTGATCGACCGCTGGATCGCCAGCCTCGATGGCGAATGCTGAAGTCGCGCGTAATTGTCATCAGTGCTGCCGGCGCCTGCTCTATAGTTGTGCGTCCATCTGAACTTGGTGCGGGTAATGCCCCGATAAGGGGCTTGCGGGGCGCGGCACGCTGGGAAACAAGCGGGTTGCCTCTGGCATAAGTCTTGCGCTGCACTAAGTATCGTCCAGGCTAGCAGGAGGCCGCCGTGTCGATTCATGTCGCGCTGCACCACGTCACCCACTACCGCTACGACCGTGCGGTGAACCTTGGGCCACAAGTCGTACGTTTGCGGCCGGCACCGCACAGTCGCACGCGTATCCTTTCCTACGCGCTGAAGGTCGAACCGGGCCAGCACTTCATCAACTGGCAGCAGGACCCACAGGGCAACTACCTGGCGCGCCTGGTGTTTCCCGAGAAGACTCGCGAGTTCAAGGTCGAGGTGGACCTGGTCGCTGAGATGGCGGTGTTCAACCCCTTCGACTTCTTCCTCGAACCCTATGCCGAGCGCATTCCCTTCGCCTACACCGAGGGCGAGCAGCGCGAGCTGGCGCCTTATCTGGTCAAGCTGCCGGCCACGCCGCTGTTCGCCAAGTACCTGGCCGGCATTTCCCGCGAGCCGGTGCCCAGCATCGATTTTCTGGTCGAGCTGAACCAGCGCCTGTCGGCGGACATCCGCTACCTGATCCGCATGGAGCCGGGCGTGCAGACGCCGGAACAGTCGCTCGAGCTGGCCGCCGGTTCGTGCCGCGATTCGGCCTGGCTGCTGGTGCAACTGCTGCGTCACCTGGGCCTGGCGGCGCGCTTTGTCTCCGGCTACCTGATTCAGCTCACTGCCGACGTCAAAGCCCTCGACGGCCCATCCGGTACCGACAAGGACTTCACCGACCTGCATGCCTGGTGCGAGGTGTACCTGCCTGGCGCCGGCTGGGTCGGTCTCGACCCGACTTCAGGCCTGTTTGCTGGCGAAGGCCACATTCCATTGGCGTGCAGCCCGGAGCCATCCTCGGCGGCGCCGATCACCGGCGGGCTGGACGAGTGCGAGGTGGAGTTCGAGCACCTGATGAGCGTCGAGCGTGTGTGGGAGGCACCGCGCGTCACCAAGCCCTACAGCGAGGCGCAGTGGCAGGCGATCCAGGCGCTGGGCCGGCAGATCGACGATGACCTGCACAAGCACGACGTGCGCCTGACCATGGGTGGCGAGCCGACCTTCGTCGCCCTCGATTACCCTGATGACGACGAGTGGAACACCGCCGCACTGGGGCCGAACAAGCGCCGCCTGGCCGCCGATCTGTTCTACCGTCTGCGCAGTCACTATGCGCCCAAGGCGCTGGTGCACTTCGGCCAGGGCAAGTGGTACCCCGGCGAGCAGTTGCCGCGCTGGTCGCTGAACTGCTTCTGGCGTCGTGATGGTGAGCCGCTGTGGCACGACCCCAAGCTGTTGGCCGATGAGAAGCGCGGTTATGGTGCTACGGCAGAAACGGCCTCGCGCTTTCTCGCCACCCTGGCGGCGCATCTGGGCGTAGATGGCAGCAACGTTTTCCCGGCCTATGAGGACTGGTTCTACTACCTGTGGCGCGAGCGCAAGCTGCCGGACAACGTTACCCCGGACGATCCACGCCTGAGCGACCCGCTTGAGCGCGAGCGCCTGCGCAAGGTGTTCGATCAGGGCCTCGATGCTGTGGTTGGTCACGTGCTGCCGCTGGCGCGTCAGGTGGTGGGCGAGGGCTGGCAGAGTGGGCGCTGGTTCCTGCGCGACGAACATTGCCGCCTGCTGCCCGGTGATTCGGCGCTGGGCTATCGCCTGCCGCTGGATTCGCTGCCCTGGGTCAGTCAGGCCGACTACCCCTACGTCAATCCGGTCGACCCCAGTCAGGCGCTGCCGCCGTTGCCCAGCCCGGCGCAGATCCAGCGTCAGCTGCGCGGTGTCTGGCGTGGCGCGAGTGCCGGCCCGCAGAGCGCGCGTCCGGCCAGTGGGCAGTCGGCGGCCGGTATCGTGCGCACCGCGCTCTGTGCCGAGCCGCGCGAGGGGCGCCTGTACCTGTTCATGCCGCCGTTGAGCCACCTCGAGGACTATCTGGAACTGGTCGCGGCCATCGAGGCCGTGGCTGCCGAGCTCAAGTGCCCGGTCTTGCTGGAAGGCTACGAGCCGCCGCTGGACCCGCGCCTGCAGTACTTCCGCGTCACCCCCGATCCAGGTGTGATCGAGGTCAACATCCACCCAGCCGCAAGCTGGGATGAGCTGGTCGAGCGCTGCGAATTTCTCTACGAGGCAGCGCGGCAGTCGCGCCTGTCCAGCGAGAAGTTCATGATCGACGGGCGCCACACTGGCACCGGCGGCGGCAACCACTTCGTCCTCGGCGGCGCCACGCCGGGGGATTCGCCCTTCCTGCGTCGCCCCGACCTGCTGCGCAGCCTGATCAGTTACTGGCACAACCATCCGTCGCTGTCCTACCTGTTCAGCGGTCTGTTTATCGGCCCGACCTCGCAGGCGCCGCGCGTGGACGAGGCGCGCAACGATGCCTTGTACGAACTGGAGATCGCTTTCGCGCAGATGCCCGAGCCGGGCCGCGACTGCCCGCCCTGGCTGGTCGATCGGCTGCTGCGCAACCTGCTGGTGGATGTCACCGGCAACACCCATCGCGCCGAGTTCTGCATCGACAAGCTGTACTCGCCGGACTCGGCCAGCGGTCGCCTCGGCCTGCTCGAGCTACGCGCCTTCGAAATGCCGCCGCACGCGCAGATGAGCCTGGCCCAGCAACTGCTGCTGCGCGCGCTGATCGCCCGTTTCTGGCAGGAGCCCTACCACCCGGCGAAGCTGGTGCGCTGGGGCACCGAGCTGCATGACCGCTTCCTGCTGCCGCATTTCGTCGAGCAGGATTTCGCCGATGTGCTGCAGGAGTTGGGCAGCTTCGGTTATCGCCTGCGCAGCGAATGGTTCGCCCCGCATCTGGAGTTCCGTTTCCCCAAAGCCGGCGATTTCGTGGTCAAGGGCATCGATCTGGAGCTGCGCCAGGCGCTGGAGCCCTGGCACGTGCTGGGCGAGGAGGGCGCAGTCGGCGGCACCGTGCGTTACGTCGACTCGTCGCTGGAACGCATGCAGGTGAAGGTGAACGGCATGGCGCCGGATCGCTACGTGCTGACCTGCAACGGCGTGCCGGTGCCGTTGCGCCCGACCGGCAAGGTTGGCGAGTTCGTCGGTGGTGTGCGTTTCCGCGCCTGGCAACCGGCCAGTTGCCTGCAACCGACCATTGGCGTGCATGCGCCGCTGGTGTTCGACCTCATCGACACCTGGATGCAGCGCTCGCTGGGCGGTTGCCAGTATCATGTGGCGCATCCGGGCGGTCGCAACTACGACAGCCTGCCGGTCAACGCGTACGAGGCCGAGAGCCGGCGCCTGGCACGCTTCTTCCGCCTGGGCCATAGCCCCGGCAAGCGCCCTGTCATGCAGCCGATAGACAATAATGAACTGCCGATGACCCTGGATCTGCGTCGCGCCTGACGTCGATTCCATCTGTGGGAGGGGCTTTAGCCGCGAGCTGTCGCCGCTGAAGCGCCTCCCACGGATGCGGTATCAAACTGCATCACGCCGCACCGCCTTGCCACTGCCGAGCCTGCCATGCACGACCTGCTAGCCGATTACCCGACGCCTAACGGTGCCTACCACGAACTGCTCGACGCCAAGGGCAACGTGCGCCCGCATTGGCGCCGCCTTTATGAACAACTGGCACGCAGCCGCCCGGAGCACCTGGCGCAGCGCGAGGCCATGCTGGCGCGGCAGATCCAGGAAAACGGCGTTACCTACAACGTCTACGCCGACCCCGACGGCGCCGACCGACCGTGGGAACTCGACCTGCTGCCCAACCTGATACCGGCTGACGAGTGGCAACAGATCGCTGCCGGCGTGGCGCAGCGCGCGACCCTGCTCAACCGCGTGCTGGCCGATCTCTACGGCCCGCAGAAGCTGATCGCCGAAGGCCTGCTGCCGACCGAGCTGGTGTTCGGCCACAACAACTTCCTCTGGCCCTGCCAGGGCATGCAGGCGCCTGGAGGCACCTGGCTGCACCTGTACGCGGTGGATCTGGCGCGGGCGCCGGACGGGCGCTGGTGGGTTACGGCCGATCGTACCCAGGCGCCCTCCGGTGCCGGTTATGCGCTGGAGAACCGGCAGATCGTCTCCCGCGCCTTCCCCGAGCTGTACCGCGACCTGCGCGTGCAGTACCTGGCCAGCTTCTTCCGTACCCTGCAGGACACCCTGGCACGCCAGGCGCCGAGCGGTGGCGAGACGCCGCTGGTGGTGCTGTTGACGCCGGGGCGTTTCAACGAAAGCTATTTCGAGCACCTGTACCTGGCGCGTCAGCTCGGCTATCCGCTGGTCGAAGGCAGCGACCTGACCGTGCGCGATGCCACCCTCTACCTCAAGACTCTGGCCGGCCTGCGCCGTGTGCACGCGGTGCTGCGCCGCCTTGACGACGACTATTGCGACCCGCTGGAGCTGCGCACCGATTCCGCCCTTGGCGTGCCCGGCCTGCTCGAAGCCGTGCGCCGTGGTCGCGTGCTGGTGGCCAATGCCCTGGGCAGCGGCGTGCTGGAGTCGCCCGGACTGCCCGGTTTCTTGCCGGCGATCAGCGAGCACCTGTTGGGTGAGGAGCTGCTGCTGCCGTCCATCGCCAGTTGGTGGTGCGGCGAGCCGCCGGTGCTGGACGAGGCGCTGGAGAAGCTCGACCAGTTGCTGGTGCGTCCGGCGTTCCCCTCGCAGAGCTTCACGCCGGTGTTCGGTCGTGACCTGGACGAGGCGCAGCGCGCCAAGCTGGCCGAACGGCTGCAGGCACGCCCCTACGCCTATGTCGCGCAAGCGCGGGCCAAGCTGTCGCAGGCACCGGTGTGGGATGGCAGCGGTTTGCAGCCGCGGGCCATCGGCATGCGCGTATTCGCCGTGGCCAGTGCCGATGGCTACCGGGTGATGCCCGGAGGCCTGACCCGCGCGGCGGCCGAGGCCGATGCGGAGGTGGTGTCGATGCAGCGCGGCGGGGCGAGCAAGGACACCTGGGTGCTCGGCACGCGGCAGAGCGGCGGCGAGCCCTGGCAGACGCAACGCACCCTGGGCACTGCCGACCTGGTGCGCAGCGACCCCTTCCTGCCCTCACGCGTGGTGGAGAACCTGTACTGGTTCGGTCGTTACGCCGAGCGCTGCGAGGGCAATGCGCGCCTGCTGCGCATCATGCTGGCGCGCTACGTCGATGACGATGACGACCCGCAGGCGCTGCAGAGCGCGTTGGCATTGGCGCAGGATTTGGGACTGCTGGCAGATCCCGAGGAAGGTGAACTGGCCGAGCGTCTGCTGCAGGCGCTGCTGGGCAGCGACTGGCCGGCCAGCCTGCGCTCCAATCTGCAGCGCTTGCAGTGGGCCGCTGGCAGCGTGCGCGGCAAGCTGTCCCAGGCCAACTGGCAGGCGCTGGTGGAATTGCAGCGCGAGGCGCAGTTGCTTGAAGGTCAACCGGCCGACTTCGGTGAACTGCTGGATTTTCTCAACCGCCTGCTGATGTCGCTGGCGGCGCTGTCGGGCTTCGCCCTCGACGACATGACCCGCGATGACGGCTGGCGCTTTCTCATGCTCGGCCGCTATATCGAGCGTTTGCAGTTTCTCTGCGACAGCTTCGCCGGCTTCCTGCGCAGCGGTTCGGCCACCGACCAGTCGGCACTGGAGTGGCTGCTGGAGCTGGGCAACAGCAGCATCACCTATCGCACCCGTTACCTGGCTTCGGCGCAGTTGATTCCGGTACTCGACCTGTTGCTGCTCGATGAGCAGAACCCGCACGCCGTGATCTTTCAGATGCGCACCCTGCTGCGCTCGCTGGAAGGGCTCAACGAACGTTTCGAGCTGCCAGCCGAGCGCTACCTGGTCTATCTGGAGCAGCAGCTCGCCGCCTTCAGCCTGGCCAGCCTGGAAAACCCGTTGTTCGGCCCCGGTAGCACCCGGGCGGTGCTTGAAGGCCTGGCCGATGTACTGGTGGCCATCAGCGAGGCAGCAGGTGCGGTCTCCGATCATCTCGGGCTGCGCTTCTTCGCCCATGTCGATGTCAGCCAGCGGACGCAATCCTCATGAGCAGCGCGCTGTATCAGGTGCTTCACGACACCCATTACCGTTACTCGGCGCCGGTTTCCCTGGCCCAGCAGCTGGCGCACCTGTGGCCGCGTGACTGTCCCTGGCAGCGCTGCCACGAGCAGGAGCTGCGCATCGACCCACAGCCCTGTCAGCGCCGCGACGGTCTGGACGTGTTCGGCAACCCACTGACTCGCCTGGTGTTCGAGCGCCCGCACGAGCAGCTCAGCGTCAGCGCACGGTTGCGCGTCGAGGTGCTCACGCGTGCGCCGCTGGAGCTGGACGACTCGCCGAACTGGGAGGCCGCGTGTGCCGCGCTCAGCTACAGCGGTAAACGGATGGAGCCTGCGTTGCTGGAGGCGGCACGCTACCGTTTCGAGTCGCCCTACGTGCGCCTAAAGCAGGTGTTCGCTGACTACGCCGACGATTGCTTCACGCCGGGGCGCCCGCTGCTGCAGGCGTGTCAGGCGCTGATGCAGAAGATTTTCGACGAGTTCAGTTTTGATGCCGAAGCCACTCAGGTGGCGACGCCGCTGCTGCAGGTGCTGGAGGAAAAGCGCGGGGTCTGCCAGGACTTCGCCCACCTGATGCTCGCCTGTCTGCGCTCGCGCGGCCTGGCGGCGCGTTACGTCAGCGGCTACCTGCTGACCCAGCCACCGCCCGGCCAGCCGCGCCTGATCGGCGCGGATGCCTCGCACGCCTGGGTGTCGCTGTATTGCCCGCAGCAGGGCTGGGTGGATTTCGATCCGACCAACAACGTGCGTCCGGCACTGGAGCACATCACCCTGGCCTGGGGCCGGGATTTCTCCGACGTGTCGCCGTTGCGTGGGGTGATTCTGGGGGGCGGCAGCCACGACCCGGAAGTGCAGGTGACGGTGCTGCCGCTGGGATGAGGTTCGTGGGAGGGCGCGACAGGCGCATCTCCCACGGTTTGTGGTGGCCTCAGTCGACCAGGGCCAGACTGCCTTTCATCAGCGAGTAGTGGCCAGGGAAGGAGCAGAAGAAGCTGTAGTCTTCGCCTGCCGCCAGCTTGCTGACATCGAAGGTCACCGAAGTGCTTTCGCCACCGCCGATCAGATCGGTATGGGCGATCACACGCTCGTCACCGGCCTTGAGGTAGCTGGCGTCCGGGCCGGCAGAAATGCCGTCGGTAGCCACGCCGGGCATGTCGGCGGTCTTGCTCAGCACCCAGTTATGGCCCATCGCGGTCTTGGGCAGCGAGCCGGTGTGCTTGAGGTTGACGGTGAAGGTCTTGCAGCTCTTGCTGACGGAGATGGCCTGGGTGTTGAAGGTCATCTGATCGGTCGACTCGACATCCACCGCGCATTCGGCAGCCAGAAGAGGTGTGCTGGCGAGTCCAAGCAGCGCCAGCAGGGCAACGTTACGCAACATCTTGATTCCTCCAGTTTCTGATAACCCGGTCAGGTCTGAAGAGACTCGCACAGCTGCCTGCGCTTATGGATGCGACCGAACGCCACGCCTGGTTATCCAGAAAAGCTGTGGATAATTCTGTGGGGAAGCTCTGCAATGCCCGCTCGAGGCCTGTTTCTGCGGGCTTTCTGGGTATCTGGTCAGCTTTTGCCCAGGCCACCTGGCCGCCACTGAAAAATGCTTTGAAATGAATTGCTTGAGCGAGAAGCCAAGACTTATGCGGGTGTCTGGAAAGGCGCTGGCCGGTTATCCACGAAAGCCGTGGAGCAAGCTGTGGATAAGCTTGGGGGAAACCGGCCTCGACTGCGCCCGGCAAGGGGCGCAGACGATTGATGAGAAAGTGAGCGTTCTTAAGCGGACTGCGGTTTGCGCAGGGCCTGCCACAGACGTGTGGCCAGATTGACCAGCGGTACGCTGAGCAAGCCGGCGACGACACCCAGCAGGGCATTGAGCAGCGTCGGCACCACCGCCGAGAGCAGGTGGCCGGCATCACGCGCGACCCATTCGGCGGCGAGATGTACGGCGCTTTCCACCGGCGGCAGGCCATGACTGAGGATGCCGCCGCCGACCATGAACATGGCCGCTGTGCCGATCACCGACAACGCCTTCATCAGCCAGGGGGCCAGGCGCAGGATGCCGCGGCCGCAGGCCTGGGCGAAGGCGCTGGTGCGCTGGCTGAGGTAGAGCCCAGCGTCGTCGAGCTTGACGATGCCAGCCACCAGGCCATAGACGCCGACGGTCATCAGCAGGGCGATGCCGCTGAGCACCAGCACCTGATTGAGGAAACTGGCAGTGGCGACGGTGCCCAGGGTGATGGCGATGATCTCCGCGGAGAGAATGAAGTCGGTACGCACGGCGCCGCGAATCTTGTCGCGTTCGAATGCCACCAGGTCGACGGCAGGGTCGGCGATGGCTTCCAAGTGTGCCTGTTGTTCGTCATCCTCATGCTTGTGCAGCAGTTTGTGCAGCAGCTTCTCGGCGCCTTCGTAGCAGAGGAACAGACCGCCGAGCATCAACAAGGGCACCACCAGCCAGGGCGCCACGGCGCTGATCAGCAGCGCAGCCGGCACCAGGATCGCCTTGTTCACCAGCGAGCCCTTGGCCACGGCCCAGACTACCGGCAGTTCGCGATCCGCCTTGACCCCGGTGACCTGCTGGGCATTGAGCGCGAGGTCGTCGCCCAGCACGCCGGCGGTCTTGCGCGCGGCGATCTTGGTCATGGTGGCGACGTCGTCGAGTACCGTGCTGATGTCGTCGATCAGGGCGAGCAGGCTGCTTCCGGCCATTTTGCGGCTTCCATGAGAGAGAGAAGCCGCAGAGCGTAGCATTGTGTTACATGTCTGCGTACAGGTTCAGACGGGCGCGCGATCCACCCACTTCGGCGCCGCGCTGGGGCGCCATTCGCTCAGGGCATCGAGCAGGTTCTGCGGGTCGCCTGCGATCTGTAGCATCTCGCGGTGCTGTGGGCGAACGAAGCGCTCGGCGACCAGATGATCGAGGAAGTCGCCGAGTTTGCTGTAAAAACCGTTCACCTCCAGCAGGCCCAGCGGTTTGGCGTGGTAACCCAACTGGCCCCAGGTCCATACCTCGAACAGCTCTTCCAGGGTGCCGAGGCCGCCGGGCAGGGCGATGAAGGCGTCTGACAGTTCGGCCATGCGCGCCTTGCGTGCATGCATGCCGTCCACCACTTCCAGGCAGGTCAGGTTGCGATGGCCGATCTCGGCGCGCTCCAGGCTTTGCGGGATGATACCGATCACCTCGCCACCGGCGTTCAGCGCCGAATCGGCGACCACGCCCATCAGGCCGACGGCGCCACCGCCATAGATCAGGCGAATGCCGCGCTCGGCCAAGTGTTGGCCGAGCGCTTCGGCAGCCTCGCGGTAAACGGGACTGGCGCCAGGGCTGGCACCACAGAAGACACAGACACTACGCAGGGACATGCAACGACTCCTTGGCTGAATGTGCCAAGGGTAACCAGCCGCTGCGCTCGCACCAAGTATCAGTGCCGCGTATCAATGCCGCAGGTGGCGCAGGCGTAACTGGCGAGCAATTGCTTGAGCAGATCGTTGAGGTACATGGCGCGGCTTCCTGGCGAAGGGACATGTGGTTCAGGCTAGTCCCGTTGCTGGCGCCGCGCCGTTAGATTGTTTCGATGATGGCGATAGTCGCGGCTCGCTCAGACCAGCTCCATCGCACTCATCCCGGCCAGACCCAGCAATACCACGCCGCAGGCTGCGTAGGTCAGGCGGTGCCAGAGTAGCGAAGCGGCGCGGCGAAACCAGTCCACCAGGCCGGCGCAGATGAAGCACCAGAGCAGCGAGGACACCATGAAGCCGGCGAAGAATACCGCCAGGTGCGTCGGCGTTGGCTGGGCAACGCCGATGGCGGCCATCGCCCCGCCCATGGCGGCCCAGTAGACGATGTTCTGCGGGTTGGTCAGCGACAGCGTAGCGCCCGCAGCGAATGCGCTACCGGCGGCGACCTGGCCATCGTCGCTGGGTTGCGGCGGGCGATGGGCGTCGCGCAGTGACTGATAACCGAGCCAGGCCAGGTAGAGCGCGCTGGCCAGCGTCAGCGGATAGCGAATCTGCGCGCTGTCGAGCAGCAGCGCCAGGCCGGTCAGGCCCAGGGCGGCCCAGGTGGCATCGCCCACCAGCGAGCCGATCTGTACCAACAATGCCGGTTTGTAGCCGTCACGGAGTCCGCGGCGCAGGGTTTCGCTGAACACGGCACCCGGCGCGGCGTTGAAGACGAAGCCGAGGAGCATGGCGGCGAGGAAGAAGCTGAACATGGAGTGTCCTTACAAGGGGAGGCAGGGAAGCCTGATGTTCATAGCAGGTGGCGTGCCAGACGCTGATAATAAAGTTTTCCACGGGGTCTGTGGGTATCTCTGTGGGTAAGCTGGTGGTGCTCTTCTGCTGGCCTCGCCGTGCGTCGTTCAGGCCATGCTGACGAATATTTGAGCAACGGAATTTTTCCTTTGTGCACAGGGGGTTGACAATTTAGAAGGGCTTTTTCGGGCGGTTGTTGGTTGTCCACGATGTCTGTGGATAGTTTTGTTGGTAAGCGCTGTAAGCATTGCTGAGGGCTTCATAAGGCGGGCCTTTCAGCGCTTTGCTGGTTTTTTGATCAGCGCCTTTGAAGGCTCGGGCGAGAGCGAAGGCGGGCCGAGTTGTCCAGCATTTTCGCCGGCCGCTCTGTGAGCAAAGCTGGTTATCCCCGGATTCTGTTGGCAGGTCTGTGGATAAGCTGGTGGCAAGGCCATCAAGCGCCTGTCGGGTGGGCTCTAAAAACAAGTGGCGAGTTGCTCGCCATCATTGTGGCTGCAGCGCGCCGAGCTGTGTCGAGCGGCCGAGCAGCTGCAAGGCGCGATCCGGGTAGTCGGTGATCAGACCGTTTGCGCCCATTTCCAGCAATCGCCGCATTTCCGGTTGTTCGTTGATCGTCCACAGCTGTACGTGCAAGCCACGCGTCTGTGCATTGCGTATGAGGCGCGGGGTGGCCAGGGTCAGGCCGCTGTGCTGGGGAGGAATCTGCAGCACTGGATAGGAGGGCGACAGCAGGTCGCTCAGTCCCAGCCAATTCAGCGCCAGCAGCAGGCGCACCGAAACCGGCCCCGCCGAGGTGGCGACCTCCGGGCAGAGCTCACGAAAGCGCTTGAGGCTGCGCTCATGAAAGCTGCCGACGATGACCCGATCGAGTTGGTCATAAGCCGCCAGCATTTCGCAGAGCACAGCTTCCATGCCGACATCGGGCACCTTGATTTCGAGCGCCTTGGGGATCAATGGGAAGCGCTCGAACACCTCTTCCAGCGCGGCGATGCGCGTACCCTGGCCGCGGTAGGGATAGCTCTGGCCACCATCGGCCGTCCATTTGTAGCCGGCATCGAGCGCTTGCAGCTCCGCAAGGCTGAAGTGCGCGACCGGGCCCTGGCCATTGGTGGTGCGTTCCAGGGTTTCATCATGGATCACCACCAGCTTGGCGTCCTGACTCAGGTGCAGATCCATCTCCAGCATGTCGACGCCGAGGGCAGTGGCGCGTTCGAAGGCGAACAGAGTGTTTTCCGGCCACAGCCCCTTGCCACCGCGATGGGCGATCACCAGAGGGCGTTCGCCGAGGTCTTCGAGCACCGCAGGCATGCTCGCCTGACGGCTGGTCAGCGTCAGTACCAGCACGATGATGCCGATCAGCAGCAGCGGGACGAGCAGAAATCGGGTGAAGCGCAGCATGGGCCGGGTCTCGAAAGCGGTTCGGGACTTTGTGCCCCAGTGCAGGGGCGTTGGCAAGTGCTGTGGTGGCGGTCGGTAAGGTGCGTCGCGTACTGCGGTGTCCACGACGACATCGGTGCGCATGGCGCACCCTACCGATTGCCGGCGCTTAGCTGGCCAGCAGCCAGACGCCGGTGGCGGCCGACGCAGCGCCAGCGATGCGCACCAGCGGTGCGGCTGCTTGTGGCAGAAAGCGCACCAGGGCGAAACCGATGGCGTGCAGCGCGGCGGTGGCGACGATGAAGCCGATGGCATAACCGAAGGGGCTGGCCAGATCCGGCAGTTCCAGACCATGGGCGACGCCGTGGGTGAGGGCGAAGATGGCGGTCAGGGCAATGGATACCACCATCGACAGACGTGCAGCCACGGCTACCAGCAGGCCGAAGGCTAGCACCGAACCGGCGATACCGGTTTCCATCAGCGGAATTTCCACGCCGGCGAAACCCAGCAGGCCGCCGATCAGCATGCTGCCGACGAAGGTCACCGGCAGCACCCAGCGTGCTGCGCCGCTCTGCTGCGCGGCCCACAGGCCAACGGCGAACATCGCCAGCAGGTGATCCAGGCCGAACACCGGGTGGGCCAGGCCGGCCATGATCCCGGAATCGCCATGCCCTGGGTGGGCGAAGGCCAGCGCCGGGGTGCAGAACAGAGCGATGGCGTAGAGGGTTTTGCGCAAATTCATGAGTATCTCCTTGAATGGGGAATCAGGCCGCCGTGAGCATGCCCTGGCGTTCGATGAAGGCGATGATCTCGTCGAGACCCTGGCCGACTTTCTGGTTGCTGAAGACGAAGGGCTTGTCGCCGCGCATCTTCAGCGTGTCGCGCTCCATCACCTCCAGCGAGGCACCGACCATGGGGGCCAGGTCGACCTTGTTGATCACCAGCAGGTCGGACTTGCAGATGCCCGGTCCGCCCTTGCGTGGCAGCTTGTCGCCGGCCGATACGTCGATCACATACAGGGTGAGGTCGGACAGCTCGGGGCTGAAGGTGGCCGACAGGTTGTCACCGCCGGACTCGACGATGATCAGGTCCAGGCCAGGGAAGCGGCGGTTGAGCTGCTCGACCGCTTCCAGGTTGATCGAGGCGTCTTCGCGAATGGCGGTGTGCGGGCAGCCGCCGGTTTCCACGCCGATGATGCGCTCGGGCTCCAGGGCCTCGTTGCGCACCAGGAACTGGGCGTCTTCCTGGGTGTAGATGTCGTTGGTGACCACGGCGATGTTGTAGCGCTCGCGCAGGGCGCGGCACAGGGCCAGGGTGAGGGCGGTTTTGCCGGAACCGACCGGGCCGCCGATACCGACACGCAGAGGTTGGCTGTTCATGTGCTGATGTTCCTCGTCAGGAGCGGAAGAGACGCGAGTACTGGCGTTCGTGCGCCATGCTCGCCAGGGTCAGGCCAAAGGCGGCACTGCCCCAGTGTTCGGGAGAAAGGCTGGCGGCCTGCTGCTGGGCGGCCTCGAGCGTTGGCAGCAGACGGCTGGTCAGGCGCTGGGCGGCCTGCTGGCCCAGCGGCAGCACTTTCATCAGGACGGCCAGCTGGTTTTCCAGCCAGCCCCAGAGCCAGGCGGCCAGGGCATCGTCCGGGGTGATCTGCCAGGCGCGTGCGGCCAGCGCCCAGGCCAGGGCCAGGCCCGGTTCGTGATGGCTTGCGAGCAGTTCGCGTGCGGCTTCGTCCAGCTCGGGCAGGCCTTCGAGCAGTTGCCGCAGCGAGTAGCCCATCTGCCGGCTTTCCAGAGCCAGTTCGCGGGTTTCGCGGCTGGCGCGGTGCCGTTCGGCCAGTTCCTGCAGGTGCGGCCAGTTGCCCTCGTGCGCGGCGCGGCAGTGAGCCAGCAGCAGCGGCGCTTCGAAGCGGGCGAGGTTGAGCGTCAACTGATCGGCCAGCCAGCGTTCGGCGGCGTCGGCATCCCGGATCAGGCCGCTGTCGATGGCCCACTCCAGGCCTTGCGAGTAGCTGTAACCGCCGATGGGTAGCTGCGGGCTGGCCAGGCGCAACAGGGCCCAGGCCGGTTTCATGAGCTGACCCCGATATGCGTGGGCGATGTCGCTTGGCTCACTTGCGCACACCGAACTGGTGCAGGCGCGGGCCGTAGTTGAATTCCTCGTCGCCATGATGGGAGTGATGATGACCGCCGCCATAGGCGCCCTGCTCGGGCTGGTAGGGCGCCTGGATGGCTTCGACGGTGGCGCCGAGCTGTTCGAGCATGGCTTTGAGCACGTAGTCGTCTGGCAGGCGCAGCCAGCCGTCGCCCAGTTGCAGGGCGACATGGCGGTTACCCAGATGGTAGGCGGCGCGCATCAGCTCGAAGGGGCTGGCGCAGGTGACATGCAGCAGCGGCTCGGCCTTGGCGCGCACGCGTACGATGCGTCCGTCCTTGGCCAGCAGAAACTCACCATCGGCCAGTGCCGGTTGGCCGCGCTCGAGGAACAGGCCGACTTCCTCGCCCGCCGTGGTGAAGCAGCGCAGGCGGCTTTTGCTGCGGGCTTCGAAGGTCAGTTCCAGTTCGGCGTCCGCAGCAGCCTGTGGCGCGATTCGGGAGTGGATCACCAGCATGCGTATCTATTCCGGGGCAATGTGCCCGGAAATAGTGCAAGTGGCTTGCCAAGGCCGAAGAGTGGCGCAGGAAGGGGCGTTCAGGCGCTCTGTGGATAACTTGGCAGAGCGGTCAGGATTTATTTGGTGCGTTTTCGCTGTTCGTGCACGATTGTGGTGCGCTCTGCTCGGATGGCTTGCCCAGGCCCAACCAGTGCTTGCCACCAACCATGATGAAGCGCAGTTGCTGGATGACCTTGGCCTCTGCCGTGAGGTGCGCCGGCAAGGTTTCAGCGGGCGGATCGATCAGTTCGGGCAGGGTGGCGAACACCGTCTTCACCACCAGATCCGACACCACGTCGAGCGCTGCATCGTCGAGGTGCGGCATGCGGTTCATCAGTTTGAGGTCGGCGGCCAGGTCGCTGGTGATGCGTTCGCGCAGGGCCGCAATGGCCTGGCGCACCGGTTGCGAACCGCCGTACTGCTCGCGGGCGAGAAAGAGGAACTGAGCGCGATTGGCAGCCACTTCGGCGAGGAAGATACGCACCGAGGCGTCGATCATGCCGCGCATTTCGAATTCGTGACGACGCACCTGGCGGATCGCCGCACGGAAGGTTTCGCCCACCTCCGCCACCAGCGCCAGGCCCAGCTCGTCCATATCGGCGAAATGGCGATAGAAACCGGTGGGCACGATGCCGGCGCCGCGGGTCACTTCGCGCAGGCTCAGGCTGCCAAAGCCGCGGCCGCTCTCCATCAGGGTGAGCGCGGCTTCCATCAGGGCCTGGCGGGTCTGCTGCTTCTGTTCGGCGCGTGGCGTCATGCGAGATCGGGGTCGTTGAGCGATGCCGCACTCTAGCAAATGCGCGGCGCTAGCGTCGAACCGCGCGGATGCAGTTCGGTGAACGACTGTTGACTGAAATGGAGGCTATCTGTCAGCCTTGTGCACAAGTGTTCACTGGAATTCATTCATGGCTCTGCTTTCCCTGTCACTGGCGCGGCATGTCGCTCGCGGTCTGCAACCGCTGCGCCGGCTCTGTGCGTCCGGCTGGCTGCGCGAAGCGGACGTCGACCTGTGCCTGCGTCTGCTGCACCCGGCGCTGCGCCTCAATCGCGTGTTCGCCAGGGTCGAGGCGCGCCGCTGGGTGGCCGACGACATGCTGGCACTTGAGCTGCACTGCAATGGCAATGCGCGGGGCTGGCGAGCCGGGCAGCATGTCCAGCTGTATCTGGAGCAGGACGGCGTGCGTCACGGGCGCAGTTACAGCCTGACGTCGGTGGCTGCCGACGGGCGCATCGAGCTTGCGATCAAACGCCAGCCGGGCGGGCACCTGTCCAATTTGCTGCTCGATCATCTGGAGGTGGGTGAGGTGGTCGAGCTGGGTCAGGCCTTCGGCGATTTCGCCTGGCCGCAGGAGCCGAATGCGGTGTTGCTGCTGGCGGCTGGCAGCGGCATCACGCCGTTGCTCGGTTTGTTGCGTGATGCACTGGCGCGTGGCTTTTCTGCGCCGGTGACGCTGCTGCATCAGGTGCGTCGCCAGGGGCAGCAGGCCTTTGCCGAAGAGCTGCAGGCGCTGGCTGCGCGCTACACCAACTTCCAGGTGCGCTGGGCCTTCAGCGGTGAGGCGGGTGGCCGCCTGACGGCCGAACAACTGGCAGCGCTGCCGGGCGAGCACCTGTTGCTATGCGGCCCGCGTGGTTTCGTCGAGCAGGCGTGCGGCTGGTGGCGCGACGCCGGGCGCGGGGCCAGCCTGCAGGCGGAAAGCTTCAGCCCGTTGCCGGTGCTGGCTGAGGCCGATACCGGCGAGGTTCGTCTGCGCTTTGCGCGCAGCGGCCAGCAGGTCTCGGGCAACGGCAATGCCAGCCTGCTGGAGCAGGCCGAGGCCAGCGGGCTGCGCCCGGCCCATGGCTGTCGCCAGGGCATCTGCACCAGCTGCACCTGCCTGCTGCTGGCCGGCACGGTGCGCGATCTGCGTAGCGGTGCGCTGTTCGCCGAACCCAATCAACCCATACGTCTATGTGTCAGTGCCCCGCATGGGGACGTGGAGGTCGATCTGTGACAGCTCGTGTTGATCGTGAGTTGAACCCGGCCGAGCTCGAGGCCTTCGGTCAGGAGCTGGATGCTCTGCGCCAGCGCACCCTGGCCGATCTGGGCGAAGCCGACGCGCGCTACATTCGTCGCGTACGCGCGGCCGTGCGCGGGTGCTGCTGGACTGGTCGCGCGCTGCTGATGCTCGGCTGGTTCCCGCTGACCTGGCTGCTCGGCACCCTTCTGCTGGGCCTGGGCAAGATTCTCGAGAACATGGAACTGGGCCACAACGTCATGCACGGCCAGTACGACTGGATGAACGACCCGGAATTCGCCGGGCGCCAGTACGAATGGGACATCGTCGGGCCGGCCGATTTCTGGCGGCATACGCATAACCATGTGCATCACACCTACACCAACGTGCTGGGCATGGACGATGACGTAGGCTATGGCGTGGTGCGCCTGTTCCCGGAGCAGCGCTGGAAACCCTTCTATCGTTGGCAGCCGCTGTGTGTAACGATTCAGGCACTGCTGTTCCAGTACGCCGTGGCGATCCAGCATCTGCGTCTGGACAAGCTGGTCAAGGGACGTATCAGCAAGGAGGAAGTGAAGCCGCTGGCACGTCGGTTCGGCGCCAAGCTGGCGCGGCAGTGGGGCAAGGACTATCTGGCGTTTCCGCTGCTGGCGCTGCTGCTCGGCGCCAATGCGCTGGCCGTACTGACCGGCAACCTGGTGGCCAATCTGCTGCGCAATCTGTGGACCTTTCTGGTGATCTTCTGCGGTCACTTCACCGAGAAGGCGGCGGTGTTTGCACCCGAAGTATTGGAAGGGGAGACGCGTGGGCACTGGTACCTGCGCCAACTGCGCGGGTCGAGCAACCTGTCCGGTGGGCCGCTGCTGCATATTCTGACCGGCAACCTCAGCCATCAGATCGAGCATCATCTGTTCCCCGATCTGCCGGCGCGGCGCTATGCCGAGCTGGCGCGTGATGTACGCCTGATTGCCCAGCGCTATGGCCAGCATTACAACTGCGGCACCTTGTGGGGGCAGTTCGCGACCGTGCTGCAGCGCATCTGGATCTACCGCTTGCCCGCGACAGGAACGGCGTGACTCGCGTGAAAGGCATAAAAAAGCCCGGCATGCGCCGGGCTTTGGGGGGTGACGCCAAGGCTCAGGCAGTGTGGCCACGCTGCTTGATCAGGCGATCGGAACCGCCCTCGGCCAGTTGAATGCGCTGGGCACCAGGGGTGCGCTCGTAGCCACCTTCTGCCAACTGGATGCGCTGGGCGCCCGGGGTACGGTCGGAGCCGTCTTCAGCCAGCTGCAGGCGTTGCGCGCCGGGAGTGCGGTCATAACCGCCTTCGGCCAGCTGAACGCGCTGAGCGCCCGGAGTACGCTCATAGCCGCCCTCTACCAGTTGGATGCGCTGGGCACCTGGGGTGCGCTCATAGCCACCCTCGGTCAGTTGGATGCGTTGAGCGCCCGGCGTGCGGTCGGAGCCGTCTTCGGCGAGCGGTGCGATGGGTTGCTGTTGTACCTGGCTGTCCTTGGCTTCGCCCACCAGAGGGAAGGGCGCGCTGCTCGATGCGGCGAATACGTGGGTAGTGATCAGACTAAGGGCCAGAGTGGCGAGGGTCAGTTGAGCTTTCATGTCGATGTCTCCTTGGGGAGTAATAAGTGGCGTCGAAGTCAATTCTTGAGGACATGAGCGCAGATAAGAACTTGACTGGCCTGATAGTGAACATCGACCTCCTCAATACTCGATCGGAAGGCTCTATTTCGGGGCTTGTGGGCGGTCGTCACGCGTCGCGACGAATGTTTAGCCAAGCATCGCGCTGAATGCCGCGCGCGCGTATGCTTGGCGACCCTTGCGGGTCGTGCTCGATCCGTCCTCTTTTGCAGTTCCCTGGAGGTAGGCTCAGCAATGCTCGCGGCACAGGCAATTTTGCCGATCTTCGCTCTGATCGTTCTCGGCTATCTGCTCGGCTGGCGCCAGTGGCTCACCAACGAGTCGGCGGCCGGTCTGGCCAACATCACCTTCAAGTTGTTCATGCCGACGCTGCTGTTCGCCGGCATCGCCAAGGCATCGCTGGCCGAAGGTCTGTCGCCAATGTTGCTGTTGGCCTATTACCTGCCGGTACTGCTGGTGTTCGTCACGGTCAACGCGTTGGCGCACTGGCGTCGTGGTACGGCAACGCCGCTGGGATTGGTGGCGGCGTTCTCCAACAACGTGCTGGTGGGCATCCCGCTGATCGCCAGCCTGATGGGCAACGACGGCCTGCTCTATGTCTTCGCCATCCTGGTGTTCCACAGCCTCACGCTGTTTTCCCTGCACAGCTTCTACGCCGCCTTTGGCAGCCAGGAGCGGGTCGATACGCGCGCGTTGCTGAAGAACCTGGCCAACCCGATGATCATCGGCCTGGGATTGGGCGCGTTGCTCAATCTGTCCGGGCTGCAGGTGCCGGAAAGCCTGTGGCGGGCGATTACCTGGCTCGGCCAGGCCGCACTACCTTGCGCGCTGATCGTTCTCGGCGCCAGCCTGTCGCGTTACCGCCTGCGCCCGACCGGCGAGGCCTGGGGCGTGGCGTTGGCCAAGCTGCTGCTGTTCCCGGCGCTGGTCTGGTGGCTCAGCGGCCAGCTGCCGGGCCTGAACGACACGGCGCGCAGCGTGCTGGTGCTGCTCGCAGCCTGTCCCAGCGGGGTCAACGTGATGGCCTTTGCCCGTAGCGCCGAAGACAGCCGCAGCGTCAGCGCGGCGATCTCGCTGTCCACGCTGCTGGCGGCGGTTTCCCTGCCGGCGTGGATGCTGCTGGTGGGGTTCTGAGTGCTGCGCCAGGCGATTCCCTCTTCCGGGCGATAGGCGTGTTCGCGGTGTCTGGCTAGCATCGCGCCTCTCGCTCCGCTGAGGACTGCATCGATGAAACGACTCGCTTACGTGCTGCTCGGCCTGTTGCTGGTGTTCGGGCTGGCCCTTGTCGGCTTCGTCGCGCTCAACTGGGCGCCGGATCGTCCTCTGGATGAGCTCAAGGCGCGCTGGGCGTCGCCGCCTTCGCAGTTCGTCGACATCGATGGAATGTCGGTGCACCTGCGTGACCAGGGGCGGCGCGATGACCCCGAGCCCATCCTGCTGTTGCACGGCACCTCCGCCAGCCTGCACACCTGGGAAGGTTGGGTAAAAGAGCTGGCCAAGCGGCGTCGCGTGATCAGCCTGGACTTACCCGGTTTCGGCCTGACCGGGCCATTTCCTGATGGCGATTACCGCGTCGAGCACTACACAGGCTTTCTCCGCAGTCTGCTCGATCATCTGCAGGTGAGCCGTGTAGTGCTGGTCGGCAACAGCTTCGGCGGCCAACTGGCCTGGCGCTTCGCCCTGGCCCATCCCGAGCGCAGCGCGCGGCTGGTGCTGGTGGATGCGGCCGGCTATCCGCGCAACGCCGAATCGGTGCCGATCGGCTTTCGCCTGGCGGGTATCCCGGCCCTGGCGCCGGTGATGAGCCGTTTGTTGCCGCGGGCGATGATCGAGTCGAGCCTGCGCAACGTTTATGGCGATCCAGACAAAGTCGATGACGAGCTGGTCGAGCGCTACTACCAACTGACGCTGCGCGAGGGCAATCGCCAGGCGCTGCGTCAGCGCTTCGCCCAGGCGCCCAGCGGCGAGCTGCACGAGCGCATCGGCGAACTGCAATTGCCGACGCTGATTATCTGGGGCGGGCGTGATCGCCTGATTCCGCCGGGCAATGCCGAACGTTTCGCCGCTGACATCGCCGACAGCCAGTTGGTGCTGTTCGACGACCTCGGCCATGTGCCCCAGGAAGAGGAGCCGCAGCGCACCGTTGCGGTGCTCGTTGCCTTTCTGCAGCGCTGAGGCTCTAGCGCGGTACTTTCCAAGCCTTTGATTTTGTTCGTGGAAGCGCTGGTGGTTAATGGCTGGCGCGTTTCCTGCTACGGCCAGGCGGGGCGGTTGGCTTTGGCGAATCTTCGTCTAGGCTGACGAGATAACGAACAAAAAAGCAGGAAACTGCATGCGCAAGGGCATTAGAGCTTTCGTCCGGGTCGTGGACGCATTCAACCGGAGGGTCGGGCGTTTCGCCATGTACCTGATCTTCGCCATGCTGGCGGTGCTCCTGTACTCCTCCATCAGCAAGACCTTCTTCACGCCATCGATCTGGACCCTGGAAAGCGCGCAGTTCCTCATGGTCGCTTACTTCCTGCTCGGCGGCGCCTACTCGATGCAGCTCGATGCCCACGTGCGCATGGACCTGGCCTACAGCCACTGGTCGCCGCGCACCCGCGCCGTCGTCGATGCGATCACCGTGTTCATGCTGATCTTCTATCTGGTGCTGCTACTGATCGGCGGCATCTCCTCCACCGAATACGCTATCGAATACAAGGAAACCAGCTATTCGGCCTGGTCACCCTACATGGCGCCGATCAAACTGGTGATGTGCTTCGGTATCTTGCTGATGTTGCTGCAGGCCATCGCCACCTTCTTCAAGGACCTCTACGCGGCTCGCGGGGAGACGCTGTGATGAGCTACGAGCTGATCGCACTGCTGATGTTCTCCTCGATGATGCTGCTGCTGCTCACCGGCAAGCGCGTGTTCGGCGCCATCGGCTTCGTCGCCGCCGCCGCGGCGCTGCTGCTGTGGGGCGACGGCGGCTCGGAGATGGCCTTCAGCGCGGCGATGAAACTGATGAAGTGGTACCCGCTGCTGACCCTGCCGATGTTCGTGTTCATGGGCTACATGCTCTCCGAGTCCGGCCTGGCCGAAGACCTGTACAAGATGTTCCACGTGTGGATGGGCCCGCTGCCGGGTGGGCTGGCCATCGGCACCATCGGCCTGATGGTGGTGATCTCGGCGATGAACGGGCTGAGCGTGGCCGGCATGGCCATCGGCGCCAGCATCGCCCTGCCCGAGCTGCTGCGCCGCGGCTACGACAAGATCATGGTTACCGGGGTGATCCAGGCCGGCAGCTCGCTGGGCATCCTCATTCCGCCCAGCGTGGTGCTGGTGCTCTACGGCATGATCGCCCGTCAGCCGGTCGGCCAGCTATGGCTGGCCGGGGCCATTCCCGGCCTGCTGATGGCGTGCCTGTTCGTGCTCTACATCGTCGTGCGCTGCCGTCTGCAGCCACAGCTCGGCCCGCCCTTGGCCGAGGCCGAGCGGCTGCAGGTCAGCCGCCGGGAAAAGCTGTTGCTGCTGCGCGCCGGGCTGGCGCCACTGTTCATCTTCTTCGCCATGACCGGGCTGTTCCTGCTGGGCTACACCAGCCTGGTGGAAAGCTCCGCGGTGGGCGCCGCCGCGGCCATGCTGATGGCGCTGGTCAAGCGCCGGCTGAACCGCCAGGTGCTGGAGGAGACGCTGCGCAAGACCCTGGCCATCAGCTGCATGTTCATGTGGATCATCCTCGCCGCGCTGTGTTTCGGCGCGGTGTTCGACGGCCTCGGCGCGGTGCGGGCGATCGAGACCTTCTTCGTCGACAGCCTGCACCTGGGGCCCTGGCAGATCCTCATCATGATGCAGCTGTCGTTCATCATCATGGGCATGTTCCTCGACGACACCGCCATGCTGGTCATAGTCGCGCCGCTCTACATCCCGCTGGTCGGCGCGCTGGGCTTCGACCTGGTGTGGTACGGCGTGCTCTACACCATCACCTGCCAGATCGCCTACATGACTCCGCCGTTCGGCTACAACCTGTTCCTCATGCGCGCCATGGCCCCGCCCGAGGTGAGCCTGCGCGACATCTACGTTTCGGTCACCCCCTTCGTGCTGGTGATGGTCCTGACCCTGATCCTGGTGATGGTTTTCCCGCAGCTGGCGCTGTGGTTGCCGCAGCTGCACTACGGCGGCTGAGCTTCGGAAATCGGCGCGCCTGGCGCGCCAGCAGTCGAACCGGCGCCTGCCGGTCACTGGTAAGAGCCTGTTCAAGGTCTCGCGAGCTAGAGCAATGCAAGGCGAAATCAGGCGAGGACGCGGAGTTTACGAGCTGTAAATGAGCAGTCCGAGCCTGTTTTTAACGCAGCAGGGCCGACGCGCAGCAGACGTTAAATAGGTTCTAAGGCCGCTGCGCCTGCGGCGGCAACGAGCGGTTGTATTGCATCTGCATCGACACTATTGGAGAGACCAGCATGAGTACGAGACGCGATTTCCTGAAAACCGCCGCGGTCGGCACCGCCGCCCTGGGTTCGGCGCACATCTACGCGCAGGAGCCGAAGAAGATCACCTGGCGCCTGCAGACCTACGCCGGCCCGGCGCTGGCCGAGCACGTGATCAAGCCGTCGATCGACGCCTTCAACAAGGCCGCCAACGGCCAGATGGAGATCCAGCTGTACTTCGCTGACCAGCTGGTACCCACCGGCGAGCTGTTCCGCGCCATGCAGCGCGGCACCATCGACGCGGTGCAGAGCGATGACGACTCCATCGCCGCGCCGGTGGACGTCTCGGTGTTCGGCGGTTACTTCCCCTTCGCCACCCGCTACAGCCTGGACGTGCCGGTGCTGTTCGAGCAGTACGGCCTCAACGAGATCTGGGCCGAGGCCTACGGCGAGGTCAAGGGCGTCACCTGGCTCGGCGCCGGCGCCTGGGACCCCTGCCACTTCGCCACGGTGCAGCCGATCACCAAGCTGGCCGACCTCAAGGGCAAGCGCATCTTCACCTTCCCCACCGCCGGCAAGTTCCTCGCCCGCTTCGGCGTGATCCCGGTGACCCTGCCCTGGGAAGACGTCGAGGTGGCGATCCAGACTGGAGAGCTGGACGGCATCGCCTGGTCAGGCATCACCGAGGACTACACCGTCGGCTGGGCCAACGTCACCAAGTACTTTCTCACCAACAACATCTCCGGTGCCTGGTGCGGTTCCTACTTCGCCAACTCGGACAAGTGGGCGGAAGTGCCGGAGCACCTCAAGACCCTGTTCAAGCTGTGCATGGATAGCTCCAACTACTACCGCCAGCACTGGTACTGGGGCGGCGAGGCGCAGCTGCGGGTCGAGGGCGGCAAACTGGAGCTGACTTCCATCCCGGCAGAGGAATGGGCCACGGTGGAAGCCGAGGCGCTGAAGTTCTGGGACGAAATCGCCAAGACCAGCCCGCGCTGCGCCAAGGTGGTGGACATCTTCAAGAAGTACAACGCACTGATGGCCAAGGCGGGGGCGCCTTATCGTTGATGTCATTTGAGTGAGCCAGAGCGCCCGTACCGAGCGGTACGGGCGCGGTTCTATCCCGCACAGCATCGCGCCAGCCAGATTTTTCCCGCCGCTTACCTGCCATCCCGGCAATCCTGTACCACACTCTATGAGCCTGAAACGGACGCTGTGATAAGCGTCGTGCTGCGCCCGTGTGTCGTCGGCCTCGCCGGTCACTGGCGCCCAGCCGTTCGCTGAACCCGCCCGCGATAACAACAAGACACAGGGGTTAGCATGTTCAAACCACGGGATGTAAAGACCCTGGGCGATGCCCGGCGCATTGTCGAGGAGCGTGGCCTGAGCCACGTCAAGGTCGGCCTGTTCGACAACGATGGGGTGATGCGCGGCAAGTACATGAGCCGCAGCAAGTTCTTCTCCGCCCTGGAGCACGGTTTCGCCTTCTGCGACGTGGTGCTCGGCTGGGACGTCAAGGATCAGCTCTACGACAACGCCCAGTACACTGGCTGGCACAGTGGCTACCCGGACGCACCGGTGCGCATCCTGCCGCACACCTGCCGCGAGATTCCTTTCGAGAACGGCATGCTGCTGTTTCTCGCCGAGTTCGATCAGCAGGCCGAGGCGGTGTGCCCGCGCGCCACGTTGCGGCGGGTGATCCAGCGCTGCCAGGCCATGGGGTTCGAGCCCTATGCCGCGCTGGAGTACGAGTTCTTCATGTTCGACGAGACGCCGGAGTCGGCGCGGGCCAAGGGTTTTCGCGATCTAAAGCCATTCACGCCGGACTGGTTCGGCTACTCGATGATCCGCAACTCGGTACATGCCGAGCTCTATCACCAGATTCTCGAAATGGGTGAGGCGATGGACTTCCCCATCGAGGGTCTGCACACCGAGACCGGGCCGGGCGTGCTCGAGGCGGCCATTGCCTATGACCGCGCCGAGGCGGCGGCGGACAAGGGCGCGCTGTTCAAGACCTTCATGAAGGTGCTGGCCCAGCGCAACGGCCTGATGGCCACCTTCATGGCCAAGTGGTCGGGCAAGTATCCCGGGCAGAGTGGGCATATCCACGTGTCGCTGCGCGACCGTGCGAGTGACAAGTCGGCCTTCTACGACCCCGATCAGGCGCACAACATGAGCAAGCTGCAGCGGCATTTTCTCGCGGGGCAGCAGCGTCTGATGCCGGAATTCCTGTGCATGGTGGCGCCGACCCTGAACAGCTATCGGCGCCTGATCCCCGGTTTCTGGGCACCCACCGACGCCACCTGGGGGGTGGAGAACCGCACCGCGGCGCTGCGGGTGATCCCCGGCAGCGACAAATCGCAGCGCCAGGAGTACCGCCTCGGCGCCGCTGACGGCAATCCGTTCCTGGCGCTGTCGGTGGCCATCGGTTCGGGCCTGTACGGAATCATGCAGCAGTGGGAGCCGACCGCGCCGGTCAGCGGCAACGCCTATGCGGTCAAGCACCCCGAGGAGCTGGCGTTGCCGCGCACGCTGTGGGACGCCGCGCAGCGCCTGAAGGGCTCGCAGGCCGCCCGCGAGCTGTTCGGCGATGCCTTCGTCGAGCACTTCGCCGCCAGCCGCGAATGGGAAGAGCGTGAGTACCGTCGCCATGTCAGCGATTGGGAGCTGGATCGCTACTTCGAAATCATCTGATTCCACCATCCGTGGCCCGGATGTAATTCGGGGCGGTTTCGTCGAGTGTCCCGGATTGCATCCGGGCTACATGGGCAAGGTTTCTGGAGCACCTTATGAGCAAGTTGCAATGCATTTCCCCCATCGACGGCTCGGTCTACGTCGAGCGTCATCTGGCGTCCAATCCCGAGGTGCTGGTAGCGCTGGCCAAGGCCGAGCTGGCGCAGCAGGCCTGGAAGCAGACGCCGCTGCGTGAGCGTATCGCCATCGGCCGGCGCGCCATCGAAGCCTTCGCTGCACGTGAGGCGCAGTTGGCCGAAGAGCTGTGCTGGATGATGGGCCGGCCTATCCGCTATGCCGCCGGCGAGATCCGTGGTTTCGTCGAGCGTGCCAGCCATATGGCCGATATCGCCGAGGGCTCGCTGGCCGATATCCGCCTGCCGGAAAAGGCCGGTTTCACCCGTTTCATTCGCCGCGAGCCGCTGGGCCTGGCGTTGATCATCGCGCCCTGGAACTACCCTTACCTGACTGCCGTCAACGCGGTGATGCCGGCGCTGTTGGCGGGCAACGTGGTGCTGCTCAAACACTCGGCGCAGACACCGCTGTGCGCCGAACGCATGGTCGAGGCCTTCGCCGAGGCCGGTCTGCCCGAAGGCGTGTTCCAGTACCTGCACCTGAGCCATGGCGAGACCGAAGCCTTGATTCGCTCACCAAGCATCGACCATGTTGCCTTCACCGGTTCGGTGCCCGGGGGAGCCATGGTCGAGCGTGCGGCTGCAGGACGCTTCATCAGTGTCGGGCTGGAACTGGGTGGCAAGGACCCGGCCTACGTCCGGGCCGACGCCGATCTGCAGCACGCGGTGGAAACCGCCATCGACGGCGCCTTCTTCAACTCCGGGCAGTCCTGCTGCGGCATCGAGCGCATCTACGTGCACGAGTCTCTGTACGACGCCTTCGTCGAGCGCGCCGTGGCGCTGGTGCACCAATACAAACTGGGGCGTTCGGACGACCCGCAGACCACCCTCGGCCCGCTGGTGCGCAGCGACGCCGCCGACTTCGTCCGCGCGCAGATCGCCGAGGCGGTCGCCCAGGGCGCCAGGGCGCATATCGACCCGGCCGAGTTTCCATTGGACGCGCCAGGCACGCCATACCTGGCGCCGCAGGTGCTGACCAACGTCAACCATGAAATGCGCGTGATGACCGAGGAATCCTTCGGTCCGGTGGTGGGTATCCAGAAGGTCGCCAGCGACGAGGAGGCGCTGGCGCTGATGAACGACAGCGAGTTTGGCCTGACCGCGGCGATCTTCAGCCGCGACGTCGATGCCGCCATGGCCCTGGCTGACCGGGTGGAGGCCGGCACGGTGTTTCTCAACCGCTGCGACTACCTCGACCCTGGCCTGGCCTGGACCGGTGTGAAGCACTCCGGGCGCGGCTGCACCCTCTCAAGGGTCGGCTACGAGCAGCTGACCCGGCCGAAATCCTTCCACTTCAAGACTCAGCTGTGAGGCGCGCAATGACTCTCGATCAGTACCGCATGAACTGGAATTACCCCACCTCGATGCGCGTCGGCGTTGGCCGCATCAGCGAGCTGGCCGAGGCCTGCCGCCAGCTCGGCATGCGTGCGCCGCTGCTGTGTACCGACCCCGGCCTGGCGGCGTTGCCGATGATCGACGCGGCGCTGCGCCAGTGCCGCGACGCCGGGCTGAAGGCAGGGCTGTTCTCGGCGATCAAGGGCAACCCCACCGGCGCCAACGTGACGGACGGTGTAGCGGCGTTCAAGGCCGGCGGACATGACGGGGTGATCGCCTTCGGCGGCGGCTCGGCGCTGGATGCCGGCAAGGCCATCGCCCTGATGGTCGGCCAGGACCGGCCGCTGTGGGATTTCGAGGACATCGGCGACAACACCAGCCGGGTCAACGTCGCTGGCATGGCGCCGGTGGTGGCGGTGCCGACCACCGCCGGCACCGGCTCGGAAGTCGGCCGCGCCTCGGTGATCACCGACGACGCGGCGCATATCAAGCGCATCATCTTCCACGCGCGCATGCTGCCGGCGCTGGTGATCCTCGACCCCGAGCTGACCGTCGGCCTGCCGGCCAAGATCACCGCCGCCACCGGCATGGACGCCCTGTCGCACAGCCTGGAGGCGTTCTGCTCGCCGCTGTTTCATCCCATGGCCGAGGGCATCGCCCTGGAAGGCATGCGCCTGGTGCAGCAATACCTGCCGCGTGCGGTCAGTCAGGGTACCGACGTCGAGGCGCGGCTGCAGATGTTGGTGGCCTCAAGCATGGGCGCCACCGCCTTCCAGCGTGGCCTCGGTGCCATGCACGCGCTGGCCCATCCCCTGGGGGCGCTGTACGACGCCCATCACGGCCTGCTCAACGCAGTGCTGATGCCTTACGTGCTGGCGGCCAATCGCGGTGCCATCGAGCCGCAAATGGAAAAGATGGCGCGTTATTTGGCGCTACCGGGCAGTGGCTTCGAGGCGGTGCTGGACTGGGTGCTGGCGCTGCGCAGCGAAGTGGGTATCGCCCACAGCCTGGGCGAAATCGGCATCGACGATGCACGCATCGAGCAGGTGGGACGAATGGCCGAGGTCGACCCCTCGGCGGGCACCAACCCCATCGCCTTCAGCGCCGCGCAATACAGCGCGTTGTTCGAGAAAGCACTGCGCGGGGCCTTGTAGCCCGGATGCAATCCGCGAGCGATTGGCCTGCTTTGCCCCGGATTTCATCCGGGCTACGGGCTGAGCAGTGAGTGCGTCAGCGATCAAGAACTTGGCTGAAACGTAGCAGGTAACCATCCGGGTCCTGGATCATCAGCTGGCGCACCCTGACCCAGCTGTCGCCAGTGCGGTAGTCCACCGTCTCCGGTGGCAGGCGCAGCGGTACGTCATTGGCGAGCAAAGCCTGATACAGCGGCTGCAGATCAGCCACGTCGATCTGCAGATTGATGCCGCGTCCCAGCGGTCGGTCGAGCGGCATTATCGTCCAGGGATCGTTTGGCCGAGCGTGCTGGTCGATCTGCTCCAGCATCAATGCGGCTTCACCCAGAACGATGGCTGCAAAGCCATCCTCGGGGCGTTGATACAGCAGGCTGAAACCCAGCACCTGTTGGTAGAACGTCAGACTGGCTTGCAGATCACCGACTTGCAGTTCTGGCGTCAGGGCCGGCAGACGCGTTTGGCTCACGCCTGGTTCAGCTCTGCCTGCAGAGCTTCCAGCGCCGGAGCGGCATAGATGCCCACTTCCACCGCCAGCTCCATCACCCGCGGCAGGTCGCTGGCGTACACCAGTACAGCCTGCAGCTCGTCGTCCAGCGGTTCGCTGAAGTCCACCAGCACATAGCCGCCGGTTTCCGGCGACAGCGCCGAGAGCTGCACCTGAATACGGTTGAGCGCCTTGAGCGGCTCGGTCTTGGCCAGTTGCTTGGGCTTGAGCACGAATTGCACCTGCGGGCCGAAGGATTCGGTGATGCGCTGGAACAGCTCTTCATAGCTGTCGGCCTGGAACAGCACGGTATCCGGCAGGCTGCCGACCACCACCCATTCGCCCAGCGGAATGGGGAATTCATCGTCGTAGTTGACGTCCGGATTGGCGGCGAGGAAGGCGGCCGGGTCGGCATAGGCCTGCGCCGCTTCGTCGGCGATACGCGCGATCTCGTCCTCGGCCAGGCAGCCGGAGCTTATCTTGGCGATCAGTTCTTCCAGCTGGGCTTTCATCGGGGCATTCCTGTTCGAGGGCGAAGGCGCGCAGGATAACAGGTCGTTGAAAACGTAGGCGAGGCAGGCAAGACAAGGCGCAACGACCAACGGGAGTAACAGCCGCAGGCTGGCTCGAAGGGCGAGCGCCAGCGAGTCAAACGACCGAAAAAGCGCAGTTTACATATTTGTAAATGAGCATTTTGACTGGGCTCGCACGCGAGGTCGTTTTTAACGCAGTATTGCCAATGTAGGTAGTTTTCAACGTCCTGTTAAGGCAAAGCGCGCTGCGCTAGAAGTAGGCCAGCAGGCGGCCGAGGCTCATCACCAGTATCCACGCCAGCAGCGACAGCGCCGCCTGTAATCGACCGAACAGTGGCGCATGCGTATCCCAGTCGCTCAACCGGGCACTCCACAGATGACGAAACAGCAGAGCATTGGCGACGCCCAGAATGATCAGCAGCAGCTTGAGCTGCAGCAGGCGGTCGACTGCCAGCGGCCCGGCGTCGGCGGCGAACAGACAGAAGCCGCTGCCCAGTAGTAATACGAGGCCGACCACTGCCAGTGGTGTCAACACCTGCGATACGGCAGGCAGGGAGAAAGCGCGGCCGGCGCCGAGCAGGCGCGCATCGAGCAGCAGCATGGGCCCAAGCAGCAGCACCAGGCCAAGCAGATGCAGCAGGTTGAGCGCCGGGTAGAGCAGTGCCGAGCTGCGCATCTGCTCACCCAGTGGCGAGGCTTCCAGCCAGGCGGCCCAGGCGATCAGGCTGTCCATCTAGCGCAGTTCGATGGTGCGACCGTCGACGATGATGCGCTCGGCGCGGATCTCTGCGGTGCCGTCCTTGCGCGGGTAGCCGACTATGGTCACGGTCTTGCCCGCTGTGAGGTCGGCTTCCGGCAGGCCACGCGCCTGCAGGCGGCTGATCGGGGCGAGGATCACCTGCCAGGTGCGCCCGTCTTGCTCGATGCTCACGTCGGCGTGCGGGTTGCGGTAATTGACGGTCTGCAGCGGCACTTCCAGGGTCAGGAGCTGATCGGCGTCGTAGGAGCTCCAGCCATGGTGGGCCTGGGCAATGGCACCAGCTAGCAGCAGACCAAGTGTGGTGGTGAGGAGCAGCAGTTTCTTCAGCATGGCGATCACCCGGTGAGCTGATTGAACACCGGGTAAACCTAGACCCTATAACCGATGCTGCGACGTACGGGCAGCATTTGGAAACAGAATCGGCTCAGCCGTAGCGCTTCTTCGCTTCGATGGCTAGGCCGCTGCCGATGCTGCCGAAGGTGTTGCCTTCCACGCTGCGCGCATTGGGCAGCATGGCCGCGACGCTCTGGCGCAGCGCCGGCACGCCGCTGGAGCCACCGGTGAAGAACAGCGTATCGACCTGCTTGGCAGCGATGCCGGCATCGGCAAGTAACTGCGTAAGGCTGGCGCGGATGCGTTCGAGCAGCGGCTCGATGGCATTCTCGAACAGCGGGCGGGTCAGCTCGGCGATCAGGCCCGGCTCCACGCGCGACAGGTCGATGGCGCGCGCCTCCTGCTCGCTGAGGGCGATCTTGCTCTCTTCCACCTGCATCGCCAGCCAGTGCCCGGCGCGCTGCTCGATCAGGCCGAACAGGCGGTCGATGCCGGTGGCGTCGACGATGTCGTAGCGCATGTTCTGCAGGGCCAGCTGGGTCTTCTGCGCGTACAGCGCGTTGATGGTGTGCCAGGTGGCCAGGTTGAGGTGGTAGCTGGTGGGCATGAAGGCGTCGCTCTTCATCCGGCTGCCGTAGCCGAACAGCGGCATCACCCCGGCCAGCGACAGCTGCTTGTCGAAGTCGGTGCCGCCGATATGCACGCCGCCGGTGGCGAGGATGTCGCCCTGGCGCTCGGCCAGATGGTGGCGCTCAGGGGCCAGACGCACCAGGGAGAAGTCCGAGGTGCCGCCGCCGATATCGACGATCAGCACCAGCTCCTCGCGCGCCAGGCTCGACTCGTAGTCGAAGGCCGCGGCGATGGGCTCGTACTGGAACGACACCTCCTTGAAGCCGAGCTTGTGCGCCACGGCCACCAGGGTGTTCTGCGCTTCCTGGTCGGCCGCCGGGTCGTCGTCGACGAAGAATACCGGGCGGCCCAGCACCACTTCCTCGAAGGCGCGTTCGGCCTGGGCTTCGGCACGTTTTTTCAGCTCGCCGATAAAGAAGCCGAGCAGGTCCTTGAACGGCAGGGCGCTGCCCAGCACCGTGGTTTCGCTTTTCAGCAGCTTGGAGCCCAGCAGGCTCTTGAGTGAGCGCATCAGGCGCCCCTCGTAGCCTTCCAGATATTCGTGCAGGGCCAGGCGGCCGTAGACCGGGCGGCGCTCCTCGGTGTTGAAAAAAATCACCGAGGGCAGGGTGATCTTGCCGTCCTCCAGTGTCAGCAAACTGTCCTGGCCTGGGCGTAGCCAGCCGACAGTGGAATTGGAGGTGCCGAAGTCGATGCCGCAGGCGCGGGCGGGAGTGGAAAAGGACATGGAACGCAGGGCCGGAAAAATTGACGGAAGAAATTTTTGACGTCGCGCAGCGACGGCCCCAAGGGTGGCCGCCAGGGATGGCAGGCCGCAAAAATGGCCGCGCATTCTATGTCAGTGGCGCGGCGACGGCGAGTCGTCAGGACGGCAGGTTGCCGCTCTGCTGCTTGTTCTTCCACTGGCTCCACTCGAAGCCCAGCACTACCAGTAGCGACAGGGCAAAGGGCAGCAGCAGGTAGAACACGCGAAACACGATCAGTGCGGCCAGCACGTCGGCGGCGGGAATTTCCGGCAGGGCCGCCAGGAAGGTCACTTCCAGCACACCCAGGCCACCCGGCGCGTGGGACAGCAGCGCCAGCGAAAAGGAGGCAAGGAATACGCCGAGCACGATCAGATAGCCGGGGTGATTGTCGGCTGGCAGGGCGAAATAGATGATCGCCGCCGCACAGAGCAATTCCAGCGGGCCAGCCAGCAACTGTCGACCGACGATGGGCAGGCGCGGATATTCCACGTGCAGCTTGCCCAGGGTCCAGGGTTTGAACTGGCGCCAGGAGCCCAGCACGTAGAGGCCGACCAGGCTCAGCAGCACACTGCCGATGACCACCGAGACCAGCGGCTTGATGTTGGCGACCCGGTGGATCAGATCGGGTTGGGCGATCAGTACGCAACCGCTGGCCAGCAGGGTGCCAAGGGCGAAGGTGAAGGAGCAGAAGACGATGAGGATGCCGATTTCCTGCGGCGTCAGGCCCTTGCTGCGGTAGGCGCGATAGCGCACCACCGCACCGGAGAACACCGAGGCACCGATGTTGTGGGCCAGGGCATAGGTGGTGAAGGAGCACAGGGTGATGAAACGCCAGGGAATCTGCTTGCCGAGATGGGCGACGGCGATGCGGTCGTACCAGGCCAGGGCCCAGTAAGCGCCCAGGGTCGAGCCGGCTGCCAGCAGCCAGTTCAGATGGCTGATCGCACGCAGGCTGTCGGCGATCTCGTCGAGGGAGATGGTACGCAGCTCGCGGTAGAGCAGGAAGCAGGAGGCGACCACGGCGCTCAGACCGATCAGCGTCCAGATCAGATCGCTGCGTTTCAGCTTGGGTTTGGCTTCGACAACAGACACTGCAACTCCTCGCTCTACAGGCCCGGTAGGCGATCTTGCCGGCCAGGGAGCCTGTCGAGGCTAATGTTCACGACCTTGTAGGTCGGCTCGCGACGGCCGCAGACTGCTGGTGCTCTTCGCGGCGCGCTGCGCAGTATCAGGGAGGCACTGCTTTCGCTCAACAGGCAAGCGCGTATCCGTCGCTGCACGATTCAGATCCAGGCCAGGGTGAGGGCGGCCAGTACGGCGTAGCGACCGGCTTTGGCCAGGGTGACGATGGCAATGAATATCCACAGACGTTCACGCATCACGCCTGCGACCAGGGTCAGTGGGTCACCGATCACCGGCATCCAGCTCAGCAGCAGCGACCAGCGCCCATAGCGCGCGTACCAACCCTGTGCCTGCTGTAACCGAGCCGGGCTGACCGGGAACCAGCGGCGCTCGCGATAGTGTTCGATGGAGCGGCCCAGCAGCCAGTTGACCCAGGACCCTAGGACATTGCCCAGGGTCGCCACCAGCAGCAAGGCCCAGAGCGGATGCTGGCCGGCCAGCAGGAGGGCGACCAGCACTGCTTCGGACTGCAGTGGCAGCAGCGTCGCGGCGCCGAAGGCAGAGAGAAACAGTGCCGGATAGGCGGACAGACTCAGCATGGCAGGAGCACGCCGGCCGCAGGGCCGGCGGGGGTCAGGACTGCGATTCCTGGCCGCTGTTGGCCATGATCTCTTCCAGGCTCAGGCCGGTCAGGCCGTGAATGGTCTTCCACAGGTAGTAGAAGATGGCCATCAGCATGATCATCGAGGGAATGGCGATCATCGGGTAGCTGAGCAAGGTCATGCGCCCCAGTTCGTCATTGAAGGCCTCGGTGCCGGCCGGGCTGACCACGATCCACTTGGCCAGCACGTAGTTCATGAACGAGGAGAAGAAGAAGGTGCCGCTGAGCCAGTAGGTCGCGCGCATCAGGCGCGTCTCGAAGTGCTCGACATGGCCGCCTTGCTGCAGACGATCGTGGATCTTGTCGATATTGAGCACCGTCTTGTTGAACAGCAGGGTGCGAATCAGCGGGTAGCGGGTGCGGGTGGAAACCAGCACGGCAATGCCGATCAGACCGGGAATCAGTGCTTCCTTGACTGCCAGCCACTGGGTGTCGAGCTTGAGCAGGCCGATACCGCCGGTCAGCGCGACGCTGATCAGGCCGAGCAGAGCGATGAAGTTGAATTTGCGATATTTGATCAGCTCGAACGCGCCCCAGCCCAGCGGGAACGCCAGGGCCAGAATCAGCGCACCATCGGCGCCGAGGCGGTGCTCGCCACTGAGTTTCATCAGGATGAACGAGGGAATCAGGATGCTGATGGCCAGGTCGATCAGCGGGCGGGGCTTGTGCGTCGGGGTACGGCTGTCAGTAGTGGCGGTCATGGTAGCTGGAGTCTGCGTAGGAAGACCGATGATCGCCTGCCCGGCGCGCCAGGGCTAGTCCGACCGTCGGTTTTGAATGTGAAAAAGTATGAGTCGACAGCCATCCGACAGGAGAGAAGAGCTGGCTGGCGATGCTAAAGTGATGGCAGGGCCTGGGAGTCGAACATGCCAAGAATCATCCCTTTCATTTGCCTGTTGCTGGCTGCTCTTTTCCTGACGCCTGTGCCGGCCTGGGCGCGGGACTGCATCGGTATGGTGCCGGCCGGTACATCGGCGTTCTGGAGCGAGTTGGAAGCCGGCGCGAGACGCACCGCTGACGAGCTGCAATTGGAACTCTATACGCGCGGCCCGACCCAGGAGGGCAGCGTCGAGGTGCAGTTGCAACTGATAGATCGCGTGCTTGCACAGGGCTGCAAGGCGCTGATCATCGCCCCGGCTGGCGATGGCATCGATACCCGGATAGCGGCCTTGCGTGACGAAGGTATTCCCACCGTCTATGTCGACCGCGGCGTTGCGGGAGATGGCGCCTATGCACTGGTGGCGACCGACAACTTCCTCGCAGGTCAGTTGGCCGGGCAACAACTGGCCGAGCGTCTCGGGCAAGGTGGCAGGGTCGGGGTGTTGCGTTTGCGTCCCGGGCTGCAATCGACCGAGGAGCGTGAGCGCGGCTTTCTGCTGGCGGCACAGGCGTCAGGGTTGCAGGTGGTATTCGACACCTACCTGGGTGATGACCGTCAACGCATTGTCGATGCCCTGAGCGAGCAGTTGCCCAAGCTTGACGGCCTGTTCAGCTCCAATGGCACTAGTAGCCGGGCGACACTGGCGGCCCTGCGCCAGTTGGGCAAGGCCGGTGCGGTGGGTTTCGTCGGCTTCGATGGAGGCGACCTGCTGTTCGATGCCGTGAGACAAGGACAGATTCACGCCCTGTTGCTTCAGCAGCCGCAGGCCATGGGCGATCATGCGGTGCGCCTGGTGCATCGGGCCCTGAGTGGCGAACGCGCCATTTCACGCCTGCAACTGTTGCTCGAGCCGCGGGTACTGACCGCCAGGGAATTGGCCGATATGACCGCGCCGCAACAGCCTTGGTGATGGGCAGAGCGCGGGTTTATGATCCTTGTCCTGGCCGCCCTGAATTCGCTGTAGGGCGCGCTCTAGACGGTGGCGTGCAATGAACCTGAAGTACCTGCTCGCAGCTCTGTTGTTGTTCTGCAGTTTCTGCGTCCACGTGACGGCTGCCGAGTTGCGGCTGTATACCGAAGACTATCGACCCTTCAGCTATCTCGAGAATGGCAAGCCGAGTGGCATGGCTGTGGCGGTGGTCGAAGAGTTGATCCGCCGTACCGGTGAGCTGGCGCGCATCGAACTGGTGCCCTGGACACGCGGCTATCACCAGGTTCGTCATCAGGCCGACACCGCGCTGTTCTCCACCGTGCGCACGGCGCAGCGCGAAGCCGAGTTTCAGTGGGTCGGGCCGATCGCGCGAGGCTATACGCGCTTCTACACGCACAAGGATGCCGGGCTGCGAGTCACTAGCCTGGACGACGTGCGCCAGCTCGGCACCCTCGCCGTGCCCAAGCAGTGGTACAGCTACGAACTGCTGCGTGAACAGGAGCTGGACAACCTGTATGGCGTGCCTACGCCTCAGGACATGCTGCGCATGTTTCGCCATGGCCGGGTCAAGCTGCTGCTGGCCAACAACCTGACCCTCGACGGCATGCTTGCCGAACAGGGCATGCATGCAGGGCAACTGCAGGCGCAGTTCGATCTGATGCCCAATGACTCCTATATCGCCTTTTCCCTGCAGACGGATGCCGCTCGTGTCGCGCGATGGCAGCAGGCGCTGCAGCAGATGCGTCATGACGGCAGCCTGGAGCGGATCTATCGACACTGGTTTCCGACGGCCGATGAGCGGACATTGGTCGATTTGCTGCGCCTCGAGTGAAGTGGCTGCATGGCGCTCCACGTCTTGCTAGGCTGCAAGCGGGAGGGGCGGTGATGGCCAAGTGTATTAATCGATGGCTGTGTGTCCTGCTGGTGGTGTTGTGCGCTCCGGTGGAGGCTCAGTTGCGTCTGCTCACCGAGGATGCGCCGCCAATGAGCTTCTTGCGCGAGGGCGAGCCCAGCGGTTTCTCCGTCGAGGTGGTCAGAGCATTACTGGCGCGCACCGGCGACAGCGGCCAGATCGAACTGATGCCCTGGACGCGAGCATTGCATCTGGCTCAACAGGATGAGGATGTCGCGCTGTTTTCCACCGTGCGCACTCCTGAGCGCGAGAACAGGTTTCAGTGGGTCGGGCCCATAGTGGTCGGTACCACCAGCTTCTATTCGCTCAAGTCGCGTGAGCTCGTCATCGACACCTTGGAGCAGGCCGCGGCCAGCGGGCCACTAGCGCTGCCCAAGCAGTGGTACACCTTCGAGACCCTCAGCGCGAGGGGCTTTACCAACCTCTACGGCGTGCCCAGTTCGAAACAGATGGTGACCATGCTCAAGCATGGCCGGGTCAACCTGATTGCTACCGAAGACCTGACCCTGGCTGGCGAGCTGGCTGCTGTCGATCTCAAACCGCAGGACGTCACCGCGCACGTGCCGTTCATGCGCTCGGCCTATTACATCGCTTTCTCCCCGCAGACTTCGGTGGTGCGTGTGGTGCGCTGGCAACGCGCGTTGCAGCAGATGCATGAGGACGGCAGCCTCGCGGCGATCCTCGGGCGCTGGCTGCCGCATGCGCCGATGCCCCCCATCGCGCCGTAGCGCCTCGCGTGACGACTGGTTAACCTGAGCGCTGAAATCCACCGAGCCCGATCATGTCGCGTCGTCATCTCACTCTCGATCTGCGCAGTCGCGCCGGCTTGTTCGCTCACCTTGGTGCGATGGAGCGGGCCGGTGTGCCCATCGATCGAGCGCTGGCCAGTCTGGATCTCGGTACGCGCCACGAGGCCGCCGTGAAGCGCTTGCGGCAGATGGTCGGCGGAGGACGTGACCTGGCGAGTTCCGGCCAGTTGAGTGGCGTGTTCACGCCACTGGAAAGCGGCCTGGTACGCGCCGCTCAAGAAGCCGGAGCGCTGGCGCATACCTACGAGCAGCTGGCGCAGCGCTACGATGAGCAGGCGCGTCATGCCGCAGAATTGAAGTCACGTCTTCTGCTGCCCGCCGGGGTTTTGCTGCTGGCGCTGGCGGTCAAGCCCTTGCCTTCTCTGGTCGCTGGCAGCCTGAGTGGTGCAGGTTACCTGGCGGCCGTTCTGCTGCCGGTGTTGTGGCTGGCTGCGCTGTTGTTCGGTGCGCGCGCTTTGTGGCGGCGCTGGCAGCAGCGGCTAAGCGATCAGCCAGGTCCGCTCGACGATCTTCTGCTGGCCCTGCCGATATTGGGCAGCCTGCAGCGGCGGGCGGATATCCGTAACTTCTGCGACAGCCTCGGGCTGTTGCTGGAGGCGGGCATGCCGGTGCTCGATGCCTTGCCGCGTGCCTGCAATGCCGTGACCAATGCACGGCTGCGGCGGGATTTCGCCAATCTGGCGCCACGCGTAGCCACAGGACAGTCGTTGGTGCGCGCTTTCGACGGGCTGAGTTTTCATGGCAAAGCCATGCTCATCGGCGTGCTCAATACCGGCGAAGCGACCGGCCGGCCAGGCGAGGCGCTGCTGCGTTTCGCCCGCCTGCAGGCGCAGCAGCTGGCTGCAAGCCAGCAGGCGTTGGCGAGCTGGGCACCACGCCTGTTCTATCTGGCCGTCGCCGTGTGGATGGCGTACGGCCTGCTGACCGGTGGCGGATTCTTCCCGGCCCTGCCCGCGGAGCTGGCTGGCCGATAATTTGCTGGTTATCGACCACGGCGGTCCGTTTGAAAGCTGGCAGCAAGTGCCTTGCGCTAGCATTCGTCACGTCTACGCCATTACTAAAAAGAGAAAAAAGCGATTCAACCGACTTTGGAATACGCCCCATGCCCATCCTGCAACGTGCATCTCATCATGAGCTACGCAGTGCCTTTCGTGCCCTGCTGGCTTCCGACCGCTGCTACCACACGGCTTCGGTCTTCGACCCCATGTCCGCCCGCATCGCCGCCGATCTCGACTTCGAGGTCGGTATCCTCGGTGGCTCCGTCGCCTCCCTGCAGGTACTCGGTGCGCCGGACTTCGCCCTGATCACTCTCAGCGAATTCGTCGAGCAGGCCGCGCGCATCGGCCGCGTCTCGCGTTTGCCGGTGATCGCCGATGCCGACCACGGCTACGGTAATGCGCTCAATGTGATGCGCACCGTGGTCGAGCTGGAACGCGCCGGCGTCGCCGCGCTGACCATCGAGGACACCCTGCTGCCGGCCCAATTCGGTCGCAAGTCCACCGACCTGATCTCCATCGAGGAGGGCGTCGGCAAGATCCTCGCCGCGCTGGAGGCGCGTGTCGATCCAGAGCTCTCGATCATTGCCCGTACCCATGCCGGGGTGCTGGAGGTGGACGAAGTGATCCGCCGCACCCGCGCCTACGAGGCTGCCGGCGCCGACGGCATCTGTCTGGTCGGGGTCAAGGATTTTGCCCATCTAGAGCAGATCGCCGCAGGCCTCAAGGTGCCGCTGATGCTGGTCACCTACGGCAACCCCGAACTGCGCGACAACCAACGCCTGGCGCGCCTGGGCGTGCGCATCGTGGTCAACGGCCATGCAGCCTACTTCGCTGCGATCAAGGCCACCTACGACTGCCTGCGCGAACAGCGCGGTGCGCAGCCGTGCGACCTCAACGCCACCGAGCTGACCCACAAGTACACCATGCCCGAGGATTACATTCTCTGGGCCAAGGAGTTCATGGAAGTGCGCGAATAACGACCAGCAGCACTTGCACTTCGCATTCCTCGGGCGCATATCTGTCCGGAGAGTGCGAGGAAACAGAGCATGGCAGGCGGATGGGCAAGTGACGACGCAGTGCAGGAGCAGATCGACAGCAGCATCGAGGACGCCGTCGCGCGTGCTCGCAGCCAGTTGCCGAAGGGCGAGAGCCTGCGCCATTGCGAGGAATGCGATGCTGTCATTCCCGAGGCTCGGCGTCAGGCCATTCCCGGCGTGCGCCTGTGCGTCAACTGCCAGGCTGAGCACGACCGGGAGAACGCCGTCTACAGCGGCTACAACCGGCGGGGCAGCAAGGACAGCCAGCTGCGCTGAGCAAGCGGTACGGCACCTATTCGAGTCCTGATGGTCTAGTGCTACTACGACCGTGACTCAGGAAGAGGTGCCTGCATGACGATTTTCGAAGCCTTACGCATCAGCCACGATATCCAGCGCGAACTGGCGCAGAAACTGATCGCCACCCAAGGCGACAGCGCCGAACGCCACGCTTTGTTTTCTCAGCTCAAGCAGGAGCTGGCGGTGCATTCGGTGGCCGAGGAACGCCATTTCTATATCCCTCTGATGCAGCAGGACGCAGGCGTGGATCTGTCGCGCCATGCGATCGCCGAGCATCACCAGATGGACGAAATGATCGAGGACCTGGAGGAAACCGACCCCAGCAGCCCGAGTTGGTTGGCGCAAGCCAAGGCCCTTGCGGAAAAGGTCGAGCATCACCTCAAGGAAGAAGAACGCATCTTCTTCCAGATGGCCGGCAAGCTGCTTCGCGACAAGGAGAAGCAGCAACTGGCGGGTGACTACCTCAGCGCCTACGACGAGATGAAGCAGGCGTCCTGATTCAAGCTAACAGGCCGAGTGCAAAGCCCGGTCTGTTCTCAAATGTAACCTTGATCTGTGTTGTAAAGAACGGCTCTGAGGTTCGAAAAGCCAAAGCTTTCAGCAAAGATCAACGCTATTTTTCAGTAGGTCAGCGGAGCCATAAATAGGTTGGTTTTGTAGCTATCACTGATTGGGCTGCCGTCCCCCGAAATGGAGAGCATTTCTATCTGCCTTGCTGCCAATGACGGATAGTCTCTTTTGAATATCCGGAGATCTCTCTCTGCCTCGGAGCGGTGGTATACCGCCGCTCCAGTTACCGTTAAACCTAGGCTTCGATTCGGCACAAAATGGAAGTTACCCAAGTACGTGGGTTGCCCTGCTGTGACTGTGAACTTGATGCTGAACGGCTCGGTTGAAGCGGTGCCTGAGCCACCGCTGTGAATGCCCCACGCGAAGAACTCATAGACACCTGCCGGCAATGCGGAGCTGAAGAGTTCTCCGGTTGCACCCGTTCCAGAAAAGTCGTTGCGAGGGAAGGGGGGAACCTGGCCAACACCGGCTTTGAAAAATGCCGCTTTGCCATCTGGAATCGCACGATAGAAGACTTTGAACTCTGACAACCTACCACCATAAGTGACGGAGCCAATAACAACCCCTTCTCCAGTTGATTTTTCCAACTGATAGTCACTTTTGATATTAGGCGTCGAACAACCTTGAAGCCCAAATAACCCGAGCAGCACTACAAGCCTAAGGATTGGCATTCCGATCATCCTTGATGAAATATGAGGCCCGTCAGTATATGTGGTTGCGTTATCGCAACGATAGCTGGCTAGACGGGGCTCAGTTTTTCTCAGAACAGGAAATAACGCTGCGCCATCGGCAGCACCTCGGCCGGCTCGCACCAGAGCAATTGGCCGTCGGCCTTGACCTGGTAGTTCTGCGGATCGACCTCGATATTGGGCAGGTAGCCGTTGTGGATCAGGTCGGTCTTCTGCACCTCGCGGCAGCCTTTGACCACGCCGATTTTCTTCTTCAGGCCTAGCTGCTCGGGCACGCCGGCGTCGAACGCGGCCTGGCTGATGAAGGTGATGCTGGTGGCATGGCGGCTGCCACCATAGCTGGCGAACATCGGCCGGTAGTGCACCGGTTGCGGCGTCGGGATCGAGGCGTTGGCGTCGCCCATCAGGCTGGCGGCGATGGCGCCGCCCTTGAGGATCAGCGTCGGCTTGACGCCGAAGAAGGCCGGGCGCCAGAGCACCAGGTCGGCCCACTTGCCCACTTCGATGGAGCCCACTTCATGGCTGATGCCATGGGTGATCGCCGGGTTGATGGTGTACTTGGCGATGTAGCGCTTGGCGCGGAAGTTGTCGTTGCCGGGCTCGTCTTCGGGCAGCGGGCCGCGCTGCTGCTTCATCTTGTCGGCGGTTTGCCAGGTGCGGGTGATCACCTCGCCGACGCGGCCCATGGCCTGGCTGTCGGAGCTGATCATGGAAAAGGCGCCGAGGTCATGCAGGATATCCTCGGCGGCGATGGTTTCGCGGCGGATGCGGCTCTCGGCAAACGCGACATCCTCGGCGATGCTCGGGTCGAGGTGGTGGCAGACCATGAGCATGTCCAGGTGCTCGTCGATGGTGTTGCGGGTGAAGGGCCGGGTCGGGTTGGTCGAGGACGGCAGCACATTGGGGAAGCCGCACGCCTTGATGATGTCCGGTGCATGGCCGCCGCCGGCACCCTCGGTGTGGTAGGTGTGGATGGTGCGGCCCTTGAACGCGCCGAGGGTGGTTTCGACGAAGCCGGACTCGTTCAGCGTGTCGGTGTGGATCGCCACCTGCACGTCGTATTGGTCGGCCACACTCAGGCAGTTGTCGATGGCTGCCGGGGTGGTGCCCCAGTCCTCGTGCAGCTTCAGACCGATGGCACCGGCCTTGACCTGCTCGATCAGCGGCTCCGGCAGCGAGGCGTTGCCCTTGCCGGTGAAACCCAGGTTCATCGGAAAGGCGTCGGCGGCCTGGAGCATGCGCGCCATGTGCCAGGGGCCGGAAGTGCAGGTGGTGGCATTGGTGCCGGTGGCCGGCCCGGTGCCGCCGCCGATCATGGTGGTCACCCCGCTCATCAGCGCCTCTTCGATCTGCTGTGGGCAGATGAAGTGGATATGGGTGTCGATGCCACCAGCGGTGAGGATCATGCCTTCACCGGCGATCACCTCGGTGCCCGCGCCGATGGCGATGGTCACGTCCGGTTGGATATCCGGGTTGCCGGCCTTGCCGATGGCGGCGATACGTCCGTCCTTGAGGCCGACGTCGGCCTTGACGATGCCCCAGTGGTCGATGATCAGCGCGTTGGTGATCAGGGTGTCGACTACATCGGCGGCGCACAGCTGGCCCTGGCCCATGCCGTCGCGGATCACCTTGCCGCCGCCGAATTTCACTTCTTCACCGTAGGTGGTGAAGTCCTTTTCGACTTCGATCCACAGGTCGGTATCGGCCAGGCGCACCTTGTCGCCGACGGTGGGGCCGAACATGTCGGCGTAGGCTTGGCGGGAAATCTTCATTTGTGTGTCCTCGATCGTTCCCACGCTTTGCGTGGCAATGCATCCTGTGACGCTCGGCGTCATGACGTTAAGAGCGGACGCAGAGCGTCCATGGCGGTATTCCCACGCCGGGCGTGGGAACGATCAGTCGAGAACGCCCATCACCCGGCCGGCGAAGCCGAATACCCGGCGCGCGCCAGCCAGATCGACCAGCTCCACTTCACGGCTCTGCCCGGGCTCGAAACGCACGGCGGTGCCGGCCGGGATGTTCAGGCGCATGCCGCGCGCGGCCGTGCGGTCGAACAGCAGGGCATCGTTGGTCTCGAAGAAGTGGTAGTGCGAGCCGACCTGGATCGGCCGGTCGCCGCTGTTGGCCACGGAAAGGGTCAGGGTGCGGCGGCCGGCATTGAGCTCGATCTCGCCGTCGGCAATCTGGTATTCGCCGGGAATCATCAGTTGGGCCTCGCAAGCGTCTTGTAGTAGATGGTATTGGCCCGGTAGGTGCCGTCCGGGCCGCAGGCGTAATCGGGGAGGCCACCAATGCACTGGTAGCCGAGGTGGCGATAGAGCTGTTCTGCGTCACTGCCAGCCTCGGTGTCGAGGTACAACAGGCCGCGCTTGCGGGTCGCCGCTTCCTGCTCGACAGCCTGCATCAACAGGCGAGCGATGCCGCGACGGCGTGAGTCGCTCAGTACCAGCAGTTTCTGAATCTCTGCGCGGTTCAGTCCGTTGGGTTTCTGGCACAGGCTCAGTTGCACGCTGCCCAGAACGCGGCCCTGCTCATGGGCCACCCAGAGCAGCAGTGAACCGTCCGTCATGGCCGCATGCACCTGGGCGAAATATTCAGCGGCTTCTCGTTCGTCGAGATCACCGAGAAAGCCTATCGATGCACCATCGTTGACCGCATCGAGCAGCAGGACGATCAAGCCTTCGCGGTAGTCGGCGAAGCTGGCACTGTCGATTCGCAGCAGCGCTACGTCCATGGCGTTACTCCTTGGCGCCGAGGATCAGTTGCATGAAGGTCAGATCCAGCCAGCGCCCGAACTTGCGACCGACCTGGGGCATCTGCCCGGTGGTGACGAAGCCGAGGCGCTGGTGCAGGCGGATCGAGGCAGCATTTTCCGACTCGATGGCCGCGACCATGACGTGCAGGTTGGCGGCGCGAGCGCGCTCGATCAGCGCCTGCATCAGCGCCGGGCCCAGGCCCTGGCCGCGCTGGTCGGCGCGTACGTAGACCGAGTGCTCGACGGTCTGACGGAAGCCTTCGATGGTGCGCCAGGTGCCGTAGCTGGCATAACCGACTACCTCGCCGGCAGCGTCATGCGCGACTAGCACCGGGAAGCCGGCCGCCGTGCGTTCGGCCAGCCAGGCACGGCGGTTGGCCAGATCCACCAGGGTCTCGTTCCAGATCGCCGTGGTGTACTGCACCGCGTCGTTGTAGATGGCCAGGATGCCGGGCAGGTCGGCTTCGCCGGCATTCACTATGTCGAAACTCATGGTTCAGGCGATCGGTTGGTGGACGGTCACCAGCTTGGTGCCGTCGGGGAAGGTGGCTTCGATCTGGATCTCCGGGATCATCTCCGGCACACCCTCCATCACCTGATCGCGGGCCAGCAGGGTGGTGCCGAAATGCATCAGCTCGGCGACCGTCTGGCCGTCGCGCGCGCCTTCGAGCAGAGCGGCGGAGATGTAGGCCATGGCTTCCGGGTAATTCAGCTTCACCCCACGCGCCAGTCGGCGCTCGGCCACCAGGCCGGCGGTGAAGATCAGCAGCTTGTCTTTCTCGCGTGGACTCAGATCCATCGTTCGCTCCAGTTCATGGGGTGGCTGCAGGCAGCCTCCGCCTCAGGTATTCCAGATTCGGGGTGGCACCGCCTCGCGCCCCAGCAGCGCCGGGCGTAGCAGACGCCAGAGTTCAATCAGCCAAGCGCGCGCCTTGAGAGCTTCACTGGCCAGGCAGCGCGCGACCAGCAGGCCCGAAAGCTGGCTGAGATCACCGCGCACGCCATCGATCTTCAGTTCCCGGCAGCGTTCGAGTAAATCACTGTCTACATCGGCGCTGATCAGCAGGGTGGCAAACACTGGCTGGCCGTTGAGGCCGATAGGCGAGTCGAGCAGACCGTCGCCACCGGCAACACGCTGGCGTTCGTGCCAGAGCAGCTGGCCGTCACGGCGGACGTCCAGCGCGGCCTGAAAGTGGCCGTTGGCAAAGCGCTCGTTGGCGGCGGGGCGGCCGAGGGCGACGATATCCCAGTAGAACAGGCGAGCGTCACCGTGCAGGTCGATCTGCGTGTGCAGTTCGGCCTGGGCGCCGGCATAGATGATGGTTTCCTGCGGTAGCCACTCCAGGGTGGCGCCGGCGTCGATGCGCAGACGCAGATCCTGCCGGGCGACACCGGCGGCGCGATACCACTTGGCCGCACCGGGACTGGTGAGCTGCACCCAGGTGTGTTCGCCAGCATGGGCCGAGATATCGAGGATGTCTCCGCCGGCAATACCGCCGGGCGGGTGGACGATGATGTGCTGGCAGACCTCCGGGCCTTCGGCATACAGATGCTTCTGCACTCTAAGGGGGCCTACATGGCGCCTCTGCACTGGTGTGGTGCGCTCGCCGTGGCGCGCGTAGGCCAGCTCCAGCTCGGCAGGCCAGCTTGGCGTGAACAGGGCGGCAGGCAGATTCATGTTAAGGCAGCGGTTCCGCAGGATAGTTGACCGAGTGGGCAAGCAAGAGGCGTGCCCTGAACCAATTCGGTGCGACTTCGCGCCTGCCTGCACCTGTGGCCAGTCGCGGTGCTGCATCTGGCTCTGCCTATCGCGTCTGGCCAGCTCTAGAGTCGGGCGTACGATTCGTGTGGAGCGCCCATGTTCACCTTTATCGCCTTCGCCGCAGGCCTGGTGCGCGGCTACAGCGGCTTCGGTTTTGCCATGTTGATGGCGCTCGGACTGATGTTGCGACTGCCGCCGGCCGAGGCCGTGCCGGTGGCGCTGATTCTCGATGTGGCGTGCAGCGTGACGTTATGGCCGGCGGCGTTGCGTGCCGTTCATGGGCGTGTGCTGGGGCGCCTGCTGATAGGCATGCTGCTGGCCGTGCCGCTGGGCGCTTGGGTGTTGCTGTGGCTGCCGGCCCACATCATGGCACCGCTGGTGGCGGTGCTTTGTTTGTGCGGTGGCGTGCTGGTGTTGTGGCGTCCGTCCGTCGCCACACCGGTGGGCCAGGGCATGGCCTGGTTGGCAGGGCTGGCATCCGGACTGGCGACCACCCTGGCCTCGGCCGGCGGCCCGCCATTGATGATCTACCTGCTGCGCAGCGGCCTCGATGCGCGTCAGTTACGCGGCACGGCGGTGCTGTTCTTCCTCGCCAGCAGTGGCGCTGCGCTGATCGGGCTGGGTGTCGCGGGTGTGCTGAGCGGCGCGCTGTGGCGGCTAGCGCTGGAGCTGGCATTGCCGGCGCTGGCCGGTAACCTGCTCGGCCAGTGGCTGCATCCGCGCTGGCAGCCGTTGTCGTTGCGGGTGCTGGTCGGAGTGTTGCTGGTGCTGTTGTCGCTGGGCAGCCTGCTGAAGGCGATCCTGTAGGGTGCGCTGCGCGCACCGAGAAGAACCGTAGTTGCGGGATCGCAGCGGTGCGCACGGCGCACCCTACGGGCGGGTTCGGTCGCGATCGCCGTAACCCGCCCTGCGAGGCGCCATGTCTGGCGCGTCCTTCAATCGCGGTCGATGGCGAAGGGTGACCAGGCCTGGCGGCTCGGCATGATTTCCAGGCGGTTGATGTTGATGTGGTCCGGCAGGGTAGCGACGTAGAAAATCTGCTCGGCGATGTCCTCGGCGGTCAGCGGCGTGGTGCTGCCGTACAGCGCGTCGGAGGCGGCCTGGTTGCCCTTGGTACGCACCAGGGTGAACTCGGTCTCGGCCATGCCCGGCGCGATGTCGGTGACGCGCACGCCGGTGGACACCAGGTCGCAACGCAGGTTGAAGCTGAACTGTTTGACGAAGGCCTTGGTGGCGCCGTACACGTGGCCGCCCGGGTAGGGCCATTCGCCGGCCACAGAGCCGATGTTGATGATGCTGGTGCCCTTGCCGATGGCCAGCAGCTTGGGCAGCACCGCATGGGTGACATTGACCAGGCCGGTGACGTTGGTGTCGATCATGGTGTGCCAGTCTTCCAGGGCGACCTTCTGCGCAGCCTCCGGGGCCAGGGCCAGGCCGGCGTTGTTGACCAGCACGTCGATACGGTCGAAAGGCGCTTGCAGGCCGTCGACCAGCGCCTTCACTGCTGCCGCATCACGCACGTCGAGCGCGGCGATGTGCACCGGCACCTTGTCCTGCAGTTCGGTCTTCAGCTCTTCCAGGCGCTCCAGGCGTCGGCCGCTGAGTACCAGGGTCCAGCCGGCCTCGGCGAAGCGTCGTGCTGTGGCGCGGCCGAAACCGGATGTCGCGCCTGTGATGAATGCCACCTTGCTCATGGATAACCTCGTTTCGTTACTAGCGGTTGGCTCGCCGGCTGCGTGCCGGCGAGGGTCATGCGGACAGTTCGAGGAACTTGCGCACGCGTTCGGTTTCCGGGTTGGTGAAGAACTTCTCCGGTGCGGATTTCTCGATCAACAGGCCCTTTTCCAGGAACACCACCTGGTCCGATACCGCGCGGGCGAATTCCATTTCGTGGGTGACCACGATCATGGTGTAGCCCTCGCTGGAGAGGTTCTTCATCACCGTCAGCACTTCGCCGACCCGCTCCGGGTCGAGTGCCGAAGTTGGCTCGTCGAAGAGGATCACCTCGGGGCTCATGGCCAGGGCGCGGGCGATTGCCACGCGCTGCTTCTGTCCACCGGAAAGGGTGTAGGGAAAGGCCTCGGCCTTCTGTTCCATGCCGACCTTTTCCAGCAGCGTCTGGGCGATGGCGCGGGCCTCGTCCTTGCGCATCTTCTTCACCTGCATCGGTGCTTCCATGACGTTCTGCAGCACGTTCAGGTGCGGCCACAGGTTGAAACTCTGGAACACCATGCCGGTCTTGGCGCGAATCGCCGCCAGGTCGCGGTTGTTCATGCGCTTGCCCTGGACGTCGACGCCGATGCGCTGGCCGGCGATGTGAATACTGCCGCGATCCGGCTCTTCGAGCCAGCTGATGCAGCGCAGCAGGGTGGATTTGCCCGAGCCGGACGATCCCAGCACGCTGACCACTTCGCCCTTGTTCACGGTCAGCGAGATGTCGCGCAGCACTTCGACGCCGTCGAAACTCTTGGAAAGATTGTCGATCTGTACCGCAGGTACGTCAGGCATGTTCGAAACCTCGTTTGGCACCGAACCGGCTCGCCCACTTGAGCGCCAGTTCCAGGCAGATGCTGATGATCCAGTACAGGGCGATGACCACGATGAACGCCTCGGTGGGGATGAAGTAGGTGGCTTGCACCGAGTTGGCCGCAGCGGTCAGTTCCTGCACGGTGATGATGGTGAGAAAGGCGGTGTCCTTCAGCGCGTAGATCAATTGGTTGCCGAGCAGCGGGCGGGTGCGGATCACCAACTGCGGCAGGATGATCCGCCAGTACAGCCGGCCTGGACGAAAGCCATGGGCCTTGGCCGCCTCGACCTGACCGAGTGGCAATACCAGGCGCGCGCCGCGCAGGATCTCGGCGAAGTAGGCCGCGTGATAGAGGGCCAGGGCCACCAGGCCCGCACCCCAGGCGCTGGGCTTGATGCCCAGGGCCGGCAGGCCGTAGTAGAGCAGGTAGGCCAGCACCAGGAAGGGCAGCATGCGCATCAGGTTGATCGCCCCGCGCAGCAGCGTTGACAACCAGTTGCGGCCCTCCAGCAGGTAAACGGTGAAGCAGCCGATGACGAAGGCCGCCAGCACCGACAGGACGAACAGGATCAGGGTATTGAGTGCGCCGTTGAGGAAGGCGGCACGCGCCTCCCAGATGATGCTCCATTCGGTCATGGTCGCGTCCTCACATGGCCAGGCGGTTGGCTTTCTTCTCGGCGATGGCCTGCACCTTGAGCAGCACGCCGATGATCAGCATGTACAGCAGGGCGGCGGCGAGAATCGGTGGCAGCGGCTCGTAGGTCACGGCGCTGATGCGATTGGTCACGCGGGTCAGGTCGACGATGCCGATCACCGCGATGGCCGGGCTGCTCTTGATCAGGAAGGACATCTCGTTGACCAGGCCAGGCAGGCTGCTGGTGATCATCTGCGGCAGCATGATACGGCGGAAGAACACGCCGTTGGTCATGCCGCAGGCCAGTGCCGCTTCTTTCTGCTCGCGGGAGAAACTGATGAACGCCGTACGCCAGACCTCGGCATTGAAGGCTGCGGTGTTCAGGGTGAGGGCGAGGATTGCCGCCGTGTTGCGGTCCATGGCCAGGCCGAAAGTCGGCGCCGAGAGGAAGATGAACAGCACCAGGGTGACCAGCGGCGTGGCGCGCGCCAGGCTGACGTAGAGCACCAGCGCCTGCTCAACGAAGGGAATGCGCGCCATGCGCAGCAGGGCGATGCCCAGACCGATGACGACGCCCAGGGCGATGGCGATCGAGGAGATCCACAGAGTCGTCCAGGCGCCTTCGAGCAGCAATAACCAGGCTTGTCCGTTCATGTCGGGCTCCTAGAAAAAGTGGGGTGTTCCAAGCAAGGTCAGGGCCAGGGCTGGCCCTGATAGACGGCAGTGGGTTGACGATGAGCATGTAGGGTGCGCCGTGCGCACCGAAGCGCTGGCACCGCTGACGCTGGTGCGCGGCGCACTCTACGCGGCCATGTCAGAGAGGTGGCCTCGGCCCGCTGTCACATGCCGGCCAGTTCGTGGAACTGCTCGACCTTGGTGATCGGCTCCTTGGGCATGGCTGGGAAGGCTTCGCCGAACCACTTGGTCTGCAGCTCGGCCAGGCGGCCGCTGTCGCGAACTTCAGTCATGAAGCCGGTGAGGAACTCCAGCAGTTCGGGGCTGCTCTTGGGCACCGGCCAGGCGGCGAAGCCGTCGCCGGACACGGCGATGCCCTTGGCGAAGGTGTCGCCGCGGGTCTTGACCAGGTCGTTGACCGAAATCAGCGCGTTGATCACGTAGTCCAGACGACCGTTGGCCAGGTCGGCGTAGGCTTCCGGGTAGGACGGGTATTCGGTCACGGTACCGATTTCGCAGCCTTCGGCGGCCATCATCTTCTTCAGCTCTGGCAGGCGTGCGAGCAGGGCGCTGCCGGCCTGCAGGCCGACGGTCTTGCCGCACAGGCTGGCGATGTCACTGAGGCGGTCGTCACCGGCGCGTTTGACGTAGAAGTGCTGCGCGGAGGCGAAAGGCGGGGCGAAGTTGAACACGCGCAGGCGGTCGTCGGTGACCAGGGCACCGGTGAAGGCCATGTCGTACTGGCCGGACGAAACCGAGGCGAGCAGGCCGGTCCAGGGCAGGATTTCCTGCTTCACGTCGAAGCCCTGCGTCTTGGCGTAGGCCTTGAGGTCCTCCAGCAGTTCCTTGTGGAAACCCTCCGGCTTGCCGTCGACGATGAAGTTGAACGGCGCGTAGTCATCCTCGGTGGCAACAGTCATCACGCCCTTGGACTTGATGTCGTCGAGGTCGGCGTGGGCGCTCAGCGAGGCGCCGACCAGCCAACTGGCCAGGGCCAGCTTGCGCAGCAGGCCGAAGGGTTTGGAATCGGTTTTCGATGGCTTCATGGGCGTGCTCCAGAGGTGTCGACAAGGGTTGTCCAGGCCGCTCGGCGGCGGTTTCGTTTTCACCTTAGAGAGGCCTGGCGAGCCGGCGATAGGGGCAGTTCCAGCCTTTGTTCTGGCCAGTGACAGTGGCGCGCTACTTGCTACATCACAGGGTTGTTTGGCTGTTGGAGGGCGCCATGATCGATCACTTCTACCACCTCGATTTCGACCGTCAGCGCGGCCTTCAGGAGCAGCTTCGCGAGTCGCTGGTGTCGGCCATTCTTGGTGGCGGTTTTCCTGCTGATGAGCCGCTGCCGTCATGCCGCAAGCTGTCCCAGCAGTTGTCGGTCTCACGTAACACCGTGGCGCTGGTGTACGAAAGCCTGCTCGACAACGGCTACCTGATCAGCCGTCCGCGCAGTGGCTACTACCTGCACCCGGACTATTGCGGGCAGGCGGGCGAGGCGGTGCTGCGCATGACGCCGCTGCGCAAACCGGAACCGTCCGACGCCAGCAGCGCTGCCACTGCCCCGGATTGGGCCGCGCGCTTTCGCATGCAGCCCAGTTTGAAGCACGGCGTGCTGCGCCCGAGCAACTGGAGCCGCTTCACCTACCCCTTCATCTACGGCCAGCCGATCAGCGAGCTGTTTCCGCTGGAGCGCTGGCGCGAGGTGTCACGCAAGAACCTCAGTGGTGAGCGCGACCAGGGCTGGCTGGGTGATCGCTTCGACCGTGACGACGAGCAACTGATCGAGCAGCTGCGCACCCGCGTGCTGCCCAAGCGCGGCATCTGGGCGCGGGCCGACGAGATCCTGGTGACCCTCGGTTCGCAGAACGCCCTGTACCTGCTGGCCAGCCTGCTGATGGCGCGCGGGGTGCGAGTTGGTGTGGAAAATCCGGGTTTTCGCGACGCGGCGAGCATCTTCGACCTGCACGGCGCCAAGGTGCGCCTGCAGGATGTCGACGATCAGGGCCTGGTAGTGGATAGCCGCCTGGATGACTGCCAGTACCTCTACGTGACGCCGGGGCACCAGGTGCCCACCGGCGTGGCGATGAGTGCAGCACGGCGCGAGCAACTGCTGCGGCAGGTTCGCGAGCACGACCAGGTGCTGATCGAGGACGACTACGACGCCGAATTCAACCTCGACAATCACCCGCTGCCGGCGCTCAAGGCCAGCGACAGCAGTGGCCGGGTGATCTACCTGAGCAGCCTGTCCAAGGCTTTCTCGCCGGGGCTGCGCATCGGCTACATGGTCGCAGACGCCGAGCTGATCGACGAACTTCGCGCACTGCGCCGGCTGATGTACCGTCACCCGCCGCTGAACAACCAGCGCATGCTCGCCGACTTCCTCGCCCAAGGGCACTACGACGCGCACCTGCGGCGCTTTCGCGAGGAGCATTGCCGCCGCCGCGAGCTGCTCTACCGGGCGCTGCGCAGCGACCTGAGTGACTGCCAGCCGATGGGCAGCCCCGGAGCCAGTGCCTGCTGGCTGGCCGCGCCTGAGGGCGTCGATACCCAGCGCCTGGCCTGGGCGGCGGCGCAGCAGAGCGTGCTGATCGAATCCGGGGCGCAGTTCTTCCTTGGCGAGGATGCGGCGCCGACCAACTTCATGCGCCTGGGGTTCCACGCTATCGATGCCGAACGCATTCGGCCGGGCGTGCAGAAACTGGGTGAGGTGTTGGCGGGGTTGTGAAGAGCGGTCGCGGCTGAAGCCCCTCCCACATTGCTACGGGGCATCTGTGGGAGGGGCTTCAGCCGCGACGGTTATCAGGCAAAGCCGTAGCCCGGATGAAATCCGGGAAACCATAACGGGTCGTAAAGCCCCGGATTTCATCCGGGCTACGGGTGTTGGACGGGGCCGTAGGAGCCGGCTTGCCGGCGATTCATTTGCCCGGATCGCCCGCAAGCGGGCTCCTACAAGTATTGTGTGGTGTCAGCCGAAACGCGGCGCGAACAGGGCGAACACCTCGTCGAAGATCGCCAGCGCCTCGTTCACCTGCGCGGCGCTGACGATGCACGGCGGCACCACGTGGATGCGGTTCTCCACCACGAAGGTGAGCAGCCCGCGCGCGGTCAGCGCCGCCTTCATCTCCTGCATCACCGGCGCCGGCATTGGCGTCTTCTTCTGCTCATCGCTGACGAACTCCAGCGCCCAGAACAGGCCGACGCCACGCGCTTCGCCGATCATCGTGTAGCGTTCCGCCAGTTTCTTCAGGCCCGGGCCGAGCACCTGGGCGCCGATGTCACGGGCATTCTCCACCATACCTTCCTCGGTCATCGCATCCAGGGTGGCGACGATGGCGGCCATGGCCAGCGGGTGGCCGGAGTAGGTCAGCCCGCCGGGGAAGAAGTTTGTGTCGAAGTGCTCGCAGATCGGCTTGGAAATCATCACCCCGCCCGCTGGCACGTAGCCGGAATTGACACCCTTGGCGAAGACGATCAGGTCCGGCACCACATCGAAATGCTCCAGCGCCAGCCAGGAGCCGGTACGGCCGAAACCGGCCATCACTTCATCGAGGATGAGCAGGATGCCGAACTCGTCGGCCAATTTGCGTACACCCTGCATGTAACCTTTCGGCGGTACCAGAATGCCGGCGGTGCCGGGGATGCTCTCCAGCAGGATGGCGGCGATGGCGCCCGGCCCCTCGCACTCGATGACCCGGCGCAGGTGCTGCAGGGCACGCGCGCATTCTTCTTCTTCGTTCGCCGAATTGAACTCGGTGCGGTACAGGTAGGGGTTGAAGAAGTGCACATGGCCACGGGCGTATTCGTTGGGCACGCGGCGTGGATCACCGGTGGCGACGATGGCCGCGCCGGTGCTGCCATGGTAGGAGCGGTAGGCGGAGAGGATCTTGTCGCGGCCGGTGTATAGGCGTGCCATGCGCATGGCGTTCTCGTTGGCATCGGCCCCGGCGTTGGTGAAGAACACCTTGGAGAAACCGGCCGGCGCGCGGGCGAGAATGCGCTTGGCCGCTTCGCCACGCATCAGGTTGGCGGTGGCTGGGGCGATGGTCACCAGGCTGCCGGCCTGTTCCTGGATGGCGGCGATGACCTTCGGGTGCTGGTGGCCGATATTGGTGTTGACCAGTTGGCTGCTGAAATCGAGGTAGCGTTTGCCGTCGTAGTCCCACAGCGTGCAGCCCTCGCCACCGGCGATCACCAGCGGGTTGAGGGCGCCCTGGGTCGACCAGGAATGGAAGACGTGCTGGCGATCCAGATCGTGGACGTACTGGTTGCTGATCGGTGTGCTCATGATGACCTCGGGCTGGCCGTTGCGGATGGCTGCACCTTAGAAACAAAGCGGTCGTTGGCCGTAGGGCCAGATACCGGAAGTGGCCGGGTCAGCGCGTCTGGCTCACCGACGTCGGGCAACTGTCCCTAGGCGACCTGTGTGCACAGGCTAGGCTGGAGGCATACGTTTTCAGGAGTGAAACCATGGCCCACGCATTCGAAATCAACACTGCCCCGGTGGCGTCCACTGAAGGCCTGAACAGCCCCGAGATCGCCCAGGCGCGTATCGACTTGGCCGCCTGCTTTCGCATGGCGGCGAGGCTCGGTATGGGCGAGGGCATCTGCAATCATTTTTCCGTGGTGGTGCCGGGGCGGCCGGAGCTGTTTCTGGTCAACCCTTATGGCCTGGCCTTCGCCGAGGTCACGGCCTCGTCGCTGTTGATCTGCGATTTCGAGGGGCGCGTAGTGCTGGGTGAGGGCCGTCCGGAGGCCACGGCGTTCTTTATCCATGCCCAGTTGCACCGCCTCAACCCCCGCGCCACGGTAGCCTTCCACTCCCATATGCCCAACGCCACGGCGCTGTGCATGCTGGAGGGCGAGCCCTTCGTCTGGGCCGGGCAGACCGCGCTGAAATTTTACGAGCGACTGGCCGTGGACGAGGATTACCAGGGCCTGGCGCTCGACTACGCCGAAGGCGAGCGTATCGCCCGCGCGGCAGGCGATGCCGATGTGCTGATGCTGAAGAATCACGGCCCGTTGGTACTGGGGCCGAGCATTGCCGAAGCCTGGGACGATCTCTACTACCTGGAGCGCGCTGCCGAGGTGCAGCTCAAGGCCATGGCCAGCGGTCGGCCGTTGAAGGCGGTGATACCGGCGATTGCCAGTGCGGCGTGCCGGCAGATGCTGCAGGGCAACGCCGAAAGCGCTCACCTACATCTTGAAAGCGTGAAACGCCAGTTGCTGCGCGAGGGGGCGGATTTCGCCGAGTGAAGGGCTGAATTAGCGCTGAATTAAGGTCATAGAGACCATTCGGTTTTGGTGGGCTGAAGCCCACCCTACGGCAATGTGTAGGGTGGGCTTCAGCCCACCAATTGACGCTCCCTGGACGGATCAGGTGGGTTACACCCGCCCTACGTTCCGCATCAGATCGCCACCAACCCGCGTACGCCTTCGGCTTCCATGTTCTCACCACGGCCCTGCTGGACAATTTCACCGCGGCTCATCACCAGGTACTGGTCGGCCAGTTCGGCGGCGAAGTCGTAGAACTGTTCGACCAGCAGAATGGCCATGTCGCCGCGAGCGGCGAGCTTCTTGATCACCACGCCGATCTCCTTGATCACCGAGGGCTGGATGCCTTCGGTGGGCTCGTCGAGGATCAACAGGCGCGGCTGGCTGGCCAGCGCGCGACCGATGGCCAGCTGTTGCTGCTGACCACCGGACAGGTCGCCGCCACGGCGATGCTTCATTTCGCGCAGCACCGGGAACAGCTCGTAGATGAATTCAGGCACGGCCTTGGCTTCCTTGGCGCTGAAACGGGAAAGCCCCATCAGCAGGTTTTCTTCCACCGTCAGGCGGCCGAAGATCTCGCGGCCCTGGGGCACGTAGGCGATGCCAGCGTGTACGCGCTGGTGCGGTTTGAAGCCGGTAATGGCCTTACCTTCCCATTGCACGCTGCCGTCCTTGGCCGGGATCAGACCCATCAGGCATTTGAGCAGGGTGGTCTTGCCCACGCCGTTGCGGCCGAGCAGGCAGGTGACTTCGCCGACCTTCACGTCGAACGACAGGCCACGAAGGATGTGGCTGCCGCCGTAATACTGGTGGAGTTGTTGGACTTGCAGCATATCGATGTCCTTAAGCATGCGGTGCGCGCGGCGCACCCTACGGGATAAGCCGCGCCGGGTAGGGTGCGCCGTGCGCACCGACTGTCAGCGACCCAGATAAACCTCGATCACCCGCTCGTCGTTCTGTACCTGTTCCAGCGAGCCTTCGGCCAGCACGCTGCCCTGGTGCAGCACGGTGACGTGGTCGGCGATGGAGCCGACGAAGCCCATGTCGTGCTCGACCACCATCAGCGAGTGTTTGCGTGCCAGCGACTTGAACAGCTCGGCGGTGAACTCGGTCTCGGCATCGGTCATGCCGGCCACCGGCTCGTCGAGCAGCAGCAGATGTGGCTCCTGCATCAGCAGCATGCCGATCTCAAGGAACTGTTTCTGGCCATGGGAGAGCAGGCCGGCCGGGCGGTTGCGCGAAGCTTCCAGGCGGATGGTATTGAGCACTTCCTCGATACGATCCTTCTGCTCGCCGTTGAGCCTGGCGCGCAGGCTGGCCCATACCGATTTGTTGGTCTTCTGCGCCAGCTCCAGGTTCTCGAACACCGTCAGCGCTTCGAACACCGTGGGCTTCTGGAACTTGCGGCCGATGCCGGCCTGGGCGATCTCCACCTCGCTCATGCTGGTGAGGTCGTACTGTTCGCCGAAGTAGGCGACGCCGTTGTCCGGCCGGGTCTTGCCGGTGATCACGTCCATCATGGTGGTCTTGCCGGCGCCGTTGGGGCCGATGATGCAACGCAGCTCACCGACGCCGATGTACAGCGTCAGGTTGGTCAGCGCCTTGAAGCCATCGAAGCTGACGTTGATGTCTTCCAGGGTGAGGATGGTGCCATGGCGGACGTTGACGCTCTTGCCGACGTTCTTGCCGGTGTCCAGCGCCAGGCCGGTGGGGTCGAAGGCGGCTTCGAGCATGGTTTCAGGGGCCGGAGTGGCTCTCATTGATCCTTCTCCTTCTTGAGCAGGCCGACGACGCCTCGTGGCAGGAACAGGGTGACGACGATAAACAGCGCGCCCAGGGCGAACAGCCAGTATTCCGGGAAGGCCACGGTGAACCAGCTCTTCATGCCGTTGACCAGGCCGGCGCCCAGCAACGGGCCGATCAGCGTGCCGCGACCGCCCAGGGCGACCCACACGGCCGCCTCGATGGACTGCGTCGGCGCCATTTCGCTGGGGTTGATGATGCCCACCTGCGGCACGTACAGCGCGCCGGCCAGGCCGCACAGCACTGCGCTCAGCACCCAGATAAACAGCTTGTAGCCGCGCGGATCGTAGCCGCAGAACATCAGGCGGTTCTCGGCGTCGCGCAGGGCGGTGAGCACGCGGCCGAACTTGCTGCGCGCCAGGCGAAAGCCCAGGTACAGGCTGCCCACCAGCAACACCACGGTGGCGAAGAACAGCGCAGCGCGGGTGCTCTGCGCGGTGATGTCGAAGCCGAGGATGCGGGTGAAGCCGGTAAAGCCGTTGTTGCCGCCGAAGCCGGTTTCGTTGCGGAAGAACAGGAGCATGCCGGCGAAGGTCAGCGCCTGGGTCATGATCGAGAAGTACACGCCCTTGATCCGCGAACGGAAGGCGAAGAAGCCGAACACCAGGGCCAGCAAGCCGGGCGCCAGTACCACCAGGCACATCGCCCAGAGGAAGCTGGAGGTGCCGTACCAGTACCAGGGCAGCTCGTTCCAGGCGAGGAAGCTCATAAAGGCTGGCAGGCCGTCACCGGCGCTCTGGCGCATCAGATACATGCCCATGGCGTAGCCGCCGAGGGCGAAGAACAGGCCGTGGCCCAGCGACAGCATGCCGGCGTAGCCCCAGACCAGATCCAGGGCCAACGCGACGATGGCGTAGCAGAGGATCTTGCCCACCAGCGTCAGCGAATAGGCCGAGACGTGCAGGGCATGGTCGGCCGGCAGCAGGTGCAGCAGCGGCATGGCCAGCAGCACGGCCAGCACCAGCAGGCCGATGGCCAGCGAAACCTGTGGGCCGAGCTTGGCGCTGGCGCGGGCCAGCAGCGTTTGGTTGATCGCATTCATCTGTCGGTCACTCGTCCTTCAATTCCGTAGGGCGGGTGCAACCCGCCGCTGTAGCGGTGGCCTGGGAGGTGGTTTGGCGGGTTTCACCCGCCCTACGTCCTATGGCGCAATGACGGTCGCTGGTCATCAGTCGATCACCCGTCCTTTGAGAGCGAAGAGGCCTTGCGGGCGTTTCTGTATGAACAGGATGATCAGCGCGAGGATGAGGATCTTGCCGAGCACGGCACCGATCTGCGGCTCGAGGAATTTGTTCACCACGCCCAGGCCGAAGGCGGCCAGCACGCTACCGGCCAGTTGCCCGACGCCGCCAAGCACCACCACCAGGAAGGAGTCGATGATGTAGCTCTGACCGAGGTCGGGGCCGACGTTGCCGATCTGGCTCAGGGCCACGCCGCCGAGGCCGGCGATGCCCGAGCCGAGACCGAAGGCCAGCATGTCCACGCGCCCGGTGGGCACGCCGCAGCAGGCGGCCATGTTGCGGTTCTGCGTCACCGCGCGCACGTTCAGGCCCAGGCGCGTCTTGTTCAGCAGCAGCCAGGTCAGGACCACGACGAACAGCGCGAAACCGATGATGACGATGCGGTTGTACGGCAGCACCAGGTTCGGCAGTACCTGCACGCCGCCGGACAGCCAGGCCGGGTTGGCCACTTCGACGTTCTGCGCACCGAAGGTGACGCGCACCAGCTGGATCAGAATCAGGCTGATGCCCCAGGTGGCCAGCAGGGTTTCCAGCGGGCGGCCGTAAAGATGGCGGATCACCGTGCGCTCCAGCGCCATGCCGATGCAGGCGGTGACCAGAAAGGCGATCGGCAACGCGGCCAGCGGGTAGAGCGTGAGGTATTCGGGGGCCAGGCGCTGGAAGCTCAGCTGCACCACGTAGGTGGTGTAGGCACCGAGCATCAGCATCTCGCCGTGGGCCATGTTGATCACCCCGAGCAGGCCGAAGGTGATGGCCAGACCCAGCGCGGCCAGCAGCAGGATCGAACCCAGCGACAGGCCGCTGAAGGCCTGGCCGAGCAGTTCGCCGATCAGCAGTTTGTTCTTCACCTGGGCCAGGCTCTGCTCGGCAGCGGCGCGCACGGTGGCATCGCTTTCTTCACCATCGAGCAGGCTTTGCAGGCGCGTACGGGCTAGCGGGTCGCCGGTCTTGCCCAGACGCTCCACGGCAGCCAGGCGCACAGCTGGGTCGCTGGCCTCCAGCTGCAGGTTGGCCAGGGCCAGGGTGATAGCGTCGCGTACATTCTCGTCGGCTTCCATGCTCAGGCGGTTTTCCAGCAAGGGCAGCAATGCCGGCGGTGTATTGCGTTGCAGTTGCTTGGCAGCAGCGAGGCGCACGGCGGCGGCGTCATCGAGCAACTGATGGCTGGCCACGGTGAAGGCGATCAGGCCGCGCAGGCGGTTGTTCAGGCGCAGTTTGCGTGGCGTGCCGTTGGCTTCGGCATTGCCATCAGCGGCTTGCCAGGTGCCGTCCTGTTCGATGAAGGCACGTTTGTCGGCATCGCTGCCGACGCGGCCCTGCTGCAGGGCTTGCAGCAGTGGCATGCGTTCGGTGTTGGGCGTGGCGGCCCAGTCCTGCAGCAGTTTGGCCTGTTTGCTGGCGTTGGCAGCGACGAAATCGTCGGCCTCGCCAGCCTGCGCCGCCAGTGGCAGCAACAGCAGCAGGCTCAAGAGAATTCGGGTAAGGGCAGTGGGCATAAGGGTGTCCTTGGCGTAGCCCGGATGACGTCCGGGGCGAGCTTCCCGGATTGCATCCGGGCTACGGCGACCCTCTCCCCCGGCCCCTCTCCCGCAAGCGGGAGAGGGGAGACAAGCGGCACTGCAAGCCATTGACGAGCTGTGGTTGCCGCTTGTGGGAGAGGGGGCTTTTGCCTTAGTTCGACTTCACCGGGGTATCGGCTTTCTTGTCGTTGCCTTCGATGAAGGGGCTCCACGGCTGGGCGCGAACCGGGCCGTCGGTTTCCCAGACCACGGAGAACTGACCGTCTTCCTGGATTTCGCCGATCATCACCGGCTTGTGCAGGTGGTGGTTCTTCTCGTCCATCTTCAGGGTGAAGCCGCTCGGCGCTGCGAATTCCTGGCCGGCCATGGCTTCACGCACCTTGTCGACGTCGGTGGTGCCAGCCTTCTCGACGGCCTGCGCCCACATGTGGATACCCACGTAGGTGGCTTCCATCGGATCGTTGGTCACCACGGTGTCGGCGTTCGGCAGCTTCTTGGCCTTGGCGTAGGCTTTCCAGTCGGCAACGAACTTCTCGTTGACCGGGTTTTCCACGGACTGGAAGTAGTTCCAGGCCGCCAGGTGGCCGACCAGCGGCTTGGTGTCGATGCCGCGCAGTTCTTCTTCACCCACGGAGAAGGCCACAACCGGCACTTCGGTGGCTTCCAGACCCTGGTTGGCCAGTTCCTTGTAGAACGGCACGTTGGAGTCGCCGTTCACGGTGGAAACCACGGCAGTCTTGCCGCCAGCGGAGAACTTCTTGATGTTGGCGACGATGGTTTGATAGTCGCTATGACCGAAGGGGGTGTAGACCTCTTCGATGTCCTTGTCGGCGATGCCCTTGCTGTTGAGGAAGGCGCGCAGGATCTTGTTGGTGGTGCGCGGGTAGACGTAGTCGGTGCCGAGCAGGAAGAAGCGCTTGGCGGCGCCGCCGTCTTCGCTGAGCAGGTACTCCACCGCCGGGATGGCCTGCTGGTTTGGCGCCGCACCGGTGTAGAACACGTTCGGCGACATCTCTTCGCCTTCATACTGCACGGGGTAGAACAGCAGGCCGTTGAGCTCTTCATAGACCGGCAGCACGGATTTGCGCGATACCGAGGTCCAGCAGCCGAAGGTCACCGCGACCTTGTCCTGGGTCAGCAACTGGCGGCCACGCTCGGCAAACAGCGGCCAGTTCGACGCCGGGTCGACCACTACTGCTTCGAGCTGCTTACCGAGTACACCGCCCTTGGCGTTGATCTCGTCGATGGTCATCAGCGCCATGTCTTTGAGCGAGGTTTCGGAAATGGCCATGGTGCCGGACAGCGAGTGCAGGACGCCGACCTTGATGGTCTCGGCGGCCTGGATGGACCAGCTCAGGCCCATGGCGGCGATGGAAGCGGAAAGGGTAAAGGCCTTGATCAGGCTGCGACGTTGCATGGTGCGATCTCCATTCACAAGTGTGAGTAAGTGGACAGCGTTGTTATTGGTGGCAGTGATTCAAAGGTCATTTACGTCACCCTTGCGCCGGCAGTGCCCGTTGCCGGGCGCTGTGCAGCATGTGCAGGGTGATCTTGCGCACTTCCGCTTTGCTGACCTCTATGTGGGTCTTGAGCAATAGCTGTGCCTCTTCGCAGCGACGCGACAGGATCGCGCCGAGGATGCGTGCGTGTTCCTCGTAGGTGAGCGCCACGCGCGGCCCCTGGGTGAAGTCCAGGCGCCTGATAATTCGGATTTTTTCGCTGACTTCGGCATGCAGCCTGGCCATCTCGCGATTGCCGGCGGCTTCCAGCAGCTGGCAGTGAAAACGTTCATCCAGACGCGAGACTTCGCGGCCGTCCTGCAGGCGCTGCTCGGGTTGCACCATCCAGGTGCAACGCAACTGTTCCAGTGCATCCGGCAGCTCGCCATTGGGGCGTTCGCACAGGCGCTTGACCGCCTCCAGTTCGAGGACGATGCGCACCTCGTAGAGCTCCTCGAAATGGGCGAAATCGAACGGCTTGACCTGCCAACCGCTGCGGAAATACACCTCCAGATAGCCCTCGCGCTCCAGGCGATACAGCGCCTGGCGCACCGGCGTGCGGCTGGCGGCCATGCGCTCGGCGATCTCGCCTTCGGAAAAACGATCACCCGGCAGCAGGCGGAACTCGAAGATGTCGTCCTTGAGCTGCAGGTAGATGCGCTCGGCGAGATTCTCCGGGCGCTCCTTGCCGCGCTTGGCCGGGCTGACCAGTTGCATTTCAGGCCGCCTCGTATGGGGTCAGCAGGAGCAATGCATCGCCCGGTGTCACCGCTTTACCGGGGGCGCAACGCAGCGACTTGACCGTGCCGGCCACCGGCGCGGTCACCGCCAGTTCCATCTTCATCGCCTCGACCACCAGCAGCGGCGTGCCGGCCTCCACATGCTGGCCGGGTTCGACCAGCACCTTCCACACGCTGCCGCTCATCTCGGCGGCGACCAGATGGCCGTCCAGATCGGCGTCGTCATGGCTCGTGCTGGTCAACGCTTGTGCGACGCTCGGATCGTCGTCCTTCCACAGCTCGACTTCGGCATTGAACGCGGCTTTCTGCTGGCGCTGGAAGGCTTCGATATCCGCGGCGTTGTCGGTGATAAAGCGGTTGTAGGCGGCGAAGTCGAATTCGGTTTCCTCAATGCGGATCTGCGCGCGGCCCTCGCGGAAGGCTTCGCGGAACTCATCCAGCTCGGCCTCGCTGACCGGATAGAAACGAACCTGATCGAAGAAGCGCAGCAGCCAGGGCTGGCCATTCTCGAACTGGGCGTTCTTCACGTACTTGTTCCAGATCGGCAGGGTGCGGCCGACCAGTTGATAGCCGCCGGGCGAGTCCATGCCGTAGATGCACATGTACATGCCGCCGATGCCCACGGTGCCTTCGGCGGTGAAGGTGCGCGCCGGGTTGTACTTGGAGCTGAGCAGGCGATGACGCGGGTCCAGCGGCACGGCGCAGGGCGCGTCGAGGTAGACGTCGCCGAGGCCGAGGATCAGGTAGCTGGCGTCGAACAGGATGTCGCGTACCTGCTCGCGGCTGGCCAGGCCATTGGCGCGCTGGATGAAGTCGACGTTGTTCGGCAGCCAGGGCGCCTCGCTGCGCACGGTTTCGCGGTAGCGTTCGACGGCAGCGAGGGTGGCGCTGTCCTCGAAGGCCATGGGCAGGTGGACGATACGGGTCGGCACCTTGAGGTCGGCCACATCGCCAAGGTTCTCCTCCAGGCGCAGCAGGTGGTCGAGCAGGGTGCGCTGGTGCAGCACGCGGCTGTCGTAGCGCAGTTGCAGCGAACGTACGCCGGGGGCTAGCTCTTCCAGGCCACGCAGCGGCTCGGCCTTGAGTGCCTCCATCAGCAGATGCACGCGCAGGCGCAGGGCCAGATCCAGCACGTTGTCGCCGTATTCCAGCAGGATGTAGGCATCACCAGCCTGGCGATACACCGCGCGCGGGCGGCTGCCTTCGGCCGGCAGCTCGGCCAGCACGGTGGCGGAAACGGTGTTATCAGGTTGCAGCGACGGCGCTGGCAGGGTCACCGCGCTGATCGCCGCCAGGGCCTCGATGCTGCCCAGTTGCGCCTGCTCCAGGCTCTGCGCCTGCTGGAAACCGATGGGGTGAAAGCGCAGCTTGTCGCCGGGCTTGACCTGGCCGACCTTCCACAGCTCGGCCTTGGCGATGGTCACCGGGCAGACGAAACCGCCGAGGCTGGGGCCGTCCTTGGTCAGGATCACCGGGAAGTCGCCGGTGAAGTTGATCGCGCCGATGGCGTATTCGCAGTCATGCACGTTGGACGGATGCAGGCCGGCCTCGCCGCCATCGGCTCGCGCCCAGCTCGGTTTCGGGCCGCTCAGACGCACACCGAGGCGGTTGGAGTTGTAATGTACCTCCCACTCGGCGGCGAAGAATTCCTCGATGGCTTCAGCGGTGAAGAAGTCCGGCGCACCGTGCGGGCCATAGAGCACGCCGATGTTCCAGGTGGTGCCGTAGCTGGGGATCAGGCTCGGGTGAGCCGCCTGCGGCGGCGCGACCGGAGCGGGCGTGGTGCAGGCTGGTAGCTCGGGCTGGGAGATGGCCAGCATGTCGGCGGTACGCAGGGTGCGCCCGGCATGCCCGCCGAACTGGCCGAGGGCGAAGGTCGAGCGGCTGCCCAGGTACAGCGGCACGTCCAGGCCATTGCGCACGGCCAGATAAGTGCGGCAGCCGCTGACGGCGCGGCCCAGCTTGAGCACCTGGCCGGCCTTGACCGCGACTGGCTGCCAGTAGGCCACCGGCGCATCGTCCAGGGTGGCCGGGCAATCGGCACCGGTCAGGGCGATCAGTGCGTCGCTGTGAAAGCGCAGCGTCGGCCCTTGCAGGGTAAATTCCAGGCCGGCGGCCTCGCCATGGTTGCCGACGATGCGGTTGGCCAGGCGGAAGGCGAAATCATCCATCGGCCCGGACGGCGGTACGCCGATATCCCAGTAACCGAGACGGCCCGGATAGTCCTGCACGCTGGAGTAAGTGCCCGGCTCCAGCACTTCGATGACGCTGGCCTTGAAGGTGAAGCTGTCGAGCAGACGCGTCCACACTTCACCTTGGGCGAATCGTTCGTCGGCCACCACCTGGCGCAGGTAGTCGAGGTTGCTGGCGATGCCGTGCAGGCGGGTTTCGCCCAAGGCTTTCTGCAGCTTGCCGATGGCCTCAGCGCGCGTGTCGGCATGAACGATCAGCTTGGCGATCATCGGGTCGTAGAAGGCCGAGACTTCGCTGCCGGTGCTGACCCAGCCGTCGACGCGCACGTCGTCCGGGAAGTGCACATCGGTGAGCACGCCCGGGCTGGGCTGGAAGTTCTTCAGCGGGTCTTCGGCGTAGATCCGTACTTCGATGGCAGCGCCTTGCGGGGCGCGGTTCAGCGCGGCCCAGTCCAGCGCATCGCCTGCGGCCACGCGCAGCATGCATTCGATCAGATCCAGGCCGGTGACCATCTCGGTGACCGGGTGCTCGACCTGTAGGCGGGTGTTCACTTCGAGGAAATAGAAGTCGTCGCGGGCGGCGTCGTAGATGAATTCCACGGTGCCGGCGCTGCGGTATTTAACCGACTCGCCCAACTGTACGGCAGCGGCATGCAAACGCTCGCGGGAGGCCTGCGGCAGGTTCGGCGCCGGGGTCTCCTCGACCACCTTCTGGTTGCGCCGCTGCAGCGAGCAGTCGCGCTCGCCGAGGGCGGCAACGCGCCCGGTACCGTCGCCGAAAATCTGTACTTCTACGTGGCGCGCCTGATCGACGAAACGCTCGAGAAACACCCCGGCATCGCTGAAAAACTGCTCGCCCATGCGCTTGACGCTTTCATAGGCGCTGGCCAGCGCGGCGGCGTCGCTGCAGCGGGTCAGGCCGATGCCGCCACCGCCTGCGGTAGTCTTGAGCATCACCGGGTAGCCGATGCTGTCGGCGGCGCTCAGCGCTTCTTCCAGGCTCTGCAGCAGCCCGGTGCCCGGCGCCATTGGCACCTGGGCCTGGGCGGCCAGTTCGCGTGCTCTGTGCTTGAGGCCGAACTCGCGAATCTGCTCGCCAGTCGGGCCGACGAAGGCGATGCCGACTGCTTCGCAGGCATCGGCGAACTCGGCGCTTTCCGAGAGAAAACCGTAGCCAGGGTAGATCGCCTGGGCGCCGGTTTCCTGCGCGGCGGCGAGAATCTTGTCGATACGCAGGTAGCTGTCGGCCGGCTTGTCGCCGCCCAGGGCGATGGCAATATCGGCATCGCGTACATGCTGGGCATTGCGGTCGGCGTTGGAGTAGACGGCGACGCTTTTGACGCCCAGGCGTTTGAGCGTGCGAATGGCTCTGACGGCTATCTCGCCACGGTTGGCGATCAGTACGGTATGGAACATCTGTTGCGGCCTCCTGGCTTGCTGCACGCATGTGCGGGCAGGCGCTGATCTGTCCCCTCTCCCCTCGGGGAGAGGGCTAGGGAGAGGGGGCATGCAAGCCACCCTCTCCCCCAACCCCTCTCCCGCAAGCGGGAGAGGGGAGTCATTCACTTGCGGGTTTCGGCGATAAAGGCGCGCCAGCCACCAAAGCTGGTGATGTCACGGGCGCCATTCAGCGCGTAGGGCTCGCAGATAAAGCCCTTGACCCAACGGCCATCGGCCAGCTCCAGGTTGCCGATGCCCAGCGGTGGCGGGATCTCGGCGACGAACTCACCGAAGCGCGCCTGCGGCACGTCCCACAGCTCGACGATGATCTCGGCGCCGTCCTCGGCGACCCGCGCCAGGCCCGGTTTGGGTGGCACGGTGCCGGGCAGGGCATAGAGGCGGTAATGCGCGGCGCTGGTGGTCTGCTCCACCAGCACGGCATCGCGAGTGCTGAGCTGGAAGTTCAGCGGCATGCCGGTCAGGTGCGCGCCGACCACGGCAACACGGATGCAACCGGGTGCTGGCTCGTCGCTGGTGGTTTGTACCGGCAGCGGCTTACCGGTGGCGCCCAGCGGCAGATTGACTGCCTGCTGCCAGCGCTGACCGAAGGCGGCCAGTGCCTGGTCATGCCAGGCTGGGGCGAGCAGGGTGATGCCGGCCGGTAGACCGTCGGCGCGCAGCCCTGCCGGCACGGCCAGGGCGGCCAGGTCGGCGAGGTTGGTGAAGTTGGTGTAGGTGCCGAACTGGCTGTTGAACAGCACCGGTTCGACGTCCATCTCGGCCAGGGTGCGGATGGTTGGCGAGGTCGGCACCAGCATGGCGTCGAAGCCGGCCAGGGCGTCGTTGATCACGCGGCTCAGTTCGGCGCGAATGTACTCGGCCTTGTAGGCGTCGCAGGCGCTGTACTTGTGGCCGTTGTCGACGATGCCGCGCACCACTGGGTTGATGTGTTCGGGGTTCACGCCTTCCACCGCGACGGTGCGTTCGGCGACCCAGGGGCCGTAGTAGAGCTGCTCGGCCAGTTGCTGGAAGGGGGCGAAATCGATCTCCACCAGCTCGGCGCCCAGTTCGCGCAGTTTGCCCAGTGCGGCCTCATAGACGGCCTGGTTCTGGCTGTCGCCGAAGAACTCGGGGTTGGCCGGCACGGCCAGGCGCGGCTTGGCCGGCATGCCGACCTTGGCGCTGTTCGGGTTCTTGCGGCTGTAGGCATCGGCGGCGTCATAGCCACCGGCGATATTGGCCACGGTCAGGGCGTCGCTGACGGTGAGGGCGAATACCGAGATGCAGTCGACGGTGCGGCAGGCCGGCACCAGGCCGGTATTGGGCAGCCAGCCCTTGGTCGGCTTGAGCCCGACGATATTGTTGAAACCAGCCGGCACTCGGCCCGAACCCGCGGTGTCGGTGCCCAGCGAGAAGGGCACCAGACCGCGCGCGACTACACTGGCCGAGCCGGAGCTGGAACCGCCGCTGACGTAAGCCGGGTTGAAGCTGTTAGGCACCGCGCCGTGAGGCGAACGGGTGCCGACCAGGCCGGTGGCGAACTGGTCGAGGTTGGTCTTGCCGATGAGGATGGCGCCGGCGGCGCGCAGGCGCGCGACCACGGTAGCGTCGGCCTGGGCCTGGTAGGCGAACTCGGGGCAGGCTGCCGTGGTCGGCCAGCCGGCCGCATCGATATTGTCCTTGATGGCGAAGGGCACGCCGTACAGCGGCAGCTTGTTCAGATCGCCGGCTGCACCTTCCAGTGCGTTGGCCAGGGCATCGAGCTGGGCATCGAGCTGCGCTTCGCTGGCCAGGGCGATCCAGGCGCTGTCATCAGTGCGCAGTTCCCGGCGCAGGGCGTGCAGCAGTTCGGCAGGGGATTGGCCGTCGCGGTAGGCCTGTTGCCACTGCGCGAGGGTGAAAGCGATAGGTGCGTTGGACATGCTTAGAGATTCCATCTTGTATCCAAGTTGGAATCGCTAGAGCAATGAGGGTGCCAGTTTTGCGCAGGCCTTTATTTTCGGGGATTTCAGGGCAACGGCAGGGGTTTTGGCGAGAGGCGTTGCACCGAGGTGGGGCTGAGCTGCAAGCGAATGGTGCAGGCTCTTCGGCACTGGCGGTGCGCACAGCGCACCCTACGGCATCGAGAGGGGTAGGGTGCGCCGTGCGCACCGAGGGCTCGAAGCTCGGTGTCTTACGGCACCAGGTAGTTCTTCACCCCGGTGAAGATGATCTGCGCGGCCAGGGCGCAGACGAACAGGCCCATCAGGCGGCTGACGATCTGCAGGCCCTGGTCGCCAAGCAGGCGCTCGAACTGATTGGACAGATACAGCACCACGCCCACGGTGAGGCTGGCGAGGAAGATCGCTGCCACCGCCACCAGCTTGTCGTCCCAGTGTGGCTGGCTGGCGCCCATCAGCAGCAGGGCGCCGATGGTGCCGGGGCCGACGGTGATGGGGATGGTCAGCGGCACGATCGTCACGTCCTGCTGCACGTTATCGCTCTGCACCGCCGACTTGCCCTGGGCCATGCCGAGGGCGGAGATGAACAGCACCGACCCTGCGCCGATACGGAAGGCGTCGATGGTGATGCCGAACAGGGTGAAGATGTGTTTGCCGAACAGGTACAGCAGCACGCTGGCGATCAGCGTGGCCAGCGCCACCTTCCAGGCCAGGCGCTTGCGTTCCTTGAGGGTGTAGCCGCGACTGAGGCCGATAAAGCAGGAGAGGACGAAGAAGGGGCTGTAGAGCACCAGCATCTTCAGGTAGAGGCTGAACATATCGGCCATGGGGACTCGCTTGAGATGGGTGGACTGAGGTAGGGCGGATCGGAGCGCCGACCGCTCGTAGCTATGCGAACAGTCCGTCGCTCTTCGTCACAGCGCAAATCCAGCGGCGTACTGCTTCGCGAGTACGCCCTACGATACTTCGCGCTGGCGACGCAGTTCGCGTTCGGCGATCCAGTGCTCGATCAGCTCGCGCAGTTGCGACAGCTCCACCGGCTTGGACATGTGCCCGTCCATGCCGACGGCACGCGCGCGTTCCTTGTGTTCACTGAGGATATGCGCGGTCAGCGCCACCACCGGCGTGCGCGGGCGCTTCTCGCTCTTTTCCCAGGCGCGCAGCTGTTCGGTCGCAGAGAAACCGTCTAGCACCGGCATCTCGCAGTCCATCAGCACCAGGTCGTAGGGCTGTGCCTTCATCGCGCTGAGGGCTTCTTCGCCGTTGCTGGCAGTGTCCGGCTTGAGGTTGAGCTTGCCGAGCATGCCGCGGATCACCTTGGTGGAGATGCTGTTGTCTTCGGCCACCAGGATGCGGAAGTCGGCCGGCACGTTCAGTGGTGTGCTCACCGGCGTCGGTGCGGCTTGGGCGGGGGTGTCGTTGGGGCGCTGTGCCAGCTCGTCGGCCAGGGTGGTCTTGAGTGTGTAGCCGGCCACCGGCTTGGCCAGGATGCGCTTGATCCCGGCGTTACGTGCGATCACCTTGCTCGGCGCGTTGCTGATGCCGGTGAGCATGATGATCAGAATGTCGTGATTGAGGCTCGGGTCTTCCTTGATCTTGGCGGCCAGCTGCATGCCGGTCATGCCGGGCATGTCCTGGTCGAGCAGCACCGCGTCGAAGTATTCACGCATGTGTGCCTTGGTGCGCAGCAGGGCCAGGGCCTCCTTGCCGGAGGGCACGGCGCTGACCTGCATGCCCCAGGCATTGCACTGCTGCATCAGCACCTTGCGGCAGGTGTCGTTGTCGTCCACCACCAGCAGGCGTGCACCCTGCAGCGGGCTGTCCAGGTCGGTTTCCGGCTGTTCCAGGCGGGCGGCGTCCAGCGGCAGGGTCAGCCACAGGGTCGTGCCCTGGTTGCCGCTGCCCTGGATGCCGAACTCGCCGCCCATCAGGCGTACCAGTTGGCGCGCGATGATCAGGCCGAGACGCCCGCCCAGGCGGGTGGCAGAAAGGAAGTCGCGGCTCTGCAGTTCGGCGTTGAGCAGGGCGTCGCGCTCTTCCGCAAGCAGCGGGCGGCCGCTGTCCTGCACGGCGATGCGCAGGCGGTGCTGGCCGTCGCTGCTGTCGAGTGCGGCGACCAGCAGGATCTCACCCTCGTCGGTCTGCTTGAAGGCGTTGTCCAGAAGGCTGAGCAGGGCCTGGCGCAGGCGCGTCGGGTCGCCGCTGATCACCCGTGGTACCTGCGGCTGGATGAAGCTGATCAGCTCCACGCGCTGTTGTTCGGCCTTGGCGCGGAAGATGTCGAGGCAGTCTTCGATCAGCGCACCGAGATCGAACTGCACGTCGTCCAGCTCGATCTGCCCGGATTCCAGCTTGGAAATGTCGAGGATTTCGTTGATCAGGGTGAGCAGCTCGTTGCCCGAACTGTGGATGGTCTGCACGTAGTCGCGTTGCTTGGCCGACAGTGGCGTGCCCAGCAGCAGCTCGGTCATGCCCAGCACACCGTTCATCGGCGTGCGGATCTCATGGCTGATCTTGGCCAGGAACTCGGCCTTGGCCTTCAGCTCGGCGCTGCTGGCGGCCAGGGCGGTGCTTTCCTGCAGGGTGTCGCGCTGGATCTGCCGCTGCCGCTCGGTTAGCGACACGCTGAGAATCAGGCCGGCCAGGGTGGCAACGCTGAACACGCCCAGCACCAGCCAGCCCGGATTGAGCTGATCGAAGCCCAGCAGCACCGGAACGAAGAAGCCGAAGCCCAGGTTGAAGACCAGCATGCCGATGGTGATCAGGCGTGCCGGCTGATAACCGGCGCGCCAGTGCCGGCTGCTCACCAGCAGCAGATTGATTGCACTTAGGGCTACCAGCAGGTAGACCAGCGAGCTGAACCAGAACAATCCGGTGACGGCGATACACAGGGCGTAGACCAGTATCAGCAGAGCATTGCCCTGCAGCAGGCGGTTGAGCGGGCTGCGTTGCACGGGGGTGCCGTGCATGAAGCTCAGGCCGAAGGCCAAGGCGCTGAAGGCGGCGAACAGCGCGGAGAGGTCGGCGATCAGTGACTGGTTGTAGCCCAGGCTGGGTAGCCATTGGGCGAAAATGCCGAGGTTGGCCGACGAGCACACGGCCAGGCCGATGTTCACCCCGGCCAGCCACAGGCCGCTGGCGCTGCGGCTGTAGATGAAGCGGATGAGGTTGTACAGGGTCAGCAGCAGCAGAGCACCGAATAGCATGCCGTAGAGGTAGGCGGGTTTTTCCAGGCTGACCAGTTCGGCCTGATCCATCACCTTGAACCAGGTCATCAGCGGGTGGTTGGAGGTCAGGCGGACATAGGCGACGCGGGCCTGGCCGTCATTGGGCAGGGGCATCAGGTAGAAGCGCGACGGCAGCGGCCGCGAATCCAGCGGCATGGCCTCGCCGGTGTGCAGGTTCTGCTCCAGCTGGCCGTCTCTCAGCAAGTAGTAATCGAGGTACTGCACCCGCGGCGAGAATATCCACAGCCAGGCGGGCTGCTGCTGCGGTGCGAATTCGGCACGAAGCCAGACGGCGTGGTCACTGGGCGGGAAGGTAAAGGATTGCTTGCTGAGGGGCTTGAACTGCTGGCGCTGGGCGCGGACTTCTTCGAGGCCCAGGCGGGCACTGGCGTCGACCAGATAGGACCAGTTGTGCGCGCTTGGCGGGACTGAGTTCGCACTGGCTGTCAGCGCAAGGCTGAGAAACAGCATGCTGGCGAGTAGTCCGATGGCAATCCTGAGCCGGCGCACGGGCAAAATCCTTCTAAATGAGTGGCCGGATTATAGCCAAGCATCTGCTCGCTGGAACATGGTGCAGCCAGGCATTTTTAAGGCTTTTTGCTGGTTAAAGCCGCCTTTTTTACCGGGCTGCACCCTGTTTATCAGTCCTCGCCGCGCTCGCGGGCGATGGCCCGATAGCCAATATCGTTACGGTGGAACATGCCGTTCCAGCGAATCTTCTCGGCCAGGCGGTAGGCCTGCTGCTGGGCATCGGCAACACTGGCGCCGATGGCGGTGGCGCAGAGTACGCGACCGCCAGCGGTAACGATCTGGCCGTCCTTCAGTGTGGTACCGGCGTGGAAAACCTTGCCGTCGAGCTTGGCGGCTTCATCCAGACCTTCGATGACATCGCCCTTGGCGTAGTCGCCCGGGTAGCCACCGGCGGCCAGCACTACGCCCACGGTCGGACGCGGGTCCCAGGTCGCTTCGACCTTGTCCAGCGCCTTGGCCAGGGCAGCCTCGACCAGCAGCACCAGGGAGCTTTCCAGACGGCACATGATCGGCTGGGTTTCCGGGTCGCCGAAGCGGCAGTTGAATTCGATGACCTTGGGCTTGCCCGCCTTGTCGATCATCAGGCCGGCATAGAGGAAGCCGGTGTAGACGTTGCCTTCGCTGGCCATGCCGCGCACGGTGGGGTAGATCACCTCGTCCATCACGCGCTTGTGTACTTCGGCGGTGACTACCGGGGCTGGCGAGTAGGCGCCCATGCCGCCGGTATTCGGGCCGCTGTCGCCGTCACCGACGCGCTTGTGGTCCTGGCTGGTGGCCATCGGCAGCACGTTCTCGCCGTCGACCATGACGATGAAGCTGGCTTCTTCGCCGTCGAGGAATTCCTCGATCACCACGCGCGAACCGGCTTCACCGAAGGCGTTGCCGGCGAGCATGTCGCGCACCGCGTCTTCGGCTTCCTGCAGGGTCATGGCGACGATCACGCCTTTACCAGCGGCCAGGCCGTCGGCCTTGATCACGATGGGCGCACCTTTCTCGCGCAGATAGGCCAGCGCCGGCTCGATCTCGGTGAAGTTCTGGTAGTCGGCAGTCGGGATCTTGTGCCGCGCCAGGAAATCCTTGGTGAAGGCCTTGGAGCCTTCCAGCTGGGCTGCGGCAGCGGTGGGGCCGAAGATATCCAGTTTGCGGCTGCGGAACAGATCGACCACGCCTTTGACCAGCGGCGCTTCCGGGCCGACGATGGTCAGTTGCACGTTCTTCTCGGCGAAATCGGCCAGCTCTTCGATGGCCAGCACGTCGATGGCGACGTTCTCACACTTGGCTTCCACCGCAGTGCCGGCGTTGCCCGGGGCGACGAAGACTTTCTCGACGCGTTTGTCCTGCGCCACTTTCCAGGCCAGGGCGTGTTCACGACCGCCGCTGCCGATGATCAATATGTTCATTGCATTCTCCTCGAGGAGGTGGGCCAGGGGCCCCGATGGTGGATGAGAAAAGCGTCATCCACCCTACAAAAGCTTATTCCTGCAGACCTTCGGGGGCGCGATGGAGCGGGTAGATGCAAGGCGTCCGGGCCCTCACCAAGCGGAGTTGCCTTCTGGCAATGAGCATTGGGGAGGGGCCGGACAACGCAGCAGATGCCTGCTTCAGTGCGTCCCTGTCACTCAGTGCCGGAAGTGGCGCATGCCGGTGAAGACCATGGCAATCCCGGCTTCGTCGGCCGCCGCGATCACCTCGTTGTCGCGCATCGAACCACCGGGCTGGATCACTGCGGTGATGCCGGCCTTGGCGGCGTTGTCGATGCCGTCGCGGAAGGGGAAGAAGGCGTCCGAGGCCATGACCGCGCCCTGCACCTGCAGGCCAGCGTGCTCGGCCTTGATCGCGGCGATACGCGCGGAGTTGACGCGGCTCATCTGGCCGGCACCGACGCCCACGGTCTGACGGTTCTTGGCGTAGACGATGGCGTTGGATTTGACGAACTTGGCCACTTTCCAGGCGAAGATCAGGTCGTGGATTTCCTGCTCGCTCGGCGCGCGCTGGGTGACGATCTTCAGGTCTTCTGCCTTGATCATGCCGATGTCGCGGCTCTGCACCAGCAGACCACCATTGACGCGCTTGAAGTCCCAGCCCGCAGCACGCTCGGCCGGCCATTCGCCGCATTCGAGCAGGCGCACGTTGGCCTTGGCGGCCACCACTTCACGGGCGGCAGCGCTGATTTTCGGGGCGATGATCACTTCGACGAACTGACGCTCGACAATGGCCTTGGCGGTCTCGCCATCCAGCTCGCGGTTGAAGGCGATGATGCCGCCGAATGCCGACTCGGTGTCGGTGGCGTAGGCCAGGTCGTAGGCCTTGCGGATACCGCCTTCGTTTTCCGGTACCACGGCCACGCCGCAGGGGTTGGCGTGCTTGACGATGACGCAGGCCGGCTTGACGAAGCTCTTCACGCATTCCAGCGCGGCGTCGGTGTCGGCGACGTTGTTGAACGACAGTTCCTTGCCTTGCAGCTGCACGGCGGTGGAAACGCTGGCTTCGCCCTTCTTCGCTTCGACGTAGAAGGCTGCGCTCTGGTGCGGGTTCTCGCCGTAGCGCATTTCCTGCGCCTTGACGAACTGGCTGTTGAAGGTGCGCGGGAAGGCGCCACGGCCTTCGGTGGACAGGGTGTCCGCCGCCTGGTCGATGGTGCCCAGGTAGTTGGCGATCATGCCGTCGTAGGCAGCGGTGTGTTCGAAGGCCTTCAGCGCCAGGTCGAAACGCTGGGCGTAGCTCAGGCCGCCGGCTTTCAGCGACTCGACGATGCCGGCGTAGTCGCCGGTGTTGACCACGATGGCGACGTCCTTGTGGTTCTTCGCCGCGCTGCGGACCATGGTCGGGCCGCCGATGTCGATGTTCTCGATGGCGTCGGCCAGGTCGCAATCAGGCTTGGCCACGGTGGCTTCGAAGGGATAGAGGTTGACCGCGACCAGGTCGATCGGCTTGATGCCGTGCTCGTCCATCACCGCGCCGTCCAGGGCGCGACGGCCGAGAATGCCGCCGTGGATCTTCGGGTGCAGGGTCTTCACGCGACCGTCCATCATTTCCGGGAAGCCGGTGTAGTCAGCCACTTCCACTGCGGCTACGCCGTTGTCCTTGAGCAGCTTGTAGGTACCGCCGGTGGAGAGAATCTCGACACCGAGGGCGGCCAGTTCGCGAGCGAATTCGAGGACACCGGTCTTGTCGGAAACGCTGATCAGCGCGCGGCGGACGGGCAGAAGGGTGGTCTGGTCGGTCATTTCACTATCCATCAGAGCGGGGATATCAGCAAAAAAGGCGGCTCATGCGGGCCGCCCTTTTCGGAGTTCGGGGTTACAGCAGGTCGTACTGCTTGAGCTTCTTGCGCAGCGTACCGCGGTTCAGACCGAGCAGTTCGGAGGCCTTGGTCTGGTTACCTTTCACGTAATTCATGACGGTTTCCAGCAGCGGCGCTTCGACTTCGGTGAGCACCAGGTTGTACACGTCGGTGACGTCCGCGCCCTCGAGATGGGCGAAGTAATTGTGCAGCGCCTTCTCCACGGCGCCGCGCAGGGTCTGGCCCTCTTCGCTCGGCGTGTTCAGGTGCTGTTTAAGGCTGGTGTTGTCACTCACGGGTGCAATTCCACTCACTAGGGTCTCTGTCATCAACGTCATGCGGCCACCTCGTTTCCATCGTTGTGCCGTTCGCGGAAGAACGCGCGAACGTGGGCGCACTGTGCGTCCGTACTGTCCAGACGGTTGAATTGGGCGCGAAACTCCCTGGCGCCCGGCAGGGTTGCCAGATACCAGCCGACATGCTTGCGGGCGATACGCGTGCCCATCAATTCGCCATAGAAGGCGTGCAGTGCAGCCAGGTGCTCTAGCAGAATGCGTTCCACTTCGAGCAGGCTCGGTGCCGGCAGGGTTTCGCCGGTACGCAGGTAGTGCTCGATTTCACGGAAGATCCACGGCCGTCCTTGGGCGGCACGACCAATGAGCAGGGCGTCGGCGCCAGTGGCGTCGAGCACGGCCTGGGCCTTCTGTGGAGAGTCGATGTCGCCATTGGCGAACACCGGAATCGATATCGCCTGCTTGATGGCGGCGATGGTGTCGTACTCGGCTTCGCCGGTATAGAGGTCGGCGCGGGTGCGGCCATGTACGGACAGTGCAGCAATGCCGGCATCTTCGGCGATTTTCGCCACGGTAATGCCGTTCTTGTTCTGGCGGTCCCAGCCGGTGCGAATCTTCAGGGTCACCGGCACGTCCACCGCACCGACCACGGCGTCGAGGATGTCCCGTACCAGCGGCTCGTCACGCAGCAGGGCGGAGCCGGCGGCCTTGTTGCAGACCTTCTTGGCTGGGCAGCCCATGTTGATGTCGATGATCTGCGCGCCCAACTCGACGTTCTTGCGCGCCGCGTCGGCCATCATCTGCGGGTCGCCACCGGCGATCTGTACCGAGCGCGGCTCGGGATCACCGGCGTGCAGCAGACGCAGGCTGGACTTGCGGCTATTCCACAGGCGCACATCGCTGGTGACCATCTCCGACACCACCAGGCCGGCACCGAGACGGCGGCACAGCTGGCGGAACGGGCGATCGGTGACGCCGGCCATGGGAGCCAGGATCAACCGATTGGGCAATGTGTAAGGGCCAATACGTGGGGCCGACATGGGGCGTCCCTGCTTGTTGGTGCGCAGTTGAGACAAAGGGCGATCAACACCTGCCCTCCACTGTGTCCTCAGGGGAAACTGCGGTGGGTCGGTGCTCGCGAAAGGGTGGGCATGATACCCGCTCTGGATGACCGGATAAAGGTCGTTTTGAACAAATTCTGAACAGCTATGGGCTTATCGCCAGGAGTTAGATGCAAGGTCTGCGACCACGGGTCGCGCCGTCTCCAGGCTACTCGGGCGAGTGGAAGCTCAGGCTGTAGTTCACCGCACGGGTGCCCGGATCAAGGATGTCCAGGGAGATGTGGATGGGAGTCTGCGGTGGCATCTCGCTCTGTCCGGCCAGCTCGCCGGCCAGGTACTCGCTGGGTTTGAAGCGACGACTGGCGACCAGTTGTCCGCCCAGGTCGGCGAAGCGCATCTCCAGCAGTGGGAAGGGCTGGGCGAAGGAGGCGCGGTTGTAGAGGATGGCGTCGACGATCAGTGCGCCGGAGAACTCCGGGTGGCTGCGTACCACCAGGTTGCTGCTGCGAATCTGACTGATGTCGACTTTCGAGGGCAGGGTGCAGCCGATGTTCGGGCACAGTTGTTCGAACCAGGGGCGATAGCGGTCCTGGCGTGCCAGCTCATCGAAGTTGTAGGCCGCGTATTGTGCCAGCAGGCCGCCAGCCGCCAGCAGATTGAGCAAGCCCCAGCCGAACAGGCGACCCCATGATGTGCCCTGTGGCTGGCGCCAGTCGAGTTGCAGGGGTTCGTCGTCCAGTTCGAACAGACGTTCCTCGCGCAGCCCCGGCTCGTTGCGCACTACCTTGGGTTCTTCAGATGCCGTGCGCAGGTCGTCGTCTTGGTGCTCCGGTTCGGTCTGCTCGTCATCGAGATCACCCAGGCGCGGTTCAACGGCTTCGTCGATGTCATCGGCGATGGGCTGCTGCTTGCGGGGCGCGGCGGGAGGGACGAACTCAATGGCCGCTTTGGGTTCAGGCGCAGTGATCGGTTCAGGCTGCTCGTCAGTCGGTTGCAGTTCGAAGCTGTCGCGCTCGCGCTTCACCGGCTCGTCACGCAGCAGGGCTTCGGCCCAGGCTTCGTCATGCACGTCGTCGGGCTCGTCCGTCGCGCGGCTGCCGAAATTCTCGGCGTAGCGCGGCGCCTGTTCCAGTGCGAGGAACTGCTGCGACAGCTGCTGTTCTTGCTCCTCCAGTCTGGCCAGTTCCTCATCAAGATCGAGGCTGTCCAGGTCGAGGTCGTCATGAATCCACAGGGTATCGTCGGCGGGCTTGGTCGCTGGCGGCTTGGTACGTGTATCGGGCTGGGCTGTGGCCGGAGCGCTCACCGTTTTGGCTGCCGCTGGCGCAGGTGCGGCGGCACGCGGGCCGAACAGTTGCTCGGCAGCATTGAACACGTGCAGGCAGGCACCGCAGCGTACTGCGCCATGGGCAGCAGCCAGCTGCGCCTGACTGACGCGGAAGCTGGTACGGCAATTGGGGCACTGGGTGACGTGGCTTTCGCTCATGCGCGGGTCCGGAAAATCCAAGCAGCTAGTCTAACGCAACGACTGCGCGCGGTTCAGCGCTTGACGCCGCTGATGCGCACCCAGCCGTCCTTGATGGCCGTTGGGTCGAGGTCGAAGGCGCTTGCGTAGGCGGCGCGGACTTCCTCGGCCTGTTCGGCGAGGATACCCGACAGCGCCAAGCGCCCACCGCCTTTGACCAACGCAGTGATCTGAGGTGCCAAAGAAACCAGCGGGCCGGCGAGAATGTTGGCAACGACCACGTCGGCAGGCTGCTGTGGCAGATTGGCAGGCAGATACACCGGGAAGCGCGCCGGATCGATGCCGTTGCGCGAGGCATTGTCGCGCGAAGCTTCCAGCGCCTGCGGATCGATATCGGTGCCCGCTGCCTGCGGCGCGCCGAGCAGCAGGGCGGCGATGGCCAGAATGCCCGAGCCGCAACCGAAGTCGAGCACGCTGCAGTTGTCCAGATTCTGGCTATCGAGCCATTCCAGGCACAGTGCGGTGGTCGGGTGGGTGCCGGTGCCGAAGGCCAGGCCCGGATCGAGCAGCAGATTGACTGCGTCCGGCTCCGGCGCGGCATGCCAGCTCGGCACGATCCACAGGCGCTGACCGAAACGCATCGGCTGGAAGCCATCCATCCAGCTGCGTTCCCAGTCCTGATCCTCGATGCGCTCGACATGATGCTCCGGCAGTGCGCCGCCACACAGCAGTTGCAGGTGGGCGAGCAGTGCGGTTTCGTCGGTGTCGGCCTCGAACAGGGCCAGCAGGTGAGTGTTCGACCACAGCGGGGTGGTGCCCAGATCCGGCTCGAAGATCGGCTGATCTTCGGCGTCCATGAAGGTTACCGATACGGCGCCGACTTCCAGCAGGGCATCCTCGTAGGTTTCTGCCTGCTCAGGAGTGATGGCGAGACGGACTTGTAACCAGGGCATGGAAAACCTCATGAAGGGCGCGCGTTTGGCCGCGCAGCTTACTTGAAGGGGCGGGCGGCTTGCCAGTTCGACCGCTGAAACGACAGGGGCCGCCCGAAGGCAGCCCCTGTTGAGCATTTCAGTCATGACCTCGCGAGCTAGAGCGGAACAAGGCAAAAGTGACTGAGGAAGCGGAGTTTACTTTTGTAAATGAGCATTCCTCGGTCACTTTTAACGCAGGGCCGCCGACGCGCAGCAGGTCATGGACTCAGTGCTTGTCCATACCCAGTTTCTTTTCCAGGTAATGGATGTTCACGCCACCTTTGACGAAACCCTTGTCGCGGGTCAGGTCGCGGTGCAGCGGCACGTTGGTCTTGATGCCATCGACCACGATCTCGTCCAGAGCATTGCGCATACGGGCCATGGCCTCGTCACGGTCTTTGCCGAAGGTGATCAGCTTGCCGATCAGCGAGTCGTAGTGCGGCGGAACGCTGTAGCCGCTGTACAGGTGCGAATCGACGCGCACGCCATTGCCGCCCGGCGCATGGAAATGCTTGACCTTGCCTGGGCTGGGCATGAAGTTGTCCGGGTCTTCGGCGTTGATCCGGCACTCGACCGAGTGACCGAGGATCTTCACGTCTTCCTGCTTGATCGACAGCTTGTTGCCAGCGGCGATGCTGAGCATCTCCTTGACGATGTCGATGCCGGTGACCATCTCGGTGACCGGGTGCTCCACCTGGACGCGGGTGTTCATCTCGATGAAGTAGAAACGACCGTCTTCATAGAGGAACTCGAAGGTGCCGGCGCCACGGTAGCCGATCTCGACGCAGGCATCGACGCAGCGCTTGAGCACTTCGGCGCGGGCCTTCTCGTCGATCAGCGGGGCCGGAGCCTCTTCGATCACTTTCTGGTGACGGCGCTGCAGCGAGCAGTCACGGTCGTACAGGTGAATCGCGTTGCCCTGGCCGTCGGACAGCACCTGGACTTCGACGTGGCGCGGGTTGCCGAGGAATTTTTCCAGATAGACCATCGGGTTGCCGAACGCTGCGCCGGCTTCGGTGCGGGTCAGCTTGGCCGATTTGATCAGGTCTTCTTCCTTGTGTACCACGCGCATGCCGCGACCACCGCCGCCGCCAGCGGCCTTGATTATCACCGGGTAGCCCACTTCACGGGCGATGCGCAGCGCTTCTTCCTCGTCTTCCGGTAGCGGGCCGTCGGAGCCAGGCACCACCGGTACGCCGGTTTTGATCATGGCTTCCTTGGCCGATACCTTGTCGCCCATCAGGCGGATCACGCTCGCGGTCGGGCCAATGAAGGCAAAACCGGAGTTTTCCACCTGTTCGGCGAAGTCGGCGTTCTCGGCGAGGAAGCCGTAGCCCGGGTGGATGCCCGTGGCGCCGGTCAGTTCAGCTGCGCTGATGATCGCCGGGATGTTCAGGTAGGACTGCGCACCGGCTGCCGGACCAATGCAGACGGATTCGTCGGCCAGGCCCAGGTGCATCAGTTCGCGGTCGGCGGTGGAGTGCACGGCCACCGTCTTGATACCCAGCTCCTTGCAGGCACGCAGGATACGCAGGGCGATCTCGCCACGGTTGGCGATAAGGACTTTTTCCAGCTTCTGCATTGCAGGCTCCCCGGGCATCAAACGATGGTGAACAGGGGCTGGTCGTACTCAACCGGCTGGCCGTTTTCCACCAGGATGGACTCGATCACGCCGCTGGCTTCGGCTTCGATGTGGTTCATCATCTTCATCGCTTCGACGATGCACAGGATGTCGCCTTTCTTCACGGTCTGACCGACTTCGACGAAGTTGCCCGAGGTCGGCGAAGCAGCGCGGTAGAAGGTACCGACCATCGGCGAGCGAGCGACGGTGCCGTTCAGTTTCGCGGCGGCAGCCGGGGCGGCTTCAGCGCCCGGAGCAGCTGCAGCGACAGGCGCAGCGACCGGAGCCGGTGCAGGCGCGTACATCGGCTGCGGGGCATAGGCCGGTTGCTTGCTGTGACGGCTGATGCGTACGGACTCTTCGCCCTCTTTGATCTCCAGCTCGTCGATACCGGACTCTTCCAGCAGCTCGATCAGTTTCTTGACTTTACGGATATCCATGAATGGTCAACTCCCAGAGGTGAGGTAGGACTTGTCTACCAGGCTACGCGTCAGGCGCGCCCGGCCAGTTGTTCGAGTGCCGCTTCCAGGGCCAGCCGATAACCGCTGGCGCCAAGGCCGCAGATCACCCCTACTGCAACGTCGGAAAAATAGGAGTGATGGCGGAAAGGTTCACGCTTGTGCACGTTGGATAGGTGCACTTCGATGAATGGGATGCTCACCGCCAGCAATGCGTCACGTAATGCGACGCTTGTATGGGTAAAAGCGGCAGGATTGATCAGGATAAAGTCGACACCTTCACCCTTTGCGGCGTGAATGCGGTCGATCAGTTCGTACTCGGCATTGCTCTGCAGGTACAGCAGATGATGGCCAGCCTCGCGGGCGCGGCGCTCCAGATCCTGATTGATCTCGGCGAGGGTGGTGGCGCCATATTTGTCGGGCTCGCGGGTGCCCAGCAGATTCAGATTGGGGCCGTGCAGCACCAGTAGGGTGGCCATGGTCGCGTTCCTTGTTGTTCAGGCTGCGCAGGACTATGCCGCAGCTGCGCGATGTCAGCAATAGTCGACACGATGCCTGCCGTTTGCGGCAGAAATATGACTATAGCGTTGGTTTCGGTCGTTGCCAGGGCATTCGCAAAGAACCGGCGATGATCGCGTTGCCAGCGTTCAACGACCTGCCTTGCGGTTGCTGGCCTGATCCAGGCGCCCTACGAAGGTGGCGGCATTGACCTCACCTACGACACGCAGATCGAGCAATTCGTCACCATTGCCGGCGAACAACTGGATGGCAGGTGGGCCGAACAACTTGTAACGGTCCAGCAGGGCGCGCTGGGCGGCGTTGCTTTCGGTGATATCGAAGCGGATCAGGCGCCAGCCGGCCAGTTTGCTGCCCACTTCGGCATTGCCGAACACCTCGCGCTCGATGACCTTGCAGCTGATGCACCAGTCGGCGTACCAATCCAGCAGCAGCGGCTGGCCGCCGGCTTTGGCCTCGGCCAGTGCTGCGTCCAGTTCGGCGGGGCTGCTCAGGGTTTGCCAGGCGCCACTCTTGGCGCTGCTCTGGCTGGCACCGGCCTGCAACTGGCCGAGCGGCTTGAGCGGATCGCTCGCACCCTGCAGTGCACCGACCCAGGCGGCCAGGGCATAGACCAGCAACGCCAGACCGGCGATCTGGCCGAGTTTCTGTCGATGCGTCTTGGGGCCGAACTCCAGCGCGCCGAGGAATACTGCCACGCCACCCGCCAGCAGGCCCCACAGGGCCAGGCTGAGACTGCCCGGCAGCACGCGCTCGAGCAGCCAGACCGAAACGGCCAGCAGCAGTACGCCGAAGGCATTGCGTACCGTGACCATCCAGGTGCCGGTTTTCGGCAGCAGTGCACCACCGCCAACGGCGAACAGCACCAGCGGCGTGCCCATGCCGAGGCCGAGCGCCAGCAGTTTCAGGCCGCCGCCCAAGGCATCGCCACTGGCGCTGATATAAAGCAGGGCGCCGGCCAGCGGTGCCGAGACGCAGGGGCTGACCAGCAGGCTGGAGAGTACGCCGAGCAGGGCGGCATTCAGATGCGAGCCGCCATGGGTCTTGCCGGCCAGGCGATCCAGCGGTTCACTGATGAAGCGCGGCAGGCGCAGCTCGAACAGGCCGAACATGGCCAGCGCGAAGAAGGCGAAGAAGGCGGCGAAAGGCACCAATACCCAAGCCGATTGCAGGCGAGCCTGCAGATTGAGGCCAGCGCCGAACAGCCCCATCAGCGTGCCGAGAATGGCGAAGCAGGCGGCCATCGGCAGGACATAAGCCAGCGATAGGGTCAGGCTGCGCAGGCCACCCAGTTGGCCGCGCAGCACCACGCCGGAGAGGATCGGCAGCATCGGCAGCACGCAGGGGGTGAAGGTCAGCGCCAGACCGCCGAGGAAGAACAGCGCCAGCTCTTTCCAGTTCCAGCCTGTCGCGACAGGCGCCACATCACCGCTGGTGGCGGCAGGCATATCACCAATCTCGATAAACTCGGTTTCCGGCGGATAGCACAGGCCCTTGTCGGCGCAACCCTGATAGCCGACCTGCAGGCGCAGCGGGCGGTTATCCGGGTTGTCCAGCGGCACGCGGATATCCAGCACGCCGTAGTACACCTCGACATCGCCGAAGAATTCATCGTGCTTGGCCTCACCTGCTGGCAATTCGGCGTCGCCGAGCACCAGATCCGCCGGTTCGACGCTGAAATTGAATCGATGGCGATAGAGGTAGTAACCCTCGGCCGCGACGAAGCGCAGCGTCACTGCCTGTGCATCGCTGCTCACCAGGCTCAGCTTGAAGGCTTCACGCACCGGCAGGAAATCACTGCTGTTGTTCAGCGGTGTGCCAATCGGCGAGGCAGCAGGGCGCTGGTCGAACAGGTTGGCGCTGGCGGGCAGGCTCAGGCAGAGCAGAAGCAGGGGAAGCAGCAGTCGACGCAGTGACATCGGGCGAATATCTCGGCGAAAGGTGGCGGCATGATACCGGAAAGCGCTCACCCGTATCGTCGTCGCCGCGCCGGGGCGTCGATTGCCGGGGATGAGCGGAACCTTGGAGAAGGCCGGCCTTGTCGAGTTCCCGTGCAGATCAAGCCTGCGCTGCCGTGTCGCAGGCGCTTAGACGCGAAACGCCTGTACGGCGCTGTGCAACTGGCCACCCAGGTGCAGCAGGCGTTCACTCTCGCTGCGTCCGTTGGCGATCAGGCCGAGGTTGTCGTCGCCCAGTTGGTGGATGCGTTCGCCGTGTTCGCGAATCTCGCTGACCGCATCGCTCTGCTGCGCGGTGGCCTCGGCGATACGCTCGGCCATGCTGGCGATGGTACGGATGGCGCTGACGATCTCGTCCAGCGCACCATCGGCCGCTTCGGCCTTGCCCGCGGTAGCTTCGGCATGTTCGACCTGCGCCCGCATGGCCTGTACCGACTGGTGCGCAGCCTGTTGCAGGCGGCCGATGACATCCTGGATCTCTGCCGTGGCGCTGCCGGTGCGCTGCGACAATGAGCGCACTTCATCGGCGACCACGGCGAACCCGCGGCCGGCCTCGCCGGCGCGTGCAGCCTCGATGGCGGCGTTGAGGGCGAGCAGGTTGGTCTGTTCGGCGATGCCGCGAATCACCGTAAGCACGCTGCCGATGGTGGCGGTCTCGTCGGCCAGGCGTTCGATGGCCTGGGCGTTGTCCTGCACCTCGGAGACCAGGGCGTGCAGCCCTTCCAGACTCTGGCCGATGACCTGCTGGCCCTGGATCAGAGCGCGGTCGGCGTCGCGGCTGGCGTCGGCGGTCTGGCTGGCGTCCTGGGCGACCTGGCCGATGGTCGCTTCCAGCTCGCTCAACGCGTCGCGGATCAGGGCGGTATCGCCGGCCTGGCGTTCGGCTCCGCCGTGCAGGCCGCCACTGAGGTCGGCCAGGGTACGGCTGGAGCCGGCGACATGCTCGGCGTGGCCGCGGATGCTGGCGACCAGCTCCACCAGATAGCGGCGCAGGTGATTGAGCGAATCTTCGATATCGCGCAGCTCGCGGGTGCGGGAATTGATGCTGATCGGCGTCGCGAAATCACCTTTGGCCCACTGCGACAGCGCCGGTACCAGGCGCTCGAGTACCTGTGACAGGCGCCGCTGGATGCGGTCGATGAGCAGGGCGATCAGTAGGATCAGGCCGATCATCAGGCCTTGAATCAGCCGCACCTCACCCTGAATACGCGCGTATTCGCCTTTTACCAGGGGCTCCAGCGCCGCCAGTGCCTGTTGTACCTGCGTCACGCGTTCGGTGGTGGTCACGGCCAGTTGCTGACGTTGCTCGACCAGCTCGCGGGTGCGCTGCAGTTCGCTGGGGTAGCGGCGTACCAGGGTGCCCAGTTCGCGTTTCAGCTCGATGCCACGATCCTGCGCCTGTTGCTCCTGCTGTGTTTCATCCAGGCCTAGCAGCGCGGCGAAACCGACGCTGGCAGAGCTGTCGGCCTGCTGTACGCCGAGTAGCGGCAACTTATCCAGCGCCTCTGCCTGCTGAGCAAGAGCCTTGAGTTCGCGTTCGACGTCGCCGAGCAGCTCACTACGGCCCTGGCTGGTGAAGCGTTCGCGGGCGTGGGCCAGCTTCAGCAGGCGCGAACCGGCTTCCTGCAGTGGTTTGCGGTAGTCACCGGCGGCGGGGCTGCTGGCATCTGCGACGTACTGGGTCAGTTGTTCCAGCGCGGCGAGCATCTCGCGTTCGGCCTGCAACAGCAGCCCCTGCGGATCACCGGCCAGTTTGCCGGCCGCCAGCAGCTGATTGGCGCTGAAGTCGCGCAGTTGCTCAAGGCTTGGGCGCAGCTCGGTGGTCAATTGTTGCGGCAGTTGTTCGAGGGCTTCGTCGAAGGCGTCGATGGCCTGGGTCGCGCTGCTGTGTTGCACCGCGTTGCCACCGGCCAGGTAGGCCTGAATATTGTCGGCCACCTCGCGCTGGAACTGCTGGGACAGCGTCAGGTAGCGCTCCATCAGTTGCACCGGTTGCTGCAACGCGCGCTGCGACCACCAGAGCGTCGCCGCCAGCGCAACGCAGACGGTGACCAGCAGCAGGGTGTTTAGGTTGGTGAGCAGCTTGAGGCGCATGACGGGCTCGATCGACGACTGAACGATGCCCGCGAGCTTATTGCGGTTTGGTTACAGGCTGATGACGCTGTGAGATGCGTCACGTTCTGCGGCGAGTCATTCGCTGCTGTACAGCTCCACCCGGTTACGCCCGCCGTGCTTGGCCTTGTACAGCGCTTCGTCTGCGCGCTTGGACAGTGCGTTGCCATCCAGGCCCGGTTGCAGCATGGCGATGCCGCAACTGAAGGTGCAGGACAGGTCCTGCGGCTGCGCTGGGTAGTTGATCTCGGCGAAGCGCTGGCGAATCTCTTCCAGCACCTTGAGCGCCGATTGCTCATCGGTATCGGGCAGCACCACAGCGAATTCCTCGCCACCGTAACGGCCGATATGGTCGGTCTTGCGCAGGCGCTGCTTGAGGAACAGTGCCAGGCTCTTGATCACCCGGTCGCCCATGGGGTGGCCATAGGTGTCGTTGACCTTCTTGAAGTGATCGATGTCGAGCATGGCGAAGGCCAGCGGCTGCTCTTCGCGGCGTGCGCGAAAACAGGCGTCATCGAGCAGTTGCAGGGTATGGGTGTGGTTGTACAGGCCGGTCAGGCTATCGCGTACCATGCGCGCCTTGAGGCTGCGCGCACGGGCCGCACGGTTGCGTACGGTGGCGATCAGGTGGCGCGGTTTGATCGGTTTGGTGAGGAAGTCGTCGCCACCCTCGCTCATGGCGTCGAGCTGCTTGTCCAGATCGTCCTCGGCCGATAGATAGATGATCGGTACGCTGACGTAACGGTCGTTGTGGCGGATCACCTTGGCCAGCTCGGTGCCGTTGCACTCGGGCATGTACATGTCGAGGATGATCAGGTCCGGCTGGAACTCGGCCAGTGCGTCCATCGCCTGGATCGGCTCGGTCAGGGTGTGGGTGAGGATGCCGGCGCTATTGAGCACGCGCTCGGTATGGGTCGCCTGGGCCTTTGAGTCGTCAACGATCAGCACCTTGTACGGGTCGTACTGCGAGACGTGGGTCAGTACCTCGATACGTTCCAGCAGGCTGGAGGCATCCAGCGAACCGGTGAAGAACTCCTGCCCGCCGGCGCGCACGGCGGCCAGGCGCGTTGGCGTGTCGGTATCGCAGTGGCTGAAGAACAGTAGCGGAATCTTCTGCTCCAGACCCTCTTGCACCGAGTTGGCAAGTTCCAGGCCTGCACCGGCGAAGTCGACGTCCATGACGATGGCCGCCGGGTGGCGCTCGCCGATGGCGGCGCGGAAGGCGCGCTCATCGCTCAGTGCCTGCGCAGCCAGGCCGAAGAACTCCAGCTGCTGGGCCAGGCGCTCGGCACGCTGGGCATCCTGCAGGGCCAGATACACCGGTTTGCGCAGTGGTGGCAGGAAGGTCTGTTCGAAGGCATCGCTATGCCGCAGACCGGTTCTCGACAAGCGCTGCATGGCCTGATTGAGACGAGCGATCAACGTGCTGTTGAGGCGACCGCGATTTTCCACCACTTCATCGAGGCTGACGCCAATGCTTTGCGCCAACTGCGCGTGCTCGATCTGCTCGAAGCGCTCGGCGTAACGCAGCAGTCGCAGGTTGGCCTCGGTCAGCTCGGCCATGCCGGCATCGTTCCATTCGCTGCGTTGCAGGCGCTGCCAGACTTCCAGCACCTGGCGTGCCTGGTGAATCACGCGCTGGGCGAAATGGTGCTTGAGGCGATCTCGACTGGGATCCGGGTGCTCGGTCATGGGCCGACTTCTATAGATGGTTAAGTCAGTGGTGGCTTGATGCTATCACTTGCTGGAGGCGCTGACATTGCCGTCGATCAATTGGCATCGGTATTTCTGTCGAATAAGCGACAGAAATGTAGTTTTCCCTCACCAGCGGTAAGTTTGCCCCTCTGCCCTGCGTTTTGCTGTGGGCTTGCCTTATAGTGCGTAGCAGGTCGCAACCCGTTGGTCGGGGTGTGGTCGAACACTCGAATTCGCTTGAAAAGGACACTGCCATGCTGGACTGGAAGAATCGCGCGACGAACTCGCTAGACGGCGCCGCCAAGACCTCAGGGGGCGGTCGCAGTGGCGGCAGCCTGATCGCTCGAGCTCTGGGCGGCCTGATCGGTGTCTATCTGCTGATCGCTCTGGTGGTCGGTTGGTACTGGAGTCAGGAACCGTCTGCCTTCCAGGTCCAGCAACATGCGCAGAATTCGGCGCAGCAGGCGCAGCGGCAGATGGTCACCGGTTACACCTCGGTGGAAACCCTCAAGCAGGTCGCCAGCACGCTGCTCGACAAGCCAGGTGGCTATCTGTCCAACGATCTCGCGCCGCCCGGCCTGTGGTTGGACAACATGCCGAGCTGGGAATATGGCGTGCTGGTGCAGGTACGCGATTTCTCGCGTGCGCTACGCAAGGACTTCGCCCGTTCGCAGTCGCAGTCCACCGAGGACCCGGACCTGGCCAAGGCCGAGCCGCGTTTTCACTTCGACAACAAGAGCTGGGCGTTGCCGGCGTCCGAGTCCGAGTATCGCGAGGGCATCAAGTCGCTGGACCGCTACCTCGCTCGTCTGGCCGACCCGGCGCAGAGAAACGCGCAGTTCTATGCGCGTGCCGACAACCTCAACAACTGGCTGGGTGATGCCGGTACCCGTCTTGGCTCGCTGTCCCAGCGCCTGTCCGCCAGCGTCGGTCAGGTGCGCCTGAACGAGAAACTGCAGGTGGGCAGCGATGCCGAAGAGTCCGGGCTGATTGGTGAAGGCGGCGTTTACGAGACGCCCTGGCTGCAGATCGACAACGTGTTCTACGAGGCTCGCGGTCAGGCCTGGGCGCTGGCTCATCTGCTGCGCGCCATCGAGGTGGACTTCGCCGACGTGCTGGCGAAAAAGAACGCCACCGTCAGCGTGCGCCAGATCATTCGTGAGCTGGAGGCCGCGCAGGCCACCCTGTGGAGCCCGATGATCCTCAACGGCAGCGGTTACGGTGTTCTGGCCAACCACTCGTTGGTGATGGCCAACTACATCTCCCGCGCCAACGCGGGTCTGATCGACCTGCGTCAGTTGCTGAGCCAGGGTTGATGGTCGCCATTTCGGCAGCGGAGGTTGCACATCGTGCTGCCTCTGACCGCGAGCGGGTGGCCTGGGTCGACGAGCATGATCGGCCACTGGGTGGTGTTTCCCGGGCCGAAATGCGCGAGCGCCGGCTGATCGGGCGCGGCACCTACATCCTCCTGTTCAACACGGCTGGTCTGCTGTGCGTGCATCGGCGCACCCTGAGCAAGGCGCTGTATCCCGGTTACTGGGACGTGGCGGCCGGCGGCATGGTGCTCGAAGGCGAGGACTACCGCCTCTCGGCCGAGCGTGAATTGGCCGAGGAACTGGGCATCGTCGATGCCGAACTGGTCGAGCATGCGCACTTTCTCTATGACGCTCCGGAAAGTCGCCTGTGGTGCATGGCCTATTCGGCGGTATCCGACGCGCCGCTGGTGTTGCAGCCGGAAGAAGTACTGGAAGCGCGCTTTATCAGCGTCGAGCAGGCGCTGGAAGAAACCCATCGTCTGCCCTATTGCCCCGATTCGCTGGCGGCGTTGGAGCGCTACATAAACAGGCCATAAACAGACCGCTTGCGGCTAGCTGATGTCCCTCTCCCATTTATGGGAGAGGGTGCCCGAAGGGCGGGAGAGGGTGTTTGTGTCGGCACCTGTATTTCGTCGAGCTTAGCTTGTAGGGTGCGCCTTCACCTCGAATAGGGGCCTTGTTGCGCACGGCGCACCCTACGGCGTCGCGGATTCCGAGCACTCCGTGCGTGATGGTGAACGGCGTCGCCAAAGTGCCGCACAATGACGCAAATTTGGTCTTAGCAAGCCTGGCCTTTGCCGTTACACTGCGCGGCCTTTTCGGCGGACGTCTGTCCGCTTGCGCTGCCCCTGCCTGAGTGGGGCTTCGCGGCTGAACCCGTTCAGCCAGTCGCTATCCTGACCCCTACGAGGACAAGCCGGTGGTCAAGAAAGCCTCTTCATTCTCCGCCCTGAGCGGTCTCGTCTATTCCACCGATGGCGGTCGCCATTGCCCGGATTGCAACCAGGCAGTGGATGCCTGCATCTGCAAACAGACACGCATTCCCGATGGCGACGGTATTGCCCGTGTGCGCCGTGAGACCAAGGGCCGTGGCGGCAAGACCGTCACCACCGTCAGCGGCGTGCCGCTGGCCGAGGAGCCGCTCAAGGAGCTTGCCAGCGCCTTGAAGAAACGCTGCGGCACCGGCGGCGCACTCAAGGACGGGGTGATCGAGATTCAGGGTGATCACGTCGATCTGCTGTTGGCCGAGCTGAGCAAACGCGGGTTTACCGCGAAGAAGTCCGGCGGCTGATAAGTCCTTTTCTAAACTTCGATGATGCTCGTGCGGTCAACCGCCGAGCAAATGTCATCTTGCTTTCATAATTTCTAAACTGGCCGCCAGCAAGGTCAGGCTTTTCTCATGGGAGAACCCGATGTCCGCACGACGCACCCGCAAAGACGACGGCAGCCAATGGACCGTAGCCGATAGCCGTAGTGTCTATGGCATTCGCCATTGGGGCGCCGGTTACTTTTCGATCAACGATGCCGGACGTATCGAAGTGCGTCCCAATGGGCCGGACAGCCAGCCCATCGATCTTTATCAGCAGGTCGACGAGCTGCGTCAGAGCGGCCTGTCGCTGCCGCTGCTGGTGCGTTTCCCGGACATTCTGCAAGATCGCGTGCGCCGCCTGACCGGTGCCTTCGACGCCAGTATCGAGCGCCTGGAATACCAGAGCCGCTATACCGCGCTGTACCCGATCAAGGTCAACCAGCAGGAAGCGGTGATCGAGAACATCATCGCCACGCAGAACGTCTCCATCGGCCTCGAGGCCGGCTCCAAGCCCGAGCTGCTGGCCGTGCTGGCGCTGGCGCCGAAGGGCGGCACCATCGTCTGCAACGGTTACAAGGACCGCGAGTTCATCCGCCTGGCGCTGATGGGGCAGAAGCTCGGCCACAACGTGTTCATCGTCATCGAGAAAGAGTCGGAAGTCGCCCTGGTGATCGAGGAGGCCGCTGACCTCAAGGTCGCGCCGCAGATCGGCCTGCGCGTGCGCCTGTCCTCGCTGGCATCTTCCAAGTGGGCCGACACCGGTGGCGAGAAGTCCAAGTTCGGTCTGTCCGCAGCGCAGATCCTGCAGGTGGTCGAGCGCTTCCGCGCTGCCGGGCTTGATCAGGGCATCCGCCTGCTGCACTTTCACATGGGTTCGCAGATCGCCAACATCGCCGACTACCGCAAGGGCTTCCGCGAGGCCATCCGCTATTACGGCGAGCTGCGCGCCATGGGCCTGCCGGTCGATCACATCGACGTCGGCGGCGGCCTCGGCGTGGACTACGACGGCACCCACTCGCGCAACGCCAGTTCGATCAACTACGACATGCAGGACTACGCCGATGCCGTGGTGGACATGCTCAAGGAGTTCTGCGACCGCCAGGAAATCCCCCATCCGCACATCTTCTCCGAGAGCGGCCGGGCGATGACCGCGCACCATGCCGTGCTGCTGGTGCAGGTCACCGACGTCGAGCGCCACAACGACAAGGTGCCGGAGATCGATGCCAGCGTCGAGCAGCCGGAAGTGTTGCAGGTGCTGATCGAACTACTGGAAGACAGCGACCCGGAAATGGTCGCCGAGACCTACTGGCGCGCCACCCACTACATCGAGGAAGTGGCTGCGCAGTATTCGGCCGGCAAGCTCAGCCTGGCGCAGAAGGCGTTGGCCGAGCAGTGTTACTTCGCCATCTGCCGTCGCCTGCACAACCAGCTCAAGGCGCGTCAGCGCTCGCACCGCGCGGTGCTCGACGAGCTCAACGACAAGCTCGCCGACAAGTACATCTGCAACTTCTCGGTATTCCAGAGCCTGCCGGACACCTGGGCTATCGGCCAGATCCTGCCGATCCTGCCGCTGTCACGCCTGGACGAGGAGCCGCTGCGCCGCGCCGTATTGCAGGATCTGACCTGCGACTCCGACGGCAAGATCCGCCAGTACGTCGACGAGCAGTCGATCGAGACCAGCCTGCCGGTGCACGAGATCCGCGAGGGTGAGGACTATGTGCTGGGCATCTTCCTGGTCGGCGCCTATCAGGAAATCCTTGGCGACATGCACAACCTGTTCGGTGATACCGACTCGGTGAACATCTACCAGAGCGCCGATGGTAGCGTGGTGCATGCCGGCATCGAGACCCACGACACCATCGAGGACATGCTGCGCTATGTGCACCTGTCGCCCGAGGAGCTGATGACCCACTACCGCGACAAGGTGGCCAGCGCCAAGATCAGCGCCCGTGAACGTACGCAGTTCCTCGATGCCTTGCGTCTTGGTCTGACCCGCTCGTCTTACCTCGCTTCGTAAGCCGTCAGCCCGGATGCTCTCCGGGCATGGTGCAATGTCGGACATCGTTCCCGGATTGCATCCGGGCTGCGCTACTGCTCTGTGGGAGGCGCTTTAGCGGCGACGCTTTGCGTCTCTCACGGCTCAGCCAATGATGCCGTAACCGCGCGCCATCAGCGTCGCCAGCAGCGGGATGGCTAGCAACAGCAGCAGCTCGATGCGAATGCTCCAGGTCACCAGGTGTACCTGCCGAGCGCTGGGCGCGGGCACCTGGCCTGCCTTCACGGTCTTGCGCCATTTGATGAACACCACCGTGGGCAGGATCGACAGCAGCCCAACCAGGATGAACAGCCCTAACTTCGCATGGAACAGGCTGTTGCCCATGTAGTAGGCGGCGCCCTTGCCGAACCACAGCACGCGGGCGACGCCGGTGGCCAGCACCAGACCGGCACAGATGCCGTAGACCAGGTCGGTGAGCATCAGGCTGCGCGCACGGGACAGATCCAGCGGCGCCTTGAACAGCACGTGTTCGATGCTGAGCAGGGCGAACAGGGCGAAGATCGACAGAAAGTGCAGATAAGCGACGAAGGCGGCGGCCATGGGAGCTCCTTGCGGCAGACGGGCTGAAGGCGGATTAGCGGCCGGCTCGGGCGAACCACAGGTCGCGCCGCGACAGCTGCCAAGCATAGCCAGCCAGTACCAGGCTGCGCAGCCCCATGAAGGCCAGAAATGCCAACCACAACCCGTGATTGCCCAGTCCTTGCAGCCCCCAGGCCAGCGGCAGGGCCAACGCCAAGGCGATGAGCATGGCGTCGCGCATTTCCCGGGCGCGGGTGGCGCCGATGAACAGACCGTCGAGCAGGTAGCTCCATACCGCCAGCAGCGGCAACAGCGCCAGGTAGGGCAGGAAGTTCAGGGCCAGTTCGCGCACTTCGGCGATATTGGTGAGCATGCCGACGAACCAGTGCCCGCCGAACAGGAAGAACAGGGCGAAGCCGGTGCTGGCCAGCAGCGACCAGGCACCGGCTACCAGCAGCGAACGACGCAGCGCAGCGCGATCTCGCGCGCCCAGCGCATGACCGCACAGGGCTTCGACGGCATGGGCCAGGCCGTCGAGGGCATAGGCGGTCAGCGTCAGGCCATTGAGCAGCAGCGCGTTGGCCGCCACCGTAGCATCGCCGAGGCGCGTGCCTTTCACGGTGATCAGGAAGAACACCAACTGCAGCGCCAGGGTGCGGATGAAGATATCGCGGTTGACCGCCAGCAACGGACGCCAGTTGCTCCAGCGTTTCAGCGCGCTACTGTCGAGGCGGCCGGGATAGTGTGCGAGCGCACTGCGGGCCAGCCACAGGCCGAGCAGGGCGCCACTCCACTCGGCAATCACCGAGGCCCAGGCCGCACCGGCCACACCCCATTCGAGCCCGAGCACGAACAGCAGGTCGAGCGCCACGTTGATCAGGTTGGCCGTCAGCAGGATGGCCAGCGGGCCACGGGCGCTCTGCGTGCCCAGCAGCCAGCCGATCAGGGCGTAGGTCGCCAGGCTGGCGGGCAGGCCGAGCAGACGGATATGGAAATACTGGCGCGCCAGTTGATCCAGTTCGGCCGAGGGTTGCATCAGGCTCAGCGCGGCGTTACTGAAGGGCAACGCCAGCAGGCCCAGGAGCAAGGCCAGCATTACACCCAGGCCGAGCCCCTGCATCAGTACCTGACGCAGGGCGCTGCCATCCTCGCGGCCTGTAGCCTGAGCGGCGAAGCCGGTGCTGCCCATGCGCAGAAAGCCCATGGCCCAGGTCAGCAGGGTGTAGAGGCTGCCGCCCACTGCCACGGCAGCCAACTGGTGGGCATGCGGCAGGTGGCCGACCACGGCGGTATCGACCAGCGCCACCAGCGGCACCGAGAGGTTGGAGAGAATCATCGGCGCCGCCAGTGCCCAGACCTTGCGCTGGGTCGGGGTGTGGCGCCAGGCATCGAGCAGGGCGGACATGGGCGGCTCCGGCAAAGCGCCGATTATAGGCACAGCACCGGGGTGGTCGCACGTCGCCTCAGGACTGTGAGTGGCTTGGCGAATTCGTCTGCACGGCTCGTCGTCGGCAGGGCGCCTCGGCTATAGTTGTCGGTCTCTGCGCCCCCTGATTCCGGAGCCCGCAATGCCGAACAAAGGACTGCTTCTGGCCTTGGTGCTGACCCTGCTCAGCGCCTGTGATTCCTCCCAACCCCCAGCCACGGTGACCCCCGCTGCCCCTGCTGCACAACAGCCACAGGCGCCCAAGCCAGCGGTCGACCGCGACGCGCTGGCCAAGCGCTACGCCGGGCGCGAGCTAGAGGTGGTCGACGTTTCCGAGGTGCAGCTCGACGGCGCCAGTGCGCTGTCGGTGACTTTCTCCATCCCGCTGGACCCCGACCAGCCCTTCGCCGAGCGCCTGCACCTGGTCGACAGTACTGCCGGCAAGGTCGACGGCGCCTGGGAACTGACCGACAACCTCAGCGAGTTGCGCCTGCGCCACCTGGAGCCGCAGCGCAAACTGGTGCTGACCATCGATGCCGGCCTGACGTCGATCAATGGCGGCAAACTCGCCAAAGAGCACGTCAGCCGCTTCGAAACCCGCGACCTGCAGGCCAGCGTCGGCTTCGCCAGCCGCGGTTCGCTGCTGCCGACCCGCCTGGCCGAAGGCCTGCCGGTCATCGCGCTGAACGTCGACAAGGTCAACGTCGAGTTCTTCCGTATCAAGCCCGAGGCGCTGCCGCGCTTTCTGTCGCGCTGGGGCCGGGCCAGCAACCTGGATACCTGGGAGGCGCGCGAGCTGTTGCCGATGGCCGATCTGGTCTATGGCGGGCGTTTCGACCTGAACCCGGCGCGCAACACCCGTGAAACCCTGCTGCTGCCCATCGCCGGCCTGGAGCCGTTCAAGCAGCCGGGCGTGTACTTGGCGGTGATGCGTGAGGCTGGCAGCTACAGCTACTCGCAGCCGGCGACGCTGTTTTCCCTAAGCGATATCGGCCTGTCCGCGCATCGTTACCGTGACCGTCTCGACGTGTTCACCCAGGCGCTGGAGGGCGGCAAGGCGCAGTCCGGTGTGCAGCTGGAACTGCTCGATGGTGATGGCGCGCTGCTCGCCGAAGGCAAGACCGATTCGGCCGGCCATGCGCAACTGCCGCTGCCGGCCAAGGCTCAGGTGCTGCTGGCCAAGCAGGACGAGCAGACCAGCCTGCTGCGCCTGAACACGCCGGCGCTGGACCTGGCCGAGTTCGATATCGCCGGGCCCAAAGCGCACGCGCTGCAGTTCTTCGTGTTCGGTCCGCGTGATCTGTATCGCCCCGGCGAGACCGTGCTGCTCAATGGTCTGTTGCGTGATGCCGACGGCCGCCCGGTCACGGCTCAGCCGGTCAGCGTCGAGGTGCGCCGCCCGGATGAGCAGATCAGCCGCAAGTTCGTCTGGAATGCCGGCGATAACGGCCTCTATCAGTACCAGCTGCCGCTGGCCGTGGAGGCGCCGACCGGCCGCTGGCAGCTGCTGCTCGACCTGGGCGATGGCAGCCCGCAGCTCTACGAATTCCTCGTCGAGGACTTCCTGCCCGAGCGCATGGCCCTGGAGCTCAAGGGCCAGGAGCAGCCCTACGCGCCGGGCGACAGCGCCGAGTTCGCGGTGACCGGACGCTACCTCTATGGTGCGCCGGCCGCTGGCAATCGTTTGACCGGGCAGCTCTATGTGCGTCCGCTGCGTGAAGCGGTGGCGAGCCTGCCGGGTTACCAGTTCGGCGACATCACCGAGGCCGATCTGAGCCAGGATCAGGAGCTCGACGAGATCAATCTCGACGACCAGGGGCGCGCCGTGCTGCGCCCGGAAAACCGCTGGGGCGACGCCAAGTCGCCGCTGCGCCTGATTCTCCAGGCCAGCCTGCAGGAGTCCGGTGGCCGCCCGATTACCCGCCGTATCATTCAGCCGGTATGGCCCGCCGAGCGTCTGCCGGGGCTGCGCGGCCTGTTCGAGGGCGAGGAAGTCGACGCCGATAGTCTGGCCGAGTTCGAAATACTGGTGGCCGACGCTGCCGGCAACAAACTGGCGGCCGACAACCTCAACGTGCGTCTGGTGCGCGAGCGCCGCGACTACTTCTGGAGCTTCTCCGACGGTGAAGGCTGGCGCCACAACTACAACGAGAAATTCCTCACCCTCAGCGATGAGCCGCTGAAGGTCGCCGCGGGCGGCACCGCCAAGGTCAGCTTCCCGGTGGAGTGGGGCCCGTACCGGGTCGAAGTGGTGGACAGCCAGACCGGCCTGGTCAGCAGCCTGCGCTTCTGGGCCGGCTACCGCTGGCAGGACAACGCCGATGGTGGCGCGGTGCGTCCCGACCAGGTCAAGCTGGCCCTGGACAAGCCTGCCTACGCCGCGGGCGACGTGGCCAAGATCACCGTCACCCCGCCGGCTGCCGGCAACGGCTACCTGCTGGTCGAGTCCAGCGACGGTCCGCTGTGGTGGCAGGAGATCAGCGTGCCGGCTGAAGGCCAGACCTTCGAACTGCCCATCGACGAAAAATGGGCGCGTCACGACCTCTACCTCAGTGCTCTGGTGATTCGCCCTGGCGAGCGCAAGGCGCAGGTCACGCCCAAGCGCGCCGTCGGCCTACTGCACCTGCCACTGGAGCGCGCTCCGCGCAAGTTGGCGCTGAGCCTGGACGCGCCCGAGAAGATGCGGCCCAAGCAACCGCTGAAGGTCAAGGTCAGCGCGCGCAACGCCGACGGCAGCATCCCCGACAAGGTGCACGTGCTGGTCGCCGCGGTGGACGTGGGCATCCTCAACATCACCAGCTACGCCACCCCCGATCCCTTCGCCAACTTCTTCGGGCGCAAGGCCTATGGCGCCGACCAGCTGGATATCTACGGTCAGCTGATCGAAGCCCAGGGGCGTGTCGCCAGCCTGGCCTTCGGTGGTGACGCCGGCCTCGCCGCTGGTGGCAAGCGCCCGGATACCAGCGTGCTGATCGTCGCGCTGCAGAGCGATGCGCTGCAGCTGAACGACAAGGGTGAGGGTGAAGTCAGCCTGGATATCCCCGACTTCAATGGCGAACTGCGTCTGATGGCCCAGGCCTGGACCGACGAGCGCTTCGGTATGGCCGAAGCCAAGACGGTGGTCGCAGCGCCGCTGATTGCCGAACTGTCGATGCCGCGCTTCCTCGCCGGTGGTGATGAAACCACCCTGGCGCTGGACCTGACCAACCTGTCCGGCAGCGAGCAGAAGCTCGATGTGCAACTGGGCGTTGAAGGCCAACTGCGTCTGCTCGGCAAGGGTGAATCACCGATCAGCCTGAAGGATGGCGAGCGCACCACCCTGCGCATTCCGGTACGCGCCGAGGGCGGTCTGGGCCAGGGCCGTATCCATGTCGAAGTGCAGGGCCTGGCGCTGCCGAACGAGACGCTGGGTGATTTCAGCCGCGAGTGGACGCTGGGTATTCGCCCGGCGTATCCGGCGCAGCTGCAGCACTTCCGCGCGGTACTGGGGGAGGGCGAGCCCTGGAGCATGCCGGCCGGTACCCTCAACCAGTTCGAGCCTGCCGGCCTGGAGGCCGTGCTGGCGCTGTCGAGCCGACCGCCGCTGAATCTCGGCGAGCAGATTCGTGCGCTCAAGGCTTACCCCTACGGTTGCCTGGAGCAGACCACCAGCGGCCTGTATCCGTCGCTCTACGCCGACGCTGCCAGCCTCAAGCGCCTCGGCCTGGAAGGCGAGCCGGACGAGCAGCGGCGCAAGAGCATCGAGCTGGGCATCGAGCGTCTGCTTGGTATGCAGCGGCATAGCGGCGGCTTCGGCCTGTGGAGTGCCGAGAGCGAAGAGGAATACTGGCTCACCGCCTACGTCACCGACTTCCTCCTGCGCGCCCGTGAGCAGGGCTTTGGCGTACCGGCCGAGGCGCTGAAGAAGGCCAGTGATCGCCTGCTGCGCTACCTGCAGCAGAGCAGCCTGATCGAGGCCAGCTACAGCCAGGACTTCGCCCACACCCGTTTCGCCGTGCAGGCCTACGCCGGCTACGTGCTGGCACGCAGTCAGCAGGCGCCGCTGGGAGCGCTGCGCAGTCTGTTCGACCGCCGCAGCGAGTCGCGCTCCGGCCTGCCGCTGGTACAACTGGCCGCCGCACTGAAGCTGATGGGCGATGCGCCGCGTGCCGAGCAGGCGTTGAATCAGGGCTTGATCCAGCAGCGCGATAGCGAACGTTGGATGGCCGATTACGGCAGTCCGTTGCGTGACCAGGCGCTGATCCTCGCCCTGCTGGAAGAGCACGACCTGGCTGCGGGCCAGCGTGAGCAGCGCCTGTTCAACCTGGCCGATGAGCTGGCTGGCCAGCGCTGGCTGTCGACCCAGGAGCGCAATTCGCTGTTCCTCGCCGGGCGCGGCATTCTCGGCAAGCCGGAGCAGGCCTGGAGCGCTGCGCTTACCAGCGGCGCCTTCCAGTTCGAGCTGAGCAACCAGCAGCCCGGTATCAAGCTCGAGCGTGGCGAGCTGGCCGAGCCGTTGAGCGTGAGCAACGCTGGCAGCGCCAAGCTGTATCAGCAACTGACCCTGTCCGGTTATCCGAGCCAGGCGCCGCGTGCCGGTGGCGAGAACCTCAGCATCGAGCGCGAGTACCTTGGCATGGACGGCCGTCCGCTCGATCTGCAGCGTCTGGACAGCGGTGAGCTGGTGCTGGTGCACCTGGCCGTGCGGGCCAAGCAGCGGGTACCGGACGCGCTGGTGGTGGACCTGCTGCCGGCTGGCCTGGAGCTGGAGAACCAGAACCTGGCGCAGAGCGCGGCGAGCCTCGATGACGCTGGTAGCAACGTCAAGGAATGGCGCCGCTCCATGCAGAATGCGCGGATCAAGCACCAGGAATACCGTGGTGACCGCTACGTGGCGGCGGTGGATGTCGAGGAGTATGGCACCACCCACCTGCTCTACCTGGCCCGCGCGGTGACACCGGGCAGCTATCGGGTGCCGCCACCGCAGGTGGAGTCCATGTACCGGCCGAGTTGGCAGGCGCTGGGTAGTGCGCCGGAGAGACTGGTCGTTAGGGGGCGCTAAAAAGCGACCCTCTCCCCCAGCCCCTCTCCCGCAAGCGGGAGAGGGGAGCAAAATGGTACACGGCTGATGTCATTGCACGATCCTGCCCCCTCTCCCATTTATGGGAGAGGGTTGGGGAGAGGGCAAAAAAGGTTCAAGGAGGAACCATGACGCTACTCGACAACGCCAAACGCCTTAGGCGCGAGATGACTGATGCCGAGCAACGGCTCTGGTATTACCTGCGAGGTCATCGTTTCCTGGGCCTGAAGTTCAAACGGCAGAAACCCATTGGCCCCTATATCGTCGACTTCATCTGCACCGAATGCTGGCTGGTCATCGAACTGGACGGTGGCCAACACCAGCAGCAGACGGAATACGACCAGCAACGTGAGCATGATCTGGAGAGTCGAGGCTATCGTGTGCTGCGTTTCTGGAATCATCAGGTGCTGGCCGAAACGGAGGCGGTACTTGAACAGATCCGTCTTGAAATTGGCGAGCAAGACGGCCTGTGAGCGTCGCCGCAAATCTTGGCATAACGCTGATCCGCTCCCCTCTCCCATTTATGGGAGAGGGGCTGGGGGAGAGGGTCTTGCATGCCCCGCCTAACTCGCCGCTGGCTGCTGATCCTCCTGCTTCCCCTCGCCCTGCTCTGGCTGGCCGACCGCCTGTTCCCGCTGCCCCTGCCCGAGGATGATCTGGCGCGTGTGGTGCTGGCCGAGGACGGCACGCCGCTGTGGCGTTTCGCCGACCGCGACGGCGTGTGGCGCTACCCGGTGACGCCCGAAGAAGTCTCGCCCTATTACCTCGAAGCCCTGCTGACCTACGAGGATCGCTGGTTCCGCCAGCACCCCGGCATCAACCCGCTGGCGCTGGGCCGTGCGGCTTGGCAGAACCTCACCGGCGGGCGCGTGGTGTCCGGCGGCAGTACGCTGTCGATGCAGGTGGCGCGGCTGCTCGATCCGCATGGCCGTGACCTGCCCGGCAAACTCAAGCAGCTGTGGCGTACGGCGCAGTTGGAGTGGCACCTGTCCAAAGACGAAATTCTCACCCTATATCTCAACCGCGCGCCCTTCGGCGGCACCCTCGAGGGTGTGGCGGCCGCGAGTTGGAGTTACCTGGGCAAGCCGCCGAGCCAGCTCACCCGCGCCGATGCCGCGCTGCTCGCCGTGCTGCCGCAGGCACCCAGCCGGCTGCGCCCGGACCGCCATCCCGAGCGCGCCCAGGCCGCACGTGACAAGGTGCTGCGGCGCCTGGGCGAGTTTCAGGTGTGGCCGCAGGCGCAGGTGGACGAAGCGCTGGAGGAGCCGGTGTTCTTCGCGCCGCGCCGTGAGCCAAGCCTGGCACCCTTGCTGGCGCGGCGGTTGAATCGCACCGGCAGCCCGCCGCTGATTCGCACCACCCTCGATGCCGGCTTGCAGCTGCGTCTGGAAGACCTGCTGCTGGGCTGGCGCGCGCGCCTGCCGGAGCGCACCTCGGCGGCGATCCTGGTGGTGGAGCATGAAAGCATGGCCGTGCGCGCCTACCTGGGTTCTGTGGATATCGCTGACACCTCGCGCTTCGGTCACGTCGACATGGTGCGCGCCCTGCGTTCGCCCGGTTCGACGCTCAAGCCCTTTCTCTACGGCATGGCCCTGGATGCCGGGCTGATTCACTCCGAATCGCTGCTGCAGGACGTGCCGCGGCACTATGGCGACTACCGTCCCGGCAACTTCGCCGCCGGCTTCATCGGCCCGGTGTCGGCCAGCGAGGCGCTGGCCACCTCGCTCAACCTGCCCGCCGTGCAACTGCTCGAAGCCTATGGGCCGAAGCGCTTCGCCGGCGAGCTGCGCAGTGCCGGCGTGCCGATTCGCCTGCCGGCGCTGGCCGAACCGAACCTGGCGTTGATCCTGGGGGGCGGCGGCTCGCGCCTGGAATCGCTGGTGGCTGGCTACAGCGCCTTCGCGCGTGGTGGCATGGCGGCCAAGCCTCGCCTGCAGCCGGGTGATGAACTGCGCGAACGGCGCCTGCTGTCGCCAGGTTCGGCCTGGATCATCCGGCGCATTCTCAGCGGTCAGGCACGGCCTGATCGTGACCCGCGCGCACAGCTGGCGCAGCGCCCGACCCTGGCCTGGAAGACTGGCACCAGCTACGGCTTTCGCGATGCCTGGGCCATTGGTGTTGGTCCGCGTCATCTGATCGGCATCTGGATCGGTCGACCGGACGGCACCCCGGTGCCCGGCCAGTTCGGTCTGGCTTCCGCCGCGCCGCTGCTGCTGCAGGTGCATGATCTGCTGGTCAATCGCGACAGCCAGCGCGGCATTGCGGTGCCGCCCGACCCGCAGCCGGCCGAGGTCGGCGTGGCCGCCATCTGCTGGCCATTGGGCCAGCCTATGAGCAAGGACGATCCCAACTGTCGGCGCCTGCGCTTTGCCTGGACGCTGCAAGGCACCACGCCCCCCACGTTGCTGGCCGCTGATCAGCCATTGGGTAGCGGCCTGCGCGAGCGCTATTGGCTCAATGCCGAAGGGCGTCGCGTTGGTCCAGGTTGTACCGGGGCCGAGGTGCGTGAACTGGCCTTGTGGCCGGCACCATTGGAGCCCTGGCTGCCACGCCGTGAGCAGCGCACGGCACGTTTGCCGAGCGTCGATCCGAGTTGCCCGCCACCGCGCAGCAGCCAGGTGGCGCCGCTGTCCATCGTCGGCGTGCGCGATGGTGATCGTCTGCGTCGCCCGCAAGGCAATCACGAGCCACTGCGGCTCAGCCTTTCGGCGCTGGGGGGAAGTGGCCGGCGCTGGTGGTTCCTCGATGGCCGACCGCTTGCTGACACTGCGCTGGATGCACCCTTCAACCATGCCTTCGACAGCGGCAGGCACCAACTGAGCGTGCTCGACGAAGGTGGCCAGACCGCTCGTCTGGAATTCAGCGTAGGGCCATGAAGCGACGCGCTGGCGGTGTGCGGGCGCCGACCGCTCTGGCCTGAGCCCTGATCATCACTGCAAATGATCCCGTCTGGCGCGAATAAAGCCTGGCCGTGAGCCGCCGATATGAAATCTGGCGGTAACCGATTTGCAATTTGTGTACATTTTTGTATCCAATTGCTCGGCGAGCTCAAAATAATAACCGGGAGAAGCCTCCATGCGCCTCTGGCAACGCAGTATTCAGTGGCAGTTGATCCTCAGCATGGGCGCTGCCCTGTTGGCCAGTATTCTGATTGTCGTCGGTATTTACTCGGCGGTGGTCAATCGTCTGACCGAGCGCTACCTGATCGAAGAAGCGCTGCCGGCGCGGGTGCTGGCGATCCGCAACGACCTGGAGCGGGTGCTGACTGCGCCCATTACTGCCAACGCCTCGATTGCCGAGAACAGCCTGGTACAGGACTGGCTTGCCGCTGGCGAGGACGCGGCCCGGCGTGACGAGTTTGCGCGCTATCTGGAGGGCGTGCGCGCCCAGCAGAACGCCATGACCACTTCCATCGTCGCCCTGGCCAGTGGCAACTACACCACCGGCGAAGGGCTGATGCGCACCCTCGACCGCAGTCAGGCGGAAAACCTGTGGTTCTATCGCCTGGTCGACAGCGACCGTGACCGGGTGCTGGAAATCGACATCGACAAGACCACGCGGCTGCCCACGCTGTTCATCAACCAGCGCATCAAGCGCGGCGGCAAGACCCTCGGTGTCTCCGGCCTGGGCTACAACCTCGCGGACATGTCGAAGATGATCAGCGAATTCCGCTTCGGCGAGCGCGGCCAGGTGTTTCTCATCGACAGCCAGGGCAGCGTCAAGGTGCATCCGCGTTCGGAGCTGAGCGGCAGTGGCAAGCTCGCCGAACTCTTCGGCGCCGACGCCAGCCGTCAGGTGCTTGCAGGCGATAGCCGGGCGGTACGTTTCGAACGCGATGGCGAGATATTTCTCGCCGTGGCGCAGAAGTTCGCCAGTATCGACTGGCTGCTGGTCAGCGAAGTGCCCGAGGCCGAAGTCTACGCCGAGGCCCGGCAGGCGCTACTGATGACCAGCCTGATCGGTGTGGCCGTGGCGCTGTTGTTCCTGGGGCTGGTGGTGCTACTGGCTCGCGGCCTGGTGCGGCCGATCCGTCAGGTGACTCAGGCGCTGGTGGAAATCGGTGGCGGTGGTGGCGACCTGACGCGGCGCCTGGATGAATCGCGGGCCGATGAGCTGGGTGACCTGGCGCGGGGTTTCAACCGCTTTCTCGCCAGTCAGCGCGATCTGATCGGCGATGTGTTGGCCACCAGCGAGCGACTGCGTACCGCGGTCGGCCAGGTGGCGCGGGTGGTGGAGAACACTGCAGGGCGTGCTGTGCAACAGCAGGAAATGACCGACATGGTGGCCACCGCCGTGCACGAGATGGGCCTGACCGTGCAGGAGATCGCGCGCAACGCCAGCAACGCTGCGCAGTCCTCGCACAGCGCGCGCGACGAGGCGCAAAGTGCGCGTCAGGTGGTGGGCCAGTCCATCGCCCATATCGAGCGCATGTCCGCCGACATTGGCAGCGCAGCAGGTGCGGTGACCGAGCTGGCCGAGCAGGTCGCGTCGATCGATCAGGTGCTGGCGGTGATTCGCGGCATCTCCGAGCAGACCAATCTGCTGGCGCTCAACGCGGCCATCGAGGCCGCGCGTGCCGGGGAGATGGGGCGCGGCTTTGCCGTGGTCGCCGATGAGGTACGCACCCTGGCCAGCCGCACCCAGGCGTCGACCGACGAGATCCAGCAGATGATCCTGCGCCTCAAGCAGGGTGCCGAAACTGCCGTCAGTTCCATGTACGCGGGGCAATCGGCCACCGGTACCGGCGTCGAATCCAGTCAGCGCACCGGGCAGTCGCTGGGCGCCATCACCGAGCAGGTCGAGCGCATCAGCGACATGAACACTCAGGTGGCTGCGGCGACCGAAGAACAGAGCTCGGTGACCGAGGAAATCAACCGCAACGTGCAGGGCATCGCCGACCTGGCGCACGCCACTGCCGGAGAGGTGCGCGCTTGCCGTGAGGATTGCCAGACTCTGAGCCGCCTGGCCGATGATCTGGCCGGGCAGATGGGCAAGTTCAGGCTGTAATCCAGAGGCCCGTTCTCAGTGATCGGCTGCAACCAGGCGGTTGCGGCCCTCACGTTTGGCGCGGTAGAGCGCACCGTCGACGCGCTTGAAGAAGGCATCGGCGTCGCCATCATGAGAGCTGCTGAAACAGCCGACGCCCAGACTGGTGGTCAGCTCCAGGCGTTGGCCGGCCAGCAGCAGGCCTTCCGTTGCCAGTTCCTGGCGAAATTGCTCGGCCAGCTCCCACGCCTGAGCCAGGGTAGTGCCCGGCAGCAGCACGCCGAATTCTTCGCCACCCAGGCGCAGCAGTGCGTCGGCATCACGGCGAAATACCTGGCGCATGCGTTCGGCGAAGGCGCTCAGGCAGGCATCGCCACCGGCGTGGCCGTGTTCGTCGTTGACCTTCTTGAAGAAGTCGATATCCATCAGCACCAGCGACAGCGGCTCGCCCTGGCGTACCGCATTGGCCACCAGGCTGGGGAACAGGTTGTTGAACTGATAGCGGTTGCCCAGTTGGGTCAGGCTGTCGGTGCGGCTGAGCAGATCGAGCTGACTCTGCTGCTCCAGCAGCTTCAGCTCCAGATCAAGGGTGGCGCGGTATTCACGATGATTGCGCCCCAGTACCAGAATCAGATAGCTGAGGTAGAAGGTCAGGGTAATCAGTATCGCGTGCTTCTGCTGCCAATTCAGCGCCATCACCGCCAGGCCCGGTAGGTAGAGCAGGGCCAGCGCCAGCAGGGCGCGGCCACGGCGCATGGCGAAGTTGAAGGTCATTGCTGTGGCGAAGGCCACCGTGGCCAGGGTGGCGATCATTTCCGAGTCATTGTAGGCGTCGCTGTATACCGCCAGCGCATGGGCCTGGCCCCAGCACAACGAAGTCAGGAGGATCAGGCCCCAGTGACGATCCAGCCAGCACTGCAACTGTTCAGGGCTGTCGAGGCCATCGGGACGGTGCAGCAGGCGCGCAGCCAGGAGTACGACGAACACCGTACAGCCCAGCACGCCGCTAACCATCAGGCTGCCCGGTGCCGCACTGAATACCCAGGTCAGCAGCCAGGCGAGGACGTAGAAGAAACCTCCCAGGCGCGTGCGGATGCGGGTGTCATCCACTTCACGCCACAGGGCGAAGGTATTGGGCTGGCGCGGTACTTCGGCGTCGGTCATTTTTGTGATCACAGAATGCTCTCGTGTGAGCATAGCGCTTTTTGATTGCAGCAAGGGTGTCGATTGGCCAGCATCCTGTGCCGTTCGGTTCTCAACACCTGGTTACCTTTGCCGCCTGTCCGCAGCGAACCCACCGCTCTCTCGGCAGTCAGACCCGAGGCTTTGCTGTCTCGAACGACTGCAACAAATCCGCCGCACACTGCCCCATCCACCTTCATGCGAGCGCTACGCGATGATGTCCGCTGCCAAGGGGATGCTTGGAAAGCTTCCTGTACTGAGCCCATGGAAATGGGCGTTGCTGCTGGGGGCCGTGCTGGCTGCCTACCAGATGAAAGCAATGCACCTGGACGACCGTCTCTATTTCTGGATCACGACGTCCTGGCATCAGGATGACTGGGCTAAACGTAGTCTGTGGCTACCGGAGTATCGGGTCGAGGTCGATGCCAAACCGGTCGTCGGCGTTTCCGACAATTTCTCAGGTCTTAGCTACGACGACGACCGCCATCAGATCTGGGCCGTGCTCAACAACCCGGAGCAATTGCTGAGGCTGAGCGTCGATGGCGAGGTTTTGGGCCGCTATCCGCTGCAGGGTTTTCAAGATGTCGAAGGTGTGACCTACCTCGGTGATGACCTGTTGCTTCTGGCCGAGGAACGCAAGCATGCATTGGTTGCGGTACCTGTGCCGCACCGTGAAGGGACTCTGCAGCGTGCCGATTATCGCGCGCTGACCCTCGGCATCGATCTGGGTGGCAACCAGGGGTTTGAAGGTCTCGGCTACGACCGGGCAGGCGACCGTCTGTTCGTCGTCAAGGAACACTCACCGCGCAAGCTCTACGAGATTCGTGGTCTCAAACGCAGCCTGCAGGGCGAGTTCGGCCTTGAAGTGATCGATCGCCAGGACTGGATAGATCACCGGATATTCGCGAGCGATTTGTCGTCTGTACATTTCGATGAGCGCACTGGCCATCTGGTGTTACTGAGCGATGAATCGCGCTTGCTGATTGAACTGGGCAAAGATGGGCAACTGATCAGTTTCCGTTCCCTGCTTCGAGGCTTCGCAGGTTTGCGTGGCAGTGTGCCGCAGGCCGAAGGTGTCACCTTCGATGCACAGGGAAATCTTTACCTGGCCAGCGAACCCAATCTCTTCTACCGGCTGCAACGCCAATGACTTTTCACCCCCGGCGGATCAGCCAGATGCCGGCAACGATCAGCAGCAAGCCCGCCACCTTGCTGAAGGTTATCGGCGCTTCACGAAAGCCTGCCCAGCCGAAATGATCGAGGGTGATGGCCATGGCCAACTGCCCGGCGATCACCAGCACCATGAACAGTAGCGCCCCCACGCGTGGCCCGGCGAAGGCGGCGGTGGCGATGAAGAAGGCGCCGAGCAGGCCACCGCTCCAGTGCCACCAGGTCAGCCCCTTGAGCGCACTGAGTCCGGGCATCTCGCGCTGGCTCAGGGTCATCAGCAACAACGCCAGACTGCCGACGGCGAAGGAGATCAGTGCCGCGGCGAAAACGCTGGACAGATGGCGGGCGAGTTGGCCGTTGATGCCGGCCTGCAGGGGCAGTACCGCACCGGCGAGGAAGGGCAGGGCCAGCAGCCAGCCACTGATGTGGTTCATGAGGAGCTCCGAGGTCTACAAAAGAAGCGCAATTATGCTGCCCTCTGCTGCTGGGCGCAGCTGACGACGTCATTCCATGACGTTGGGTATATCCGTCCAGTGACCCTGATCCCCACCATGTCAGAATTGGTTACTGCAGCACGTATGTGGAAACCATTTGGGCTTTACATGATGTGCCTGCTTTGCGTGGTGGCTAAATAGTATTACTCTTGCACGCCTGCATCTGGCCCGCCGTGCCAGGTTCAATTACACAAACATGGATGAACACATATGAAAGGAATTCGTACCGGTCTGGCTGTTGTATTCATTGCATTGGCTGCATTGACTGGTTGTGCCACGCCCCAGCCGCCGGTTGCCATGGATCAAGCTTTCTGGGCTGAGAAGCAGGATCGCATCGGCATCGCCATTACCGAGATTCCAGCACCTTCTGTGCAGATGACCGGACAGCAGGGCCTGCTGGACATTGCCGTCAACAAAGGTATGGCCTCGGGACTGACCAAGAAGGTCGAAAGTTGGGACTCCACCAGTCTGCGCGGCTTGCAGCAGAAAGTTGCCGAGCGCCTGCAGGATCAGGGCTATACCGTCAAGCTGCTGGACAAGCCCTATGACTTCAAGGATTTCAAGAAGGCCGAACGCAAGTTGGGGTACGCCGATCTCGACATGACGCCGCTCAAGGCTCAGGAGGGGATCGATAAAGTAGTGTTGCTCATGCTTGGTGTTAACGGTACGACGCGCAGCTACTACGGCATGATTCCTACCAGCGACCCGGTATCTCAGGTCACAATGGTCACCACCATTGTCGACCTGGATGACAATCGCCTGATCTACTTCCAGCCCTTGGGTGTGAGTCGTGCGGCAGAAGGCGAATGGGATGAGTCGCCTGAATATCCCAACCTGACCAACGCGTTCTACCAGGCTTTGGACGAAGCCGAGCAAAAGATGCTGCTGCCTTTTGATGCGCAGCAGCTATCCAGTAAGTAATCGTGCGCTTTGGTCTGGTCGGTGCAGGTTTTCTTGGGCTTGCACTGTCAGGTTGTGCGACTGACCCAAACCTGGCTCCTGCTCGCAGCGATACGCTGGAAACGCAGCTGGCACAGGGTTTTCAACTGGTCATCGACGTCCCTGACGATGGTTGGTTGAATGTGGATGTGGTGGTCGATGCTGCGCAGCTTTCCGAGGTCGGTGAGCAAACTTCCAGACATCTCAGCGGCACCATGCAGGGTGTGGCGAACTCCGGTACTGGAGCAGGTGGTGGTGCTGCCGTCGCAGGAGTAGTAATTAGCTCGATGCTGCTGGCCAACCTGTCGCAATCGGCGATCGAGCAGAAAGCTCGTCTGGTCGCCAAAGGCCAGATTGATCCTGTTGATCAGGCTCTGAGCGGCCACGACTGGGCCGATTACTACCACGTTGCGTATAGCCGGGAGTTACGTGAGCAAGGCTATGCGCCGTCCCTGACCGCAGACCTCAGCCTGCGAATCGTTCCACGCTTGCGCTTCAGCGAAGGCATGCGGGTGTTGCGGTTGGTTACTGAAGCTCGGGTGATGCAAGGCAAGAAAGTCTTATATGCCGGGCGCATAGAATCCTTTGCTGAGCCTGTGCAATGCGAGGATTGTCTGAGTCGATGGCTGGCGCAGGATGCGGCCCATTTGCATGCTGCCGCCAATGCTGGCGTGGATGACAGTGCCGCGTTATTGGCAAGCGACTGGCGCACGAGCAGATTCTCCGGGATCGCCAGTCAGGAACAGACTCTGCGCTATCAGCTTGGCGCAACTCGTCATGTAGAGCGCGGTCGTTTACTACCGCTGGGAAACTCCCGCTCGGTTTTTCTCAGCCTGCGCGGATGGCTCAAATCCATGCCGGTGGCTGTTGAGGCCCGTTAAAGAACCGTCAGCAGGGCGCTGCTCTAAAGCCGTTTTTCCAACTGTACCAGTGCCACGCGGCTGCCATCCGGGCCGCGGCGTTCGACGATGCCGACGGTCTGGTAGCCGAGACGGGTGTAGAGCAGCAGGCCGCCGGCGTTGGCGTTGAAGCAGGAAACCTTCATCAGCGGCGCCTTGTAGCGCTCGCGCGTGAGCTTCTCCATCACCCCCACCAAGTACTGTGCCACGCCCTGGCTGCGCGCCCAGGGCGCCACCATCAGGTTGCCCAGGGCACAGAACTCGCTGTGTTGCCATTGATAGAAGTTGGCGAAGCCGGCGATCCTGCCGTCGAGTTCAACCACGGTGCTGTCGCGGCGCTCGGCTATGGCGGCGGCGAGCTGGCCGACGTTCAGCGGCCAGATGGCCTTGGGGTAGCAGAAGAACAGTTCCTCGGCGTTTTGCGGGAAGCCGACCACCTCGCCAAGGTCGGCGGCCGTGGCCGGGCGGTGTTGCAGGTTTGCGTTCAAGCGGGATGATCCTTGTTCAGCGCGGAGGATATTGCGAGAGCACCTGGGTAACGGTCTCGCGGATCGCTCGTTCACGTTCGGCCGGCGTTGGCGGTTGGCTGCGCATCACCTGCTCACCGCTGCCGCGCCAGACCAGTTTGCCGTCTTTGGCGTCGTACAGGTCGATCTGCAGGGTCGCGACCTTGTAGTCCACGCGGCGCGTTTCGGTGAAAGCCGGGCCGCCCCAGTAGCCACCCCAATAGCCGCCCCAGCCACCGCCGTACTGGGTGGTGATCTGATCCTGGCGCTCGTCGACGATCAGCACGCTCTGGACTTTCAGGTCACCGTTGCCGTCGGCTGCCTGGCGCAGGCCGCGTTGGTCGAGTTGTTCGGCGACGGCCTGGCTGATGCGCGCCTCGGTGATATCGCTTTTCAGGCGCGCATCATTGGGTTGGTAGGCGAGCTTGTCATCCATCCAGCTCCAGCTGCGGTAGGCGCCGAAGTCGCGGCTGGGGTCGAAGTCGCGCTCCAGGCTGACGCTGGCGCAGCCACTTAGCAGCAGGGCCAGGATCAGGTAGGACAGGTTACGCATGATGCTCTCCGGGGCAGTCGATCAATAGGGGGGATAGCCGTCCAGCGCGCTGCGGATGGCCGCGCGCATGGCGTCGGCCTGCGCCGCCTGGTCCTTGCCGGCCACGGCTTCGCCGCTGCCTGACCAGACCACCTGGCGGTCGCGTGGGTCGATCAGTTCGATGCGCACTACCGCCACTTTCTGTTCGTAGGTGCGCACGATAGGGACGCTACCGTAGGCGCCGTAGCGGCGGTCCCAGTGGCTGCCGGTGCCGTAGTAGCCGCCGACGTTGTCCTGATATTGGCGCAGGCGGGTTTCCTGGCTGATACGGGCGTTGACCAACACGTCGCCGGGGCCATTGAGTGCCGGACGTAGGCCGTACTGGTCGAGGCCGGCGCTGACGCTGTCGGCCAGTTGATCACCGCCAGGCGCACGGCCATCCAGCCAACTCCAGCTGCGGTAGCGGCCGTAGTCACGTGGTGCCGCTGGATAGGCGCTGCGGTCGAAGGTCGTCGCCGCGCCAGGCGGTGCTGGTGGCATCGGCAGTGATTCGGCCTGGTATGGGTTCTGGCTCTGGCAGGCAGCCAGCAGCGGCAGGATGAGTATGGCTATGGCGGTGCGCATGGTCGTCTCCGTGGTCGCGCGCGACATCCCCGATGGCTTCAGGCTACGCCGGACTGTCGGCTTCGTCCAACGCGCTCAGCGTGGTCGGCAGATCCAGTGCAGGTAGCGGCCGAGCCCCTCGAAGCTGGGGTGGCGGCGGTGCGCCAGTTCCATTTCCAGCAGGTCGATCAGTTCGGCCTTGGCCTGAAATTGCGGCGGCATGTAATCGTGGAATACGCGTACGCCGCTACGGCTTTCGACCTGCCAGTAGGCTGCGAGTTGCGTGGCCAGCTCGCGTGGGTCGACCGGTTGCTGTGGGGTCAGGCTCTGTTTCTCGCCGGCGAAGTGTTCCTTGCGCAGCTTGCGAAAATGGCCCTTGAGCAGGTTGCGGTAGATCAGCGCGTCCTTGTTGTAGAAGGCCAGCGACAGCCAGCCATCTTTGGCCGTCAGCTGGTGCAGCACCGGCAGGATGGCTGCCGGCTCGGCCAGCCATTCCAGCACGGCGTGGCACAGCACCAGATCGAAGGGCTCTTGCAGCTGGCCGAGCAGTTCCTGCCAGGGCGCCTGGATGAACGTGGCGTTCTGGCCTGCTTCTACAAAACGCTGGCGCGCACCTTCGAGCATGGGTTCGGCCGGCTCGGCCAGGGTGACCTGGTGACCACGCTGGGCCAGCCACAGGCTCATATGACCCAGGCCGGCGCCGACGTCCAATACGCGTAGCGGGCGATCCGGCAGCGCCTCGGCCAGGTCGGCCTGCAGCACGGCGAGGCGGATCGCACCCTTGGCGCCGCCGTAGATCTTCTCGGCGAAACGGGTGGTGAGCTCATCGAAGTGACGATCACTCATTTGAGGAAGCGCCGTTCGTTGTCGGCGAGCTTGTCGAGCACCGCCTGGTTCATGTCGAGGCCCAGTTCGCTGCACAGTTGCAGCAGATAGAGCACCACGTCGGCCACTTCCTGGCCGGCATGGGCGAGCTGTTCGGCAGGCAACTGGCGCGACTGCTCCTCGCTCAGCCACTGGAAGATTTCCACCAGCTCGGCCATTTCCACGCTGGCGGCCATGACCAGGTTCTTCGGGCTTTGGTAACGACGCCAGTCGTTGTGATCGCGAATGGCGTGCATGCGGGCGGTAAGTTCAACGAGGTTCATGATGCGGCTCCGTTCAAGCCGCATAGCTTCGGCGCGAACGGAGGTGACCGCAAGTCGTTGGCGGGAAGGCGTCGGCAGAACAGCGACTTTTGTGGGAGCGAGCTGGGCTCGCGAAGCTTTTCCGCTGGCCAGATTCGCGAGTAGAGCTCGCTCCTACGCAAACGCATAGCCCGTAGCCCGGATGCAATCCGGGGCGGATGCTCTCGATATCAGCTCCCGGATAACATCGGGCCACGTCAGACAGTCAACGGTTGCCAGCTACCGGCCATATGCGGGGTGTCGCTTTCGCCGATAAGGCGGAACTGGCCGTTGGCGCCCGGCTCGCTGGCTTGCAGGGCCACGTGGGTGGGCAGCAGCACCGGCTTCTGGAACCGCACCTCGACCACGTAGCCGGCCTGCGGCAGGTGTGCCTGCAGGGCCGCCAGGCTGCGCGCCTTGTTCCACAGACCATGGGCGATTGCACGCGGGAAGCCGAACAGGCGTGCCGTTGCGGCGTACAGGTGGATCGGGTTGTAGTCGCCGGCCACGCGCGCGTAACGCCGGCCGGTATCGGCGGGTGCGGCCCAGTCGGCCAGCGGCGCCAGCGGCAAAGGTTCGTGCTCGGGGTGTGGCTGCGCCTGCCCTTCGAGACGCATGGCGCGGCAGAGAATGCGGCTGTCACCTTCCCAGAGCAGGCCGAGCTGATCTTCCAACCGGGTGATCAGGCTGAAGGTGGCGCCCTTGTCGTGCGGTTGCAGGTCGGTGACCTGCACGCTGATCTGGAACGGCCCCAGCCCGCCCAGCGGACGCAATACGCGGACACGATTCTCCAGATGCACCAGGCCCAGCAGTGGGAACGGAAAGCGGCGGTCGGTGAGCAACTTCATCTGCAGACCGAAGGCCAGCACATGCGGATAGACCGGTGGCAGGTAGGGGCTGTCTGCGATAGCGCAGACCTGGCGATAGCGCGCCAGGTGCTGCGGCTCCACCTCCACGCGGCAGCGCAGACCGATATTGGGTAACTGGCGGCCAGTCACCTTGCGGCGCAGGGCTGAGCGCAGGAACAGGCCGGGCAGGGCCGGTGGTGTATCGAGATCGAGCCAGTCGATGGCCATTGGCGAACTCCTTGGCGAATGAATGACAGCAGCTTAACCCTCAGACCCACGCTGGCATTGGCTGTTCTGCCCAGCGTGTGCGCAGGCTAGCCAATCGGTCTGCGACGTGGTTTGCGCGCGGCGGCTCGCTGCCCCTAAGATGGCGCCGTTCACGAATAATGCTCACTAATAAGAAGAACAGCAGGAATCATGCGTGATCTGACCGACGATGTGGCGCTGATGCGCCCGGTAATCGATGCCCTGCGTGCCAGCGGAACTGATCCTGACCGCGTGCTGGTGCGCGTTGGCCTGCCTCCTGGCGGGCTGCCGGCTGGCCGCTTTCCCCATGCGGCCCAGGCCGCGTTCTGGAAGGCCGCCAGCGAAGAGTGCGGCGAGGAGCACGTCGGCCTGTACCTGGCCCAGCACCTGCCCGCTTTCCATGGCCTGCTTCTGGAGTATCTGTTTCTCTCCAGCGAAACCTTTGGCGTTGGCCTGCGCCATGCGCTGCGCTACGTGCGCCTGCTCTCTGACACCCTCAGCGCGCGTCTGGACGTGGACGGCGATATGGCCGTGCTGACGCTGGGCGTGGAGGCCGACACGCCGCGGCATTTCCCGGAAATGTTGGCGGGGGCGGTGATCCGTCTGTTCGCGGCCTTGACCGAAAACGATTTCCGCCCGCGTGAAGTGCGTTTCATACATGCCGAGGGCGCATCCGCTGAGCGCTATCAGGCGGTTTACGGCTGCCCGGTGCGCCTCGGCGCCGAGGATTGCGCGCTAGTGTTCGACGCTGCGGTACTGAACAAGGCTTCGCGCCACGCCGCCCCGGAATTGCTGCGCATGCACGAGTCGCTGGCGCGGCGGCAATTGGCGGAAGTGGAGAGGCTGGACCTGGTGCGCCAAGTGCGAGAGCTGATCGCCGAGTTGTTGGTCAATGGCGGCGCCACCCTGGAGCAGGTAGCAGCGCGCCTGAATATGCCGGCGCGGCGCTTGCGTGAGCGCCTGGCCATGGCTGGGGTGCGCTTCAACGACCTGATCACCGACTATCGCTGTCGCCTGGCCAAGGAGCTGCTGCTCAAGACCGATGAGCGCATCGAAGTGATAGTCGAGCGCACCGGCTTCTCCGAGCCGAGCACCTTCTATCGCGCGTTCAAGCGCTGGGTCGGGGAAACACCGGTGGAGTTTCGCAAGCGCGGCAAAGGTTGATGCCATCCTGTGGGAGGGGCTTTAGCCGCGACCGTCGCCGCTGAAGCGCCTCCCACACATAGTCACTCGCCTGTAACCGTAGGGTGGGCCGGGCGGCGATCCGCTTCAGCCCACCAGCGCAGATGTCTCAGGCGCCCAGCAGGCTCTGCCCGCACACGCGCAGCACCTGCGCGGTCACCGCGCCCGAGCCCGGTTGGGCGAACCAGGCCACGGCTTCGGCGACGTCCTGCGGCAGGCCACCCTGACTCATCGAGTTCATCCGTCGACCGGCTTCGCGGATGCCAAGCGGAATGGCGGCGGTCATCTGGGTTTCGATGAAGCCGGGGGCTACCGCGTTGATGCTGATGCCTTTCTTCGCCAGGGCCGGTGCCCAGGCCTGAGCCAGGCCGATAACGCCAGCCTTGCTCACCGCGTAGTTGGTCTGGCCCATGTTGCCGGCGATGCCGCTGATCGAGGCGATCAGCACCACGCGGCCGTTGTCGTGCAGCTTGTCGGCGTCCAGCAGCGCCTGGGTCAGCACCTGCGGCGCCTTGAGGTTGACGTCGATCACCGAGTTCCAGAACGCATCGCTCATCTTCGCCAGGGTCTTGTCGCGGGTGATGCCGGCGTTGTGCACGACGATATCCAGGCCCTCGGGCAGCGCCTCGACCAGGCGCTGCGGCGCATCCTCGGCGCAGATGTCCAGGGTCACCGCCTGCCCACCCAGGCGTGCGGCCAGCGCCTGCAGCGCATCGGCCGCCTGTGGCACATCGAGCAGCACCACCTCGGCGCCGTCACGGGCCAGCACTTCGGCGATGGCGGCACCGATACCACGCGAGGCGCCGGTGACCAGGGCCTTCTTGCCGGCCAATGGGCGCGTCCAGTCCTTGACCTGTTCGCCGCAGGCGCCCAGGCGCAGCACCTGGCCAGAAACATAGGCACTCTTGGGCGAGAGGAAGAAGCGCAGCGCGCCTTCCAGTTGCTGCTCGCCACCCTTGCCGATATAGAGCAACTGTACGCTGCCACCGCGACGGATTTCCTTGCCCAGCGAGCGGGTGAAACCTTCCAGTGAACGCTGCACGCTGGCGGCAATCGGATCTTTGAGCGACTCGGGCGCACGCCCCAGCACCACCACGCGAGGGCTATTGGCCAACCCCTTGAAGGTGGGCTGGAAGAAATCGCGCAGCTCGATCAGTTGCTCGAAACGGGTCAGATGGCTGGCGTCGAAGACCAACGCCTTGAGTTTGGGGCCGTGCTCGGCGGTCCAACGGGGCAGGTCGAGCTGGCCATCGCGAGCTGAGAAGAGTTGATCGGTGAGCTTGTTGGCGAAGGGCATCACGGCCTGGAGCAGTTCGCCTTCACCACCGAGCAGCAGGGCTCCGTCCACCGGTCGCACGCGGCCGGCCATCCAGCGTTCCAGGCGCACAGGCGCCGGCAGGCCGAGGGCGCCAACTAGGCGGCGGCCGGTGGAGGAGTTGGCGAAAGCGAGGTAACGATCGGACATGAAGGGCTCCTGCGGGCGAATCGAAAGTCGTGTCACTGTACGCGGCAGTTGGCAGAGCGCAATTGACTCTGTTGCCTCACGCGCTGGCAAGGCGGCCAATGTTCGCAACTGTTTGAGGTTTAGCCTGTGCAGACACAAGGCTACAGTGTCAGAACCAGTTCACGATCTGCTGCGTGTCGGCCCTACTGCGTTAAAAACAGCCTCGGCAAGCCGCTTGCGGCTAACGCGCTTAAGCGCGGCCCGGAGGGCGAGCAAAGCGAGTACTGCTCATTTACAGCTCGTAAAGTCGAGCGCGACTCCGAGCGCTCCTCGCCTGTTTTTGCGGGGCCGCCATCGGTGTTGTATGGCTCTAGCTCGCGAGATCGTGAACAGATTCTACGTCTCATGTTTCTGGGAACCGGCTGACGGGCAATAGTTCGCCACAGGTTTCTTCGATTTCTCGACCAGCAAGGAGTCCTCATGACCCAGTTGCGCCGGGTCGCCATCGTAGGCGGCAACCGTATCCCGTTCGCGCGTTCCAACACCGTCTACGCCAGGGCGAGCAATCAGGAGATGCTGACCAGCGCCCTCGAAGGGCTGGTGGAGCGTTTCAATCTGCATGGCGAGCGCCTCGGCGAGGTGGTGGCCGGTGCCGTGCTCAAGCATTCGCGAGACTTCAACCTGACCCGCGAGTGCGTGCTGGGCTCGCGCCTGGCGCCGGAGACACCGGCCTACGACCTGCAGCAGGCATGCGGCACTGGCCTGGAGGCAGCGATACTGGTGGCCAACAAGATCGCCCTCGGGCAGATCGACTGCGGCATCGCCGGCGGTGTCGACACCACCTCCGACGCGCCCATCGGCGTCAATGAGGGGTTGCGCCAGATTCTGCTCGAGGCCAATCGCAGCAAGAGCACCGGCGACAAGATCAAGAGCTTGCTGAAGATTCGCCCGCGCCACCTGGCGCCGCACATTCCGCGCAATGGCGAGCCGCGCACCGGGCTGTCGATGGGCGAGCATTGCGAGCTGATGGCGCAGCGCTGGGCCATCCCGCGTGACGAGCAGGATCAGCTGGCACTGGCCAGCCACCAGAAACTCGCGGCGTCCTACGCCGAGGGTTGGCACGATGACCTGATGACGCCGTTTCTCGGCCTGACCCGCGACCAGAATCTGCGCCCGGACATCAGCGCGGAGAAGCTTGCGACCCTCAAGCCCTGTTTCGAGCGCGGCCCGCGTGGCACCCTGACTCCGGCCAACTCCACGCCGCTGACCGATGGCGCCTCGCTGGTGCTGTTGGCCAGCGAGGAATGGGCCAAGGCCCGCGGCTTGCCGGTGCTGGCCTATCTGCGCGATGGCGAGGCAGCGGCGGTGGATTTCGTCCAGGGCAAGGAAGGCCTGCTGATGGCGCCGGTGTACGCCGTGCCGCGTCTGCTGGCGCGCAATGGCCTGACCCTGCAGGACTTTGACTACTACGAAATCCACGAGGCCTTCGCCGCGCAGGTGCTGTGCACGCTCAAGGCCTGGGAAGACGCCGACTACTGCAAGGAGCGCCTGGGCCTGGACGCCGCCCTGGGGTCCATCGACCGCAGCAAGATGAACGTCAAGGGCAGTTCGCTGGCTGCCGGCCACCCATTCGCAGCCACTGGCGGACGCATCGTCGCCAATCTGGCCAAGCTGCTGTCGGTAGCCGGTGAGGGGCGCGGTCTGATCTCCATCTGCGCAGCGGGCGGTCAGGGTGTGACCGCAATCCTCGAGCGGTAATCCAATACGGGTGGTTGCAAGTCATCGCGATCACTCGATGTAAGAACCTGCTCACGACCTGCTGTGCGTCGGCCCTACTGCGTTAAAAACAGGCTCGGAATGCTCATTTACAGCTCGTAAAGTCGAGCGCGACTCCGAGCGCTCCTCGCCTGTTTTTGCCTTGTATGGCTCTAGCTCGCAAGGCCCTGATCAGGCTCTGAGCAACTCCGTGATTCGGGCGGCCCGCATAGCGCGTGCCGCCCTTTTTTTGCGCACCGCCTGGCTGTGGGAGTGGCTTCAGCCGCGACAAGCGCTCGCAGCGTGCTGTTTTCGGTGAACGCTGCGGTGGCCTGTCGCGCGGCAAATCACCACAGCGCCAGTTAGGCCTTTAGCGGCTAGTCTTTTAGTGCGCATTGATCCAGATCAATACGCCTTTTCGCGCTTTACCCAGCAGCGTCACGGCTGCACACCACTTCCATAAGAACAATTTCAGCTCGTTTGACTCCAACACCAGGAGTCTATGGATCGGCTTTGCGTGCTGGGGCCGAAATAACCCTGAATGAGGATGTGACATGTTCGGCCTAGAGGCGCTTGATCTCGCCCGAATCCAGTTTGCCTTCACCATTTCCTTCCACATCGTCTTTCCGGCCATCACCATCGGTCTGGCCAGCTACTTGGCGGTGCTCGAAGGTCTGTGGTTGAAGACCAGCAATACGCTGTACCGCGATCTTTACCACTTCTGGTCGAAGATTTTCGCGGTCAACTTCGGCATGGGCGTGGTCTCCGGTCTGGTCATGGCCTATCAGTTCGGCACCAACTGGAGCGCATTCTCCGATTTTGCCGGGGCGGTCACCGGGCCGCTGCTGACCTACGAGGTGCTCACCGCGTTCTTCCTCGAAGCGGGCTTCCTCGGCGTCATGCTGTTCGGCTGGAATCGCGTCGGGCCGGGTCTGCACTTCTTCTCCACGGTGATGGTGGCCATCGGCACGCTGATCTCGACCTTCTGGATTCTCGCCTCCAACAGCTGGATGCACACGCCACAGGGCTACGAGATCATCGATGGCCGGGTGATCCCGGTGGACTGGTTCGCCGTGGTCTTCAACCCCTCGTTCCCCTATCGCCTGGCGCACATGGCCACCGCGGCGTTCCTCGCCACTGCTTTCTTCGTTGGCGCCTCGGCGGCCTGGCACCTGCTGCGCGGGCGTGACAACCCGGCGATCCGCAAGATGCTCTCGATGGCACTGTGGATGGCCCTGCTGGTGGCGCCGGTGCAGGCCTTCATCGGTGACCTGCACGGCCTCAACACGCTCAAGTATCAGCCAGCGAAGATCGCCGCCATCGAGGGTCACTGGGAAAACGTCGGTGACGAGCCGACCCCGCTGATCCTCTTCGGCTGGCCGGACATGGAGCGCGAGGAAACCCGCTTCAAGGTGGAGATCCCCGCGCTCGGCAGCCTGATTCTCACGCACAGCCTGGACAAGCAGGTGCCGGCGCTCAAGGATTTCCCGCCGGAAGACCGGGCCAATTCCACCATCGTCTTCTGGACCTTCCGCGTCATGGTCGCCATGGGCCTGATGATGATCCTCACCGGCCTGTGGGGCACCTGGCTACGTCGCGGCGAGCGGTTGTATACCTGCCGGCCGTTCCTGCACCTGGCGGTGTGGATGGGCCCGAGCGGGATCATCGCCATCCTCGCGGGCTGGTACACCACGGAAATTGGCCGCCAGCCCTGGATCGTTCATGGCCTGATGCGTACCGCCGATGCTTCGTCAGGGCATAGTGCTACGCAGCTGGGCTTCACTCTGGCGCTGTTCGTGGTGGTCTATTTCGTGCTGTTCGGTGCGGGTATCGGCTACATGCTGCGCCTGGTACGCAAGGGGCCGAAGATCGACGGGGGCAAGGAAACCTCAGAGGGTGGGCCTGGCAAGCCTCGCACGCCAGCGCGTCCGCTGTCGGCTGCCGAAGAAGGCCTGGAAGATGGCGAAACCGACACCTTGCCGGAGAGGAGCTGAACATGGGTATCGACCTTCCGCTGATCTGGGCGGTGATCATCGCCTTCGGTGTGATGATGTATGTGGTGATGGATGGCTTCGATCTGGGCATCGGCATCCTCTTTCCCTTCGTCCGTGACGACGGCGAGCGCGACGTGATGATGAACACCGTCGCGCCGGTCTGGGACGGCAACGAGACCTGGCTGGTGCTCGGCGGGGCAGGGCTGTTCGGCGCCTTCCCGCTGGCCTATGCGGTGGTACTCGACGCGCTTTATTTGCCGCTGATCCTGATGTTGTTGGGGCTGATCTTCCGTGGTGTGGCCTTCGAGTTTCGCTTCAAGGCCAAGGCCGCCAAGCGCCATCTGTGGGACAAGGCTTTCATCGGCGGCTCGCTGACTGCCACCTTCTTCCAGGGCGTGGCACTGGGTGCCTATATCGACGGTTTCGAGGTAGTCAATCGCAGCTTCGCCGGCGGTGCGTTCGATTGGTTGACGCCATTCTCGGTGTTCTGCGGCCTGGCGCTGATCGCTGCCTATGCGTTGCTCGGCTGCACCTGGCTGATCATGAAAACCGAAGGTCGCCTGCAACAGCAGATGCATGATCTGGGGCGCCCGCTGGTATTCGTGGTGCTGGGCGTGACCGGTATCGTCAGTCTGTGGACGCCGTTCGAGCACCCGGCGATCGCCGAGCGCTGGTTCAGCCTGCCCAACCTGTTCTGGTTCATGCCGGTGCCAGTGCTGGTGCTGCTGTGCACCTGGGCGCTACTGCGGGCCGTGGCCAGCAACGCCAACTACTCGCCGTTCCTGCTCACCCTGGCGCTGATCTTCCTTGGTTACAGCGGCCTGGGCATCAGCCTGTGGCCGAATGTGATTCCGCCGTCGATCAGTATCTGGGAGGCCTCCGCACCGCCGCAGAGCCAGGGCTTCATGCTGGTGGGCGCGTTGTTCATCATCCCCTTCATCCTCATGTACACCGCCTGGAGCTATTACGTGTTTAGAGGCAAGGTGACGGTGGATGACGGCTATCACTGAGAACCTGTCCAAAGCCTGCTGCGCGTCGGCCCTGCGGCGTTAAAAGCAGGCTCGGCCTGCTCATGTACTGCTTGTACAGTCGAACGCGACTCCGACCGGTCCTCGCCTGCTTTGACCAGCCGGAGGCTGTTACTAACGTTGCGCCTTGCATGGCTCTAGCTCGCGAGGCTTTGAATCAGGTTCTTAGGAGACGGTCATGACCGAAACCGAAGAGAAGAAACCGCTGTGGCAGCGTCTGGGTTGGCTGGTGCTGATCTGGGCCTGCAGCGTCACTGCGCTGGGTATCGTGGCCTGGCTGTTGCGCCAGTTCATGAGCGCGGCTGGGTTGGGGACGCCGGGCTGAGCCCGGCGATCCAGCCAACGTCCATTCGGCCAATAGGGTCGAGTGGATATATTTGAAAATCATTTGCGCTTGTAATATTTTCTCGGGTTTTCCTGGCACCGAGAACCCTTCGTGTCCCTGCCTGTCGATCCACTGCCTCCTGAAGAACTGTTCCGGCGCCATTCCCCGGAGCTGCTGCGCTTCTTCACCCGGCAGACACGCTGCAGTGAACTCGCCGCCGATCTGCGCCAGGAAACCTGGCTGCGCTTGCAGGGGCGTCGTACCGAGGAGATCGGTAACGTGCGCGCCTTTCTCTACCGCATCGCTCGCAACCTGCTCATCGACCACCATCGCCAACAGCAGACTCGTCCGCAGTCGGCACCGCTCGACGAAGCGCTGGAAAGCGAACTCCCCGAACCCGAACGCGCCATCGAGGACAGTCGCCGTCTGGCTCGTCTGCAGCTCCTGATGCATGAATTGCCCGAACACCTGCGCCAGGCGCTGTTGTGGAATCGCCTGGACGGCCTGACCCAGCGTGAGATCGGCGAGCGCCTGGGCGTCTCGGAAAGCATGGCCGGACGCTATATCCTCAAGGCCCTCGAATATTGCCAGGAACGCATGGATGACCACTGAGGCTGATCTGCGTAGCCAGGCCCGGGAGTGGCTGGTGCTGCTGAATTCCGGGCGGGCCAGTGCCGCCGATCACACGGCGATGGAGCGCTGGCGCCGGACCAGTGCTGAGCATGCCAAGGCGCTGGCAGAAGCGGAAAACCTGTGGGCGCTGCTCGGCCAAGTCGAGCGGCCCGCCGCCATCGTGCAGGCCATGCCCAGACGCAAGCGGCGCTGGCCGCTGCCACTGGCTAGCGCGGCCTGCCTGCTGCTGGCGCTGTGGTTGACCCCGCCGGGCTGGCATGCCGATGTACGTACTCAGGCCGGAGAAATCCGCGAGATAACGCTCGAGGATGGCTCGCGGCTGCAACTCAATGGCGCCACCGCTCTTGACTGGAACGCCGATGCAGACGGTCAGCGCCGAGTGCGTCTGTATCGCGGCCAGGTCGATTTCCAGGTCGCGGCCGATGCTGTCCACCCCTTCGTGATCGAGGCCGGTGAGGCGCGCATTCGCGTCACCGGGACTCGGTTCGACGTCAACCTGCTGGGTGATCAGGTGTTGCTGGCGGTCAGCGAGGGGCATGTACAGGTCAGCGATGCCGAAGGTCGCGAGCGAGCCGTTCAGGCTGGCGAGCAGATCGCCTGGCTGGCTGGTCGTCTGCAATCACTGCAGCCACTGGATGCCGCGCGGGCCTTGGCCTGGCAGCGTGGGCGGCTGGTATTCCGCGATCGCCCGTTGCCTGAAGTGTTCGAGGAGCTGCAGCGCCAGCAGGCGCAGCAGGTGCTGTTTCTCGATGCGCGGGCACGTGCCTTGAAGGTGACGGGGGTATTCGCGATGGATGATCCGCAGGCGGTATTGCGCGCCATAGAGACCGCGCTGCCGGTCAAACTGACGCGTTTGCCGGGCGTGCTGCTGGTGTCGTCCGACGGCTGATCGTCCTTTCTGACAGCTGCCGGACTGCATCCGCGTAGGCTGGACAACGCTCTTTTTTGTCCACCGTCTTTGGCCGACCCCGTTACCAGTCCGATAGTGGACAAGCCTTGGTCGTACAAACGCTGTAGCCCGGATGCAATCCGGGGGAGGCGGACAAAGCCCCGGATTGCATCCGGGCTACGACCGGGTGATGCCGCGAATCTTTTTTCGAAATATTTGCTGCTCCGGTTCAGGAATGCGAATTACCTTCGTCTTCTGTTTCTGCAAATGCGACTTTTTCGCATGAATAGCCAGCAGAGCACAGGACATCCGCATGCGTTCGATTCCCTTCCTTCCGACATTGATCGCGCTTTCCCACGGCCTCGCTGCCGCGCAGGTGCAGGCCGTCGAGCTCGACATCCCGGCCCAGCCTCTGGATTCGGCGCTCACCGATTTTGCCGAGCAGGCTGGCATCCGCCTGCTCTACGACGCCAGCCTGACTCGCGGGGTCAGCGGTCGCCAGGCACTCAAGGGGGATTATTCCGTCGGCGAAGGGCTGCAGCAGTTGCTGCAGGGCAGCGGCCTGACTTTCAGTATCGGCGCCGACGGCACCGTCACGCTGATCCCGCGTCCTGATAACAGCGATGTGCTGGAGCTGGGCGCTACCACCGTCAGCGGTCAGCTCGATGGTCGCCGCGACCTGCCGGCCAGCTATGCCGGCGGCCAGGTGGCGCGTGGCGCGAACATCGGCCTGCTGGGCAACCAGGACATGCAGGACGTGCCCTTCGCTTTTTCCAGCTACACCTCCGAGCTGATCGAAACGCGCCAGGCGCAGACCCTGGCCGACGTACTGGTCAGCGATCCGGGTGTGCGCCAGTCCTACGGCTTCGGCAACTTCTCGCAGGTCTTCGTCGTTCGCGGCTTCCAGCTGTACAGCGACGACATCGCCTTCAACGGTCTGTACGGGATACTGCCGCGGCAGATCATTTCCACCGAGTCGGTGGAGCGCGTCGAGGTGTTCAAGGGCGCCAACGCCTTCATCAACGGCGTGGCGCCTGGCGGCAGTGGCGTCGGCGGGGCGATCAACGTGGTCTCCAAGCGCGCCGAGGACACCCCGACTCGCAGCTTCACCCTTGACTACGCCAATGACAGCCGCGTGGGCGGGCATCTCGATCTGGGTCGCCGCTTCGGTGAGGACAATCGCTTCGGTGTACGGGTCAATCTGGCGCAGCGTGAAGGGGAGACGGCCGTCGACGACGAGCATTCGCGTTTCAGCCTGGCCACCGTTGCCCTGGATTACCGCGGCGAGCGCCTGCGCCTGGCTGCAGATCTTGGCTACCAGAAGCAGCGCGTCAACGAGGGGCGTTCAGTTGTCTACCTGACCACCGAATCCAACACCACCGTCACCAGCACCCTCAATGGTAAGGTGCCGTCCGTGCCTGACTCCAAACATAACTACGCGCAGCCCTGGAGCTGGTCGCAGCTGGAAGACAGCTATGGCATGTTCAGCGCCGAGTACGATCTGTCGCCGTCCTGGACCGCCTACCTGATTGGCGGCGGCAAGTACACGCGGGAGAACGGCGTGTACGCCTCCAACTACGTCTATGGCGCCGATGGCGCGGCCCGCATCGGTCGCCTGTATTCGCCGCTCGATCAGGAAACCCTGAGCCTGGCCACGGGGCTGCGTGGCGAACTGCAGACCGGCCCGGTCAGCCACAAGGTCAATCTGGCGGCCAACGGCATCTGGCAGGAAAAGCGCAACGCCTTCGAGTCCACCACCGCCGGCAACCGTGGGCATGGCAACCTGTACGAGGGACTGCCCGTGCCCGTGCCGACTGCCAGCCAACCTTCCGGCGATCTGCACGACCCGGATACCACCGCCAAGGTGCAGAACAAGAGCCTGGCTGTCTCAGACACCCTCGGCTTTGTCGATGATCGTGTGCTGCTGACGCTCGGTTTGCGCCGTCAGACCATTGGCGCTGACGCCTGGAGCGCGGCCAGCGGTGCCCGTACCTCCAACTATCAGGACAGCATCACCACGCCCGCCTATGGTCTGGTGATCAAACCCACCGAGTACCTCTCGCTCTATGCCAACCGCGTGGAGTCGCTGCAGCAGGGGCCGACCGCGCCCAACGCCGCCAACAACCGCGGGACGATGTTCGCGCCCTACCGGTCCAAGCAGACTGAGGTGGGAGTGAAGCTCGACTGGGGGCGCTTCGGGGGCAACCTGAGTGTTTTCCGCATCGAGCAGCCGCAAGGTGTACTCGACGGCAACGGCAACTACGGCGTGGATGCCGAGCAGCGTAACCGCGGTATCGAGCTGAGCCTGTTCGGCGAGCCACTCAGCGGGTTGCGCCTGTTGGGCGGGGCGACCTGGACCGAAGCCGAGCTGCGTGGCACGGCCGGTGGGGCCAACGATGGCAACCAGGCCGTCGGAGTACCCGAGTTCCAGTTCAACCTCGGTGCCGACTGGGATGTGCCGGGCGTGCCGGGGCTGAGCCTCAATGGCCTGCTGTTGCGTACAGGTGGCCAGTTCGTCGATACGGGCAACGACTACAGCATTCCCGCCTGGACCCGCGTCGACCTGGGTGCGCGCTACAAGACTCGCCTGGACCAGCACGCCGTAACCTTCAACGCGGTTGTGGAGAACGTCGCCGACGAGAATTACTGGGCCTCGGCCAATGGCGGCTACCTGACCCAGGGCGCGCCGCGTACCTTCAAGGTCTCGGCCACGGTCGATTTCTGATCGGGAGCGGGACGGCGTCTGGCTTTGCTTGCTGGTCGGCGGTTGATCCCGGCGCGTGCTTGTTCCCATACTGGCCTCCTTTCGTCGCCAGCCAAGGAGGCCCAATGTTCGCCCTCAGCGATACCCTGCAGCGTCGCTTCGCCGCGCTGAAATCCACCGCTGATTTCTGGTCGCTGCGCCATGTGCAGGAAAGCCGGGAGTCCTACTGGGTGCGGCGGCGTGTGGCGCAGGCGCCGTCCTTCGTCGACGATGCCGGCGCCATGCTCACCGTGCGTATCGCCGGTGTCGAAGCCTATGCGGCCACCAGCGATCTCAGTCAGGCCGGCTTGCAGGCTGCGCTGGAACGCGCTGAGCAGATGGCCCGTACATTGGCCGGGCGTAACCTGCTGGACCTCGCCAGTCTGTCGTACCCCACCGAGCAAAACGACGATGTAATGCCGGGTTACGAGCAGCCGCTGGCGGGCGCCGCTCACTGGTTCGAGCTGCTGATGGCGGAGGCGGCGCTGATTCCCCAGGATGCGCGTCTGGTCGACAGTCATGTCGGGCTGACCTTCACCTGCCATGAGCAGATCTACCTCAACAGCGCTGGCGCCTGCCTGCGTCGCGCCCAGCGCTATGTCTTTCCGCAGGTGGGTGTAACTGCCAGCGATGACGGCGACAGCCAGAGCCGCAGTTTCGGCGGCACACATCTGGCGCGCCAGGGCGGTGCCGAAGTACTGCAGCAGTTGGGCGTGATCGGCAGCGCCGCGCGCATCGCCGACGAGGCGTTGCAGCTGCTGCTGGCACCCAATACCCCGAACGGTTCGCGTGACCTTTTGCTGATGCCGGACCAGATGATCCTGCAGATCCACGAGTCTATCGGTCATCCGCTGGAGCTGGACCGCATCCTCGGTGACGAGCGCAACTTCGCTGGCACCAGTTTCATTCGCCAGGAAGATTTCGGCCATTACCCATACGGCTCATCGCTGCTCAACGTGACCTTCGATCCGGGCGTGCCAGGCGAGCTGGCCAGCTATAGCCATGATGACGACGGCAGCCCGGCGCAGCGCGAATACCTGATCCGCGATGGCATCCTCCAGCGTCCGCTCGGCGGCGCTCTGTCGCAATGGCGCAGCGGCCTGCCGGGTGTGGCCAACAGCCGCGCCTGCAGCTGGAACCGGCCGCCCATCGACCGCATGGCCAATCTCAACCTGGAGCCGGGTGACAAGACCCAGGCCGAGCTGATCGGCGGCATCGAACGCGGCATCCTGATGAGCAACAACCGCTCCTGGTCGATCGACGATGCGCGCAACAAATTCCAGTTCGGCTGTGAATGGGGCCAGTTGATCGAGAACGGCGAACTGAAGGGCGTGGTGAAGAACCCCAACTACCGCGGCATCAGCTCGCGGTTCTGGCGCAACCTGCGCGCGGTGGGCGATGTCAGCACTTTCGAGGTGATGGGTACGCCCTATTGCGGCAAGGGCGAGCCCAACCAGGTGATTCGCGTGGGGCACGCTTCACCGGCCTGCGTCTTCGCCGATATCGACGTTTTTGGAGGGGCTGCCTGATGGACGCACGTCAGCATTTCAGTGCGTTGCTGGAGCACCTGCAGGCGCAAGTCGTGGGCGAGGAGGGTTTCACCCTGGCGTACGGCGCCGAGGTTTCCAGCTTTATCCGTTTCAACCAGGGCCAGGTGCGCCAGGCCGGCGATGTGCAGCAGGTCTACGTCACCCTGTCGCTATACCAGGGCCAGCGCCATGCCGAAAGCAAACTGGCGCTCAGTGGCGTGCTCGACGAGGATTTGCCGCGCCTGCAGCAGATAGTGCAGCGCCTGCGTGGCGTGCTGCCAACCTTGAGTGACGACCCTTATCTGCGCGTGAACCGTGAGGCTTGGTGTAGCGAGTTGGCGGGCGAAGCGGTGCGGCTGGATAGTGCGGCCATGGCACAGCAGATCGTCGCGGCAGCCACGGGGCTGGATCTGGTTGGTTTTCTGGCCGTGGGGCCGCAGTATCAGGGCTTCGCCAGTTCCTGGGGCGCGTTCGGCTGGTATGCCGCGAGCAGTTTCAACTTCGAATTCAGCCTCTTTCACGGCAACGGCCAGGCCGTGAAAAGCGGCTATGCCGGCGAGCAGTGGGACGCCCAGGCGTTCGCTCGCAAGCTGGAGCGTGCACGGCAACAGCTGGAATTTCTCGGTCGACCGGCCAAGCTGCTGCAGCCAGGGGCCTATCGCGCCTATCTGGCACCAGCTGCGCTGGAGGAACTGGTCAGCCTGTGCTGCTGGGGCTTCGGCGCCCAGGCACTGGCTTCGGGTGGTAGTCCCTTGCAGCGTCTGTTCAATGGCAAGGCCGAACTCAGCCCGTTGGTGACGATGGACGAACGCATCGAGGGTGGCTTGGCGCCGGCTTTCACCTCCGAAGGGCCACGGCAGCCGTTGCGCCTGATTGGCCAGGGGCGACCTGGCGAGCGCCTGGTCAGCTCACGCAGTGCCGCGGAATATGGGCTGATCGCCAATGGCTCGGGCAGTGGCGAATACCCGATGTCCTTGCAGATGCATGGCGGTGAACTGGATGAGCAGCACGTGCTGCAACAGCTCGGTACCGGGCTGTATATCGGCAACCTGTGGTACGGCAATTTCTCCGACCTGCCCGCGGCCCGCCTGACCGGCATGACCCGCTTTGCCACCTTCTGGGTCGAGGATGGGCAGATCCAGGCGCCGGTCAGCACCATGCGTTTCGATGATTCGCTGTTCGACTTCCTCGGCCCGCAACTGGAGGCCTTGACCCGCGAGCCCGAGCTGCTGTTGCCCAGCGGCACTTATGGCGCCAGGCAGACGGGCTCGATGGCCTTGCCGGGCGCGTTGCTGTCGCGGTTTACCCTGACGTTATGATGCTCATTCGAGCATGTGGGCGCGCAGCACGCGCTCCTCTCGCATGATGTGGATGATGAAAACCGTTGCGTCTGTATAGCGGTAGAAAATTCGGCAGGGCGGGACGATGATTTCGCGGTACACGGAGTGTGGAAGCTCATCAGGAACGCGGCCCGACAGGGGGAAATCCACTAACCGTGAGACTGTTTCAACTACCTTCCTGACCAGTGCGCGAGCGGCATCGGGTTTGTCGAGGGCGATGTACTGCGCCAGATCTTCGAGTTGCTCGAGGGCGGGGTTCGTCCAGACTATTTCAGCCATTTGCTCAGCCGTTCCTTGGCCTGCTCATGGCTGACGGTGTTGCCCTCGAGCACGGCCCGTTCGCCGCGTGAGAGGGCATCCAGTAGGGCAAGACGCTTCTGCATGAACTGGTAGTCATCGACATCCACCAGATAAGCCGAAGGCATTCCATGCTCGGTGATCAGTACAGGTTCTTTGGACTCGTGAAGGTCGGCAAGAATCTTGGTGGCCTGTCGCTTCAGGTTGGTGACCAGCTCGACTTTCATGGCGGGGGCTCGGTGCGCTAATGAAAGTGCTACTTTAGTGATACTTTTCTGCTTGGGCAATTGTTGACGAGGCTGACACCGAACTGTCATCCCCGTGTCGCGCGACTGCCATCTCCTCCCGCTAAGTTGTTCGCCAATGAGATCGATCTCAAGGCGAGCGAGCATGACGGATCTGAAAGAAGTTGCCCAACGGGCAGGTGTGTCGCGGGCCACTGCCGCGCGGGCTTTTGCCTCGCCGGATATGGTGCGGGCGAAGACCCGTGAGCAGGTGCTGGCGGCGGCCCGTGAGCTGGGTTTCCGGCCCAATCGTCTGGGCCGGCAGATGCGTCTGCAAACCACCAACTTGATCGGTGTGGTGGTGCCCAATCTGCTCAACCCGGTATTCGCCGAGCAGTTCCAGGCCATGGAGCAGGCGGCGCGTTCGCGCGGCTACAACCTCTTGCTGGCCACCACTGATTACGACGCCGAGCGTGAAAGCGAGGTGGTCGAGGATCTGCTACGCCAGCGCGTTGATGGGCTGGTGCTGACCGTTACCGACGCCCAGAGCAATCGCGTCCTGCAGGGGCTGGCCCAGGAGGCCACGCCCTTCGTGCTGGCCTATCACCAGCCGGAAAACCGCCATTACAGCGCCGTCTCGGTGGACAACCGCGTCGGCATGGCGCTAGCCACTCGTCACCTGTTGGCTGCGGGCCACCGGCGTATCGGCATGGTCGCCGGCTCGGCCTTGCAATCCGACCGCGCGCGCCTGCGCTACGCCGGTTATCAGGAGGCCATGAAGGCGGCGGGGCTGCAGGCCTTACCGCTGATCGAGATGCCGGCCCACACTCAGGCCGATTTCGCCGCCATCGGGCCTTGGCTGCACGGCCCAGAGGCGCCCAGCGCGCTGCTCTGTTCCAACGACCTGCTGGCCATCAGCCTGATCAACGAACTGCGCCGCAACGGCTGGAGCGTGCCACGGCAGCTTTCGGTCATGGGCTTCGACGGTATCGCCCTGGGCGCGCAGATGCACCCGACTCTGTGCAGCGTGGTGCAGCCCATCGCCGAGCTGGCACGCACGGTCATCGACCAGTTGCTGGCGCTGATCGCCGGCGCCCCACCCATCACCTACTGCCTGCCATGCCATATCCGGCCAGGCGAAAGCATCCGCCCCTACGAGGACACGATCCATGACGCGCTTGCGTAAAACCCTCGCGACCCTGCTGTTCTACGGCGCCGCCAGCCTCAGCCATGCCGCCGAAACGGCGATCTGCTACAACTGCCCGCCGGAATGGGCGGACTGGGGCACACAGCTTCAGGCGATTGCCCAGGACACCGGCGTGCAGGTGCCGCTGGACAACAAGAACTCCGGCCAGGCCCTGGCGCAACTGGTGGCCGAGCGCGCGGCGCCCATGGCCGATGTGGTCTATTACGGCGTGACCTTCGGCCTGCAGGCGCAGAGCGCCGGGGTGGTCGGCACCTACAAACCCAAGGGCTGGGAAGAGATCCCGGCAGGGCTGAAAGACCCTGAAGGGCACTGGTTCGCCATCCATTCCGGCACCCTGGGCATCATGGTCAATGTCGACGCCCTCGGCGGTCTGCCGGTGCCGCAAAGCTGGGCCGATCTGCTCAAGCCCGAGTACAAGGGCATGGTCGCTTACCTCGACCCGTCCAGCGCTTTTGTCGGCTACGTGTCGGCGGTGGCGGTCAACCGCGCCATGGGCGGTGATCTGAACGATTTCACCCCAGCCATCGACTACTTCAAGAAGCTGGCCGGCAATTCCCCTGTGGTGCCCAAGCAGACCGCCTACGCGCGGGTGCTGTCCGGCGAGCTGCCGATCCTGGTGGACTATGACTTCAATGCCTACCGGGCACGCTACAAGGATCAGGCCAACGTCGCCTTCGTGATTCCCGCCGAGGGCAGCATCAGTGTGCCCTACGTGATGAGCGTGGTGGACAACGCGCCGCACCGGGCCAATGCCGAAAAGGTGCTGGACTTCGTGCTCTCGGACAAGGGCCAGGCGCTGTGGGCCGATGCCTACCTGCGGCCGGTGCGACCGGTGCAGATGCCCGCCGAGGTGGCGGCGCGCTTCCTGCCGGACAGCGACTACGCCCGTGCCGGCGTGGTGGATTACCAGAAGATGGCTACCGTGCAGGAAGCCTTCGCCGCGCGTTACTTGAAAGAGGTGCGCTGAGGTGAGCAGCACCTTGCGCGCGCCTTGCGCTGCTCAGGTCGCCCGCCGCCCATCGTGGCGTTGGCGTCCCGGCGCCGCCATCGCGCTGCTGCCGGCTGCGGTGGTGTTGCTGGCCTTCTGGCTGCTGCCACTGGGGCACCTGATCGTGCTCGGCGGCAATGATCGGGACGGCGCTGGCAGTGGTTACTGGGAGGTGCTGAGCAGTGTCCAGTACCTCGGCAGCCTGGCGCAGACCTGTGCACTGGCCCTGATGGTCACCCTGTCCGCACTGCTGGTGGGCAGCATCAGTGGTGTGTTCCTCGCCCGTCAGCGTTTCGTCGGGCGCTCGGCACTGGTGGCCTTGCTCACCTTTCCGCTGGCCTTTCCCGGCGTGGTGGTGGGCTTTCTGGTGATCCTCCTGGCTGGGCGCCAGGGCCTGTTCGCCAGCCTGGGGATGAACCTGGTGGGCGAGCGCTGGGTGTTCGCCTACTCGCTGGCCGGGCTGTTTCTTGGTTACCTGTATTTCTCCATTCCACGGGTGATCCTCACGGTGATGGCGGCCAGCGAAAGCCTGGACGTCAGCCTGGAGGAGGCCGCGCATTCGCTCGGCGCCGGCCACTGGCGGGTGATCTGGGACGTCCTGGTACCGGGGTTGACGCCCGCGCTGGTGTCCTGCGGCGCGATCTGCTTCGCCACGGCTATGGGCGCCTTCGGCACCGCCTTTACCCTGGGCACGCGGCTCAACGTCACGCCGGTGGCGATCTACAACGTGTTCACCAACTACGCCAACTTCACCGTGGCTGCCGCCCTGTCGGTGATTCTCGGCGTGCTCACATGGGGCGTGCTGCTCATGGTGCGCAAGTGGGTGCGGCAATCCGGAGGGCTGCTATGAAACGCTCTCGCCTGTTCGCCGCGCAGTTGGCGTTCACCTGCCTGGTCTGCGTCTTCATGCTGGTGCCGGTGCTGCTGTCGCTGCTCGCCGGTCTGACGCGTAACTATTTCCAGGGGTTGTCCAGCGGCCTGACCTGGGCCTGGCTGCAACAGGTGTGGCAGGCCTATTCGCCAACGGTGTGGTTGTCGTTGCAACTGGCGCTGGCCTGCGCCCTGTGCGTCTGCGTGATCGGCGTACCAGCGGCCTACGCCCTGGTGCGCATGAACAACCGCTTCAGCCGCGCCTTCGAGGAGCTGATGGTGCTGCCGGTGGCGATGCCTGGCCTGGCCAGCGCCCTGGCGCTGCTGCTGACTTACGGTCAGTTCGGCGGGTTTCGTGGCAGTTGGCTGTTCATCCTGGTGGGCCATGTGCTGTTCACCCTGCCGTTTCTGGTGCGCCCGGTGATGGCTGTGATGCAGCGCCAGCAGTTGCCGGTGCTGGAGGAGGCCGCCGCCAGCCTGGGTGCCGGGCCGTTGCGGCGCTTCTTCAGCGTGGTGGTGCCCAACTGCCGCTCCGGTATCCTGGCCGGCGTGCTGATGGTGGTCACCCTGTCGCTGGGGGAATTCAACCTGACCTGGATGCTGCATACACCGCTGACCAAGACCCTGCCGGTGGGGCTGGCCGACAGCTACGCCTCGGCGCGGCTGGAGGTGGCCAGCGCCTACACCCTGTTGTTCCTGCTGATGATCGTACCGCTGCTGATCGCCCTGCAGGCCATCAGCAACCGCCTGTCCCGTGGAGACAAACGATGAGCGCAACCTCTATTCGCCTGGAGAGCTGCCGTAAGGCGTTCACCGACGGCACCGTGGCCGTGGATGACCTGAGCCTGGAGATCCAGGCCGGCGAGACCTTGGCCATCCTCGGCCCGTCCGGCTGTGGCAAGACCACCACGCTGCGCCTGATCGCCGGGCTGGAACGCCCGGATGCGGGCCAGGTGCTGTTCGCCGGGCGCGATGTCACGGCGCTGCCCATCGAGCGGCGTGACGTGGGCATGGTATTCCAGAACTACGCGCTGTTCCCCAACCTCGACGTGGCCGGCAACATCGTCTACGGCCTCAAGGTACGCAAGTTGGCGCGCGCCGAGCGTGAGCGGCGTTGCGCCGAGTTGCTGGAGCTGGTGGGGCTGCAGGGCCATGGCCAGCGCGCCATCCATGAACTGTCCGGTGGGCAGCGCCAGCGCGTGGCCCTGGCGCGGGCACTGGCGCCGCAGCCACGGGTGCTGCTGCTCGACGAGCCGCTGGCGGCTCTGGACGCGCAACTGCGCGAGCGCCTGCGCGCCGAGCTGGGCCAGTTGCTGCGCGAGCTGGCGATGACCGCCGTGTTCGTCACCCATGATCAGGGCGAGGCCATGGCTCTGGGGGATCGCATCCTGGTCATGGAGCGGGGCCGCATCGCCCAGTTGGCCACGCCACGGGGGCTCTATCAGCAGCCGGCCAACTGTTTCGTGGCCAGCTTCGTCGGCACTCTGAATACCTTCGTCGTGCTGGGGCGTACGGCCAACGGCGTGCAGGTCAACGGTGGCGAACTACCCTGGACGGGCAGCGAGCTACCCAGCACGCTTTACTGCCGCCCCGAGCACCTGCGCATCACCTGCGAGCCTGGCCACGTGCGCGGGCGTTTGCTCGGGCAGTTCTTCCAGGGCGCGCAGAGCCGCTTGCTGGTCGACGTGGGCGGTGCACAGCCGCTGACAGTGGACAGCGCTGACGAGCGCCTGCTGATGCCTGGCGAACTGATCAACCTGGCCGTCGAGCCACAGCGGGTGTTCAGCCTCCATGCCTGATGCCATCGCTTGCCAGGCACCTGGCTCGTCCTTCCTGATCGCGCAGATCAGCGACCTGCACCTCAAGGCCAACGGCAAGCTCAGCTATGGCGTGGTCGATACCCTGGCCGCGCTGCGCCGCGCCGTGGAGCACTTGAATGCCAGCCAGCCGCGCCCGGATATCGTGGTCGTCAGCGGCGATCTGGTGGACTTCGGCCAACCCGAGGAATACGCCGTGCTGCGTCCCGAGCTGGAGCGCCTGCACATGCCCTACTACCTGGTGCCCGGCAATCACGACGAGCGTGCCGCGCTGCTGGCGGCATTCGCTGATCATGGCTATCTGCCGGCTTCGCCGGAGGCGCCGCTGGACTGGGTGGCCGAGGAGCATCCGCTGCGCCTTATCGGCCTGGACAGCACGACGCCGGGGCGCCATGGCGGGCAGCTGGAGGACAGCCAGTTGTGCTGGCTGGACGCGCAGCTCGCGGCGCGCCCGCAGGCGCCGACGGTGCTGATCCTGCATCACCCACCCTTTATCAGCGGGATCGGCCATATGGATCGCGAGCCGTTCCTCAATATGGCAGCCTTGCAGGAGGTCATCGCAGGTCATCCGCAGGTCGAGCGCTTGCTCTGTGGGCACCTGCATCGGCCGATCCAGCGGCGCTTCGCCGGCAGCCTGTGTTGCGTATGCCCTGGCATTTCGCATCAGATCGTTCTGGATCTGCAGGCCGATGCGCCCGCGCATTTCAACCTGGAACCGCCGGGCTACCTGCTGCACCACTGGCATGCGGAGCATGGTCTGGTCACCCACAGCGGCGTGTTCGGTGAATATCCGGGGCCATACCCGTTCTATGACGCCAATGGGCTGATCGACTGAGCCAGGTGCTACTGGGTATCGCTGCGCTCAACCGCAGGCTACGAGCTAGCCATAGCCCGGCTCGAGCGCAGCGCCCCCCCGGCTTTAGCCTCTACTTCGTCGCCTTCAAAACCACGAACTTCGGGTTGGCTGCCACCTGCTCGACGCCGCGGAACAGGCGTTTGAGCTTGGCGTGGTAGCCCAGGTGGCGGTTGCCGACGATCCACAGTTCGCCGCCGGTCACCAATGCCGCGCGGGCCTGCTGGAACATGCGCCAGGCGAGAAAGTCGCCGACCACCTGCTGCTGGTGGAAGGGCGGGTTGCACAGCACCATATCCAGCGAGTCAGCCGGCTGCTCGGCCAGGCCGTCACCAGCACGGATCGTTACAGGTCGATCACCGAGGGCCGCCCGCCAGTTTTCCTGCGCCGATTGCACCGCCATATACGACTCGTCTACCAGCGTCAGCTCCGCTTGCGGGCTGCCCAGGGCGTAGGCGATACCGAGCACGCCGTTACCACAACCGAGATCGGCGACGCGCACGCGGCCGAGGTGGCGCGGCAGATGCGGAAGAAAGGCGCGGGTGCCGATATCCAGGCCGTCGCGGCAGAACACATTGGCGTGGTTGACCAGCTCCAGCGCTGGTTTGTCCAGGCGATAGCGGGTCGGGTAGGGCGAGTGCGGCGCCGCCTTGGTTTCAGGCGTGGCGACCAGCAGGCGGGCTTTCTTCACCGCCAGCGAGGCCTGCACCGGGCCGACGTATTGCTCCAGCAGATCACCGGCGGCGCGCGGCAGGTGCTTGATCATCGCCCCGGCTACCACGCGGGCATTCGGCGCCAACTGGCCGTGCAGGCGAATCAGTTGCTCCTCCAGCAGCGCCAGGGTCTTGGGCACACGGATCAGTATCCAGTCGAACGGTCCTTGCGGCGTTTCGCAGCTCGGCAAAAAGGTCACCGTATCGCCATTAAGTCCGTTGCTGGCGAGGTTCTTCTGCAAGGCGAGAAAGCCCAGGTGCGAGTCACCGCTGCTGGTCACCTGGCAGCGTCCGGCCAGCGAGCAGGCGAGGGCGCCGAAGCTGTCGTTGAGCAGCAGCACCCGGCTGCTTGGTGCGATGCCATGCTCATGAAGATGATGGAGCAGGTATTCGTCGGCGGCGTCGAAGGCTTGGAGCGGCTCGTTCGCCTGGTGCGGCTGACGCTGCAGTTCGAGGCTGGCGAAGGGAGTTTCGAGAGTAGGCATGCAAACCTTCGGTGTTTGTCGGCGGTCGATTGCGCCAGACTGGACAGGTATTCAATTAAGGGGGCGATTATGACCGCCAGTGACGACAAGTTCACCCGTCAGACGCTGCTCGAGGTACACAGCCTGACGCCGAGCCTGTTCACCCTGCGCACCACCCGTGACCCGGGCTTTCGTTTCCGCGCCGGGCAGTTCGTGCGCCTGGGCGTCGAGAAAGCCGATGGCAGCGTGGTATGGCGCGCATACTCGCTGGTGTCCGCGCCACATGACGAGTTTCTCGAGTTCTTTTCCATCGTGGTGCCGGGTGGCGAGTTCACCAGCGAGCTGAGTCGACTGTGCGTTGGCGACAGCTTGCTGGTGGAGAAGATGGCGACCGGCTACCTGACCCTGGACCGCTTCGTCGACGGCCGCGACCTCTGGTTGCTCGGCAGTGGCACTGGCATCGCACCGTTTTTGTCGATCCTGCAGGACTTCGAGGTGTGGCAGCGCTTCGAGCGTATCGTGTTGGTGTACAGCGCGCGCAGCTTCACCGAACTGGCCTATCAGCCACTGATCAGGAGTTTTGGCGAGCTGGAACACCTGGCCGAATTCGCTCACAAGCTCACCTACCTGCCGGTGGTCACCCGCGAGCAAGCGCCGGGCTGCCTGAATGCGCGTATCACCGAGCTGCTCGACAATGGTGAGCTGGAGCGCGCCGCCGGGCTTGAGCTGACGCCCGAATATTCGCGAGTGATGATCTGCGGCAATCCGCAGATGATCGACGACATTCGTCAGCGTCTGAAGGTGCGCGGCCTGAATCTGAGCCTGACCCGGCGCCCGGGTCAGGTGGCGGTGGAAAACTACTGGTGATCAGTCTTCGCGGATCGCTTTGAGTCGATGTTCCCAGCGGCGCTTGGCGAAGCGGCGCATGTTGGGGATATCGTCGGTCTCGTCGAGAATCGGCTTGCCGATGATGGTTTCCATGATGTCTTCCAGTGTCACCAGGCCGTGCCAGCTACCGAACTCGTCGTACACCAGGCACATGTGCTGGCGCTCCTGCATGAGCAGGGTCATCAGGTTTTCCACGTTCATGCTGTCCGGTACGACCTTGATCGGCTTCATGATCTGGGTGATCGGTTCGCCATCGTTCTCGGCCGCCAGAGCGTCATAACGGAACACCACGCCCAGCGGCGACTCGTCCTCGCCGATCACCGGGTAACGGGAGAACTGGCTCTCGCGGGCACGTGCCTTGAACGCGGCGATCGATTCATCCGGTGCGGCGGATTCGCAGACGATGCGTGGCGTCATGATGTCGCGCAGACGGATCTCGTGCAGATCGAGGATGTTGCTGATCACACGCTGCTCGTCTTCGTCGAGCTTGCCCACTTCGCGGCCAAGCAGGGTCAGCGCCTTGATCTCCTGGCGAATGTCGTGCTCCGGCTCCTTGCCGCCGAACAGGCGCATGATCAGGTCCGACATGACGATGAACGGCTTGAGCAGCAGGATCATCGCTCGCAGCAGGCTTGGCAGGAAGGGCGCCAGGGCGCGCCAGTAACGGGCACCGATGGTCTTCGGCAGAATCTCCGACAGCACCAGGATCAACAGGGTCATGACCGCCGAGGCAATGCCCAGGTAACCGTCGCCGAAGACGATCGCCACCTGTGCACCGACACCGGTCGCACCAACGGTGTGCGCCACGGTATTGAGGGTCAGGATGGCCGCCAGCGGCTGGTCGATCTTGTCTTTGAGCTCTTTCAGCCTTTCGTACAGCTGCGGTTTTGCGACCTTCTGCTGAGCGATGTAACTGGGCGTGAGGGAGAGCAGGGCGGCTTCGAGGATGGAACAGATGAACGAAACCAGAATGGAGAGGACAGCGAACGCTATCAGGAGTGTCATGTAGAGGGGTAAGTGGCCAATGGCCGACCAATTTAGCGCAAGTGCAGTGGAAAAAGCAGAAAAGCTGCAACATTTCATTTCCTGATGCTGGCGCGGTTGGAGCTCGCTGTCCGACGTCTTGCCTGCCGATATTTCAGTGGCTGCACGTAGCCCAGCTTCGACTAGGCTAAAGAGACACTATCTGGGGAGGTCCTCCATGCCGCTTGAACATCACCCGTTGACCCGCGAATTCCCTCAGCAAGGCGACGTCATGCGCAAGCTGATGCAAAGCCACCCGCACTTCCCTCGCCTGGCTGGCGAATATGAAGCGCTGGACAAGCGCATTTACGAAATAGAGGACGGTCGCGAGGCTGTCGATGACCTGACCTTGCAGGGGCTCAAACTGCAGCGTGTGGGTCTCAAGGACGAGATCGCCGATCTGCTGCGCAAGGCGGGCAGTGCTTGATCCGGATCAAATGAACGGTCGACGTGCAGCGCTAGGCTGGAGCCATCTTCCCTGTCAGAGGCTTCCGCATGCACGTCGACCACCATCCGCTGGTTCATGATTTCCCCGAACTGCGCAACGAACTGCAGCTTCTACGGCAGAGCGATGAACAGTTCTCTCGTCGGGCCGAAGAGTACGAAGCGCTGGACAAGCGCATCTGCCGTATCGAGGACGGTATCGAGTTGCTCGATGACGTCACCCTCAGTGCGCTGAAACTCAACCGTGTGGCAATGAAGGACGAGCTGGCGCGCCAGCTCAAACGCGCAGCAGGTCAGTGCTGCGGTTGTGGCAATGGCTGCAAGGGCTGAGTCGTAGAAGCCGGCTTGCCGGCGTGTTGATGAAAGACTGATCGCCCGCACGTGGGCTCCTGCGATCAGACGTTTTCAATTTACGGGCGGGTTGATCAGATAAGTGAGCAGCCCGTCCGCCTCTTCTTCCGTCCACACCGCGCGCGCCGGTCTGGGCCATTCGCTCAACAGCTGCTGCCAGAAGGCACAGGCCAACTCATCCTGACGGTAGAAACGCAGCAGCCAGGGCCTGCCATCACCCATTACCTGCCGTACCAGGCTGCGACCGATGCCCTGACGACGATACTTTTTCAGGATGAACAGGTCGGCGAACTCCGGCACATCAAGGCTGGGTAACTCGCTCTGTTCGATCAGCAGGAAACCGGCAATGAAGCCGTCGACCAGTATCAGTTGCGCACTCCAGCCCGGCTCCTGCCAATAGCGCTGCAGGTGGGGTTGGTGGATGTAGAAGCGACCGTCCGTCTCCACGTCTTCCTGCTCCCAGTCCGAGCTTTCGTAGGCGTAGAACTGGTAGAGGTTGGCCAGTAGCGGCAGCTGTTCGACGCTGGTGGGTAGCAGTTGGATCTGCATATGTGCATTCCGGGCAAAGTGGCTGTGGTCTGTAAATTTATCCAGTTGTTCGGTATCGTTCCAGCCTTCGTTCAGCGGCAGGATTGATCGCAATGGCCAAGGCAAAACGCATGTACGGCTGCACCGAGTGCGGCGCCACCTTCCCCAAATGGGCAGGGCAGTGTGGTGAGTGCGGCGCCTGGAATACCTTGGTCGAAACCGTGGTCGAGGGTGCCACACCCAGCGGGCGCACTGGCTGGGCCGGCGACAAGGCCAATATCAAGACCCTGGCTGAAGTCAGTGTCGAGGAAATTCCGCGCTTTTCCACCGCTTCCGGCGAACTCGATCGGGTGCTCGGTGGCGGTTTGGTGGATGGCTCGGTGGTGCTGATCGGTGGCGACCCAGGCATCGGCAAGTCGACCATTTTGCTGCAGACCCTGTGCAATATCGCCACGCGTTTTCCCGCCCTTTACGTCACCGGTGAGGAATCGCAGCAGCAGGTGGCCATGCGTGCGCGGCGGCTGGATCTGCCGCAGGACAAGCTCAAGGTAATGACCGAAACCTGCATCGAATCGATCATCGCCACCGTACGCCAGGAAAAGCCCAAGGTCATGGTGATCGACTCGATCCAGACCATTTTCACCGAGCAACTGCAGTCAGCCCCCGGTGGCGTTGCTCAGGTGCGCGAGAGTGCGGCGCTGCTGGTGCGTTTCGCCAAGCAGAGCGGCACGGCGATCTTTCTCGTCGGCCACGTCACCAAGGAAGGCGCGTTGGCCGGCCCGCGCGTGCTGGAGCACATGGTCGACACCGTGCTGTATTTCGAGGGTGAGTCCGACGGTCGCCTGCGCCTGCTGCGGGCGGTGAAGAACCGTTTCGGCGCGGTCAACGAACTGGGCGTATTCGGCATGACCGACAAGGGCCTTAAGGAAGTCTCCAACCCCTCTGCGATCTTCCTCACCCGAGCTCAGGAGGCCGTGCCCGGCAGTGTGGTGATGGCCACCTGGGAAGGCTCGCGGCCGATGCTGGTGGAGGTACAGGCGCTGGTCGACACCAGTCATCTGGGCAATCCGCGCCGCGTCACCCTGGGCCTGGATCAGAACCGCCTGGCCATGCTGCTGGCGGTACTGCACCGCCACGGCGGCATTCCGACCTATGACCAGGACGTGTTCCTCAACGTGGTCGGCGGGGTCAAGGTGCTGGAAACGGCCTCAGATCTGGCGCTGATGGCGGCGGTGATCTCCAGCCTGCGCAACCGGCCGTTGCAGCACGACTTGCTGGTGTTCGGCGAGATCGGCCTGTCTGGTGAGATTCGTCCGGTGCCCAGTGGTCAGGAGCGTCTGAAAGAGGCGGCCAAGCACGGTTTCAAACGCGCCATCGTGCCCAAGGGCAATGCGCCCAAGGAGGCACCGCCTGGGCTGCAGATCGTCGCCGTCACGCGCCTGGAGCAGGCGCTGGATGCGCTGTTCGAGTAACTAAAGTCGCGGCTGAAGCCCCTCCCACAGTTGCCAGGAGTCCGCTGTAGGAGGGACTTCGGTCGCGACCGGGGCATGCGGCGTTCTGCCGCGAGTGGGGTGGGTCGAAAATTGACCGAGGTCAATAGGTAGCAGGCTATCGGCGCGCAGCATGAAGGCGTATCCACTGAAGGAGACGCCATCATGTTCCTGTTCTTCGATTTCTTTTCCCGGGCTTTCAATTTCGACGCCAAGGCCATCGAGTCGCGCGATGCACGCCGTCAGGCGCAGCGTATTCAGGCGCGTCGCCAGCGTCGTGAACAGGCAGAGGCTGCCTGCTTGCGCCACTGACTGCTAGGCTCTGTACGAAAAGTGCCTGCGCTCGGTGATGCTTCGTTAAAAACCGGTTCGGAATGCTCATTTACCACTCGTAAACTGCGCTTCCTCACCGGTTTTTGCCTCGCCTGACCTTCGCTCGACGACTTTTCGTATAGAACCTAGTCGTCTTCGCCCAATGCCGCCAGTTCGCGCTCCAGCAGCTGTTCATCGCCGAGGTTGAGTTCGACCAGGCGGCGCAGGTGGCTGATGGAATCCAGGTCGATATGGCGGCAGACGAAACCGAGCGACTGCGGCTGGGTGCGCGTCAGTACCACTTCCATCTTCACCTTGGCTTCGTCCCCCAGTTCGATAAGGGCTTCGAAGGGCTGGTTCGGGTCACCGTTCCAATCACGTGGGGTCTTGATCAGCAGGCCCTTGAGAGAGATATCGTGCAGAGCTGCCGACCATTGCCGCTCACCCTGAGCGATGATGGTGGGGGCGTCGAAGGCGATGCGCTGAAAGCGCCGACGCTCGTTGGCTGATTCACTCATGCCCATACTCCTGAAGGATTTACATCACTATAGCCAAGGCTGACGGCCCCGTGCTTTGTCCCTGTGTCGCAGGACGCAACCGAGACACATGAGTTTGACAGGTGGCCAAGTCTCGCCAAAGCTCCTTGTGTAGTTTTTATTACTCGATATTGCGGAGCGATAGACATGAGCAAGCGACTGCTGGGTAAAGGTTTGGTCTTCGGCCTGTTGAGCATGGCCAGTGTTGGCGCATTTGCCGACGCTGCGGGCGGCAATGGCTGCGGCTGGGGCAACATGCTGTTCGAAGGGCAGCGTGGCATGGCCCCGCACTTCCTGGCCACCACCACCAATGGCACCTCGGGTAATGCCACCTTCGGCATGACGTCCGGTACCAACGGTTGCGACACCAGTGGCGCGCTGGGCTACAACGGACGCTCCATGCTGGCGATGAATGGCATGCTCGATTCCATCGCCGAAGACATGGCAATGGGCCAGGGCGAAGCGCTGGACGCCTACGCTACCTTGCTGGGTGTGGAGGCACAGGATCGTGCGCACTTCGCCAAGGTCACTCACGACAACTTCGGCAGCATCTTCAGCAAAGCCGACGCCACCAGTGAGCAGGTGCTGGCAGCCACGCTCGAGGTGATGAGCCGTGATGCGCAACTGGCGCGCTACGTGAAACAGCCGGCCTGAGGCAAATTGAAGGCAAAAAGAAGCCCGCCGATTGGCGGGCTTCTTCGTTTCAGGCTGAGCCTTAGAACCTGTTCACGATCTGCTGCGCGTCGGCGCTACTGCGTTAAAAACAAGCTCGGAATGCTCATTTACCACTTGTAAACTCCGCTTCCTCGCTTATTTTGGCCTTGTATCGCTCTAGCTCGCTAGATCGTGAATAGGTTCTTAGTTGCCGTAGACCGGGAACTGGGCGCACAGCGCCTTGACCTGCTCACGCACGCGGCCTTCGACTTCATCATTGCCGATGTTGGCCAGTACGTCGCAGATCCAGCCTGCCAGTTGACGGCACTCGTCTTCCTTGAAGCCGCGAGTGGTGACGGCTGGGGTGCCGATACGCAGGCCGGAGGTGACGAAAGGCGAACGCGGATCGTTCGGTACGCTGTTCTTGTTGACGGTGATGAAGGCGCGGCCCAGGGCAGCGTCAGCATCCTTGCCGGTAATGTCCTGCTTGATCAGCGAGAGCAGGAACAGGTGGTTCTCGGTGCCGCCGGAGACCACGTCGTAGCCGTTGTCGATGAACACCTGGGCCATGGTCTGGGCGTTCTTGATCACCTGCGCCTGGTAAGCCTTGAACTCAGGCTGCAGCGCTTCCTTGAAGCACACCGCCTTGGCGGCGATGACGTGTTCCAGTGGGCCGCCCTGGCCGCCCGGGAATACCGCGGAGTTGAATTTCTTCTCCAGCTCTTCGTTCTTGCGCGCCAGGATCAGGCCACCGCGCGGGCCGCGCAGGGTCTTGTGCGTGGTGGTGGTAACCACGTCGGCGAACGGCACCGGATTCGGGTACAGACCGGCGGCGACCAGACCAGCGACGTGGGCCATGTCGACGAACAGGTAGGCACCGACCTTGTCGGCGATGGCGCGGAAACGCGGAAAATCCAGTACCTGCGAATAGGCGCTGAAGCCGGCGATGATCATCTTCGGCTTGTGCTCCGCGGCCAGACGCTCGACTTCGTCGTAGTCGATCAGGCCCTGGTCGTTGATGCCGTACTGCACGGCGTTGTAGATCTTGCCGGAGAAGCTGACGCTGGCGCCGTGGGTCAGGTGGCCGCCGTGGGCCAGGCTCATGCCCAGCACGGTGTCGCCGGCGTTGAGCAGGGCCATGTACACGGCGCTGTTGGCCTGCGAGCCGGAGTGCGGCTGGACGTTGGCGTAGTCGGCGCCGAACAGCTCCTTGGCGCGGTCGATGGCGAGTTGCTCGACCACGTCGACGTATTCGCAGCCGCCGTAGTAGCGCTTGCCCGGATAGCCTTCGGCGTACTTGTTGGTCAGCACGCTGCCCTGGGCTTCCATCACCGCCGGGCTGGTGTAGTTTTCCGAGGCGATCAGCTCGATGTGCTCTTCCTGGCGCTGGGCTTCCTGCTCCATCGCGGCAAAGAGTTCGGCGTCATAACGAGCGAGGGTCAAATCACGGCTGAACATGGCGGTCCCCTGAAATCAGCTGGGCGGTAGAAAGAGGGGGCGGATTCTACCGCAAAGGTCGCATTCAGGCATATGAAGGTCGGTCATGAGCCTGACAAATGGACTTCATGCTGAGCAGGGCCTGGGGCTCGCCCGTCAATTGAGGATGAACAGCGCGGCGCCGCTGAACTGTGCGGTGAGCTGACGTGCAGGCATGGGTTTGCCCAGCAGGAAGCCCTGTACTTCGTCGCAGTCGTGTTCACGAAGGAAGTCCAGTTGTGCCTGGCTCTCCACGCCCTCGGCGATCACCATCATGTTCAGGCTGTGCGCCATGGCGATGATGGCGCGGGCGATCTGTGCGTCCTGCTCACCATCAGGCAGGCCGTCGACGAAGCTGCGGTCGATCTTCAATACGTCGATGGGGAACTGCTTGAGATAGTTCAGCGACGAGTAGCCGGTGCCGAAATCATCCACAGCGATGCACAGGCCCAAACGCTTGAGGTTGCCGAGAGTCTGCATCGCGCTGGCGACGTCACGCATCAGTATGCTTTCGGTCAGCTCCAGTTCCAGGCAGGCCGGGGCTACTCCGGTCCTGTCCAGGATGGCGGCGATGCGTGCGCTCAGATCGCCTTCGGCGAACTGCCGGGCCGACAGGTTGACCGAAATCTTGGGGATGCGAATCTTTTCCTCGTGCCATCGTTTGAGCTGACGGCAGGCTTCTTCCAGCACCCATTCGCCAACCTGTACCACCAGGCCGAGTTCTTCGAGTACCGGGATGAACTCATCGGGCGGCACCAGGCCACGGGTCGGATGGTTCCAGCGTAGCAGCGCCTCGACCCCGGTCAGGCGACTGCCATCGCCGGAGAACTGCGGCTGATAGTGCAGGACGAACTGGCCCTGCTCCTGAGCGTGGCGCAGATCGCTTTCCAGCTCCAGGCGCTCCAGGGCACTGGCATTCATGTCGGCCTGGTAGAACTGGAAGTTGTTCTTGCCGCGTTCCTTGGCGTGATACATCGCGGTGTCGGCATTCTTCATCAGTTGGCTCAGTTCGCTACCGTCCTGCGGGGCGAGGGCGATACCGATACTGGCGGTGACGAAGAACTCGCGGCCTTCGAGGACGAAAGGGCGGGCCAGGCTGGAGAGAATCTGCTCGGCGACATGAATGGCGCGATTCAATGCGCCCTCGCGGGTGGCACGCGGCTGCAGCAGCAGGGTGAATTCGTCGCCGCCCATGCGCGCCACGGTGTCGTCGCCGTCGACGCAGGCCGACAGGCGCACGGCCACGTCCTTGAGCATGCGGTCGCCAGCGGCGTGACCGAGGGAATCGTTGATCGGTTTGAAGCGGTCGAGGTCGAGGAACATCAACACCACCCATTCGTCATGTCGATCCGCGTGCTGCAGGGCACTGTGCAGGCGGTCCTGGAACAGGGTGCGGTTGGGCAGGTGGGTCAGGGCGTCGTAGTAGGCCAGACGATGGATGCGCTGTTCGCTGGCCTTGCGCTCGCTGATGTCGCTGAAGAAGCACACGTAGCTGACCAGGTCGCCTTCCTCGTCATGCACCGCGGTAATGCCGACCCAGGCCGGGAAGTTTTCGCCACCCTTGCGCTTGAGCCACACTTCGCCCTCCCAACTGCCGCGCTGGTTGAGTTGGCCGAGGATGTACTGCAGGTGCGCCGCCTGCTGGCGGTCGGCGGTGAGCATGCCGGGCAACTGGTCGAGCACCTGGCCGGCAGAGTAGCCGCTGACTCGGCTGAACGCCTTGTTGACCTGGACGATGTAGCCGGCCGGGTCGGTGACCAGAATCGCCGCGGTGGAGTGCTCGAACACCGTGGCGGCCATGCGCAGGTCTTTTTCCGCGCGGCGCTGCTGGCTGATGTCGCGGCCGACGCCGAGGATGCCCTCGAAGCGGCCGTTCTCGTCCCACATCAGCACCAGGCGCAGTTCCACCGGGATCTTGTGGCCGTCGGCGCGCAGGCAGTCGAAGACGAACAGCTGATCCGGCAGCTCCTCGCGCAGACGCTCGAGGCGGTCACGCTCGCCGAGCGAATCGCGAATCCGCTCGAGCAGCAGGTACAGGCTGGCGAGCTGCTGCGGGTTGGCCGCCAGGCCTTGCAGGCCGTTGGCCGTCACCCATTCGGCGTTGTAACCGAGCATGGCCTCCACCGACGGGCTGACGTAGTTCAGGGTCAGGCTGTCATCGGTGGAGACGATCACGTCGCTGATGCTTTCCGCCAGCAGGCGGTAGCGTTGCTCGCTGTCACGCAGCGACTGGTTGCGCTCGATCTGCTCGGTGATGTCCTTGGCCACGCCGATCAGGCGGCTGACGCGACCGCGCTCATCACGCGCCAGAGCCTGCTCGCGGATGCTGAACCAGTGCCATTGGCCATTGCGATGACGCCAGCGCAGCACCGATTCCAGCAGCAGGCCGTTGCCGACCACTTTCTGCAGGTTGCGAATGCGCCAGTAATATTCGCTGTCGTCCGGGTGCAGTACCTGCTCCCAGAAGTCTCCGGCCATCGCCTTGAGCTCGCTGACGCTATAGCCCAGCTGCAGTCCGAGGCTGTGGTTGCTGAACAGCACCTGCCGGTTCTGCATGTCATGCACGTAGAGCAGGTCGGGGACCGAGCGAACCACTTCGGACCAGAAGCGCTCACGCTCGATCAGCGACAGCTCGATGCGCTTGCGGCTGGTGATGTCGCTGATGCTCAGGGTGACCGCCTGATAGTCCTGGAGCATTTCCGGCAGGCGCAGCACCAGCCAGACGTGACGCTGCAAGCCTTGTGCGGTGACCAGCTGGGTTTCCATCTCCATCAGGTTGGGGCCTTCGAGCACGGCCACGGCCAGGCGGTAACACAGATCGTCGGGCTGCACCGGGCCGTTGTCGATCAGTTGCTGCCAGGCCTGTTCGGTGGACTTGACCCCGAGCAGGTTGAGCGCCACCTGGTTGGCCTCGGTAATGCGCAGTTGCTCGACCAGCCGTTGCTGATGCTCGGCATCGGCCTGCAACCAGCGCTGCAGCCCCGCCGCATCGCGCAACTTGTGCTGCAGCAACAGGCAGCGCAGGCCGGAGAGATCGAGCACGCACAGGGCTACGCCGGTGCCGTCGAAGATGTCCTGATAGCGCCTGCGGGTTTCCTGCAATACGCGCATGGCCTGCTGCTCATCGGTCACATCGCGCAGCACCCAGACGTAACCGGCATGACGCCCGACTTCGCTGATATCGCTACGGGTCACGGCGAACAGTCGCTCGCGCCCCTCGCTTTCGACTCTGATCAGCTCCGGTCCCAGGTCGCTGCTCAGTTGTGGGCTGTTGAGCAGCAGCGGGTCGAGATCGGGCAGCAGATCAAGCAGATGGAGTTCCCCGGCCACGTCGCTGGAAACCCCGAACAGCGCTTCGGCCTGCGGGTTCAGGTAGCGCACCTTGCCATCGGCCTGGGTCACCAGAATGCGTTCTTCGACGGCGCCGAGCGCGCTGGCGGCCTGGCGCAGCGAGCGGCGTGTTTCGGTGTTCAGGCGCTGCAGGCTGCGTTGCTCGCGTTGCAGGCCGTACAGGGCCAGCAGGGTAAGCAGGCTGCACAGCGCGAACAGCAGGAACTTGCCGGCCAGGGTCGGCATCAGCTCGTTGCCGGCGCGTCCTGCATCGAACAGGGCGCGCAGTTGCCAGTCGCTGCCGGGCAGGGCGATCAGTTCCAGGCTTTGTGCCTGTTCTGCCGCAGTAACCGGAGCGATGATGCCGCCAGCCTGTTGCAGGTCATCGGCACGCGCTATCACGCGGTGACTGAGCAGATCTTCGAGCAACCAATCGTGCTCGCTCTGGTGCTGCTCGCGCAGCCAGCCGCGCAACGCACTGGTGCGCATGCGCAATACTCGGTGACTGTCGTCAGGCTGACGCAGCAGCAGGTAGAGAGCGCCGCCGTCCAGTGCGCTGAAAGCGAAGTGATAGGGCGCCGCGCCGCTGCGTTGCTGCTGGTTGCGAATGAAGCTGAGGTCGCGCGACTCGCTGGCGCTGTCGGCCAGCAACTGCCCGTTGGCATCGAGCCAGGCCAAGCTGTTGACGGTCGGGAAGATGCTGCGCAATGCCGTGACCAATTCTCTGCCGTCGCCAGCGCGTGCAGGGCTGCTTTGCAATATCGCCTGGCCCGCCTGCGCCTTGAGGCGCATGTTCAAACTCAGGTGCTTGGCAAGTTGGGTACTGTAACCCTGGCTTAGTTGCTTCTGACTATCGAGCAACTGGCGGTATTCCTGAGTCAGCTGCCAGGCCAGCAATCCCAGCATCGCCAGCACCAGCACCACCAGGGCACGGCGCAATGCTGCGCGCGACTCGCCCGGTGAGGAGGAAGGCAGGGATGAGGGAGTCGACACGTTCTGTGAACCTGCAGCCAGTGCTGGGCTATTTTAAGCGTTGAGACGCGCGGGCATGCCTGCGCTCGCGCTAGCCGGCTAGAATGCCTGTAAATGTGGCCAAGTGCCAGCTACGCCGACGAACGTAGGTTTGCCCTGTCACGCACATTCCGGTAGTTTTGCGCCGCGCGCGTGAACTGTCCGCGCGGTACTTGGCGTTGGCTCCGGCAGCGGCTAAGGTCTCTGCAAACGCCCCGCTGCAGGCTTGGTGAAAACTGCCTGCAGCCGGTAATACGGCGGCCAGGCCGGCACGCAGCAGATGGTCAGACTGTCGGCGTTGCCGGTTTCGTCACTCGCAACGTTATCGCAGTGTCTGCAAGGCCCGCCATTCTCAGCCCTCATTCTCACCAGTCAGGTTCTCCATGGCTCAGTACGTCTACAGCATGCATCGGGTCAGCAAGGTTGTCCCGCCGAAGCGTGAAATTCTCAAGGACATCTCCCTGTCATTCTTCCCTGGCGCCAAGATCGGCGTGCTGGGCCTCAACGGTGCCGGTAAGTCCACGCTGCTGCGTATCATGGCCGGCGTCGACACCGAGATCGACGGCGAGGCCCGTCCGATGCCAGGGATCAAGGTCGGCTACCTGCCGCAGGAGCCACAGCTCGACCCGAGCAAGACGGTGCGCGACATCGTCGAAGAGGCAGTAGGCGAGATCAAGCAGGCCCAGGCCCGTCTTGACGAGGTCTACGCCGCTTACGCCGAGCCGGACGCCGACTTCGACGCCCTGGCTGCCGAGCAGGCCAAGCTCGAAGCCATTCTGCAGGCTTCCGATGGCCACAACCTGGAGCGCCAGCTGGAAGTCGCCGCCGACGCCCTGCGTCTGCCGGCCTGGGATGCCAAGATCGAGCACCTGTCCGGTGGTGAGAAACGCCGCGTGGCGCTGTGTCGCCTGCTGCTTTCTGCGCCGGACATGCTGCTGCTCGACGAGCCGACCAACCACCTGGACGCCGACTCGGTCGCCTGGCTGGAGCGCTTCCTGCACGACTTCCCCGGCACAGTGGTAGCGATTACTCACGACCGCTACTTCCTCGACAACGTCGCCGGCTGGATTCTCGAACTCGACCGCGGCCACGGTATTCCCTACGAGGGCAACTACTCCGGCTGGCTGGAATCGAAGGCCAACCGTCTGGCTCAGGAAGCCAAGGCCGAGGCGTCGCACGCCAAGGCGATGAAGGCCGAACTGGAATGGGTACGCCAGGGCGCCAAGGCACGCCAGTCCAAATCCAAGGCACGTCTGCAGCGCTTCGAGGAAATGCAGTCGCAGGAATTCCAGAAGCGCAGCGAGACCAACGAGATCTACATCCCGGCTGGCCCGCGTCTGGGCGACAAGGTCATCGATTTCCACAATGTGTCGAAGTCCTTCGGCGACCGCGTGCTGATCGATGACCTGTCCTTCAGCATCCCCAAAGGCGCCATTGTCGGCGTGATCGGTGGTAACGGCGCCGGTAAGTCGACCCTGCTGCGCATGATCACCGGTAAGGAGCAGCCGGACTCCGGCACCATCGAGATCGGTGAGACCGTACAGATCGCCAGCGTCGAGCAGAGCCGCGAGATGCTCGAAGGCAACAAGACCGTTTGGGAGCAGATTTCCGATGGCTTCGACATGATCAAGGTCGGCAACTACGAGGTGCCGTCGCGCGGTTACGTCGGCCGCTTCAACTTCAAGGGCGCCGACCAGCAGAAGTTCGTCAAGGACCTCTCCGGTGGTGAGCGCGGTCGCCTGCACATGGCGCTGACCTTGAAGCAGGGCGGCAACGTGCTGCTGCTCGACGAACCGTCCAACGACCTCGACGTGGAAACCCTGCGCGCGCTGGAAGAGGCGCTGCTGGACTTCCCGGGCGCCGCCGTGGTGATTTCCCACGATCGCTGGTTCCTCGACCGTATCGCCACGCACATCCTCTCCTACGAGGACGACGGCAAGGTCAACTTCTTCGAAGGCAACTACACCGAGTTCGAAGCCGACCGCAAGAAACGCCTGGGCGATGCCGCCGCGCAGCCGCACCGCGTGCGTTACAAGAAGCTGGCGTAGGATGAGTTAGCGGCGCCAAGCACGTAATTGGCTGGTTTCACGAGCAGAGTGCGCCGCGTAACCCATCATGCGATATCCCGGTGTTACGCCGGGATGAAAAAACGGAGCCTTCAGGCTCCGTTTTTCGTTGAGGGTGCAGGCTATCTGTAGGAGCGGCGCCCCGCCGCGAACCGGGGAAGAGGCGAAAGCTCCTACCCATTCGGAGTATGTGTCGGTCGAAAGATTGCTACGTACCTGTAGGAGCCGCGCCTCGCGGCGAATCGATCATGCGTTCAGCACAAATCCACAAGCTTCGCCCCGGGGCGGGGCTCCTACGCAGCGCGGCTCTTCTGCTCCAGCTTTCTTCGCGCAGGTGGCGTGTTCATAGCCTGGCCAGCAGGCTTTCCAGTGCCTTGGCCTGATCCTCGGCCAGATCGATGATATGAAAGCCGGCCCAGCAATGCTGGCCGTCGGCGCCGGGGCGGCTCCACAGGCAATCGGCGCCCAGGCGCACTTCCTGTACCGCATCGCTACCTGAGGTGCATACCAGGCGGCATTCCAGCACCGCGTCGGCGGTGTGGGGGGTGTCACTGAACAGCATGAAACCATCGGCAGACAGGTCGACGATGCGGCCCAGGCGCTGCCCGCTGTTCAGGTCGAAGACCTCCAGCTGCATTTCGGTGCCATGGCGGCTGTGTTGACGACGCTCTTCCATGGAAATTCCTCAGCGGGGTTCGGCCGTGCGCCCAGTGAAGCGCTGCAGCACACGGTAAATGGCAGTCAGCGCGCGATCGACCAGTGGCGTCGCGCGTTCGGGAGTGACGATGCGGGCCAGGCCCTTTTCCATCTCGCTGGCCAGCAGGGTCAGCGGCTTGATCGCCACGCGTTGACCACTGTGGTCGACGAACATGTAGTTGTGCGTGGTCGGGCTGAACCAGGAAAGCTTGAGTACGCGGCTCTTGCCGTCCTCGACGAACTCGAACCAGGTGCCGAATTCGACGCTGGCCAGTTCCTTGGCCAGGGCTTGTGCGCGTGCCGAGAGTTTGCTGCGCGAAGGTGCCTGGCGAGCCAGGTCGGCATCCTCACCGAGCATGGCGCCCAGGGGGCTTTCTGGCAGGGTGGGTCTGAGCTGGGCGGCCAACTGCGGTTGTTTGGCTTGCACCGCGTGCTGGCAGGCCACCAGGTCCTGCAGCAGGCGACGGATGCCGTCCTCATGGTAGCCGCCGAGCAATTCCAGGCCCTTACGCAGGTCGCTGAGCATGGGCACGCGCTGTTCCTGCAATTGCAGCACCTCGACCTCGCCGAGCGGCGTGCCGCTCCAGGCCAGTTGCTCGGCCACTTCGCACGAGCGCTTCCACTCCGTGCTCTGCTCGCCGTGGCGCAGCAAGACGAAAACCAGGACATCGGCCCAGGTCAGTTCGAGGAAATTGCGGATGATGGTTGGCAGGTCGCGCTGCCCGACGCAGCGCTGAATCACCTCAAGCGCCTGTTCGCGAGCCCCGAGCAGGCGGTCACGGCCCTTGGCCGCCTCGACCGCGCGACGCTCGCGCAGTTCGACCTTGTGGCGCAGGGTCTCGACGTATTCGTTGAACTCCTCGATCAGGCTGTCGAACAGCGCCAGGTCACCGCTGAAACCGTGAATCACCCGTTCGACCACCCACTGCATCTTGGCCAGCAGGCCGCGTTCGTCGCCTTCGTTGCCGTACAGCACGCCGGCCTGAGCCATGGTGTTGAGCAGGCGTCGCGCCGGATGGTGGTGCTGGGTGAATAGCGCCTTGTCCTGCAGCGCAATTTTCAGGTAGGGCGTATGCAGGTGCGAAAGTGCGGTCTTGCAGGCGTCCGGCAGGTTTTCGTCATCGAGGATGAAGTCGAACAGCATGCCAACCAGGTCGATCACGTCGGCTTCCTGATCGGACACCTTGCTGTCGCCCGGCAGGCTGCTGTGCGATTCCAATTGCTGCTGCAGGTCGGCCTTGAGGCCTTCAACGGCTTGCGGTTGGTGCAGGCGTTGGGCCAGTTCGTGGGCCGACTGCTGTTGCATGCGATTGAGCGCAGCAAGCAATTCGCTGGCGCTGTAGGTACGACTGGCCTCGCGCGGTGAAAAGCTGATGATGCTCCGTGTGCCGCTCAGCAGCGGGGCGTCCGGGTGGCTCTGGCGATGCTCGCCTAGCAGGCTGGACAGGCCGCTGAACAGCGCGGCCGGATCGCTCGGCGGCGGTGCGCTGAGATCGAGGTCGAATAGCGCCGGTTCCACGGGGGCTGACGTCGCGCCCGCTCTGCCCGGTGCTTGTTGTTGGGGGGGCGGGGCTTCTGCCTGAGGCGCATCGGGGCGGCTGACGCTTTGATTGATCTGCGCGCTGTACTTGAGGTTGGGCAGCACGCCGGCATCGATCAGGCGCTGGTTGAGAGCAGCATAGAGTGAATCGAGGCTCTGCATCACATGGCGATCGAAGAGCATGTACAGGATGGTCTTGATCTGCAGTGGGAAGGGGCAGGGCGCCAGCGCATCGCGAAACGCCTGGGCAATGGCCTGTGGGCCGAAAGGGTTGCTGTCCTCGCCGAGCTTCTGGCCGTTGTTGAGCAGCGCCAGGCGCTGCTCCAGAGCGAATAGCGGCTGGGTGCAGCGTGCCTTGACCCGGCTGACCATATTGGTGACTTGCAGGGTTTCTTCGTAATCCTCGTTCTGCACCAGGGCCAACTGCTCGGGGTCCACTTCGGCCGGCGTCTGATCCTGCAGTTTGCCGTCGAGGAAATCGGAAAAATTGTTGGCGATGGCCTGGTGGTAGCTGCGCTCGATCTGTGGACGCTGGCGGCGGATCTCGCGCATGTTGTCGAAGAACAACGTCTGCACCTTGTTGTTCTCGGCTTTCTCGGCGCACTCGAACAGGGTGTCATCGACTTGGCCGAATACACCGCTCAGATGCTCTGCCAGTCGATTCATCACCAGTTTGCGGCAGGCTTGTACCAGATCGCTGAAGCGCGGCTGTATACCGCGGCTGGCGAGGCTGACCACCTTGGGGTGAATGGGGGGCTTGTCCTGGTTGCTCATGGACTGTCCTGACTGGCGTCGTCGGCTGGCGCGTCCTGCGTCGTGCCGCAGTTCGATGAAACATATAGTAGTCCATCGCTTGCCTGCAAAGCATTGTCATAAAAGCAGTTTGCAGGGGTTGACAGGGGAATTTTGCTACGTAAAATGGCGCGCCTCTGAAGCGGTAAAGCGAAAGCCGAAGCGCAGCAGAGCTGGAAGACCGAAGTTCCGCGATAGCTCAGTCGGTAGAGCAAATGACTGTTAATCATTGGGTCCCTGGTTCGAGTCCAGGTCGCGGAGCCAACTTCCTATCGGGGTATAGCGCAGTCCGGTAGCGCGCTTGCTTTGGGAGCAAGATGTCGGGAGTTCGAATCCCCCTACCCCGACCATTTTTGGGTCGTTAGCTCAGTTGGTAGAGCAGTTGGCTTTTAACCAATTGGTCGTAGGTTCGAATCCTACACGACCCACCACCACAACGAACAAGCCCGCCTAGTGCGGGCTTTTTCGTGTTTGCGTGTCTGGTTTTTGCGACGCGGCTCGAATGCGGCCTGGGGCGGCAGTTCTGTATCGAGAGCGTCCCGGATTTCATCCGGGCTACGCATCTGCTCGTTTCCCCCGGTTCCGCCCTGCGTCCGCTTCTAGCTCGTAGGGTGGGCTTTAGCCCACCAGCGGGGGTGAGAGGTGGGCTGAAGCGGATCGCCGCCCGGCCCACCTGCAAAGTCTGTTTCCGCTGCTTCAGTGCAGTTTCAGACGCGGCTCGGTGCTGCGCCCGATGCGATCACTGAGCATCAGCAGCAGGGTGCGTGGCACGCCATACAGGGCCATCTGGTGCATGCGGTACAGCGATACGTAGAACACCCGTGCCAGCCAGCCTTCGAGCATGACGCTGCCGGTCAGGTTGCCCATCAGGTTACCGACCGCTGAGAAGCTCGACAGCGAGATCAGCGAGCCGTAGTCGCGATAGCGGTATTCCGGCAGCGGCTGGGCGCTGATCTTCAAGCGTAGCGATTTGGCCAGCAGCGATGCCTGCTGATGCGCGGCCTGGGCGCGTGGCGGCACGTTGCGACCCTCGGTGCCCGGCTGTGGGCAGGCCGCGCAGTCGCCGAAGGCGAAGACGTCGTCATCGAGCGTCGTTTGCAGGGTCGGACGAACCTGCAACTGGTTGATGCGGTTGCTCTCCAGACCATCGAGATCCTTGAGAAAGCCGGGGGCGCGGATGCCGGCAGCCCAGACTTTCAGGCTGGCCGGTATGAAGTTGCCGTCGGCGGTTTTCAGACCGTCGGCGGTCACTTCGCTGACGGCGGCGCCGGTCAGCACGGTGACGCCGAGCTTTTCCAGGGTCTTGTGCACCGGGCGGGCGATGCGCTCGGGCAGGGCCGGCAATACGCGGGGGCCCGCCTCGATCAGGGTGATGCGCATGTCTTCGGGGCGAATGCGATTGAGGCCGTATGCGGCCAGTTGCTTGGCCGCGTGATGCAGTTCTGCTGCCAGCTCGACCCCGGTGGCACCGGCGCCGACGATGGCGATATCGATCTTCGAACCGTCTTCGCTCTCGCTGGCATGTGCACGCAGGTAGTGGCTGAGCATGCGGCGATGGAAGCGCTCGGCCTGCGCGCGGGTGTCGAGGAAAATGCAGTGCTCAGCGGCACCAGGCGTGCCGAAGTCATTGGTGGTGCTGCCAACGGCAATGACCAGGCTGTCGTAGGTGATGCGGCGTTCAGGCATCAGTACCTGGCCGTCGTCATCCAGCGTCGGTGCCAGGGTGATGCTCTTGCTGGCGCGGTCGAGGCCGGACATGCGCCCGAGCTGGAACTCGAAATGGTTCCACTTGGCCTGGGCCACGTAGTTCAGTTCGTCTTCCGAGGAGTTCAACGAGCCGGCGGCCACTTCGTGCAGCAGGGGCTTCCAGATGTGGGTGAGGTTGGCGTCGACCAGAATGATTCGGGCCGCGCCACTCTTGCCCAGTTTTCTACCCAGACGGGTGGCCAGCTCCAAACCGCCGGCGCCGCCGCCGACAATCACGATGCGATGGGACATGGATATTGCTCACAAGGCTTTGAAAAAGACGGTGTGAGTGCGAGAGGGCGAGCGCAAGGCAGCTCATAGCACCAGTCGACTCAGCAAGCGGCTCAGCAGGCCCAGGCCAATGGTCACGACCACGACCACCGCCAGCAGACGCCAAACGCGAAACGGCTGACGTTCAACCTGATGCTGCGGTGCGCTCAGGTATTGGTCGACTTTCTGTTGGTCTTCGGGGCTCAGGCGACTGGTCATGGGTGGGCCTCTGCTTGAATGCCGCTATTCTAGGCGTGCCCGCCAGCCTTGGCGAGCGTCGTTGTCCTGCGGGTCAGATATTGTTTCGAGGGGTTCCACGCTTACCGTGTCCTCCAGGCGGATGATGCCGCCCTCGATCACGCGAGCGGTAATGCCGCCATGGCCACGCATGGCCTGGAAGGTGCCGCGACCGAGGCGTTCCTCCAGGCGGGCGCAGGGTTGGCACCAACCGGTGGTTTCCAGCAGCGCCTGGCCAATGCGAAAGCGCCGGCCCTTGAGGCTGAACAGATTGATGCCGGTGACCGCGATATTGCGGCGCAGCTCGCTGGGCGGCATGGGCGCATCGCGGCCGAGCAAGGCGGCAACGACGGCCAGGTGTTCCCACTGGATCAGCGTGACCTGCCGCGCATTGCGTGGCCCGGGACGGCTGTGATCGCCGGTCAGGCCGGCTTCACGCCGCGCTTCCACGGCCTCGACTTCGAGCATCGCCTCGCGCGCCTTGGGGCGAACCCCTATCCAGCGCACCTGGCCGACTTGCGGCACGTCGACGAGCAATTCCTGCAAGGGGCTCACAGGCCGATACCGATGTCGAACAGCAGACTACGGCCGAGGTTTTGCCGCAGAAAATCCGGCGCGTCCGGGTGAGCGAACAGTACACGGGCAAAGCGCGGACCAACCAAGGACAGCGAGCGCCAGCCTTGGCGCAGGTATTCGGTAGGGGGCGGGAAGTGGCTGTTGCAGTCGAGCACGGCGCGCTTGAGGCTGACGAAGGCGACCAGGTCGAGTTCGCCGAGGTCGATGCCACGCTCGCGGTAGTTATGCGCCTTCTTGCGCAGGGTCGGCGCCAGGCGCGCCTGCATTTCGCTGGCGGGAATACGTTTGGGGCGCGTTTCGCGGCGTACCAGCTGGCTCAGGGAAAAGGCGCTGCGGCGCCGCTCCAGCTCGGCGCGCCACTCGTCATTGAGGCGCCGGCCTTCATCGAGTACGAAAAATACTTCGAAGTTGGCATCGCGAAACAGCACGTCCGGCGGCTCCTGGCCGCTGGGCGTGAAGTCATCGCTATGGTGACGCACGTTCAGCGCTTGTAGCAGGCGTTGACAGACCCAACGCTCACGCTCCCATTTCTTGGCGTTGGATAGGAAAGCATTGGCTTGTTCGGCCTGGTGCGTAAGTAAGCGCAAATAATCGGAATCGTCCATATTCGAAGCTTAGCTGTAGCGCTTACCCGCATGCCAGTGCCTGCAGCTCCAGTCGTTCCAGTGAGCGTGGAAATCCAGCTGGGTTTCGTTGGCTGTTGTCGATCAATGGCAGGGCAGCCGCCATTGCAGTTGCTCTGCCGGCAAAATCAAATCCGAGTGCCGGTGTAGACTGCCTGGCATGGCAATGAATGAAGGAAAGGGTGCGCGCGCATGATCGCTTCCAACCTGCTGGCGTTCTCCACCTTGCTGGTCGGCTGGCTGGTCTACGGGCTGGCGCTGCTCTGGGCGATAACTCGGGCGCCCTGGGTCGAACTGTTCAGTGACCTGCGCCGCCAGCATCTGCTGTTCGGCACCATGCTCGCGCTGTTTCTGCTCTGGCTGGTGCGCCGCGATTTCGACTCCGGGCTTTCCTATCACTTCATTGGTATGACCGCCGTAACCCTGTTGCTTGATTGGCCACTTGCCGTGCTGGCTGGCCTGGCGGCGCAGCTTGGCCTGCTGGCTATCGGTCGCATGGACCTGGCCTCGCTCGGCATCAACGGCGTACTGCTGGTGCTGATTCCGGTGCTGGTCACCGAGCTGTGTGCAATCCGTGTCGAGCGCGCGCAGCCGCGTAACCTGTTCGTCTACATCTTCTTCTGCGGTTTCTTTCCGGCAGCGCTGGCTACGCTGATGACGCTGCTCGGCGGCCTCGCGCTGTTGTGGATGGACGGGCTGTTCCCCATGCCGCCCTGGCTGGACGACTTTGCCGGCTATCTGTGGCTGGTGGCGTTCCCCGAAGCCTTTATCAACGGCACCATCGTCACCGCGTTGGTGGTGTTCTACCCGGACTGGCTGGAAACCTTCAACCGCAGCCGCTATCTGCAGGCGCCCTGGAAGGAGGGTGATCACGGCGAGTGAATGGCGTTGTATTGGCCGATTGAATGGCGCGGCCGGGATTGATCTTCGTCAATGATCGGAGCGGGCCTGCCGCCATGCTGTGAAAAACGCCTGTGAGGGACTTGAACATGAGTATTCACAGCTGGGCTAGAAGCGCCCTGCACGATGATTTGCGCGACGGCGAAGCCCAGGGTTTCGAGCGCCTGATGGTATTGCGTGCGCTGCTGGCGGAAATCGTGCAGCAGAACAAGGCGCTACGTGATGCTCAGGAACTGGCCGGCGAACTGCAGTTTCTCGCCGACAACCTCGACGATGATCGCGATTACGCTTTCATGCGTCCCTGAGGTTCCCGCGATTCTGCTCATGTCGGCGTCGCGCCCCGCGGCGAATGCGCGGGGTCGACGCTAAAGGCAAATGCTTCGCCCCTGGGCGGGGCTCCTACAAAAAACGGGGTTGCGTCGGGGCTTCAGTCCAGAGGTGGCTGCTGCCTCCCCTGTAGGAGCCGCGCCCCGCGGCGAATGGCCGAGCGAGGCGCCGCTAAGGCCAAAAGCTTCGCCTCAGGGTGGGGGGCCAACGGGGCGAGATGGATCAATGCGGGCGCGTCGGCAGGTCGCCGCTGAACATCTCGTCTTCCAGGTCATTGCCGGGAATCGCATGCTCTTCGGCGGCCCAGGCGCCCAGATCGATCAGCTTGCAGCGCTCGCAGCAGAAGGGGCGGTAGGTGTTTTCGGCTTTCCACTCGACGGGTGCGCTACAGGTTGGGCATTGAACGGTAATGGTCATGGCTGGCCTCCACGCAGGGTCAGATAGAAGTTGTGCAGACGCTCGACCTCCGCGTCCAGCCAGGCCATATCACGATCATTGACCAGCACGTCGTGAGCATGGCGCAGGCGCTCTTCGCGGCTGGCCTGGGCCTGCATGATGGCGCGAACCTGTTCTTCCGAACTCTGGTCGCGCGCGATGGTGCGTTGCACCTGCAGCTCGGCAGGCGTGTCGACGACCAATATGCGTTGGGTCATCTGCCGCTGGCCGGACTCGACCAGTAGTGGCGACACCAGAATGGCATAGGGCGATTCTGCGCGCGCCAGCACCTGAACGATCTCCTGGCCGATCAGCGGGTGCAGCAGGCTTTCCAGCCAGCGGCGTTGCTCGGGTGCGGCAAATATCAGCTTGCGCAGCGCGGCGCGGTCCAGCTCGCCATTGGCTTGCAATACGCCTGCACCAAAGTGCTCGACGATCCTGGCCAGCGCCGGGCGCCCCGGCTCCACCACCCAGCGCGCCGCATGATCGGCGTCCACCACGTGCACGCCGCGTTCGATAAAGCCTTGCGCCACCGCGCTCTTGCCGCTGCCAATGCCGCCAGTCAGGCCGAGTATCCAGGGTTTCATAACGCCAATGCGGTCTCGTTACTGCTCAAGGCCGCGATTGTAGGGGGGATTGCGTGATGATGCGAACCGCGTGTGCCGCGATCCGTCATCCCCGCGAAGGCGGGGACCCAGCTTGTGGAGTCAGGATAGCTCTGGGCTCCCGCCTTCGCGGGAGTGACGAATGTTGCTGGGTTAGCTCAAAACCCAGCAAACTTCAGATAGCTGCCGGTAATCACATCGCCCCACAGCAGGGCGATCCACCCGGCAATCGCCAGATAAGGGCCGAAGGGAATCGGCGTGCCGGAATCACTGCCACGCATACGCAGCATAATGACCCCCAGCACCGCCCCAACCAGCGACGACAGCAGAATGGTCAGCGGCAGAATCTGCCAGCCACCCCAGGCGCCGAGCATGGCCAGCAGCTTGAAGTCACCATAACCCATGCCTTCCTTGCCGGTGATCAGCTTGAACAGCCAGTACACCGACCACAAGCTCAGGTAACCGGCAATCGCCCCCCACAGGGCATCTTCAAGGCTGGTGAACAGCCCGAAGTAATTGACGATCAAGCCCAGCCACAGCAGCGGCAGCACCAGTACATCCGGCAGAATCTGGTGATCGGCATCGATCAGGCTCATCGCCAGCAGCCCCCAGGCCAGCACCAGCATCGCCCCGGCCTGCCAGGTGAAACCGAAATGCCAGGCGACATAGCCGGAGAGCAGCCCGCAGGCCAGTTCGACGATGGGGTAACGCTTGCTGATCGGGGTCTTGCAGTTCGAACACTTGCCGCGCAGAAACAGATAGCTGATGACTGGGATGTTCTCCCATGGGCGGATCTCATGGCTGCATTGTGGGCAGCAGGAGTTGGGCAGGATCAGATTGAAGGTCTGAGCGGTTGGTGCTGGCGGCAATTCCAGCACCTCGCGCGCCTGGCTCTGCCAATCGCGTTGCAGCATCACGGGTAGGCGATAGATCACTACATTGAGGAAGCTGCCGACTAGCAGGCCCAGTAGCAGAGCACACAAAACAAAGGCCAGCACATGGCTGGCCAGGAAGTCGATTACGAGCATTTAGACTACGGCGCCCAGCTGGAAGATTGGAAGGTACATCGCAATGATCAGGCCACCGACCAGAACGCCGAGCACAGACATGATCAGAGGCTCCATCAGGCTGGTAAGGCCGTCGACCATATTGTCCACCTCATCCTCGTAAAAGGTGGCTACCTTGCCGAGCATTTCATCTAACGCACCAGACTCTTCTCCGATGGCTGTCATCTGCACGGCCATGCTGGGGAAAGTGCCGGTTGTACGCATGGAGAAGTTAAGCTGCATGCCGGTGGATACATCGGCCTTGATTTTATTGGTGGCATTCTTGAAAACCACGTTGCCGGTAGCGCCGGATACCGAGTCGAGAGCGTCTACCAGTGGCACACCAGCGGCGAAGGTGGTCGACAGAGTACGAGCGAAGCGCGCAACCGCTGACTTGTAAAGGATGTCTCCTACTACAGGCAGCTTCAGTATGCCGCGATCTACAGAGTCACGTAGTTTTTGCGAGCGCTTCATGGCCTCACGAAAACTAAAGGCCGTAGCGAATATCACCAGCAGAATGATAAACCACCATTTTTGCAGCGCTTGAGAAATACCAATCACCATCTGAGTGAAAGCCGGTAGCTCTGCTCCGAAGTTCGCAAAGACCTCCTCAAATTGCGGGACAACCTTGATAAGCAAAATGGAAGAAACAATAACAGCCACCACGATTACTGCGATGGGGTAGTTCATCGCCTTCTTGATCTTAGCCTTTAGCGCTTCGGTCTTTTCTTTGTAGGTAGCAATTCGGTCCAGCAGGTTTTCCAGGGCACCGGCCTGTTCGCCAGACTCCACTAGGTTGCAATACAGTTCGTCGAAGTATTCAGGCTTCTTGCGCAGCGAGGTGGCGAAGCTATTACCGGCAGCCACCTCCTGCTTCACGTCGTCGATCAGTTTGCGCATATTGGGGTTATCGAAGCCCTCGCCGATAATGTCGAAGGACTGCAATAGTGGCACTCCGGCCTTCATCATGGTCGCCATCTGCCGAGTGAACAGGGCTATATCCATGGGTTTGATCTTCTTGCCCTTACCGAAGGATAGCGAGGACTGCTTGCGCACCTTGGTCGGGTTGATGCCTTGCTTGCGCAGTTGCGCCTTGATCAGGGCGGGGTTTTGCCCATTGATCACGCCGGAGACGACCGCGCCGCGTCTGTCTTTGCCTTCCCACTTGAATGCGCTGGTTTTTAGAGCTTTTTCGGCCATGGTTAATCCTTGGTCACGCGGTTGACTTCCTCAAGGCTGGTAACCCCTTGCATGGCCTTGAGCAAAGCGGATGTGCGCAGGTCATTAAAGCCGTCTTTACGCATCTGCGCGGAAATATCGATGGAGTTGCCTTCCTCCATGATAATCCGCTGCAGGTTGGGCGTGTTTTTAACCACTTCATAAATACCGACGCGGCCCTTGTAACCGCCCTTGCAGTTTTCGCAGCCCACTGGGCCATAAATCTTGAAGGTGCCGATCTTGTCTTCGGGGAAGCCCTCGGCCAGCAAGGTTTCACGCGGTACGTTGACTTCCTTCTTGCAACTGCTGCACAGCTTGCGCGCCAGGCGCTGAGCGATGATCAGGTTGACCGAGGTGGCGATGTTGAAGGATGGTACGCCCATATTGCGCAAGCGGGTCAGGGTTTCCGCAGCGCTGTTGGTGTGCAGGGTGGACATCACCATATGCCCGGTTTGCGCGGCTTTGACGGCAATGGAGGCGGTATCCAGGTCGCGGATCTCGCCCACCATGATGATATCCGGGTCCTGACGCAGGAAGGCGCGCAGCGCCTGGGTGAAATCCATGCCCTGCTTGGGATTGACGTTGACCTGGTTGATGCCCTCCAGGTTGATCTCCACCGGGTCTTCGGCGGTGGAGATATTCACATCAGGCGTATTTAGGATGTTCAGGCCGGTGTAGAGCGATACGGTCTTGCCCGAGCCGGTGGGGCCGGTGACCAGAATCATGCCTTGGGGCTGCTTGAGGGCAGCCATATAGAGTTCTTTCTGCTCCTCCTCGTAGCCCAGTGCGTCGATGCCCATCTGCGCGCTGGTGGGGTCGAGAATTCGCATCACGATCTTCTCGCCCCAGAGTGTGGGCAGAGTGTTGACGCGGAAATCGATGGCCTTTGTCTTGGAAATCTTCATCTTGATCCGGCCATCCTGCGGCTTGCGCCGCTCGGAGATATCCAATGCAGCCATTACCTTTAGGCGTGCGGAAATTCTTGGGGCGAGCTGGATGGGAGGGCGGGCCGCCTCATGCAGAATGCCGTCGGTACGAAAACGCACGCGATAGTTCTTTTCGTAAGGCTCGAAGTGCAGGTCCGATGAGCCGCCCTTGATGGCGTCTAGTAGCATCTTATTGACGAAGCGCACTACCGGCGCATCGTCAGCGTCAGTGCCGCCCTCGCCCACAGGTTTGTCATCGTCCACCGCCTCGACATCCAGTCCGTCAAGGTCTACATCGGCCAGATCTTCCATGCCGCTATTGGCAGAGTCGAAGAACTTTTCGATGGCATCGCCTAGCTTGTCGTCCTCGACCAGAATGGCTTCTGTGGTCAGGCCAGTGCTGAACTGTACATCGGTGACGGCCTGGTGGTTGGACGGGTCGGAGAGGCCGACGAAGAGTTTGTTGCCGCGACGCCATAGCGGCAGCACGCGGTGCTGCCGTACCAGTTTCTCGCTGATCAGGTCGCGTGGCTGGCTTTCCTTGTCGAGGGTGTTGAGGTCGAGAAAGGAAACACCGAACTGCTCCGAGGCCAGTTCAGCTAGGGCGCGGCTCTTTACCAGCTTGTTCTGAACCAGGTAAGTAACCAGCGACAGCTTGTTGCGCTGGGCCTGTAGCTGCGCCTGTTGAGCAGCTTTTTCGTCCAGCAGCTCGGCCAGTACCATCTGCTTGGCCAGGCCGGAAAGGGATACGCTTTCGTTCATTGGGGGCTCCACACACAATGCCTGCCTTATAGCCTAGATGCTGGCACATGCCAAACTGCGGTTTGTTAGGTGACGAAAAAGGTCAGTTAGTGTCCGAGTGGAGTGTGGCTGGGTGTGTAGGGCTGGGTGAATGGCCTGATTTGGTGAGCGTCTCAAAGTTGGCACGCTGGCTGCATTGCTATGTTCAGGTCGCTGGACCTGTCCATTTCTAGGAGAGTTAACGAATGAAAGCTCAAATGCAGAAGGGTTTCACCCTGATCGAACTGATGATCGTGGTTGCCATCATCGGTATTCTGGCTGCTATCGCCATTCCGGCTTATCAGGATTATGTCGCCAAGACCCAGGTCACTACGGGTCTGGCGGAAATCGCTGGTGCCAAGACTTCTTATGAGTCGGCTGTGAACGAGGGCAAGCCAACAGCTTTTTACACTGCGGCTAACATGGGGCTTGCCACTACCACTAATCGTTGCGGTACTATTGCTGTCGGTCAGCCGACTGCAGGTGTTTCTGCTACCGCATTGACCTGCACCCTGCAGGGTAATCCCGCAGTGGCTGGTGCTGTTGTTCAGTTAGGTCGGGCTGCTAACGGCGTCTGGTCTTGCAATATCGCTAACCGCCCTACTGGCTGGAAAGAGTCTTTCCTGCCGAGTGGCTGCACTGCCAGCTAATTTGGTCGCTTGAATCGAAGATGCCCCGCCCTGTGCGGGGCATTTTTTATGGGGGGCGGCCGCAAAAACTGAGTGCAACACCCGACCATTTCGGTAAGGTGTTGCCCCATGTCCTATCACGAACTCAGCGCCACAGAGCGCGTCACGATCCAGATCGGCCTGTGCAATGGC
>NZ_PGLR01000059.1 GCF_002803095.1 Pseudomonas sp. ZH-FAD | reverse complement strand
TGGCCGGATGGCCGTGGAATCAGTGGCCGGATGCGCGTGGAATGGGTGGCCGGATCAGCGTGGAATCGGTGGTCAGATGCTCATGGAATGGGTGGCCAGATGACCGTGGAATCCGCAACCGTTGGCCTGGCGGCGCAGCGTGCCCAGGTTATTCAGCGCGTTGCGTTGTGCGGCTGTGCTGATGATCGGTACCGCTTCGGCGAAGTCGTACTTCTCCTGGTTGAAGCTGTAGGTGAAGCGGGTTTTCCAGTCCGGGTTCAACTGGTATTCGATGCGTGCGTCGAAAATTTGGTCGATCCCCTCGTTCTTCGCCCAACGCTCGCCGAACTGCTGGTTGTAGGGGGTGTGGGCGATGCGGTTGTTGACCAACACCGTGCCTCGGTCCACGGGGGTTGAATATTCCTTGTACTGATAGGACAAGTCGATGCGCAGGTCGTCGCCGGTCCAGCTCAGTGAAGGCGCGATCAGGCTGCGCTCGTCGCTGCCGTAGTTACGCCAGTAATCCTCGTGCTGCCGTTCAGCGACCAGGCGGTAGGCGAAGCCGCTGTCTCCCAGTGGCCCTGTCGTATCAAGGGAAAGATTGCCGCCGCCGAAGCTTGAATGCTCGCCCGACAGGCGAGTGCGCTGGTTGTATTCAGGGCGCTTGCTGATGACGTTTATAAGCCCGCCTGGTTCCAGAGCACCGTAGAGCAGAGATGCCGGCCCTTTGAGTACTTCCACGCGTTCGGTGGTGGCGTCGAAATTGCGCGACAGGTTGCTACGCACACCATCGCGCAGGGTCGAACCGTCGGTATTACTGCCGAAACCGCGCTTGACGAAGCCATCTTGCGTGCCAGCCAGTGTGTTGCTCTGTGTCATGCCGCTAACGAACTTCATCGCATCGTCCAGCGATCTGACCTGAAAGTCCTCGATGGTCTGTGGTGTTACCACCTGCACTGATTGGGCCTCATCCTTGAGTGCTACGGAGGATTTGCTTGCCGTGCTGGCGCGCTTGGCCTGGTAGCCGTCTTCTTCGACAGCGGGCTTGGCGAGCACTTCCTGGCTGGGCAGCTCCAGCTCCTGGGCCAGAAGGTGGCCGGCTGGAAGCAGGCAAAAGGTAAGCAGGGCAGCACATTGGCCACTCAAGGAAGAAAGGTTTGATTTCATTTGGCACTCAGGTGCAGGTGTTTTTGAGAATCATTATTCTATGATTTTCAAGGTGTGGCTGCCTAGAGATACACTTTGCATTGAGTGGGATGAGGTCGCTGGGTATAATGCCGCGCTTCTTATTTTCCCGCTCGGGAGCCCGCCATGCTGCGCATCAGCCAAGAAGCACTCACTTTCGACGACGTCCTGCTTATCCCCGGTTATTCCGAGGTACTGCCCAAGGACGTCAGCCTGAAGACCCGCCTGACCCGCGGCATCGAACTGAACATCCCGCTGCTGTCCGCTGCCATGGACACCGTCACCGAAGCGCGCCTGGCCATCGCCATGGCACAGGAAGGCGGCATCGGCATCATCCACAAGAACATGACCATCGAGCAGCAGGCTGCCGAGGTGCGCAAGGTCAAGAAGTTCGAGGCCGGCGTGGTCAAGGACCCGATCACCATCGAGGCCGACGCCACCGTGCGTGACCTGTTCGAGCTGACCCGCCTGCACAACATCTCCGGTGTGCCGGTGCTGTCCAACGGCGACCTGGTGGGTATCGTCACTTCCCGCGATGTGCGTTTCGAGAACCGTCTGGACGCTAAAGTGCGTGAGGTGATGACGCCGAAAGAGCGCCTGGTCACCGTCAAGGAAGGCGCCGCCAAGGAAACCGTGCGCGAGCTGCTGCACAAGCACCGTATCGAGAAGGTGCTGATCGTCGATGACGCCTTCACCCTCAAGGGCATGATGACCGTCAAGGATATCGAGAAAGCCAAGGCCTACCCGCTGGCGAGCAAGGACGATCAAGGTCGTCTGCGCGTTGGCGCTGCCGTCGGCACGGGTGCCGACACCGGTGATCGCGTAGGCGCTCTGGTCAATGCCGGTGTGGATGTGATCATCGTCGACACCGCTCACGGCCACTCCAAGGGCGTGATCGACCGCGTGCGTTGGGTCAAGCAGAACTTCCCGGAAGTCCAGGTGATCGGTGGCAACATCGCCACGGGCGCAGCTGCCAAGGCGCTGGTCGAAGCCGGCGCCGATGGCGTCAAGGTCGGCATCGGCCCAGGCTCGATCTGCACCACCCGTATCGTCGCTGGCGTCGGTGTTCCGCAGATCAGCGCCGTGGCCAATGTGGCCGCAGCACTGGCCGGCACTGGCGTACCGCTGATTGCTGACGGTGGTATCCGCTTCTCTGGCGATCTGTCCAAGGCCATCGTTGCCGGCGCTTCCGCTGTGATGATCGGCTCCATGCTGGCCGGTACCGAAGAAGCCCCGGGCGAAGTCGAACTGTTCCAGGGCCGCTCCTACAAGGCTTACCGCGGCATGGGCTCGCTGGGCGCCATGGCCCAGGCGCAGGGCTCTTCCGACCGTTACTTCCAAGACTCCTCGGCCGGTGCCGAGAAGCTGGTGCCGGAAGGTATCGAAGGTCGTGTGCCGTACAAGGGCGCAATGAGTGCCATCGTTCACCAACTGATGGGCGGCCTGCGTGCCTCCATGGGCTACACCGGCTGCGCCACCATCGAAGACATGCGTACCAAGCCTGAGTTCGTGCGCATCACTGGCGCCGGTATGGCCGAGTCGCATGTCCACGACGTGCAGATCACCAAGGAAGCCCCGAACTATCGCGTGGGCTAAGGTCCATTGCATTGAATCAACACGGGGCTGGTTTAACAGCCCCGTGTCATTTGTGAATACCTACGAGAGACGGCCATGGCCCACGACATTCACGCCCACCGCATCCTCATTCTGGACTTCGGTTCCCAGTACACCCAGCTGATCGCACGCCGTGTGCGCGAGATCGGTGTCTATTGCGAACTGCACCCCTGGGACATGAGCGACGAAGATATCCGCGCCTTCGCTCCGCGCGGCATCATCCTCGCCGGTGGCCCGGAGTCGGTGCACGAAGCCAATAGCCCGCGCGCGCCGCAAGCGGTGTTCGACCTGAATGTGCCGATCCTGGGTATCTGCTACGGCATGCAGACCATGGCCGAGCAGCTCGGCGGCAAGGTGGAAGGTTCCGACCTGCGTGAGTTCGGCTATGCCCGTGTCGACGTGGTCGGCAAGAGCCAACTGCTGGCCGGTATCGAAGACCATGTCGACGCCGACGGTGTACTGGGCCTCGACGTGTGGATGAGCCACGGTGACAAGGTCACCCGCCTGCCGGAAGGCTTCCACATCCTCGCCAGCACCCCGAGCTGCCCAATCGCCGCCATGTGCGACGACACTCGCCACTATTACGGCGTGCAGTTCCACCCGGAAGTGACCCACACCAAGCAGGGCGGTCGCATCCTCTCGCGCTTCGTGCTGGAAATCAGCGGCTGTGAAGCCCTGTGGACCCCGGCCAACATCGTCGAAGATGCCATCGCTGCCGTGCGCGCTCAGGTCGGCGACGCCAACGTGCTGCTCGGCCTGTCCGGTGGCGTTGACTCCTCGGTGGTCGCGGCGCTACTGCACAAGGCCATCGGCGATCAGCTGACCTGTGTGTTCGTCGACAACGGCCTGCTGCGTCTGCACGAAGGCGACCAGGTAATGGCCATGTTCGCCGAGAACATGGGCGTCAAGGTGATTCGTGCCGATGCCGAAGAGCAGTTCCTCAGCAACCTGGCCGGCGAGTCTGACCCGGAGAAGAAGCGCAAGATCATCGGCCGCACCTTCATCGACGTGTTCGATGCGCAGGCCAGCAAGCTGGACAATATCCAGTTCCTCGCCCAGGGTACCATCTACCCGGACGTGATCGAGTCGGCTGGCGCCAAGAGCGGCAAGGCTCATGTGATCAAGAGCCACCACAACGTTGGTGGCCTGCCGGAGGAAATGAACCTCAAGCTGGTCGAGCCGCTGCGTGAACTGTTCAAGGACGAAGTGCGCAAGATCGGCCTGGAGCTGGGCCTGCCCTACGACATGGTCTACCGCCACCCGTTCCCGGGCCCGGGCCTGGGCGTGCGCATCCTCGGCGAAGTGAAGAAGGAATACGCCGACCTGCTGCGCCGCGCCGACCACATCTTCATCGAAGAGCTGCGCAAGGCCGACTGGTACCACAAGACCAGCCAGGCGTTCGTGGTGTTCCAGCCGGTGAAATCGGTCGGCGTCGTCGGTGATGGCCGTCGCTACGCCTGGGTCGTTGCCCTGCGCGCCGTGGAAACCGTGGACTTCATGACCGCTCGCTGGGCGCACCTGCCTTACGAGCTGCTGGAAACCGTCAGCGGCCGCATCATCAACGAAATCGAAGGCATCTCCCGCGTCACCTACGACGTCTCGAGCAAGCCGCCAGCGACCATCGAGTGGGAATGATGCCCACCCTGGCGTCGCCCGTCTGACGAAACCCCGGCCCTGGTGCCGGGGTTTTGTTTTTAGGCCTTATATGGCGTGTTTTCTGTCACCCGCGGAACACTTTGGCTAGGGTTAGGGTTTTATTTCCTTAAAGAGGATGTGCCCATGCCCGGCGACTCGTTAATTGTCCCACGTTTGCGCACTTTGCTGACGGTGCTGTTGTTGTTCCTGGCGCCCTGCGGATTCGCTCAGGACATGATCGAGCGCTTCGGTGAGCGCCCTTACACTGGTCGAGTCGACTTTAAGGTGGCACCTCCCTCCGGCAAACCGGTCACGCACTACGGAAGGGGAAGTGTGTTGCTGGAGCGCAGCGCACCGGGCAAGGCGGTCCTGCAGTTACGTGGCAAGGTTCCGGACAGCACCACGCAGACCGAGCTGACGATTCCCGGCACTTATGACGATACCGGCTGGCGCAGCGAGCCGGATGACGTGCAGATGAGCATCGCAGCCGACGGGCGTGTTAGCGGGGGAGGTATCAACGACGGGCGTGCCTTCCTCTTTTCGGGCACTTTCAGTCCGGCTGAGGTGCGGCTGGAGGTGCGTGTCACGACGGCTCGTGAAGAGGGTGGTGCGCCTGCCGGAACCACCCTGACGTTTGATTACCGGGTCAAACGCGAATCACTCGAGGCACAGGCCGGTCAGGATGTAGAGGAAGGCTGCCGTCTGGTCATGCGACCCATTGCCAATTTCGGTGGGGGCATGACCATGGCTCAGGTACCTGAATGCGACTGAGCAGAGAATTTAGATACCCGCCCGTAAACGCCTGGACGCTGCCAGGGTCAGTCGGCCCTGAAACAAAGACAGAGTCGCCAGAAGCACGAACAGGCTCGGGCTCAGACAACGGAGTGGCGGCATGCGCCGGTCCTGACGAATCTGGCTGGCGGGTATCGCTTCGTGCTGGTGCCAGTCGCAGGCGATAGTGAATTAGCGGCTTCCCAGCAATTGGGAGTAGCCGTCGTCGCTCAACCGGCAGGTGGCAGGGGGCGCAGACAGATCCAGCGTGGCGCACTTACGAATGCTCTGTGTGGCTGCGCGCTCTATCTGGCAAGTGGTCCGGGGCCGCTCTGTGCTCCGAACAAGCAATTGAGATGGATTGCGCCTGGTGCATAACGGGCTCGGTATCACGAGAGGTTAGTAAATCTATATGTAAGTCATTATCGTTTTGATGTGTGTTTTCTGCTATGTTGCCGCCGCCAACCAGGTGGTATCGCCACATAGAAAGATGACAAGGCAGGCCGCTGACACGCCTCTTAACCGATAAGGACCATGAGCATGACCGATAGTAAGAACGGGGTTCTCAATGCACGAGCGCCCTGGCGGCGCGTTACCAGCGTTGCTCTGTTTTGCACGCCGCTGGTTGCTGCGCCTCTATACGTTCACGCGCAAGAGGCAAGCTCTGCCACAGAGGAAGAACCCTTCCGCCTGGCGCCAATTATCGTCAATGCCAAGGCCTCGGCAGGTGATGACGCCAGTTCGGTGGTTGCCCAGGAGCTGTGGGTCGGTGGCAAGGTCGCCACCAGCATCCTCAATACCCCGGCTTCCGTTTCCGTCGTTACCCAGAAGGAAATCGAGCAGCGCAGCGTCAACACCACAGAAGAACTCTTGCAGTACACGCCAGGCGTGATCACCGACTACTACGGCAGCGATGACCGCAACGATTACTTCAAGATTCGTGGCTTCCAGGCGACCACCTATCGCGACGGTTTGACACTGAGTTCCATGCGCGGTGTTCGCGAAGACCCGTTCGCCTTCGAGCGCGTTGAAATTCTGCGGGGCGCCAACTCCACGTTGTTTGGCGCTGCCGACCCAGGTGGTTCGGTGAACTTCGTGACCAAGAAACCGCGCTTCGAGAAGTTCGGTCAGATCTATGGCACTTACGGTTCCTTCAACCACAAGGAAACCGGCATCGACGTCGGTGATGTACTGAATGCGGATAAGACCTTGGCTTATCGTTTCACTGGCAAGTTCCAGGACAGTGATCGTGAGTACGATCACTCTCAGGACGACAATCAGTTCCTCATGGGCGGGCTGACCTGGGCACCGACGGCCTATACCTCAGCAACGCTCGTCGTGGATCACCTCAAAACCAAGAGTACCCCCAACAGTGGCGGTTACCCGACAGACAGGGAATATGACCGCGATGAATTCTTCGGTGAGCCTGGCTACAACTTCCACGATGTGGAACGCACCAATATCAGTGGTAGTTTCACTCACGATTTCGACAACGGCTTCATCCTGCGCAGCAACCTGCGGTACAGCGAGCTGACGGATGATTTTGCTTACCTGTACCTGAGCGGCACAGGAACGGGAACGCTTCGCGACCGTGATGCTTTTGGTACCGATACTGAGGCCGAGCAGGTCAACGGTAATCTGATGCTGCAATACGATGCCCGTTTCGGAATTATCGATAGCAGCACCATGGTGGGAGTCGAGTACGGCGATTCTACAACTGACGCCAGCTCTATCTACGCCCGAGGAATCGCGGGAGAAGTGGCTCCGATTGATATTGCCAACCCGGTCTACAGCGGTGCTCCAGGCGGACTGTCGCCCTATCGTCACGTCAAACAGGAGTACACGACCAAGGCTGTATTCCTGCAACAGAACCTGTCGTTCTACGACCGAGTTATCGTCACTGCCGGCGTGCGTAACGATTCGATGGACCTGGCTGAAACCAACAAGCTCAATACCGTCAAAACCTCGGACAGTTTTTCTGAAACGTCTTACCGTGGCGCGTTGACCTTCATCGTCACTGACGAGGTTTCGACCTATGTAAGCATGGTGGAGTCCGTTTCTCCGCCCGAGATTGGCGTCACTCCGAAGCGTGGCAAGCAGTATGAAGTAGGCGCGAAATATTCACCTGCTGGTATGAACGCGCTCTTTTCCGCAGCCATCTATGATTTGACTCAGGAAAATGTCTCCATTGCTGTTGTTGTACCTGGCGGTGGTATTCAGCAGCAGACGGTTGGTGAGACAAGGGTGCGAGGCCTCGATCTGGAAGCCAAGGCTGAGTTGACCGAGAACCTGAGCCTGGTTGGCGGATACTCCTACATGAAGTCAGATGTACTTCGCGGTTCGCTGTGGGATGGCACGTCTCTCAAAGGCAATGAATTTGAAGTCACTCCACGGCATAGCGCTTCACTCTGGAGCTACTACAGTGTGCCGGGCACTAAGGTGAGCGTAGGTCTGGGCGCCCGTTACATTGGTGAATACTATTTTGGCGCCGCCAACACCGATAAAAGCGATGCCGCTACAGTGTTCGACGCCGCCTTCACCTACAACATCGTCAAGGGCACAGATCTGGCTCTCAACGTCAGCAATCTGCTGGATGAGCAGCATGTGGTCGGCTCCGGTACGGCTGATTACTACAACCCGGGCCGTGAAGTTACCGCCAAGCTGAGCTACAGCTGGTAAGTCGGCTCAGGCCCCTGGACGGGGCCAGTAGCCATTGGTTGGCGTTGGCTTCAGGGCTCAATAAAGAAACCGGCTTCGGCCGGTTTTTTCATGTCTGCAGCAGTGCCAGTAAAACGATTGTTGCAAGCGCGATAAGTGCGGCAACGAACATCTCGCGCTTGGCGCGTACCTGGCTGGTCAGGATCGCCTCGGTTCGCCCGGGGTCACAGGCGACCGTAATCCAGCGGCCTTGCAGCAACTGGTACCAGTCTTCGCTGGTCATCCAGCAGGCCGCGCGATGCACCGGTTGATCGAGTGCTGCAAAAAGCTCCTGGCATGTCAGCGGGCCCAGGTTGAGCCTGAAATGCTGGCCGTGCCGTTCGCAGTCGAGCTCCAGGCGGATCATGGGGCGGGCATCTTCTGCGTCGTCTTCGTTCAGATCCGGAATCCGAACTTCATAGGCTGTAATCTGGGCAGTGCCAGGTCGGAGAAATGCCTGCCTTATGCTTTTTAATATAAGGCGCCCGAGCAGGTAATAGGCTCCCAGCGCGATGGCGATCAACCCGAGCCATAACAAGCCTCCGAACACCAGCAGGAGGGTGACGAAAATGATCTCCATGACTATTGCCAGAACACAAGAAAGGGCGCTGTCAGCCAGCTGCCGTAGGCCATAGCACCAACCAGTAGAAGCCCGTAAAAGAGTTGGCTTGGGTGGTGTTCCGCTCGCGCATGAGCAGGCCGGTCGTGGGGGACGTAAAGGCTGAAGGTACCCGCATCCTTGTCGAGCATGACCTGCGGCTCGTCTCGGACCAGGTACTCGATTTCATACGTCTGGCCAGCGTATTCATAGCGCAGCCTGTAGACGGTTCGTATGCCGATCCAGCTGATGCGATTGCCGCGAATGCGTGTATCGATCCGACGTTGATCGATAATCCTGGCTTCGACCAGGCTATGGGGGCGGCCTAGGTCGCGTGTGCCCTCATACAGCCATTGGCCGATGCCTGCCATCAGCACCACCCAGAAGAGCAGAAGCAATGGGGTAAGAAGTGTAATTGCGAGGCCCATTGCCAATTCGAACCAATCCATGTCGTACCGATATCCCTTTTTGGTAGGTGCCCATTCTACTGAGGCGTCGGCAGGATGTGAGGATGGTCGCGGTCGCTTGTGACATGCAGCGCATTCATCTGCGGCAATAAGTCCTTCGACCGAACTCGTTTCTTCCTTCGTGAAAATGAGAAGATACCGCAATTGAGTATGCTCGCAGATTGTCGAGGATGAAGATGTCGTTTACCCGCAGACAAGTGCTCGCCGGTCTGGCAGGTCTGGGTGTTGCCGGCCTGGGCGTAGGTGGTGTGCGTTACTGGCTCGGGCGCCCGGAGAACGTGGCGAGCCATGACTACGAGCTGATCGCTGCGCCGCTTGATCTGGAGCTGGTGCCTGGACACAAGACGCCGGCCTGGGGCTATGGCGGCCAGGCGCCGGGGTTGGAGTTGCGCTGTCGGCAGGGCGAGCGTTTGCGGGTGCGCTTCATCAACAAGCTGGATGTACAGAGCACCATCCATTGGCATGGCATTCGTCTGCCGCTGGAAATGGACGGCGTGCCCTATGTCTCCCAGGCACCAGTGCTGCCGGGCGAGTACTTCGACTATGACTTCATCTGCCACGACGCCGGCAGCTTCTGGTACCACCCGCACACCGCCAGTGCCGAGCAGTTGGGGCGTGGCCTGGTGGGGCCGCTGATCGTCGAGGAGCGCGAGCCGACGGGCTTCCGCCATGAGCGCACGCTGAGCCTGAAGACCTGGCATATCGACGAACAGGGTGCCTTCAGCGAATTTCTGGTACCGCGTCAGGCGGCGCGCGAGGGTACGCGTGGGCGCTTGACCACCATCAACGGCGAACCGAACCCGACCCTCGAATTACCTGCAGGGCAGGTGGTGCGCCTGCGCCTGATCAACGTCGACAACACCATCACCTATCGCCTCAATCTGCCGGGCAGCGAGGCGCGCATCTATGCGCTGGATGGCAACCCGGTGCAGCCGCGGCCTTTGGGCAAGGAGTACTGGCTGGGGCCAGGTATGCGTATCGACCTGGCACTGAGGGTGCCGGCGGCTGGGCAGGAGCTGTCCCTGCGCAACGGGCCGCTGCGCCTGGCGACCTTGAAAGGCATCACCAGCACCGAGGCTGTTGGGGATTGGCCTCCGCCGTTGCCGGCCAACCCGATTGCCGAGCCTGACCTGTCACGTGCCGAGACGCTGCGCTTCAACTTCGAGTGGGCCGCCGCGCTGGCCTCGCCGGCCGACGAGGCTGCCGGTCGCTACAAGTACTGGCAGATCAACGGCCAGGCCTGGGACATCAACGACAAGACCTGCGCCGATCGCCCGATCGCCACGCTGAAGAAGGATGGTCACTACATCTTCGTGCTGCGCAATATGGCGCAGTATCAGCACCCGATTCATCTGCACGGCATGACTTTCAAGGTGCTGGGCTCGGACCGGCGCAAGATCATTCCGTATTTCACCGACACCTATCTATTGGGCAAGAACGAGACTGCGCGCATCGCCTTCGTTGCCGATAATCCCGGTGTGTGGATGTTCCACTGCCACGTCATCGACCATATGGAAACGGGGCTGATGGCGGCCATCGAAGTGGTGTAGGGTAGGCGCCGTTTTCAGGTCCGCCTGGCAGGCGGTCACCCTTCGGATTGATGCAATGAAACGACCGCAGATCATCGATCGCTCGCGTGACGAGCACTTCATGCGCCTGGCGCTGGCGCAGGCGTGCCTGGGCGCGGAGCAGGGCGAGGTGCCGGTTGGCGCCGTGCTGGTGCAGGATGGCGAAGTGGTCGGGCAGGGCTTCAACTGCCCAATTCTGCGTCACGACCCCAGTGCCCACGCCGAGATGGTGGCGATTCGCGCAGCGGCGCAAAGCGTGCAGAACTATCGGCTGCCAGGCAGTACCTTGTATGTCACGCTGGAGCCCTGCAGCATGTGCGCTGGCCTGATCGTGCATGCGCGCATCGCCCGGGTGGTGTTTGCCGCCAGCGAGCCGCGTGCGGGGGTGGCGATCAGTCAGGGGCAGTTCTTCGATCAGGGCTTTCTCAACCACCGCGTGCGGGTGGAGGGTGGCTTGCTGGCCGAGGAGAGCGGGGCGCTGCTAAAAGAGTTCTTCAAGGCTCGGCGAGGCTGAGCGTTCTTACAGGGAATGAGCATGAACAAACGGATGTTGAGTGTACTGACGTTCCTGGCTGCGCCGGCGTTCGCGGAGCAACCCGAGGTGTATCTGGTCGCCAGCGTGCAGTTGGGCGGCTCCAACCTGGCGCAGAGCATTTTCCTGCACGAGCCGCAGATCACCACGCTTGCAGAGTGCCAGGAGGCCGTGCGTATCGGGCAGCGTGATCGCGACTGGCAGCGTTATCACCACATTTTCATGCGTGATCGTTTTCAGGGCTTTACCGGCCATCTGGACTATCGCTGCGTGTTCAGCACTCAGCGTTTCAGTGGCTGGAACGACCGCGCGCGTTACAACCATCCTTATCTGATCAGCATCGACGAGCAGGCCAACCTGCAGGTGGAGCGGATATCGAGTCAGGCGCAGTGCGCCACTCGGCTCAAAGGCCTGCCACAGGCGCGGCAGGCGATCAGCCGCTGTGCGGTGGGGAATCAGAGTTTGCTCTGACCGCTTAGAGCGGCGGAGTTTCTTCTTCGGGCTTGCGCTTGTCGATGCCGGGCAGGTGAATACCGCTCTCGGCCACTTGCGTGCCTTCCAGCTGCGGCTGGGTCACCCAGGTGAGAATGTCGTAGTAACGACGGATGTTGCGCACGAAGTGCACCGGCTCGCCGCCGCGGGCATAGCCGTAGCGGGTCTTGCTGTACCACTGCTTTTGCGCCAGGCGCGGCAGGATCTTCTGCACATCGGCCCACTTGTTCGGGTCCAGCCCTTCGGCTTCGGTCAACTTGCGCGCATCTTCCAGGTGGCCGCCGCCGACGTTGTAGGCGGCCAGGGCGAACCAGGTGCGATCCGGCTCGACGATGCCTTCCGGCAGTTGCTGGTGAACCTGGATGAAGTAGCGGGCACCGCCGTCGATGCTCTGTTTGGGGTCGAGACGGTTGGAGACACCGACCGACTGGGCGGTGCGCTGAGTAAGCATCATCAGGCCGCGTACGCCGGTCTTGGACGTGGCGTTGGGTTGCCACAGCGACTCCTGATAGCCCATGGCGGCGAGCAGGCGCCAGTCGACCTGATTGGCGTGGCCGGCCTGGCGGAACATTTTCTCGTAGCGCGGCAGGCGCTGCTGCAGGTGCTGGGCGAAGGTGTAAGCACCGACATAGCCGAGCACGTCGACATGGCCGTAGTAGCGTTCCTTCAGGCGCTGCAGGGTGCCGTTGGCCTCGGAGCGTTCGAGGAAGGCGTCAATCTCAACCAGCAGGCTGTCATCCTCGCCGGCGGCTACCGCCCAGCGCATGGTGTTGGTGTCGCCCAGGTCGAAGGCGACTCGCACGTTGGGAAAGTACACCTGGTTCATCGCCAGCTCGTTGGAGTCGACCAAGGTCAGGTCGATCTGTCCTTCGTCGACCATGCGCAGCAGGTCGACCACCTCGACGGCATCGGATACCTCGAACTCCAGCTCCGGCTGTTCCAGCTTGAGTGCGGTCAGCTGTTCGGCATGGCTGCTGCCAGCCAGCACCAGAATGCGCTTGCCTACCAGGTCTTCGGGTTTGGTCGGCCGGCTCTCGCCCTGGCGATAGATGACCTGTGGCGTGACTTCCAGATAGGGAATCGAGAAGCGTGCCTGGCGCTGGCGCTGTGGCGTATCGACCAGGCCGGCGGCAGCCATGACCGGGCCGTTGGCGAGGTCGAGGCTGGAAAACAGACTGTCGAGGTTGTCTGCGGTTTCGATCTTCAGTTCCAGGCCGAGATCGGTGGCGAAGCGCTTGGCCAGTTCATATTCGAAACCGGTGGCGCCATTGCGGTCCTGGAAATAGGTGGCGGGGCTGTTACGAGTGACCACGCGCAGCTCACCCTCCGCCTTTGCCTGCTCGAGTACGCTGGGCTTGGGGTCTTCGCCACAGCCAGCAAGCATCAGGAGGGTTCCAATCGCCAACAGCCCTGTGGCGCAACGCATGCGTATCGCAGGTCGTGCAAACATCGGCGCAGTATACGCAAAGCGCAGGCGGCGCCATATCTCGACAGCGCTTCGCTTCTCTGCTAGTGCGCGTTCGTCCTTTAAGCGGCTGGCTACAGCTGCCGCAGGCCGCCACTTTAGGGTAGAATGCCCGGCCTCCAGCACACCCCTTCCCAGAGGCTGTTCCGACGATGTTGATTCTGCGCGGCGCTCCCGCCCTTTCCGCTTTCCGCCATGGCAAATTGCTCGAGCAACTGACCAGCAAGGTGCCGGCCGTGACCGGGCTGTACGCCGAGTTCGCGCATTTCGCCGACGTGACGGGCGTGCTCAACGCCGATGAAGAACAAGTGCTGGCGCGGCTGCTCAAGTACGGCCCGAGCGTGCCGGTGCAGGAGCCCAGCGGCAAACTGTTCCTGAGCATTCCGCGTTTCGGCACCATCTCGCCCTGGTCGAGCAAGGCCAGCGACATCGCCCGTAACTGTGGCCTGGCCAAGGTCCAGCGCCTGGAGCGCGGTATCGCCTATTACGTCAGCGGCGAACTGAGCGAAGCCGACAGCGCTGCTGTCGCCGCCCTACTGCATGACCGCATGACCCAGCTGGTGCTGAGCGCCCTCGAGGACGCTGCCGCGCTGTTCAGCCATGCCGAGCCCAAGCCGCTGACCGCAGTGGACGTACTCGGCGGTGGCCGCGCCGCGCTGGAGCAGGCCAACCAGGATCTGGGCCTGGCCCTGGCCGAGGACGAAATCGACTACCTGGTAAAGAGCTTCAATGACCTGGGGCGCAATCCGCACGACATCGAACTGATGATGTTCGCCCAGGCCAACTCCGAGCACTGCCGCCACAAGATCTTCAATGCCAGCTGGGACATCGATGGCGAGAGCCAGGACAAGTCGCTGTTCGGCATGATCAAGAACACCTACCAGATGCATAGCGAAGGCGTGCTGAGCGCCTACAAGGACAACGCCTCGGTCATCGAAGGCTTCACCGCCGGGCGTTTCTTCCCCAATCCGGACACCCGCGAGTACGGTGCGAGCGTCGAGCCGGTGCATATCCTGATGAAGGTGGAAACCCACAACCACCCGACCGCCATTGCACCGTTCCCGGGCGCCTCCACCGGCTCCGGTGGTGAGATTCGTGACGAAGGCGCTACCGGCCGTGGCGCCAAACCGAAGGCCGGCCTGACTGGCTTCTCGGTCTCCAACCTGAACATCCCCGATTTCCTCCAGCCCTGGGAAAAGCCCTACGGCAAGCCCGAGCGCATCGTCAGCGCACTGGACATCATGATCGAAGGCCCGCTGGGCGGCGCCGCGTTCAACAACGAGTTCGGTCGTCCGGCACTCAATGGCTACTTCCGTACCTTCGAGCAGGCTGTCAGCAGCCCGCGCGGTGAGGAAGTGCGTGGCTACCACAAGCCGATCATGCTCGCCGGCGGTCTCGGCAACATCCGCGAGAACCACGTACAGAAGGGCGAGATCTCGGTCGGCGCCAAGCTGATCGTGCTCGGTGGCCCGGCCATGCTCATCGGCCTGGGCGGAGGCGCAGCCTCGTCGATGGCCACCGGTGCCAGCTCGGCCGATCTGGATTTTGCCTCGGTGCAGCGCGAGAACCCGGAAATGGAACGCCGTTGCCAGGAGGTCATCGACCGCTGCTGGCAGCTGGGCGAAGCCAACCCGATCAAGTTCATCCACGACGTCGGCGCCGGTGGTATCTCCAATGCCCTGCCGGAGCTGATCAACGACGGCGGTCGCGGTGGCCGTTTCGAGCTGCGTAACGTGCCCAACGATGAGCCGGGTATGGCTCCGCACGAAATCTGGTGCAACGAGTCGCAGGAACGTTACGTCCTGTCCGTCGATGCGGCCGACTTCGAGCGTTTCAAGGCCATCTGCGAGCGTGAGCGCTGCCCGTTCGCTGTAGTCGGCGAGGCCACTGCCGAGCCGCACCTGACAGTGACCGACAGCCACTTCAGCAACACCCCGGTGGACATGCCGCTGGAAGTGCTGCTGGGCAAACCGCCGCGCATGCACCGCAGTGTCAGTCGCGAAGCCGAGCAGGGCGATGATTTCAGCGCCGCCAGCGTCGATATCGAAGAAGCCCTGGGCCGTGTGCTGCATCACCCGGCCGTGGCCAGCAAGAGCTTTTTGATCACCATCGGCGACCGCACCATCACCGGCCTGGTTGCTCGCGACCAGATGGTCGGCCCGTGGCAGGTGCCGGTGGCCGATTGCGCCGTGACTGCCACCAGCTTCGACGTCTACACCGGTGAAGCCATGGCCATGGGCGAGCGCACGCCGCTGGCGCTGCTCGACGCACCGGCTTCCGGGCGCATGGCGGTGGGTGAGACCGTTACCAACCTGGCCGCTGCACGCATCGAGAAAATCTCCGACATCAAACTGTCGGCCAACTGGATGGCGGCTGCCGGCCACCCGGGCGAAGATGCCCGCCTGTATGACACCGTCAAGGCTGTCGGCATGGAGCTGTGCCCGGCGCTGGGCATTACCATTCCGGTGGGCAAGGACTCCATGTCCATGAAAACCCGCTGGCAGGACGAAGGCGTCGACAAGAGCGTGACCGCGCCGTTGTCGCTGGTGATCACCGGCTTCGCCCCGGTACAGGACATCCGGCAGACCCTGACCCCGCAACTGCGCATGGACAAGGGCGAGACCGATCTGATTCTGATCGATCTCGGTCGCGGTCAGAACCGCATGGGCGCCTCGATCCTGGCGCAGGTCTACTCGCAGATCGGCCAGCAGGTGCCGGATCTCGACGACGCCGAAGACCTCAAGGCCTTCTTCGCCGTGATCCAGGGCCTGAATGCCGACGGCCACCTGTTGGCTTACCACGACCGTTCCGACGGCGGTCTGCTGACCACCGTGCTGGAAATGGCCTTCGCCGGTCACTGCGGCCTGTCGCTGAACCTCGACGCGCTGGCTGACGAGGCCTCCGAGCTGCCAGCGGTGCTGTTCAACGAAGAGTTGGGTGCAGTGATCCAGGTGCGCCAGGACGCCACTCCGGAAGTGCTGGCGCAGTTCAGCGCCGCCGGTCTGGATGACTGCGTGGCCGTGATTGGCCAGGCCGTGAACAACGGTGAGGTCAGCATCAGCTTCAATGGCGAGCCGGTGTTCGCTGGTGAGCGCCGTCTGCTGCAGCGTCAGTGGGCCGAGACCAGCTACCGCATCCAGCGTCTGCGCGACAACGCGCAGGGCGCCGACCAGGAATTCGACCTGCTGCTGGAGGAGGACAACCCCGGCCTGTCGGTCAAGCTCGGCTTCGACGTCAACCAGGACATCGCTGCGCCTTACATCAAGAAGGGCGTGCGTCCGCAGGTGGCGATCCTGCGTGAGCAGGGCGTCAACGGCCAGGTGGAAATGGCTGCCGCGTTCGACCGCGCCGGTTTCTCCGCCATCGACGTGCATATGAGTGACATCCTCGCCGGTCGCGTCAGCCTGGAAGAGTTCAAAGGCCTGGTGGCTTGCGGCGGTTTCTCCTACGGCGACGTACTCGGCGCCGGTGAAGGTTGGGCCAAGTCGGTGCTGTTCAACGCTCGCGCCCGCGATGCCTTCCAAGGCTTCTTCGAGCGTCGCGACAGCTTCGCCCTCGGCGTGTGCAACGGCTGCCAGATGATGAGCAACCTGCACGAGCTGATCCCTGGCACCGAGTTCTGGCCGCACTTCGTACGCAACCGCTCCGAGCAGTTCGAGGCTCGCGTGGCCATGGTGCAGATCCAGGAGTCGGCATCGATCTTCCTGCAGGGCATGGCCGGTTCGCGCATGCCGATCGCCATCGCCCACGGTGAAGGTCATGCCGAGTTCGAAAGCGAGGAGGCGCTGCTGGAGGCGGATCTGTCCGGCACCGTGGCCCTGCGCTACGTGGACAACCACGGCAAGGTCACCGAAGCCTACCCGGCCAACCCCAACGGTTCGCCGCGTGGCATCACCGGCCTGACCAGCCGCGACGGCCGCGTGACCATCATGATGCCGCACCCGGAGCGGGTGTTCCGCGCCGTACAGAACTCCTGGCGCCCGGACGAGTGGCAGGAAGACGGCGGCTGGATGCGCATGTTCCGCAACGCCCGCGTGTGGGTGGACTAAAAGCGGCCGCGTAGCGGCCTTCTGATGACCCTCTCCCATTTATGGGGCGAAGAGGCGCGCTTTGGAAGCACTGCTTCCTGCGCCGATGAGCGCCTGATCGCGAAGCGATCAGGCCGGGGCGCGGAGCGGGGTGCCCGAAGGGCGGGAGAGGGCAAAAGCCGCGCTCCGATCTGTCTTGAGCTTGCGCTGGTGTATAGCGAAGGCCGAACCCTCTCCCCCGGCCCCCGCTCCGCGCCCCAGCCCTTCGCAGAGCTCAGGGCGCTCAAGCGGGCGAAGCGGTGCTTCGCTTTTCCGCTTTCGCCCCGCAAGCGGGAGAGGGGAGCTGGGCCCGTAGCCCGGATGCAATCCGGGAAACTGCAGTCACACCTCTCCCCGGATTCCATCCGGGCTACATAGGCCCAGCCATGGCCGATGATCCTCTCCCCATCCTCCCCGAAGTTCGCTTGGTCAAACCCGGTGAAACCCATCGCCTATGCCGCTGCGGGCACTCCGCAGAAATGCCCAACTGCACACCCGACTGTCAGCAGTCTCTAGAGCTGCGCCCCGAGCGCGAGCAGCGTCTGCTGCTATGCCGCTGTAGCCGATCCGCAAACCTGCCCTACTGCGATGGCAGCCACAGCCCGCCGGCCACCGGTCTGGCCGACAAATGGCGGCGCTTTTTCAGCGGTCGCTGAGAACGCCACGCCCGTCGCCTGAGTCGAAAGCAGCGAATCGTTTTAATGCTGCGTATGGAATTGTGCGGGCGATCTCAAGACAACTCCATGGCGAAATGACATCATATTGGTGTCATGGCTTGTCTGTTGTTCGGTTGCCCATCTGCGGAGAACTTGATGTACAAACTGTGTTTCTACGTGCCGGAAGCCCATCTGGAGCCGGTGAAAAAGGCGGTGTTTGCGGCCGGCGGCGGGCGCATCGGGCTGTACGACAACTGCTGCTGGCAGGTGTTGGGCCAAGGTCAGTTCCGCGCCCTGGACGGTAGCCAGCCGTTTATTGGTCAGGTCGGCAGCGTCGAGCAGGTTGCCGAATGGAAGGTGGAAATGGTCGTCGCCGACGAGTTGATCCACGATGCCGTCAAGGCACTGAAGAAGAGTCATCCCTACGAAACGCCGGCCTTCGATGTCTGGCGCTTGTCCGACCTGCAGTTCTGAGTCGATATGAAAAAAGGCGCCGATGGCGCCTTTTTTAATGCAGTGGCTCAGGGCCTGATTTCGATCAGCGTCCCATCCTTGACCAGGCTCCATACCTCGCGCATGTCGTCGTTCTTCATGGCGATGCAGCCTTCTGTCCAATCCAGGGTGTGGAAGAACCACTCCGGGTATTCCTCATCCAGCGGCGTGCCGTGGATCATGATCATGCTGCCCGGTGGCACCCCGGCTTCCTTGGCCTTGGCCAGGTCGCGGGCGTTGGGGTAGGAGATATGCAGCGACAGCTGGTACTTGTCGCTCGGCTTGCGCCAATCGATCCAGTAGAAGCCTTCCGGCGTGCGCAGGTCGCCTTCGCGTTGCTTGGCGCCATTGGGCTGTTTGCCCAGCGAAATGCGGTACGACTTGATGGTCTCGCCGCGTTGCTGCAGATGCAGTTTGCGCTCCGACTTGAGCACCAGCACCTTGTCCACGGTGCGGCTGCTGGTCGCTGGCGTGGCGTTGGCCAGGGCGTTGAAGCTGAGAGTCAGGCAAAGCAGGGGCAACAACCAACGCATCGGGAACGTCCGCAAGGGTCAACGGGGTGTGTAGTGGGTACGCAGTGCTTCGAGTGGCTCATTGCGTACCGGAAAGAGATTCTGCCGACGGTCGGCGAAGAAGCATTCTAAGGTACGGCCTATGGTCGGGAAAGCCAGCTCTGACCAGGGGATTTCGCTTTCTGCAAACAGTCGCACCTCCAGGCTCTCTTCGCCCACGGCGAAATCCAGGTCGACCAGCTCGGCGCGAAACATCATGTACACCTGGCTGATATGCGGCAGGTCGAACAGGGTATAGAGGCTGAGATCGCGCACGCGGGCGCAGGCTTCTTCCAGAGTTTCGCGGGCGGCGGCCTGCTCGATGGTCTCGCCGTTTTCCATGAAGCCTGCAGGTAATGTCCAATAGCCTCGGCGTGGCTCGATGGCGCGTCGGCACAGCAGCACCTGGTCACGCCATACGGGCAGGCAGCCGGCGACGATGCGCGGATTTTCGTAATGCACGGTGGCGCAGTGAGCGCAGACATGGCGCATGCGGTTGTCGCCCGCAGGGATCATGCGGGTGACGGGGTTGCCGCACTGGCTGCAGAATTTCATGCCCGTTCCTCTTTTTCTGGGGCTATCTTGGCGGTCGGCGTCTTGGCCGGCAAGCCCGCTATCGGGCACCTCTAAAAACTACCTGCGTTGTCATCGCTGCGTTAAAAACAGGCTCACAGCCGTAGGCTGAACGCGCTTTAGCGCGGCCCCGAAGGGGTGAGCGAAGCGAGTCAAATGCTCATTTACAGCCCGTAAACTGCGCTTTTTCGCCTGTTTTTGCCTTGCGCTAACTGCCTCGCCTACGTTTTTAGAGGCACCCGAGTACGGCCAGCCTGTCCTGTCGCCGGGGTTGGGCGGCCGGCTGCTTTCATGCCATGATGCCTGGCAAAACAAGACTCCGAGTATGCCCATGCTGGACGAGTTGCTCCATCGTGTGCGCGGCTACAGCCCGCGCCCTCTGGAGACCGAGCGCAGCTTCCCCGAGGCGGCGGTGCTGGTCCCGATTACCCGCAGTGATGAACCTGAGCTGGTGTTGACCCTGCGCGCCAGCGGTTTGTCGACCCACGGCGGCGAGGTTGCCTTTCCCGGTGGCCGGCGCGACCCGGAAGATCGCGATCTGGTGGATACCGCGTTGCGTGAGGCCGAGGAGGAGATCGGTCTGCCGCCCGGACTGGTCGAGGTGGTCGGGCCGCTCAGCAGCCTGGTGTCGCGACACGGCATTCAGGTCACGCCCTACGTCGGGCTGGTGCCTGATTACGTCGAATACAAGGCCAATGATGCGGAGATCGCCTCGGTATTCTCGGTGCCGCTGGAGTTCTTCCGCAGCGACCCGCGCGAAGTCACCCACCGTATCGACTACCTTGGGCAGAGCTGGTACGTGCCGTCCTACACCTATGGCGAATACCGCATCTGGGGCCTGACCGCGATCATGGTGGTGGAACTGGTCAACTTGATCTTCGACGATGCGCAGATCGCCCTGCACCAACCACCCGAACACTTCATACACCTGCGCTGATAGCGCCGAGGACTGACGAGCATGAAATACCGCCTGGGAAGCTCCCGTGTCGACGCCCATCCCGAGAGCTGGGTCGCGCCAAGCGCCGATCTGATCGGCAAGGTTCGCCTGGAGGCCGGTGCCAGCGTCTGGTTCGGTGCCGTGCTGCGCGGCGATAATGAACTGATCCATATCGGCGAGAACAGCAATGTGCAGGACGGCAGCGTCATGCATACCGACATGGGTTTTCCGCTGACCCTGGGCAAGGGCGTCACCGTCGGCCACAACGTGATGATGCACGGCTGCACCGTCGACGATTACAGCCTCATCGGCATCAACGCGGTGATCCTCAATGGCGCCAAGATCGGCAAGTACTGCATCATCGGCGCCAACAGCCTGATTCCCGAAGGCAAGGTGATTCCTGATGGCAGCCTGGTGATGGGCAGCCCAGGCAAGGTGGTGCGCGAACTGACCGAGGCGCAGAAGAAGATGCTGGAGGCCAGTGCCGCTCATTACGTTCATAATGCGCAGCGCTATTCTCGTGACCTGGTACCTGATGACGATGAATGATGTAGAAAAGCCGGTGCGTTCGCCCTGCGTGCATGTCTGCGCGCTGGACGAGCAGGATGTCTGCATCGGTTGTCAGCGCACCGTCGCCGAAATCACCCGCTGGGGCCGCATGGACAATGCCGAGCGCCGTGAGGTGCTGCAACTTTGCCTGGAGCGCGCCCGCGCTTCGGGTCTGCTAATGACTTCTTCCTGATTCACTGTTCGAGGAACACTCATGCCCCGTATTGGAACCCCTCTGTCGTCCTCCGCGACCCGTGTGCTGCTGTGTGGCTGCGGCGAGCTCGGCAAGGAAGTGGTGATCGAGCTGCAGCGCCTGGGCTGCGAAGTCATCGGTGTCGACCGTTACGCCAATGCGCCGGCCATGCAGGTGGCACATCGTAGCCACGTCATCGACATGCTCGATGGTGCCGCGTTACGTGCAGTGATCGAGAAGGAGCAGCCGCACTACATCGTCCCGGAAATTGAAGCCATCGCCACTGCCACCCTGGTCGAGCTGGAGGCCGAAGGCTTCAACGTGGTGCCGACCGCGCGTGCCGCGCAGTTGACCATGAACCGCGAAGGCATTCGTCGTCTGGCAGCCGAGGAACTGGGCCTGCCCACCTCGCCGTACCATTTCTCCGACACCTTCGAGGACTACGCCGCGGCGGTGAAATCCGTCGGCTACCCCTGCGTGGTCAAGCCGATCATGAGCTCTTCCGGCAAGGGCCAGAGCGTGCTCAAGAGCGACGCCGACCTGCAGCGCGCCTGGGACTACGCCCAGGAAGGAGGGCGTGCCGGCAAGGGGCGGGTGATCGTCGAGGGCTTCATCGACTTCGACTACGAAATCACCCTGCTCACCGTACGTCATGTCGGTGGCACCAGCTTCTGTGCGCCGATCGGCCATCGTCAGGAGAACGGCGACTATCAGGAGTCCTGGCAGCCGCAGCCGATGAGCCCGAAGGCGCTGGCCGAGTCCGAGCGCGTGGCGCTGGCGGTGACCGAGGCGCTGGGCGGCCGTGGCCTGTTCGGCGTCGAGCTGTTCGTCAAGGGCGACCAGGTATGGTTCAGCGAAGTCTCGCCGCGCCCGCACGACACCGGCCTGGTGACGCTGATCTCCCAGGAACTGTCCGAGTTCGCCCTGCATGCCCGCGCCATTCTCGGCCTGCCGATTCCAGTGATCCGCCAGATGGGGCCGTCGGCGTCGGCGGTGATTCTGGTGGAGGGCAATTCGCAGCAGGCCAGCTTCGCCAACCTCGGCGCCGCGCTGAGCGAGCAAGACACGGCGCTGCGCTTGTTCGGCAAACCCGAAGTCAAAGGCCAGCGCCGCATGGGTGTGGCCCTGGCGCGTGACGAGTCCATCGAGGCTGCTCGCGCCAAGGCGCTGCGCAGCGCGCAAGCGGTTCGCGTCCAATTGTGAGTCGGCATGCGCTGTGGTGGCTGGCGACTGTGCCACTGCTGCCATTGGCGCTGCCTCTGGCCCTGCACACCCGGCGCACGGCATTGCGTCTGCCGGTTGCGCAGGGCGAGCCAAGCGGCACCGCTGCCGCGCATTTACCGGGTGAGCCGTTACGCCTGCTGCTGATCGGTGAGTCGACCGTGGCGGGCGTTGGTGTCACACACTTCGATCAGTCCCTGGCGAATTGTCTGGCAGTCGCCCTGGCCGAGCGCCTGGGGCGGCCGGTACGCTGGCGCGCCTGCGGCGAGAATGGCATCACCGCCTCCGAGGCGCATGAACGCCTGTTGCCGCTGGCATTGGCGGAGCCGGCCGACCTGGCGCTGCTGGTATTCGGCGTCAATGACACCACGCACCTCACCCCGAGCAAGCGCTGGCTGCAGGCGCTCGCCGCGATGGCAGATGCATTGGGCGAGCGGGGCTGTCGCGTGGTGTTCAGCGGCGTGCCGCCGTTGCAGCATTTCAGCGCCTTGCCGTGGTTGTTGCGGCAGTTGATGGGCTGGCGGGCCAGCTTGCTGGATCGTGAGTTGCAGAGCCTGGCGCAGCGGCAGGGCGTGCTGCACTGCGTACTGGACCTGCCGTTCGAGGCGCATTATCTGGCCGAGGATGGTTATCACCCCTCGGCATTGGGCTATCGGCAATGGGCTGCAGGCCTGGCCGAGCGCCTCACTCCGGAGCTGCTTCGTCCGCTTTGACCTTTGCCACCTGCCAGACGCGCACGCTCTTCACCCGGTTTTCCGCTGCCTGGAGAATCTCCAGGCGATAGGGGCCGATCTTCAGGCAGACGCTGCTGTCCGGGATGCTCTCCAGGGCTTCGGTGATCAGGCCATTGAGGGTCTTGGGGCCGTCGCTGGGCAGATGCCAGCCGAGGGTCTTGTTCACTTCGCGAATGTAGGCGGCGCCGTCGATGACCAGGGTGCCATCTTCCTGCGGGTGGATATCGGGGCTGCGCAGGCTGTCCTGGTTGCTGAAGTCGCCGACGATCTCTTCGAGGATGTCTTCCAGAGTGACGATGCCGATCACGTCGCCATATTCGTCGACGACGATGCCGATGCGCCGCTTGTGCTTCTGGAAGTTGATCAGCTGGGTCGCCAGGGGCGTGTTTTCCGGGATGAAATAAGGCTCGTTGCAGGCTGCCAGCAACGACTCCTTGGTCAGTTGGTTGTGGCTCAGCAGGCGGGCGATCTGGCGCATGTGCACTACGCCTTCGATCTGATTGATGTCGCCACGAAACACCGGCAGGCGCGTGTGCGAGGTGCTACGCAACTGACCGATGATGATTTCCAGGTCGTCGTCGAGATCGATGCCGGTCACTTCGTTACGCGGGATCATGATGTCGTCGACCGTGACCCGTTCGAGGTCGAGGATGCTCAGCAGCATGCTCTGGCGGTTCGTCGGCAGTTCCGAGCCGGACTCACGCACCACGCTGCGCAGCTCCTCGGTGGAAAGACTGTCGCTGGCGCGCTGCGACGGATCGACGCCGAGCAGGCGCAGCAGGCCGTTGCTGATCGCGCTGGTCAGCCACACCACCGGGTAGAGTACGCGCAGCAGCAGGCTGAGCACGCGACTGGCGGGGAAGGCCACCAGTTCCGGGCGCAGCGCAGCCAGGGTCTTGGGCGTGATTTCACCGAAGATCAGCACGATGATGGTCAGGCCTGCCGTGGCAATGGCGATACCGGCCTCGCCCCACATGTCCACCGCCAGCACCGTGGCGATGGAGGCGGCGAGGATGTTGACCACGTTGTTACCGACCAGAATGGTGCCGAGCAGACGATCCGGGCGATCCAGCAGGCGAGTGACGCGCTTGGCGCCGCTGTGCCCTTCCTTGGCCAGGTGCTTGAGTCGGTAGCGGTTGAGGCTGAGCATGCCGGTCTCGGAGCTGGAAAAGAACGCCGAGCAGAGAATGAGGAAAATCAGCAGGCCGAGCAGGTAGCTCGAATGTAGGTCGTCCACGAGGTCTGCCTCAGATGTGCAGGATGAATTCGCGTACCAGCTTGCTGCCGAAATAGGCCAGCATCAGCAGGCAGAACCCGGCGAGGGTCCAGCGAATGGCCTTGTGGCCGCGCCAGCCGAGCTGGTGGCGACCCCACAGCAGCACAGCGAAAACCACCCAGGCGAAGCAGGAAAGAATGGTCTTGTGTGCCAGGTGCTGAGCGAACAGGTCGTCGATGTACAGCGCGCCGGACAGCAGCGACAACGACAAGAGCAGCCAGCCGGCGAAGAGGAAGCCGAACAGCAGGCTCTCCATGGTCTGCAGCGGTGGAAAGTTGCGGATCAGCCCGGACGGGTGCTTGTGCTTGAGCTGATGGTCCTGCAGCAGCAACAGGATCGACTGGAACACGGCGATGGTGAGCATGCCGTAGGCCAGGATCGAGAACAGGATGTGGGCGAGGATGCCAGGGTGCTCGTTGATCGGATTGATGGTGCCGCTGGGCATGAACTGCGCTGCCAGTACGGTCAGCGTGCCGAGCGGGAACAGGAGTAGCAGCAGGTTTTCCACCGGTATGCGCAGGCAGGCCAGCAGAATCAGGCCGATGACCGCGCAGGCGATCAGGCTGGCCGCATTGAAAAAGTCCAGGTTGAGGCCGTGTACGTCATACAGCTGGAAGAACAGGCTGACGACATGCAGGCACAAGGCGAGCGCACCAAGCGACGCCAGCAGGCGTTTGTCGGGGATGCTGCGCTGCGTAAGGCGCAGTCCTTGGTAAGCGGCGGCGCCAGCGTAGAGGAGTGCGGCGGCGAGGCTGGGCAACAGAGGGTGCATAAATCCGTGTAAGGCGAGCCCGAAAGGCGCTGAGTGTGGCACAGAAGGGCGTCAGCACGAAAGACTGCCGGCGGTGTCGGCAGCTCGGCGACTTCGCTATAATCCGCCGCCTGTCGCACACCCGGCGCGCCGGGTCGCACCTATCAAAGGAACGCGCATGTTCGAAAATCTTACCGATCGCCTGTCCCAGACGCTGCGTAATGTCACGGGCAAGGCCAAGCTGACCGAAGACAACATCAAGGACACGCTGCGCGAAGTGCGCATGGCCCTGCTCGAGGCCGACGTGGCTCTGCCGGTGGTCAAGGACTTCGTCGGCAAGGTCAAGGATCGCGCCGTTGGCACCGAAGTTTCCAAGAGCCTGACCCCGGGGCAGGCCTTCGTGAAGATCGTCCGCGCCGAGCTCGAAGAGCTGATGGGCGCGGCCAACGAAGATCTGGCACTCAATGCGGCGCCACCTGCCGTGGTGCTGATGGCGGGTCTGCAGGGGGCGGGCAAGACCACCACTGCCGGCAAGCTGGCCAAGTTCCTCAAGGAGCGCAAGAAGAAGTCGGTGCTGCTGGTGTCGGCCGACGTTTACCGTCCGGCGGCAATCAAGCAGTTGGAAACCCTGGCGGGCGATCTCGGGGTGACGTTCTTCCCCTCCGATGCCAGCCAGAAGCCGGTGGATATCGCCAACGCAGCGATTCGCGAAGCCAAGCTGAAGTTCATCGATGTGGTCATCCTCGATACCGCCGGTCGCCTGGCCGTTGATGCCGAGATGATGGCCGAGATCCAGGCGCTGCACGCAGCTGTCAAGCCGGTCGAAACGCTGTTCGTGGTCGACGCCATGACCGGCCAGGACGCCGCCAACACCGCCAAGGCGTTCGGCGAGGCGTTGCCGCTGACCGGTGTAGTGCTGACCAAGGTCGACGGTGATGCGCGTGGTGGCGCTGCCTTGTCCGTGCGCCACATCACCGGCAAGCCGATCAAGTTCATCGGTATGGGTGAGAAGAGCGACGCGCTCGAGCCCTTCCACCCGGACCGTATCGCCTCGCGCATTCTCGGCATGGGCGATGTGCTCAGCCTGATCGAGCAGGCCGAGCAGACCCTCGATCGCGAGAAGGCCGAGAAACTCACCAAGAAGCTGAAGAAGGGCAAGGGCTTCGATCTCGAAGACTTCCGTGATCAGCTGCAGCAGATGAAGAACATGGGCGGCCTCGGCGGCCTGATGGACAAGCTGCCGTCCATCGGTGGCGTCAACCTGTCGCAGATGGGCAGCGCTCAGGGCGCAGCCGAGAAGCAGTTCAAGCAGATGGAGGCAATCATCAACTCGATGACGCCGGCCGAGCGCCGCGATCCGGACATCATCAGCGGCTCGCGCAAGCGCCGCATCGCTATGGGCTCCGGTACCCAGGTGCAGGACATCGGTCGCTTGATCAAGCAGCACAAGCAGATGCAGAAGATGATGAAGAAATTCACCGCCAAGGGCGGTATGGCCAAGATGATGCGCGGTATGGGTGGCATGCTTCCAGGTGCCGGCGGAATGCCGAAATTCTGAGGCCTGTACCCCGGCCGATGGCCGTCCGGAAAAAGAGATTTGCAAACCGCCGCATAATCCTTAAAATATGCGGCCTTTCGGGCCTAGGCCCATTTTTAATGTGTGCCTCAAGTTAGCACCGACTATAGGAACGATGTTCACATGGTAACCATCCGTCTTGCTCGTGGCGGCTCCAAAAAGCGCCCCTTCTACCACCTGACCGTGACCAACAGCCGCAATGCGCGCGATGGTCGTTTCGTTGAGCGTATCGGTTTCTTCAACCCGATCGCTGCTGGTGGCGAAGTGCGTCTTTCCGTCGACCAAGAGCGTGCGACCTACTGGCTGGGCCAGGGCGCTCAGCCGTCTGAGCGTGTTGCTCAGCTGCTCAAGGAAGCTGCCAAGGCTGCTGCCTAAGCATCTTTATGAGTACGACGCCGGCCGTCGCCGAGGATCTGATCGTTCTCGGCAAGATTGTTTCGGTGCACGGCGTCAAGGGTGAAGTGAAGGTGTACTCCTTTACCGATCCCATCGATAACGTGCTCGATTACCGCAACTGGACGCTCAAGCGTGACGGTGAGGTAAAGAAAGTGGAACTGGCCAGCGGCCGCCTTCAGGGCAAGGTGCTGGTAGCCAAGTTGAAAGGTCTGGATGATCGAGAAATCGCGCGTACTTACGCCGGTTTTGAGATTTGCGTGCCGCGTAGCGAGCTGCCGGAGCTGGAAGATGGCGAGTTCTATTGGTACCAGTTACAGGGCTTGAAGGTCATTGATCAGGCAGAGCAACTGCTCGGTGTGGTCGACCACTTGTTCGAAACCGGTGCCAACGATGTGATGGTGGTCAAGCCCTGCGCGGGCGGTCTGGATGATCGCGAGCGTCTGTTGCCCTACACCGGGCAGTGCGTGCTTTCGATCGACCTGGCAGCTGGCGAGATGCGGGTCGACTGGGATGCGGATTTCTAAGGCTCATGCGCGTAGAAGTCATCACCCTGTTTCCGGAAATGTTTGCCGCCATCGGCGAGTACGGCATCACCAGTCGTGCGGTCAAGCAGGAGCTGCTCAAGCTCAATTGCTGGAATCCGCGAGACTACACGACCGATCGTCACCACACGGTGGATGACCGCCCCTTCGGCGGTGGTCCGGGGATGGTGATGAAGATCAAGCCTCTCGAGGATGCCTTGGCCAGTGCCAAGCAAGCCGCGGGAGAGACGGCGAAGGTGATCTACCTCTCGCCGCAGGGGCGCAGCCTGAATCAGGCGGCGGTCCGCGAGCTGGCACAGGAGGATGCATTGATCCTGATTGCTGGTCGTTATGAAGGCATCGACGAGCGTTTCATCGAAACGCATGTCGATGAGGAATGGTCGATTGGTGACTACGTCCTGTCCGGCGGTGAGCTGCCGGCCATGGTGCTGATCGATGCGGTGACGCGCCTTTTGCCTGGTGCATTGGGTCATGCCGATTCGGCCGAGGAGGACTCCTTTACGGATGGCCTGCTCGACTGCCCGCACTACACCCGCCCGGAGGTGTATGCGGATAAACGTGTTCCCGAGGTGTTGCTTAGTGGCAACCACGAACACATCCGGCGCTGGCGTTTGCAGCAGTCCCTTGGTCGGACCTGGGAACGTCGCGCTGATCTTCTGGATAGCCGCTCGCTTTCTGGAGAAGAGAAGAAGCTGCTGGAGGAATACATCCGCCAGCGGGACGATAGTTAACGTATCGATGATGGGCCGGGAGGCTTGTCTTAGGAGCGCAGCATGACCAACAAGATTATCCAGATGCTCGAAGCCGAGCAGATGAACAAAGAAATCCCGACTTTCGCACCGGGCGACACCGTAGTCGTACAAGTGAAAGTGAAGGAAGGCGACCGTCAGCGTCTGCAGGCCTTCGAAGGCGTTGTTATCGCCAAGCGTAACCGCGGCCTGAACAGCGCCTTCACCGTGCGCAAGATCTCCAGCGGTGTTGGTGTTGAGCGTACCTTCCAGACCTACAGCCCGCTGGTCGACAGCCTGAGCGTCAAGCGTCGCGGTGACGTGCGCAAAGCCAAGCTGTACTACCTGCGCGACCTGTCCGGCAAAGCCGCGCGCATCAAGGAAAAGCTGTCCTAAGTTCGGACGCTTCTCTGACAAAAGCAGCCTAAGGGCTGCTTTTGTCGTTTCTGGCCTCCAGTAATCATCAGTGGCAATGGCATGACCCCAAGAGAGCAAGAGATTCAGCGGCGCATCGCGCTGTCGGAAACCCGTGTGACCAAGGCGGTGTTTCCGCCGACCACCAATCATCACAACACCCTCTTCGGCGGCACTGCGCTGGCCTGGATGGACGAAGTGTCGTTCATCGCTGCCACGCGTTTCTGTCGTTTGCCGTTGGTGACGGTGTCCAGTGATCGCATCGATTTCAAGCATGCGATACCGGCCGGCTCCATCGTCGAATTGGTCGGGCGGGTGATCAAGGTGGGCAACACCAGCCTCAAGGTGGAGGTCGAGGTGTTCGTCGAGGGGCTGTATCAGGAAGGGCGCGAGCGGGCGATCAGCGGTAGTTTCAGCTTCGTCGCCGTCGATGATCAGCAGAAGCCGGTGCCGGTCTTGCCGGGCTTCGTTAGCTAGTCTGGTGCCTGTCTGATCGTCAGGCTGGCCTGCTGGTGCGTCCGGTGTAGGCTGTGGAACACTTGTCTGCCGTGTAATTGAAGGTCAATTGATGCCTGCGCTGACTCACCCTCTAATCGAGCGCTTCCTTGAGGCGTTGTGGTTGGAAAAGGGCCTTTCGGCCCACACTCAGGCTGCCTATCGCAGTGATCTGGAGCACTTCAATGCCTGGCTCGATGGGCGCGGTCTGGCGCTGCAGCATGTCGGTCGCGAGGCCATTCTCGATCATCTGGCCTGGCGTCTGGAGCAGGGCTATCAGGCTCGTTCCACGGCGCGTTTTCTCTCAGGGGTGCGTGGCTTCTACCGTTTTTTGCTGCGCGAAACGCTGATCAGTGAAGATCCGACCTTGCAGATCGAGTTGCCGCAGATCGGTCGGCCACTGCCCAAGTCACTGTCCGAAGCGGATGTCGAGGCGTTGCTGCAGGCGCCGGAGCTGGATGATCCCATCGGCCTGCGTGATCGCGCCATGCTCGAGGTGCTCTACGCCTGCGGTTTGCGTGTCAGCGAGTTGGTTGGTCTGACGCTGGAGCAGGTCAATCTGCGCCAGGGCGTACTGCGGGTGTTCGGTAAAGGCAGCAAGGAGCGTCTTGTGCCGTTGGGTGAAGAGGCTATTGCCTGGATCGAGCGCTACATGCGCGAGGCGCGTCCATTATTGCTGGGTGGCAAACCCAGCGATGTGCTGTTTCCCAGTCTGCGTGGCGAGCAGATGACTCGGCAGACCTTCTGGCATCGCATCAAGCATCAGGCCCAGGTCGCAGGCATCAGCAAGGCGTTGTCGCCACACACATTGCGCCACGCCTTCGCCACGCATCTGCTCAATCACGGCGCCGATCTGCGAGTGGTGCAGATGCTGCTGGGTCACAGTGACCTGTCTACCACGCAGATCTACACCCACATTGCACGTGCACGCTTGCAGGAGCTGCACGCACAGCATCACCCGCGCGGCTGACCTCTGAAAACACCAAACCCCGCCACCGTTGCCGGCGCGGGGTTTGGTCTTTTCAATTGCTTCGACTCGGGCATCGAGTTGTTCTTGACGATCAGCTCTGGTTAGCGCAGGCGCTGGAAAGCTGTTTGTAATCGAGAACTTCCACGTCACCCGCGCTGTTGCGGTAGGTCATCGTTGCCGTGACCACTTCGCACTGCGAGCTGTTGGGCACGTCGATGGAAATCACCTTGGCGATATCCAGCTTCTGGCC
>NZ_PGLR01000058.1 GCF_002803095.1 Pseudomonas sp. ZH-FAD | reverse complement strand
CAATCGTGCAACATCGTGCCTTATGGCTAAGGGTGTATGTAATATGGTGCTAGGGCTTGTGGTGTATGCTTGACGTGCGTACAATGTGCGCTAGGGTTAAAGGTGAATGCCAAACGGGAGGCAAGACCATGGCGAAGAAAGCGGCAACTAAGAAGGCGGTCGACCAGGTGACGGAAGCGGCCAAGGGTGAGGAAGCGATCGACCATCGCGAGCGGGTCAGCTTCGGCAACTACGGCGGGGCCACCCGGCAGAAGGTCGAGCTGCAGCCGTTGATCGACAAGCTGCTCGAGGACGTGAAGGCGATCGACAGCGACGACAGCCTGAGCCGCGGCGACAAGACCAAGCGCCTGGCGCGCCTGGCCGATCGCCTGAAAAACAAGCTGTACGAGGATCGGCGCCGCAAGGATGCGGACAAGCTCAAGGCCTCGAGCTACCGCCGCTACCTGACCACCGTCCGCAAGGCGATCACCGCGCAGAACTGGCGCCACCACTCCATCGAGGAGAGCGCCCAGCGCCTGGCCAAGCATCACCCGCGCTATGCCGAGCAGCTGCTGGCCATGGTCGACCTGGTCGACATCACCGAGCTGCGCCTGGCCCATCGCGACCTGCTGGCGCAGATCCGCCAGGATCGCGACGACGATGCCTACGAGGCGGTCAAGGGCATGAAGCTCGACCACGAGATCATGCGCCACCTGACCCTGCCGGCGGCGACCAAGGCCCAGCTGGCCACCGACGCAGTCGAGACGCTCGAGCACCGCGCCACCAACACCATCTCGATCAACTACCACTGGCTGGTCGAGACCATCCGCGAGCTGCTGGCCGCGACCGAGATCCGCGCCGATGGCACCGCGGTTCCCTTCTTCTCCTACCTGGCCCTGGGGCTGGCACTGGCTACCGGGCGCCGCGAGGTGGAGATCCTCAAGCTGGCACGCTTCGAGAAGGTCGGCGAGTTCGAGCTCGAGTTCTCGGGCCAGGCCAAGCGCCGGGGCGGGGTGGACTACGGCGACAGCTACCGGATCTACACCCTCCTGCAGGCCGACGTCGTGCTCGAGGCCTTCGCCAAGCTGCGCGCCATGCCCGAGGTGCTCGAGCTGCAGCACCTGGACAACACCGAGGTGAACCGCCGGGTGGCCAAGACCCTAAACACCCAGGCCAAGCGCGTATTCGGCAACCAGGAGCGGGTCTTCAAGGATAGCCGCGCCATCTGGGCGCGGGTGGTCTTCGAGCTGCACTTCACCCGCGACGCCCGCTGGGCGAAGGTCAACGAGACAGTGTTCTGGCGCGAGATGCTGGGCCACGAGGATATGGACACCCAGGAGAGCTACAAGGCCTTCAAGATCGACTACACCCCGCCGGCGAAGCCGGCGGCGCCGGCCAGCAAATACGGCAGCCGCCTCGAGGCGCTCGAGGCCCTGGACGAGAACGAGCAGATCGCCGGCCGCGAGGCGATGCAGAAGATCCACCGCTGGGTGAAAGAGACCGTGAAGGCGGCGCCCGAGGCGCGGATCTCGCAGAAGGCGATCGCGACCAATGTCGGCAGCTATCGCCCGGTCATCAAGGAGTATCTCGAGCTGGCGGCCGAGGCGCTTGCCAGTCCGGCGCGACCTGTCGAGGAGATCGCCCCGGCTGTACCGGCTGAGGTGGTGAAAGCTAAGCCGCGGATCTCGGTCAGCGAGGTATCCAGCGGCAAGTGGGTGGCGGTGGCCCGCGTGAATGGCGTCGAGGTGGCGCGCGGTGAGGGGGCCGACCGGGCTGCAGCTTACGAGGCGCTGCAGGTGGCGGCGACGACTAGCCGCGGGTGACCTGCCTCGGTCGCCGGGGCTATATGCCCCGGCCGACCTGCTCGCGTTTCCTCATCTCCCAGGGCCGCGTCGGCGGCATCAATGTGCTCGAGGGCGGCTAGGACTGCGTCGAGCAGCTCGCCCTTGGTGGCCTCGGGGCCGGCCTTCATGGCCAGCGTTAGCGCCGACCTGGCGCGGCTGAGTTTGGCGGACGCTCTGTCCATCTTTTCACGGCATTGCAAGGTACTTCCCTCCCCTTGTGTCAATCGGCCATTACTGGTTGTTTGTACAGTATCACAGCCCTAGGATCGCAGCAGCTTGGCCGCATACGCAAGGGTGAACCCTAGCGTTCGGCTCTGCTCCGCTCCCGGCTTGGCCAGGCTGCCCGCCACCTCCGGCGTCAGCGCCCCCACGAGTCGCGTCAGCGAGATACCGGCGGGTGCGGCGAAGCGAGAAGCAACGGCGAAGATCCTCTCCCGCACGCTCAAGGGATACTTTCCACTCTCGCTTACACCATCACACTGCAAAGTATCCCTGTCGCTGGAAGCCGCGCCAGGCGTGGCCTGGGCGTCTGCCTGGGGCTCTGGCGCGAGCTTGGGCTGGTGGGCCGCGTCGTGCTCGTGGGTGGTCAGCGAGTGGACGTTCTTCGCTGCGCGTCGCTGGCAATAGGCCATGATGAACTGCCAATTTTCCGGGTTTACTGAGAACAAGTGCACACCGTTCGTCTTGCGCTTTGTGATAGCGAGGCCGAGGCGCTCGAAAATCGACTTGACCAGGGTAGTGGCGCACATGCGCGCGCTGGTGCTGGGGATGTAGCGCCCCAGCTTGAGGGCGTTGTAGAGCTCGACCTGGTCGGCGCTGGTGGTGAGGTACTCGAGCACCTGGCGGCATTGCTCTGACGTGAACTCGCCCTCGCCCGTGAAGCGATCGACGCCGAGGATCTCGAAGACGCGCCCCAGGAGCGCGTGCGCGGGCGTTTTCCAGCGGTGCAGGGTGAGGGTTACCTTCGCCTTGCGCTGCGCCTTGTCGTAGTTCCTGGCCTGCTCCTCGTCGGCCTGCAGCAGCTCCATGGCCACCACCTTGGAAATGCCGCGGTCATCGTAGAAGGCCACGTCGTCGGCGGTGATCTCGTCGACGCCGAGCTGGTGCTCGATGTGGTAGCGGTCGAGCTGGGCGCTCTCGGCCTCGCTGCGCACCTCCTGCCGGCTGAGCTTGAGGAACTGCTCCTCGTCTGGCGTCTGGACGCTCTCGATCAGATCCATGCGCTTGTCGAACACGATCGCGCCGGCCACCTTGCGGTTGCTGCGCGATTCCTTGGTGAGGGCCTCCTCGTCGTAGCCCAGGCCGGCGATGTCGAGGCGCTGCACGTTGTAGCCGTCGGCGTAGAGCATCAGCAGCAGGTTGTTGGCGAAGTTGTTCCGGGCCGAGTTCTCGGCGGTGACGGTGACCAGGTAGAGGTGGTCGAACGCGGTCTTGCGACGGCGCAGGATGATCTCCTCGCTGGTCTCCTCGAACTCGCAGGCGACCTCGTCGGCCTTCATGTGGCCGCGCCAGATCTTCTCCCGGTCGGTTTCGCGTTGGGCGCTGGTGTGGCCGATGCCGATCACGTAGTGGCGGGCGGTGCGGTCGCGGCGCAGCATCTGCACGGCGTCTGACGGGCCGACCGTGTTACCGCTGAACAGGCCGAAGTGGGCGTCGAAGTGCGGGGTGGTCATCGACACGCCCGAGGAGATCGCGGGCGAGTAGATCAGCACGTCGTACTTGAGCGCCTCGGCGTTGGGGTTGCAGAGGAACGCCTCGACGTCCTGGTCGGCCTTGCTGTCGGCGTGCACCAGGAGCATGCGCACGGGCTTGATCTCGCCCTCCTCGACCATGGCTTCGATCAGGGCGGCCATTTTCTTGGCCGACTCGGCCGAGTCGTTGGCGACCAGCACGCGCTTGCCTGCCTTCACGTTGTCGATCGCCAGCTGCCAGACGGCCTCGTCCTCGGCGTGGTCGATGCGGATGTGCTCGGCGGATCCGCCGACCTCGAGGATGGTGATCGTCTCGCCTGGGCGGGCGAGCTCGCAGAACTCGATCAGGCTGTCGTTGGCGTCGGCGTCGCAGAGCAGCACGCGCTTGGCGGCGCCGACGGCGTCGATCAGCGCATCCATGACCTTGACCCGACCCTCGACCGGGCCGGTGGTGGTGTGGCGCAGCACCTGGCTGGCCTCGTCGATGCACAGCGTCTCGAGGGTGGTAAACCAGCTGCGTTCCTCGGCGTTGTAGAACATGGGCTTGGTCAGGCTGTTGACGCAGCAGGCCAGGTGCGAGACGTGCTGCATCTGCCAGGCGAAGACCTGTTTGTAGTGCTCGACGCCCAGGCGGGCGGCAGCGTCATCGAGGAGCGAGATCCGGTGCGCAACGTAGGCGGCACGGCTGGAGGCCTGCATCAGCGGCGCGATCAGCTTCTCGGTTTTCCCCGAGCCCATCGGCGCGCGCACGATGATGACGCCCTCGAGCGATTCGACCAGGGCGGCCATGTGCGCCGGCAGCTCGATGCCACCGTGCGCGGCTCGCACGCCCTCGATGCTGAGGTGCTGCACGTTTGGCTTGGCCAGCGCTGCGCTGGAGAAGCCGCGCAGCTGGCGCGCCTGCTGCAGCTTTTGCTTGGCCAGCCAGTGGGCGCGGCTGCGGATCTTGAAGCGGCTGGTGCTGTCGACGGCTGCCGGCAGTGCCTTGAGGATCGCCTGCACGACCTGGTCGTAGCTGTACTTGATCGGGGAGAGCATCATGCCGGCCGCCACCGCGGCCATGGCGTTCTTCTCGCCCAGGCGCTTGCCGCTGTACTGCAGGCGCTGCAGGCAGTAGGCGAACCAGTCCTTTTCCGCACGGAACACGCTGTCGCGTGCGCGCAGGGCCTTGGCAGTCGCCTCGAGGCCGAACAGGCAGTGGTAGTCGTTCCAGTCGGTGGGGCCTTTGCCCGCGGCCTTGAAGGCGGCGAGCTCCTCGGCGCAGAAGCCGATCACGGGCGCCCTGTTCTGGGCTCTGAGCTCGGCGATTGCCTGGGCGCTGCACTCGAGCAGCTCGAGGTGGGCGGCAAAGTTCGGGACGATGCCCTGGTGGTGAAGGTCGCGGTGGATCTCGAGCGCGGCCAGCAGGCCGGCGTTGCCGTCTTTCCACTGGTCATTGTCGGCGGCGTTGTGGAAGCGCCAGGCGGGGTAGCGCTTGGCGTAGGCGCGCAGCACCTTGAGCAGGTTGTCGACGTTGAACGCGATGACTACGGCGACCTCGTCGCCGCGGCCAGCCTCTAGCTCGGCCAGGTAGATGCTGGCGCCGGTCGCGAAGCCCTCGGCCGAGTAGCGGCGCTTGGCGTTCTCGAGGTCGCCCAGGACGCAATGCGCGCCGTCCATCTTCACCCCGGTGCCCTGCAGTTTCTTGTCGGCATAGAGGCGCTGCAGGCCCAGGAAGTTGCCGTCGATGTCGTGCATCGGCACCGCCGTGAATACACCGTGACGGTCACGCATACGTTGCATTTTGAAGCGTGACGCGATGGCGCCGACCTGTTTGTTGACCAGGTACGGCGCGGTGCCATCCTCGGGGCCGATCACTTCGACCGTGCCCTCGCGGATCTGGTCGCCGTGCTCATAGAGGAAGGTGCAGGTCTCGCCAGTCAGCCAGGCGCGGTCATAGGCAAGGCGCTCGGCGTGGATCCGTTCGGCCTTCTCGCGGGCCTGGCGCTCGTCTTCGAGCTTGCGCGCTTCGCGCTCGGCGCGGCGCTGCTCCTGGCGCTGTTTCCACTCGAGGTGGCGGGCGTCGGTGAGCTTGCCGCCCTCGCGTTCGTAGATCTCGGCCAGGGCGGCCAGGCCCGACCAGGTGCTGGGGTTGGCGGCGTTGTTCGAGAAGGTAAGGGTGGGGTAGTCGAAGGGCGCGAGCTTGTCGGTACCGCGGGCGGTGCGAATGTCGCCCCAGACCATCACCTTGCCGTTGTACTTCTCGACGGTGGCCTTGATCTTGACCTTCGAGTACTTCTTCAGGCGCTCGCCGTTGTAGTGGACGGCGTTGCAGACCGACGACCAGTCGACATAGGCCTCGGCGGCAGCGTCGGAAATCTGGTCGTAGCAGTAGTCGGCGAGGGCGTATGGGTCGGCGTTGAATCGCTCTTTGTAGAAGGCCCCTAGCCCCTTGCCCTGTGGTACGTTTGTCATTTTATCCCTTTGGCCAAAAGTACAAAGGCGAAAAGGTACAAACGATTGACGCACCACCAGCCGGGTCTAAACTGAGCACTGAACTGGACAAGTTCTGTTTTCGTTTGTCTGCCCGCTAAACAGATCAAACGTTTGTGCTCGGTGAAGGTGCCCTTCTGGTGGTGCCGTCAATCGTGAAGGCCGGGGGGTTGCTAAAGCCCCCCGGCCTTTTCCTTTTCTGGCCCCTGCAAAATCAAAATTCGTAGCGGGAAAGCGCCGCTACTGTAAGCCGGAATCTCAAAATATTGAAGCCCGGCTATCTCTTTTTATAGAACCTCTCCTTTGTCGAACGTCGCCCGCACTCCTACGACGACCCCGACGACCTCGAAAGTATCACCAACCTGCTGCATCGGAAACTGCGGATTCAGGGCGCGCAGATAGAGCATGGCGCCGTCCCTGGTCAGCTTCTTGAAGACCGGCGAGGCCGGATCCCCCAGGTGCCCGATGATGAAGTCACCAGGCGCCGCCTTGCGCATCGGGTCGACGAAAATTGTGTAGCCCCGTGGGAAGCTGACCCCGGTCGGCGCCTGCATGAGCTCGTCGCGCACGACCAGGGCGAACACCCTCCCCGGAGGCGTTTCGCTGGGCATGATCCAGCAGGTGCCCGCCGGCAGGCGCTTGGCGTCGGGGTTACGTGCCCATTCTGCGGCCATTTCCCAGGCGATCAGCGGCACCCGCTGGGCCGGCTCGCCCGGCGGGGTGATGCTGTCAGGGTCGCGGGCCTCGGCCAGAAGCGTATCCACGGACGTGCCCAGGGCTTTTGCCAGGTTGTCGGCGACGTAGACGCTCGGGGCGACGTCCGTCGTTTCTATGGTCGACAGATAGCCGGTTGACATATCGCCCCCGGCCGCGTCGATCAGTCTTTGTAGGCCCCAGCCAAGGGCTTGCCGCCGCTTCCTTATGGCTGCGCCTATTCGGTAGTCGCGTTGCATGGAATCTCCTCCTCAATCCATTGCTTATTGTCCTTAGATATGCCGAGCATTGGCACTCTAAATAACGAAATCTAATTGCGTTTTTTCTCTATATGTTGAGAATGTGGGAAACCCCACATGCGACCACCATCGAGAGGAAACGTGCTATGCGAACGGAACGCGATATCGTTGTCGATCAGACTAGCCGCTGGTTCACCAATTCGGAGTGGTCGCTCGAGCGCTTCGCCAGTGAGCGCCTGGCGCCGGCCTTGTCCGCTGCTGGGCTGATTGACCCCGTCGGGGATCCCGAGGACGTCGCCGAGTATCTGCGCAGCCGCAAGGCTTGGGGCATTCGTATCGGCCGGATCTTCCACGGCACCCAGCCGTTCCCGCTGGAGTGGAAGTGGGTCTGGCTGTCTTGTCTGCCCGAGGAGTACCAGCGCGCCGCGCGTCACGAGCTGCTGGCCATGGCCGGTTGCTTCGACGTGCGCTTGCCTGAGTTCGTCGGCGGCCTGGCGCTGGAGGCCACCCAGGCCCGCCTGGGCGAAGTGACCCGCGAGCTCGGCGACTTCATCGCCGCGGCCACCCCGGCACACAACGGACGCTACGACCGCAACGACGATCCGGTCGCTGTCGACCGCATGCTGCGCGAAGGCGCCGAGGCGATCGCCGCGATGGTCAACGAGATGATCGCCGTCTCGACGGGTACCGGCCGCCCGCTGCCGCTGCTGGTGCTCGGCAAGATCGAGGGCCGCTGATATGTCGGCTCTGCGCCTTGCGACCCAGGATGGCGCCCCGGTACCGACCGGTGCGGATCTGCACGACCACTTTCACGCCCCTGCCGGCGAGAGCAAAGAGGATCGCGAGCGCCGGCTGGCCCGCGACCGAAAGCGTGCGCAACGCGCACGCGAGGCCCAGGCGAAGCTGAAAGCCGAGGCCGTGAAGGTGCCGCTCGAGCTGTATCAGGGCAGCGTCAAAGCCCTGCAGGCGGTGATCGAGGCCGGCGGCTTCGACGGCCCCCAGGCGCCCGAGGAGGCCATCACCCTGCTGCTGCATGGCGCCGCCGCTTTGGCCGCGCGTGACAGTCACGCTTTCGCGCAGTTGATCGCGCCGCCGTCACACCAGGTTGTCGCCGATGCTGACGCATGAGCCCGCCCCTCTCGAGCTGAGCCAGGCCGATGCTGTCGCCCTGGCGGAATTGATCGACGCCGAGCTGCGCTCGGCCTCGCCCTCGCGGCCTTCATGTGCGGCATGCGGCCGTGAGATTGACGCGGCGCGCCTGGCGGTTTTCGCCGCGGCGCGCCGTTGCACGCTCTGCTCTGGCATCCCCTGCCTGGCCAGGAGGCGTGCGCTATGACCTTCGCTCTCGAGATCCGCCACGTCGCGCTGGTTCCGTCGACGGCTGAGGGCTGGGTCGAGCTGGAAGATACCGCGCCCCTGTCCCGCCGCCCGCGCCGCGCCTGGCGCGTGCCGGAGGTGACCCTGCAGGATCTGCAGTGGCTGCGCGAGCGCCTGATGTTCGCCTTCCTGGCCCCGGGCGACTACCGCGACGACAGACCGCCCCAGAAGATCCTGGGCGCCTACGACACCAGCACCACCCGTGACGCTTTTCCGCGCTGGCGGGCCGAGGAGCTGGCCGAGTGCCCGGCCGACGGCGGCCAGGCCAAGCGCCTGCCCCTCGACTACGTGGCCAGCCTGGCCAGGGATACCACCCGCGTGACTGTCAGCGAGACCCGCAAGAAAAAGACCAGCTCCGACCCGCTGCCGCCGAGCGCCTTCGACGACGCGCGCCTGGTGCGCATCGTGGCCGCCCAGGCGCCGGCCTACCGCCACTGGCTGCGCTATGCCTACGCCGACTCGAAAGAGTGGGCCGACGAGGCCGGCGCAGTGGTCGAGCTGTGGGCGCGTGTGGCCCCTGGGCTGGGCAAGATGCAGGCCAAGACGCTGGCCAAGGCCAAGGGCCTGGCGCACCTCGCTGTGCAGCATGGCAAGCGCTATGCGAACGCCGGCACCGAGCTGTACTCGGCCGCCCGCCTGGCTGAGCTGCTGGGCGTTACCACGAGCAACTACGACCAGCACTGGCGCCCTCGCTGGAAGGCGCTCCTCGATGCGCTCGAGCGCCTGGACGAGGAGGCCCTGCGGGCGGTGCTGCAGCAATACAACGACAAGTGAGGAGGTAGGTATGTTCGGATGGATCAAGCGGCGCCTGTTGGCGCGCAAGGCACGCAAGTCTCTGGATAGCGTTCGCCAGTTCGAGGCTGCGCGGCTCGACCAGGCGCGCACCCGGCCGGTACCGCCGGCCTATAGCCCGTCGCCGGCCTACTCGACGCCGGTACACCAGGGCGACCCGTTGGGCGTCAACCAGGCGCTGCTGATGTCGGCCGTGCTCGATGATGATCGCCGCTCTGTCAGTTGCTCGAGCAGCTTCGCCTCTGACAGCTCCTCGAGCTGGTCGGGGTCTGACTCCTCGAGCAGCTGCAGCTCGAGCTCCTCGAGCTCCTGGGACTGACCATGGCCGCCGTGCTCTGCATCCATTGCCAGGTGCCGCCCGAGCGGCGTCAGCAGGAGGGCACCGGGCTGGTCATGTGGATCTGTCCGGTGTGTAACAACCGCGGCGAGGCGACGCCAAGCGAGAGCCGGGCCTTGGCCAGCTGGAACCTGGTCAACGACGAGGATATGCCGCGGCATACCTGCATCGACCAGGGCGTGCCGCGCTTCTTCATCAGTGGCGGCAAGTGGGGCAGCCGCTGCCCGTGCTGCGACTTCGTCGACCATGGCTATGGCTCGCTCGAGGGTGCCCGGGCTGGCTGGGCGAGGGCTACGCGATGAAGGGGCGTGCGCTGAGGGTCACCAACTGCCGCGACCCGCACATGTGGTACGCGGGCCTGGTCGGCCAGGTGGTGCCGCTGGTTCGCGAGGAGGCCGACTGTTACTGGTCGCGGGAGCCTGCCGGCTACGTCAATATCGTGCACAAGGCAGACGCCGAGCTGGTCGAGGTCGATTGTACCAATGGCCAAAAGTGCATTTGCCAAAGCGGCCTTTTGCGAAAATGTGCAAATGACCCCTTGCAAAAGTAAGGGCGCGCGGGGTAATTTAAACACTCTGCGATACAAACGACTAAAGCCCGCCTCTTGGCGGGCTTTTTCGTTTCCGGTACTCGCCGACCTGGAGGCATGTATGTAAGCCCTCTACCTGGCGGGCCTGCTGCAGGGCTGGGAGTTCCCGGCCGGCAGGCGCCGCCCCTTCTCTCCTCATGCAGGCCTCGGCCTGCACTTCCCCAGCCCCGCCATGTGCGGGGTTTTCTATTCTGGAGGCCGCCTCATGGCTGCTGCTGACGACGTCGCGCTCGCTGGGGCGCTCAAGATCGAGGCCGCCAAGGCGGCGCCGTTCGGCGCGTCTCTGGTGCTGTGGGGGCTGACCCTGCAGGAGTGGACGCTCGTTTTCGGCTGCCTGTACGCGGCCGGCCTGTTCCTCGACCTAGTGGTGCGCCGCTGGCTGATCCCGCTCGTGCGCCACATGCGCAGCCGTCGAGATCCGCCTGCCTGCCGCCAGGTGGAGCCATGAAGGGCCTGATTAAGCGCATGGTCGCCGCGGTGACCCTGACGCTTGCCGCGGCCGGCTTCACGGTGAACGAAACGGGCCTGCCGGCGCCGGTCGAGCGCGCGGCCATCGTCGCCGCCCTGCTGGTGATGACGCCGGAAATGGAGGGCACGGTCTACGAGGCCTACCCCGATTCCGGCGGCGTCTGGACGATCTGCACCGGCCACACGAAAGGCGTCAGTCGCGGCGACGTGGCCACGCCTGAGCAATGCGAGGCCTACCTGCAGGCCGACCTGGGCCAGGCGGTGGACTACGTCATGCGCGCGGCGCCAGACGCCCCGCTGTTCGCCAAGATCGCCATGGCCGACTTTGCCTACAACGTGGGCATCGGCGCGCTGGCCCGCTCGACGCTGCTGCAGCTGGCCAAGGCCGGCATGCACGAGCGCGCGGCCGAGCAGTTCATGCGCTGGATGTTCGTCGCCGGCCTCGATTGCCGGGATCCGAAAAACAACTGCCGCGGCATCCCGGTGCGCCGGGAGCTGCAGCGCTCTGTCTACCTGGTGCGCCTATGAAGTCGAGAATCGCCGCCCTCGCGGGCTTGCTGGTCATTGCCGGGCTGATCTACCTCCTGGGCTGGACTCGAGGCGCAAGCCACGAGCAGGCCCAGGCGAAGGCCCTTGAGCACGAGCAGCTGCGCCAGGCCTTCGAGCAAGGCCGACAGCTGGGCACGGTGCGCGATCGCGTCGTCACCGAGTACGTCGACCGCGTTCAAGTCATCGAGAAGCGCGGCCAGACCATCATCAAAGAGGTGCCCATCTATGTCTCCGAAGCTGCCGACCGCGCTTGCCCTGTCCCTGCTGGCTTTGTCCGGCTGCACGACGCAGTCGCGGCAGGATTGCCAGCCCCTGGATCTGCCGGCGCTGCTGATGAAGCCGCCTCGGGAGTTGCGCTCTCTGCCGTCGCCGGCACCGTCGCCGAAAACTACACCGCCTGCCACGCAAACGCCGAGCAGCTGAGCAAGCTGCAGGAGTACCTGCGCGAGCACCAGGCGATCACCAGCAAACAGCCACAATAGGCCCGCCCATGACCCCAAGCGAACAAGACAAGGCCCTCGAGGCGCAGATCCTGGCCAAGGGCCTGACCGCCCCGCGCGTGCTGCCCGAGCAGATCGACGATCTGGTCGACCAGCTGAGCTTCCACACCTACGTGATCCCCGGCACCACTGTGACGGTGGCGGCGGCCATCGCCCCGGGCAACATCGTGGTGGCCCTGGGCAAGTCTGGCGCTGCAAGCGCTGCGAACTTCGACGAGATGGTCGGGCGCAATCGCGCTATCTCCCGCGCGAAGGATGCGGCCCGCGGTCAGCTGTGGGAGCTCGAGGGTTACCGCTTGAAGCGCAACCTGCTCGACCTGCAGGAGTTTGGCGGCCTCGACCAGGTGCTCGAGGTGGCGGCCAACATGCCGCCCAAGCTGGCCGACGTGTGGGCCACCTCGGCCGTTCCGTTCGTGGCGGTTCATCAGACCGCGCCCTGCGCAGAATGCCAGGGGCAGTGCCAGCCCGGCGCCATCGTCGAGCTCGAACCGACCGAGTCGATCTGTCCGTGCTCGCGCTGCAAAGCCCCGAAGGTCGAAGCCCTGCCCGCGCCAGGGGTTTAGGTACTCCCCCGGCCCCTCCCCCTTCACGGGTGTGAAACTCGCGGGCCTCGCGCGTGTTTGGGCTCGCGAGTCGAGTCCGTTCTTCCTATCTCGAGGCCTGCCGGCCTGCATCGCCCGACTGACCTCGCGGCCAGGAGCGGCTAGGCCTCGACCCTATTCACGGAAAGCCCAAAGGGCAGAAGTCTAAAAGGACTTTTGCGCCTTTGGCCTTTTGTACCTTTCGCCCTTAGTCCTTTCTCCCCTATGGCCAAGATCATCAGCAAGAAAGACCTGGCCGACCTGCTGGGCAAGTCAGAGCGCTGGATCTCGAAGCTGATCGAGGAGGGCCTGCCCACATGCGGCGGCGGTGGCCGCGGTGTGGCCGTGCAGATCGACAGCCAGGCCGCCATCGAGTGGCTGATCGCCCGAGAAGTTCGGCGCGAGCTGGGCGAGGAGGGCGACGACGACGAGGGCGCGGGCTCGGCTTCGACCGAGGATCGGCTGCTCAAGCGTGCCCGCCGCGAAAAGCTGCAGCTTGAAATTGACCAGGTGCGCGGCCGGCTGATCCCGATCGACGCCTGGGTGACCCTGAATACCAGCATCGCGGCGGTCTACTCGACCCAGCTCGACGCACTGCCGAGCCGATGCGCTGCAGACCTGGCGGTGATAGATGACCCTGCCGCAATCCGAGCTCGACTATTTGAGGAAACGCGGAGTATCCGCGCAGCTACAGCCGAGCGCCTCGAACATCGTGCACGCGACTTCGCTGCAGACGCTGGTCGCCTCGATTCACTACGTCTCGAATCTGGTGCAGGCGCCGCCGCCGAGGACGGCTGACGAATGGGCGCGCGACAAGCGCATCATGCCGCCGAGCTCGCCCCGGCCTGGCAAGTTCAACCCTGACGTGAACCCGTACATGCGCCCGGTCTCCTGGGCGTTCGCGCAGCCGTGCTTCGACCGGGTGACCTTCATCATGGCCACCCAGATGGGCAAGTCGGTGACGATGGAGAACATCATCGGCCATCGGCTCGATGAAGATCCGACGCCGATCATGTACATCGCGCCCACGGCGCCGCTGCTGAAAGACGCCGTTGTCCCGAAGTTCGACGACATGATCGCCGAATGTGAGTCGCTGACGGCCAAGCTCGACGTGAATCGCTCGAGCATGTTCGTTAAGTGGATCGCCGGCACCAAGCTGCGCTTCGTGTGGGCTGGCTCGCCGTCTGGCCTGTCGGCCGACTCGGCCGGCCTAATCATGGTCGACGAGGTCGATCGCATCGTTAATACCGGCGAAGGCTCGACCGTAAGCCTGGTCGAGCGCCGCGGCGACGCCTACGACGGCTCGAAAATCGGCTACACCGCCACGCCGACCCATGGCCGCGTGAGCAAGTACAAGCACGAGAAGTCGGGGCTGCAGCATTGGGTTGTCGCGCCGACCAAGGCGGTGCGCTCTGCAGTCTGGAGGCTATGGCAGTCGGGCACCCGTCACGAATGGGCCGTGCCATGCCCCGAGTGCGGCGAGTACTTCATCCCCTGGTCTGGTCTGCTGTGGTGGCCTGGCAAGGGCTCGGAGAATGAATGCACGCCCGACGAGGCGCAGAAGTCGGCCCGGCTGACCTGCCCCTCGCACGGCTGCATGATCGAAAGCAAGTGGCGCCCGAGCATGAACGCCCGCGGCGTCGCTGTGGCGCCTGGGCAGTCGGTCAGCAAGGCCGGCGAAGTGATCGGGGTCGCTGACACCGAGGGCTCGACGCACTTCACATTCATGGCGTCCGGTCTCTGCTCGTTTTCCTCGAAAAAGACCTACGGCGCCCTGGCAAAGGATCTGCTCGCCGCGCAGCTGTCGAACGATCCGGCGGATCTGCAGGCGGTTTATAACACCGGCTTTGGCGAGTGCTATGCCCAGGCCGGCGACGTGCCGACCTGGGAGGAGGTTCGGGCGCAGTGTTTCGGCTATCAAGCCGGCGCGCTGCTGCTCGAGCCGCTGCGGATCTTCTGCACTATCGACGTGCAGAAAAACCGCCTGGTGTACGTGATCCGCGCCTGGTACGCCGGCCTCGGCTCGATGCTCCTCGAGCACGGCGAGCTCTGGGGCGAGACCGACCAGGACGCCGTCTGGGAGCAGCTTAGCGAGCTGATCGACACCGACTACGACGGGCACCCGATCACCCAGACCGGCATCGACATCGGCTACCGCGACGACCAGGTCTACCGCTTCATCAACGAGCACAAGGGCAGGGCCATGGCTCTGCGCGGTCGCGACCGCCTCGACAAGCCGTTCCGCAAGGAAATGGTCGAGGTTGACCGCAAGGGCAAGACCCGCAAGCGCGGCGACGCCCGCTGGGCCTTCGACTCGCCCCTGGCCAAGCGCTGGGTGCATAGCCGTTTCGGTCGCCCCGACACCCGCCCGGGCTGGTGGCTGCTGCATCAGCAGGTCACCGACGACTACTGCAAGCAACTGGTCGGCGAGGAGTGGCGCGAAGGGGAGGGCAAGTTCCACCAGGTCGGCGAGAACCACTACCTGGACTGCGAGGCTATGCAATACATCATGGCCATGCACGCCAAGCTGCACCGCCGCAAGGTGGGCCAGCTGACCAAGGCGCAGCTGCGCGAGGCGATCAAGGCCGGCCCGCTGGCCGATCGCCTGCCCGACGAGCCCGCCCCGGTCGCTGACGCTGACCAGGAGGAGCCGCCCGAGGATCTGCAGGAAGCCGAGGAGGCCGCCAAGCCGGTGGCCAAGCCCGCGGCGGCCCGCAAGGCAGATGCCCCGAAGGCCAAGGCCAAGTCCCGATTCAACATCATCAGGAAGCCCCGGCGGTGATCGCTGCCGGCGGCTGAGGCATTCCCATGGAACCGACACAACTGCACGCGGGCGACTCCGTCGCCTGGGAGCGCGACGTGCCGGAGTATCCGGCATCGGCCGGCTGGTCGCTGCGCTATGTGCTGAGCGGGCCAGACCGGCACGTGATCGAGGCCCAGGCGGGCGCCCCGTACCGGGTCGAGATCGCCGCCGAGACCACCGCCAGTTGGGCGCCAGGGCTGTATCGCTGGGTGGCCCTGGCCATCAAGGCGGGCCAGCGTCTGACGGTCGACAGCGGCACGCTGGAGATCGGCGCCAACCTCGAGACGGCCGAGCCATCGGACGCGCGCAGCCATGCCCAGCGCATGCTCGCGCTGATCGAGGCCGCGCTCGAGAAGCGGATCCCGAAAGACCAGCAGAGCTACGAGATCGACGGCATGCGGCTCGACCGGATCCCGATCGAGCGCCTCGATGCCCTGCGCAGCAAGTACCGGCGCGAGCTGCAGCGCGAGAAGAACCGCCGCTGGCCGACCGGCCGGGTGGTCAAATTGTCCATGGGGTAGCCTATGCAACCGTTGAAAGCCCTGGGCCGCTTGTTCGGTCTGGGCGGTGCCCCATCGCCTGCAGCTGCTCGAATCGAGCCGCAAGTGGGGCGGCGCCGCGGCTTCAAGATGGCCAGCGGCGGGCGCCTGGCGAAGGCCTGGTCGGGCCGCACGAGCGGCACCGATGCCGACCAGCTGATCTTCGCCGACCACGAGACCCTGCGGCAGCGGGCTCGAGAGCAGTCGATCAACACCTCCTACCTCAAGCGCTTCTACCGCCTGCTGCGGCAGAACGTCATCGGGCCGTATGGCATCCGCCTGCAGTCCAAGGCCGTGCTGCCGGACGGCAAGGCCGACCGGATCACCCGGCGCCTGATCGAAAAGGAGTGGCGCAAGTTCTGCAAAAAGGGCGTCTTCGACGTCACCGGCCGCTATAGCTACGTCACCTTCTCCTGGCTGTGGCTCGACACCCTGGCCCGCGATGGCGAGGTGCTCGTGCGCCTGGTGCGCAACTGGCCGAACCGCTGGGGCTTCGCGCTGCAGATCCTCGAGGCCGATCGCCTCGACCTGCACCTCAACGAGCTGCTGGACAACGGCAACCGCATCAGGATGGGCGTCGAGATCGACGAGTGGGAGCGCCCGGTCGCGTACTGGATGCTGAGAGACCACCCCGGCGACATCCTGCGCCGCGCCGAGGAGCGCTACGAGCGGATCCCGGCCACCGAGCTGATCCACACCTTCGACCCGTGGCGGCCTCACCAGTCGCGCGGCTTCACCTGGACGCATGCCGCGGCGGTGGACATCCACCACCTGGGCGAGTTTCGCTCGGCGACCCTGGTCAAGGCCGAGCACGGAGCGAAGATCACCGGCTTCTATGAGCAGGACGCCGAGTGGCTGGATCCGCCCGACGAGGGCGAAGACGTCGACGTGCTCGAGGAGGTCGAGGCCGGCACCACCAAGGTGCTGCCCTACGGCTTGACCTACAAGCCGCACCAGAACGCCTCGCCCGGTAGCGACTACGCGCCGTTCGTGAAGGACACCCTGCGCGGCGGCGCTGCCGGCCTGGGGCCGAGCTACAACCGCCTGGCCAACGACCTGGAGGGCGTCAGCTACTCCTCGCTGCGCTCCGGCGAGCTGGACGAGCGCGACTTCTACAAGTGCTGCCAGGAGTTCGTCATCAGCGAGCTGCTCGAGCGCGTGGGCGAGGAGTGGTTCAACTGCGCCTTGCTCAAGGGCGCGATCAAGATCGCGCCGCGCGATCTGGCCCGCTGCAGCGACCAGGAATGGCAGGCCCGTGGCTGGGATTGGGTAGACCCCTTGAAAGACTCGAAAGCGGCGACCGAGAGCATCGGCAACCGCACCAAGTCGCGCGCCTATTACATCCGCCTCAATGGCGACGACCCCGACGAGATCTTCGAGGAGATCGAGGCCGAGGAGCAGCTGCTCCGCGAGAAGGGGCTGCTCGCTGATCCCAACAAACCGAAAGCAGAGGAGCCGGCCAATGCCGAAGAGCTCGACTCCGACGAGTAGCGCGCCGCTGCCTGTCATTCGCCAGATCGAAGGGCAGCAGCTGCAGCGCTCGCTTGCCGTGGACATCGGCACCCTGGACACCGAACAGCGCACCGTCGAGGTCGCGGTATCCAGTGAATACCCCGTGCGGCGCTGGTTCGGCATGGAAGTGCTCGACCACTCGCCCGACTCGATCGACCTCACCCGCCTGCATGCCGGCGCGCCGCTGCTCGACCAGCACTGGCGGCAGATCGGCGTCGTCGAGAAGGCCTGGCTGGACGGCGACCGCAAGCTGCGCGCCCTGGTGCGCTTCTCCCGCGGGCAATACGCCGAGGAGATCTGGCAGGACGTCGCCGACGGGATCCGCCGCAACATCAGCTGCGGCTACCTGGTGCATGAAATGGTGCTCGAGCGTTCGGAGAACGGCCTCGATCACTACCGCGTTACCCGCTGGGAGCCCTACGAGGTTTCCAGCGTTTCCGTGCCTGCAGACCCGACCGTCGGGGTGGGGCGCTCCAACGATGCAACAACCAACACCATCACCATTCGAGGTATTGCAATGCCGAAGCCGAACGAACCCCAAGACGACGGTCAGACCCGCGAGCAGCCGGCCGTTACCACCGACCCGGTGCTGCTGGAGCGTCAGCGCATCGCCGACATCAACATCCTGGGCGAGCGCTACAACCAGCGCGAGCTGGCCGCCAGCGCGGTGAGCTCCGGCCAGTCGCTCGACCAATTCCGCGCCGTGCTGCTCGAGCGCGCCATGCCGGGCCAGCCGAAGCCGCTCGCGCCCAAGGCTCCGAAGGCCGGCGAGCGCGACCTGCCGGGCTTCGTCAAGGATGTTTCCGCGCGCGGCATGGGCATGACCGAAAAGGAAATGGATCAGTTCTCGCTGATGCGTGCCCTGAACGCCTACGCCGAGAAGGACTGGTCGAAGGCCGGCCTCGAGCGCGAAGTCAGCCTCGCCCTGGCCGACACCCTCAAGAAAGAGGCCCGCGGCTTCTTCGTGCCGCATGACCTGCTCGTGCGTGGTATGTCGAAGGGCGAAGCGGGCAAGGGCGGCGAGCTGGTGGCCACCGAGCTGCGCGTCGACCAGTTCATCGACATCCTGCGCAACAAGACCATGATGGCCAAGCTGGGCATGCGCATGCTCGGCGGCCTGGTCGGCGACCTGGATCTGCCGAAGAAGGTCAACGGCTCCAACTTCTACTGGCTGGGCGAGGGCGACAACGTCACCCCGAGCGACTTCGACCTGACCACCATCGCGCTGTCGCCGAAGACCATCGCGGGCGCGATCCCGGTCACCCGCAAGCTGCGCAAGCAGGCGGCGAAGTCGGTCGAGGCGCTCATCATCAGCGACCTGGTCGAAGGCCTGGGCGTTGCCATCGACCTGGCCATGCTGCGCGGTACCGGCGCCGACAACCAGCCGCTGGGCCTGCTGAACCAGGTCGGCCTGCCGTCGGTTACCTACCCGATCGGCGGCATCGACTGGGCTTCCGTCGTCGAGATGGAGACCAAGGCGGCCACCTTCAACGTCGAGGGCAGCGGCCTGGCCTACCTGACCAGCCCGGTGCAGCGTGGCGCGGCGAAGAAGACCCAGGTCTTCGCGAATACCGGCGAGCGGATCTGGCAAGGCGGCGAGGTCAACGGCTACGCCGCCCACGCCACCAACCAGATGCCGGCCGATGACTGGCTCTATGGCGACTTCTCGCAGCTGGTGTGCGGCCTGTGGGGCGTGCTGGATCTCAAGCCCGACCCGTATGCCCTGGCTGGCAGCGACGGCCTGATGCTGCGTGTCTTCCAAGACGTCGACGCCGCCGTGCGCCGCAAGGAAGCCTTCTGCGTCGGCAAGAAAGCCGCCGCCTAACCCGAACCTGAAAGCGGGCAGGTAGGGGGCTCCGGCCCCCGTTTTGCCTCTTTCCCTGAATAGGTACTCCCCATGACTACCACGCAAGCCCGCACCGCCCTGGTGGTGCTGCTGACGGATCTCACCGTGCACGGCGACGTCATCCCGGTGGACACCGTGCTCGAGGTCGAGCGCGCCATCCGCAACGACTGGTTCGGCTCGAAGCTGTGCCGCGACGCGACCGAAAAGGAGATCGCCGAGTATCGCGCCCAGGAGGGCGGCGCCGACGGTTACGACGAGCAGCTGCAGCTCGACCAGGCGCAGCTGATCGCCGACATCGAGGCGAAGAAGGGCGACTTGGTCACCCTGCAGACCTCGGTCGAGCAGCTGACCGAGCAGCGCGACACCCTGCAGGCCGAGGTCGACGACCTGGGCAAGCAGAAGAAGGCCCTGGCCGATGAAGTCGCGGCCCTGGAAAAGGCCAAGGCCGCGGCGGCTAAGAAGTGATCGGCGCCGAGGATCTCGGCGACTTCTTCGATCCCGACGAGTTCGGTACCACCGTGCAGCTGCTCGAGCCTGGGCAGCCTGCGCGCACCGTGCGCGCCCTCGAGGGGGCGCCGGACGGATCCGGCCGGCTGTATCGGTCGGGCGTGGATCCGAACGCCTCGAGCCTGCGCGTCAGGCCCGACCAGGTGAAGCTGCAGCTGGCCCGGGCTGACGCCCCGGCCGACTGGAAGCTGACCAAGGCGGTGCTCGCTGGGTCGGATTACTCGATCGCCAACGTGGAACCGCTGGGCCGGCTGCGCGTGCTGCTGACCCTGACCCCCTACGGTGACCGCTCGGCCCCGGCCGGGGAGCGTGGAAAGTGGCAGGCTTCCAACTGAATTTCGAGGTGGACGGCTGGGGCGACGTGGAACGCGCCCTGGCCGACGCCCCGCGCAAGCTGGACGTTGCCGCCGCCCGCGCCCTGCGCAAGACGGCGCAGTGGCTGCGCACGCATAGCTCGAGGGAGATCGCCCGCGAGCTCGGCATCACGCAAAGCCCGATCCGGCACCGCTACAACATCTACAGCCAGTCGACGGCCCGAGAGGTGAAGCTCTGGGTCGGCCTGCAGCCGATCGGCGTTCACTACCTGGGCACGCCCAGGCAGACCCGCACGGGCGTGAAGGTCGGCCACCGGGAGTACGACGCGGCATTCATCTCGCCGATGAAGTCCACCCAGCGCCTGGTCTTCCGTCGCAAGGGCCGCGAGCGCTTGCCCATCGAGAAGGTGACCGAGGACTGGGAAGGCCCGGCAGTCAGCGCCCTGGAGCGCTGGGAGCGCCGCGCCCTGGAGCGCTTCATGGAGCTGTTCGAGCAGGAGGCGCGCTATGTCCTACAGACCGCTTAACCAGGTCTCCGACCTGTTCTTCGCCATCGGCGACGCCATCCATGCCGCGGGCCTGGGCGTCGACGTGGCCAACTACGACGACTTCGACGGCACTGTGCGCCATGCGACGGTGCTGATCGAGCTGGAGCGCACCACGCCCGCCGTCAAGCAAAACGACGGGCGCTACGTGCACGACGTCACCGTCACCCTGCACGGCGTCGTCGGCCGGTTTCGCAAGCATTCCGCCCTCGAGGCGGTGAACCTTGCCACTTGCCTGGAACGCCTGGCCGACTCGAGCCGCTGGGGATTCCATGGCCGTTACTGCGGCTTGCCGTGCGAGATGCGCAGCGGCCCCTCGATGTTCCAGCGTGGCGCCGATGGCTACGACGCCTGGGCCGTCACCTTTCGGCAGGCGCTGGCCATTGGCGCAGATCGCACGCTGCCCGAGTTCGGGGAGCAGCCCTCGGCTACCACCGAGGTTTGGCAGATAGAGGCCTGACCATGTTCGACGCCTACCTGCGCCTGCAGCTGGGGCCGCTAATCGAGCGCCTGGCGGCGCTGGAGGCCGAGCTCGAGGATCTGCGCCGCCGCGCCGATGGGCACAACCGCATCGGCACGGTGGTGGCGGTGGATCCGGCGAAAGTGCTCTGCCAGGTCAGCCACGGCGAGCTGCGCTCGCCCTGGATCAAGTACGCCTGCCTCGCGGCCGGAGAGGTCAACGAGACCCGGCATCCGTCGGTGGGCGAGCAGTGCCTGCTGCTGAACTACGGCGGCGGCGACGGTAGCGCCCAGGCGGTGGCCCTTCTGGGGCTGCCCTCGGCGCAGTTCCCGCCGGTCTCCGATCGCGCCGAGCTGCACCGCCGCACCTACCCGGACGGCACCGAAAGCAGCTACGACCATGCCGCCCATGCCCTGGAGTGGAAGAACGGCCCGACCACCGTCAAGGCCGACCAGGCCGGCATCGAGCTGCTGAGCAATGGCAGCGGCGTGCGCATCGACGCCTCGGGCGTTCACCTGGTCGGGCCTGCGGTCGATCACGCCGGAACCAACATCGGCAAGGATCACCGGCACAAAGACACCATGCCGCAAGTCGGCAGCACATCAGGGCCGCCGCAATGATCGGAATCGACAGAGACACCGGGGCCACCGTCGACGACTGGCCCCAATTCGTGCAGCGCGCCACCCGTGCGCTGACAACGCCGCTCGGCACCCGCCAGAAGCGGCCCCTCTATGGCTGCCGGCTGCCGACGCGGCTCGGCCGCAACCTGGGCGACCAGCTGCTGATCCTGGCCCAGGCCGACGCTGTCGACGCCTTCTACAACGAGGCCAACGGCATCAGCGACTTCAAGCCCGAAACGGTGGTGGCCACCCGTGAAGGCGCCGGCCTGCGGCTGCGCCTGGCCGGCACCTGGCACAACCGCAAGATGACGTTCGAGGTGGTCACGTGAGCACGATGCTTATTCCCGGGCTCAACCAGCTGGCCGAGCCGGAAATCGTCAAGGTCGAGCAGTTCGAGACGCTGCTGGCCGAGTTCAAGGCCGACTTGCTGGCCTATGTCGCCGCGCGGGATCCAGAGAAGGCCGCGCGCCTGGCCGAGTCGCTGGAAAACGACAGCGAGCTGCTGGCCATGGCCCTGCAGGCCATGACGCTGCGCCTGCAGATGCACGAACGCAAGTACAACGCCCGCATCAAGCAGATGCTGGCCTGGTGGGCCGAGGGCTCCAACCTCGACGCCCGCGCCGCGGATCTCGGCCTCGAGCGCCGGGTCATCGACGAGGGCGACCCGAACGCCTTCCCGCCGGTCGACCCGGTGCTCGAGGGCGACGACGACTTGCGCCTGCGCTACTACCTGGCGCCGCATGCCCCGGCCGCTGGCTCTCGCCTGCAGTACCGCCGCGAGGCCATGACCCTGGGCGAGCGCGCCACGGTTACGGTGGAGGCGCCCAGCGCCGGCCAGCTGGTGGTGACTTACAACTTCGCCGAGGACGGCTTCGCCGCGCAGATGAAGGACGCCAACGGGCGCCGCACGGCGCCCGGGGAGGTGACCGTCACCGTGCTGTCGCGGGAGGGTGACGGCACGCCAAGCCCCGAGCTGCTGGCCGCGGTCGAGGAGCACTTCGCCCGCGATGACGTGAAGCCGGAGACCGACCTGGTCACCGTGCAGGCAGCGACCATCGTCAACTACCAGATCAACGCGGTGGCCTACATCAGCCCTGGCCCAGACGCCCAGCTGACCAAGACCGCGGCCGAGGATGACCTGGGCGCCTACGCCCTGGCTCGCCACCGCCTCGGCAGCTATGTGGATCCGAGCCGGATCCACGCGGTTCTGCACGCGGCAGGCGCTGAGCGGCTCGAGCTACTCGAGCCGCTGATGCCAATCGAGTGCGATGCGCACCAGGCGCCCTACTGCACCGGGATTAACGTCGAGGTCAGGACGCTATGAGCGATGAAGCCCAGGCCCTGAGCCTATTGCCGCCGAACCGCTCGCTGCTCGAGGCGGGCCTGGATCTCGCTTTCGCGAAGCTGCTCGAGCGCATCGAGCCACCGTTCCCGGCGCTGATGGATCCGGCGGCCTCGCCGCTCGACTTCCTGCCGTACCTGGCGGCCGATCGCGGCGTCAGCGAATGGCAGCCGGCCGCCCCGGAGGCAGAGAAGCGCGCCACGGTGCGCACGGCCTGGGAGGTCAAGCGCCTGGCCGGCACCCGCCGCGCCCTCGAGCAGGCCGTCTCGAGCCTGCAGATGCGCCCAGACGTGACGGCCTGGTACGAGAAAACGCCCGCCGGCACGCCGTACAGCTTCGAGGTCATGGCCTGGGCCGAGCAGCCCTTCGACGAGCAGACCAACGCCCGGCTGGATGCCCGCCTGGCCGCCGCCATGAGCGAGCGCGACGTGCTGACGACCCGCATCGGGCTTAGCACCACGTCGCGCACCTACCGCGCCTCGGCGCTGCTCTGTGGCGAGACGACCACCATCTATCCGCTGCAGACGACCGAGCTCGAGCAGAGCAACCCGGTACACATCGCGGCGGCCCTGAACACGGTCGAGACGACCACCATTTACCCGCTGGAGGCGTGATGGCACAGCAAGAGTATTACACCATCCTGACGTCGGCCGGCCTGGCCTACGAGGCGAACCGCAAGGCCGCCGGCCTGCCGATCAAGCTCGAGCAGATGTCGGTCGGCGATGGCAGCGGCGCGGTCTACAACCCTGACGCAACGCAGACGGCCCTGCGCCGCGAAGTGTGGCGCGGCCCGATCAACGCCCTCCTGCAGGACGCGACGAACCCCAGCTACCTGGTGGGCGAGCTGTCGCTGCCGGATGACGTCGGCGGCTGGTACGTGCGCGAGGTGGGCTTCTGGACTGATACCGGGATCCTCTACGCCATTGGCAAGTACCCGGAGAGCTACAAGCCCCAGCTGGCCAGCGGCGCCGGCAAAGAGTTCTACATCCGGGCGATCTTCGAGACCAGCAACGCCGCCTCGGTCACCCTGGTGGTCGACGACACGGTGGTGAAGGCCACCCGCGCGTTCGTGATCGACTACGTCGCCGCCGAGATGGCCAAGCGCGACGGCAAAAACTCGGTGCGGGTCGCGACTACGGGCGCCATCGCCCTATCGGGCGCGCAGAGTATCGACGGCGTCGCGGTGGTAGCGGGCGACCGGGTGCTGGTGAAGAACCAGGCGACCGGGTCGCAGAACGGCATCTACGTGGCGGCAACCGGCGCTTGGGCGCGCGCCGCGGATGCCGACGCCAGCCTCGAGGTTACCCCGGGCATGCACGTGCCGGTCGAGGAGGGTACGGCTAACGGCGACAGCGTCTGGCAGCTGGTGACCGACGCGCCGATCACCATCGGCACCACCGCCCTGGTCTTCGAGCTGCTGGCCGGCCGCACCGGCATTACGGCGGGCACTTATCGGTCGGTTACGGTCGACAAGTACGGCCGGATCACGGGCGGCACAAATCCAACTACGCTGGCGGGCTATGGCATCACCGACGCCATGTCGAGTGGAGCCGAGGCGAGCAAGGCCGAGGCCGAGGCGGGCGAGGTGCAGGGCAAGTGGATGTCCCCGCTTCGAGTGTTTCAGGCGATGCGCTCCGCTGCGGCAAAGGCAACCGAGGCGCTGTTCGGCGTGCTGCGGGTGGGTACTCAGGCGGAAGTCAACGCGGGGTCTCTTGACGACGTCGCGGTGACCCCTAAAAAGCTCCGGGCTGGTTTCGCTATGAGTCTTACCGCAAATGGTTACATTGCCTTCCCAACCTGGTTCGGCGGCTTTGTTATTCAGTGGGTGTACGTTCAAGAGTCGGTTAGCGCAAGCGCGCCGAGGGCCTGGACTATTGAGTTTCCAAACGAGGCATTTGCGGCGTTTCCAGCAAGCGTGAGCCATACGGCCGGGTCGCAAATTTCTTTATTGAATAAGTCGGGGTTTGTGGTTCGCTGGGGCGATAGCTACGGAGATGCGAACTTTGGCTACGTGTTCGGCATTGGGAAATAAGGGGGATACCTATGCGGCTTTATAGTAAGACGACTGGGTGTTGTTATCTGGATAGCGTGCACGGCAACATTCCAGACGATGCCAGGCCCATCGACGAAGAGCGCTATCTTTCGGTAATTGCTAACCCCCCACATGGCAAGGTTCGCGGGCACGACTCAGACGGCCTGCCAATCCTGATCGACCCGCCGCCACCGCCTGCGCCGACCCGTGAGCAGATCGAGGCGCAGCGCTTGCGCGCCTACGCCGACCCGCTGATCGGTTCCGACCGCTATTTCGCCGAGGCGCAGCGCGAAAGCCTGCTCGGCAACGCCGAGGCTGCCGAGGCGGCCAAGGCGCTGGGCCTGGCTCGCTTCGCCGAGATTCAGGCCGAATATCCCTGGCCGGCTGAGTAAGCCGCGCCGCACTCCTGAAAGCCCCCGCCCTGGGGGCTTTCGCGTTTCTGAGGATCCCCTATGTCGATCGCAATCCCTGCGCCGGCCGCTGGCTGGCGTGCCTGGCTTTTGCCGCTTCACCTGGTGCTGTTCGTGCTGCAGCTGGCGGTGCTCCTGCCGCTGCGCGTGGCCTTCATCCTGGCCGGCTTCATCGTGGTGCCGCTGGCCCTGCCGTTCCGCACCCGCCACGCCGACACCGCCGAGCGTTTCAGCCAGGCCGCTGGCACCTGGTACTTGGTGACGCTGCCGCGCTGGGCATGGCCCTGGAGCAATGACCGCGACGGCGCCCTGGGCGATCGCCGCGGCTGGTGGCACACCAACGCCCCGTTCGGTCTCGGCGCCTACCACTGGTTTTCCATGCTGGTCTGGCTCGCCTTCCGCAACCCGGCCAACAACCTGCGCTTCACGCGCCTGTTTGGCTGCCCGGTGACGCGCACCGCCTGTACCTGGTGGGGCCGCGAGGAGGTCGAAGACGACCCGGGCAAGGGTGGCGTGCGCTTCCTGATGGCCCGCGCGGGCCTGCTGTGGCGCTTCTACGGGCTGTATTGGGTCTGGCAGTGGAGTGCCAGCCGCGCCCTGGTGGTGCAGCTGGGCTTCAAGCCTGAGCCGTCCGACTGGCTCGAGGACTACCAGGCCGACCCGACCCGCGAGTGGAAGGGCTTCACGTTCGAGATCAACCCCATCAAGGCGATCGGCTGAGCCGCGCCGTACAGGAGAACGCCACCATGGCAGACCGCAAGAACTACACCGTGCTCGTGCCCTACCCCAAGGGCGGCGGCCACTGGACGCGCAAGGGCGACAAGGTCGACCTGCTCGAGGTCGAGGCGCTGGCCCTGCGCCAGGCTGGCCGCATCAAGCTGACCGCCGAGCTCGAGGCCGAACAGGCCGCGCCGGCTACCACCAAGAAAACCACCGCTAAGGACTGACCATGGCCGAGGTAACCAATTTCGAGCACAACGGCGTCACCGTCGAGACGACCGAATCCCCGGAGGCCATGGGCGGCCTTGGCGACAACGTCGTGGGCCTGGTCGGTACCGCGCCCAAGGCTGACGCCAGCGTGCCGCGCAACGCCCCGTTCCGCATCAACAGCTTTACCCTGGCCGCGCTGCTGGATCCGACCGGCACCGAGGCCGGCTCGCTGTATCACACCGTCCACCAGATCCTGAAAGTGGTGAAGGTGCCGGTCTATGTGATCGTCGTCGAGGAGGGCGCCACCCCGGCCGACACCCTCAACAACGTGATCGGCGGCGTCGACGCGACGTCGGGCCAGGTGACCGGCCTCGGCGCCCTGGCGCTGTGCGCCGAGGTGCCGACCATCATCGGCGCCCCGGGCTTCTCCGACGCCCAGGCGGTGCATAGCGAGCTGGCTAGCCTGGGCAAGCGGATCCGCGCGCGGGTGGTCTTCGACGGCCTGGACACCGACGTGGCCGGCCAGGTGGTCAACAGCCAGGCAATCGGCGGCGCCGAGCTGGGCTACGACCGCTGCTACATGGTTCACCAGATGCCGGCGGTCTACTCCAAGGCGGCCAAGGCCAACGTGTTCCTGCCGCCCTCGAGCCTGGCCATTGCCGCCATGGCCGCGGTCAAGCAGTGGGAAAGCCCGGGCAACCAGGTGACCTACGCGGCCGACGTCTCGCGCTCTGTCGAGTACAACATCCTCGACAAGTCGACCGAGGGCGACCTGCTCAACCGCTACGGCGTCAGCTACTACGCCCGCACCACCCTGGGCGGCTTCTCGCTGCTGGGCAACCGCTCGATCACCGGCAAGTTCATCAGCTACGTGGGCCTCGAGGACGCGATCACCCGCAAGCTGGTGAAGGCGGCGCAGAAGGTCATGGCCAAGAACCTGACCAAGACCTTCATGGAGCAGGAGGTCAAGCGGATCAACGACTGGATTCAGACCCTGGTGGCGGACGAGACCATCCCGGGCGGCAAGGTGTACCTGCACCCCGAGCTGAACAGCGTCGAGAAGTACAAGAACGGCACCTGGTACCTGTGCATCGACTACGGCCGCTACGCGCCCAACGAGCACATGATTTACCAGCTCAATGCGTCTGACGCGATCATCGAAGAGTTTCTGGAGGACGTTCTCTGATGCTTACCAACCGAGTGCGGCAGATCATCACCGCAACCCTGCAAGGCCTGCCGCTTAACGCGACCATCGACGACTACGATCCCCCGGTGATCGAGTTCGACATGGAGGAGATGCGCGGCGGGCGCTACATCCCCGAGGAGATGGCCACCGGCATGAAGGCCCTGACCGGCAAGCTGACGCTGCAGGGCGTCGGCCTGCCGATCATGGCGGCCCTGGGCGTCAGCGGCGGCGACGAGGTGCTGCTGACCGTGCAGGAGGCCGGCGAAGACCAGGACGGCAACGAGTGGTTCACCTACCACGTGCAGGGCGGCAAGCTGAAAAAGCTCGAGGAGAAGACCCTCAAGATGGGCGACAAGCCGGTCACCGTGCTGGAAATCGCCCTGCGCACCTACACCCGCCTGGAGATGGGCGTGCCGGTGATCGACATCGACACCCGCACCCAGAAGGTGGTGGTCAACGGCGTGGATCTGCTCAAGGGCGCCCGCCGCCTGGCCCTGATGGTGTAACCCTCAACCCTCGAACCAAGCCGCCTACGGGCGGCTTTTTCGTGTCTGCAAGGAATCCCCGCAATGACCTGGAAACCCGAACCGCATCCGCTGCGCTGGCCCGTCACCACTGAGGCCGGCGAGACCCTGACCAGCATCGAGCTGCGCGCCCTGACTGTCGAGGAGCACCGCGCCGCCCTGGCCACCGTCGGCGACGACGAAGACGACCAGTTCGAGGCCCTGCTGCTGGCCGCCACCGGCCTGTCGCTGTCGGTGCTCGAGCAGATCAAGCGCCCCGACTACGTGAGCCTGGTCAAGCGCATGCACGAGTACGTCAACCTGCCGGCCAGCTACTTCCTGGGCCGCAAGCCCGAGGATCCCGACGACGTCGAGCTCCTGGTGCCGATCAAGGCGATCGGCCGCACGGTCGACCGCCTCGCACTGCAGGTGCCGGCGATGAAGGCGACCAAGGTCATGCGCAAGCTCAAGACCGACGCCGAGCGCGCGGACTTCATCAGCGCGCACTGCACCGGCCTGTCGACCGTGGAAATCGTGCGGCTGAGCCTGCCCGATTGGACGCAGCTGCAGGAGCGCCTGCACGCTTTTTTGAACAAACCGGCGGACTACTTTCCGAACGCGACATCGAAGTGATCCTCGATGTTGTGCCCCTCGTTTACCACGTGAGCGAGGCGGAGATTCTGGAGTGGGATGCCGGCAAAGGGCTGCGCCGCTACGAGCTGGCCATGGCGCGCCTGGGCGCGAAGCAAAAGGGGTAGGGCATGGCTGACACCAAGTCGAAGTACTCGCTGCGGCTGGCCGCCGTGGACGCCTACTCGAAGACGTTCGGCGACTTCTCGAAGAAAGCCGAGCAGCTGCAGGACGAGATCAAGGGTCAGCGCGCCGAGCTCGACAAGCTCAACCGCGCCGCCCGCTCGGCCGACGGCTACACCAAGCTGACCGAGAAGCTCGACAAGACCAAGGCCGCCCTGCAGGCGGCCAGGGTCGAGCAGGCCAGCCTGGCCAAGACGCACCAGGCCGCCACTGCCACGGTGGCGCGCCTCGAGCAGGAATATGGCCAGGCCGCGGCCACGCTCAAGGCGCTGGAAGGCGCCGAGGCGGCCAGCACGGCCCAGGTCAAGGCGGCGCGCGTCGAGCAGAATCGGCTCGGCCGCGAGCTGGCCAGCGCCACGGCCGAGGTCAAGCGCCTGGACAACGCCCAGGACAAGAACACCGCCAGCCTGCGCACCCTGGAAGCGGCGCAGCGGGCCGAGCGGAACCAGCTCAAGGGTCTGCAGGCCGACCTGACCAAGGCCGGGGTGGATACTAGTCAGCTGGCCGCCGAGCAGAAGCGCCTCGAGACGGCCACGGAACGGGCCAGCGCGGCCCTGCAGGCGCAGCGCGCACGGCTCGAGGCCGTGAGCAGCGCCCAGGGGCGTATCGACGCGAATCGGGGCGCTCGCGCGGATCTGCGCGGGCAGATGCTGGAGACCGCCGCCATCGGCTACCTGGCCGCCAAGCCGGTAGACCAGGCGATGAACCTCGAGGTGGCCATGGCCGACGTGGCCAAGGTCATCAACTTCGAGGAGGGCCAGCGCGAGGCGATGGCGCAGGAGAACCTGCGCATGGCCAGCGACCGGCTGATCTCCTCGGCCGGTATCACCGCGGTGGATCTCGCCAAGATCCAGTACGCGGCGGGTCAGTCCAACATCGGCGGCGACGAGAAGACCAGCGAGGGCAAGCAGCGGGCGGTGATGGAGTTCACCCGCGACGCTGCGATCATGGGCGCGGCGTTCGACATCGACGCCCAGACGGCCGGCGAGACCATGGCCGGCTGGCGGGCCTCGATGAAGCTCGACCGGGCCGGCACGCTCGATCTGGCCAACGCCACCAACCACCTGGGGAACCAGTTCAACGCCACCCCGGCCGACATTGCGGCGGTGGTCAAGCGCTACGGTGCCATCGGTAGCGCCTCGGGCCTGAGCCCCGAGCAGAGCGCGGCCCTGTCGACGGCGTTCCTCAACCCGGGCACCGAGAAGGAAATCGCCGGTACCGGCTTTAAGAACTTCCTCGGCGCCCTGACCAAGGGCAAGGCGGCAACAAAGGGCCAGCGCGAGACCTGGGATGCCCTGGGCTTCGATCCCGAGGAGCTGGCCAGGGGCATGCAGCAGAACGCGCCGGAGACGATCCGCTCGGTGCTGCAGGCGCTCAAGCAGCAGCCCGAGGAGGAGCAGAACGCGCTGGCCACCCAGTTGTTCGGCTCCGAATCAATCGGCGCCATCATGCCGCTGCTGGGCAACCTCGAGGAGGTCGACCGGGCCTTCGCGGCGGTGGCCAACGGCGCCGACCGCGCCGGCTCGATGATGAAAGAGGCCGAGGGCGTGGCCAGCACCTCGCGCGCCGGCTGGAACGGATTCGTGGCCAAGCTGACGCGGCTCTCGACTCTGGTCGGTACCGCCATGCTGCCCGCCCTGGACGCCGTCCTGGTGCCCCTCGGCGCCCTGGTCGACGGCCTGAGCTGGGCGGCCGAGACCTTCCCCAACGTGACGGCGGCCATTGCGGTGGCCGGTGGCGCGCTGGCGGCGATGAAGGTCGGCGCGCTGGGCCTCAAGTTCGCCGGCCTGCTGGTCGGCCAGGCCTTCAACAAGGCCGGGCTGGCCCGGGCCAAGCTCGACGCCACCACCGCCCGCACGGCGGTGACGGCCGACGGCGCGGTCATGCGCCTGAACGCTGCCATGGCCCGCCTGGGCGCTGGCGGCGGGGTCGGTGACCTGGGCGGGCGGGGTGGTCGCGGCGGTCGAGGTGGCCGCGGTGGTCGCCTCGGTCGCGGCCTGGGCATGAAGGGCGGCGGCGCGC
>NZ_PGLR01000057.1 GCF_002803095.1 Pseudomonas sp. ZH-FAD | reverse complement strand
GCGCGCGGCGCACCCTACGGTTTGAACAGCGTAATTCTCGTAGGGTGCGCCGCGCGCACCGGCTCCAACTCAAATCAAACGCGGAAGCGGCTGACCATGGACTGCAGCTGGCCGCCCAGGCGCGCCAGCTCGGCCGAGGATTTGGCCGTTTCGTCGCTGGCAGTGGCGGTCTGCTCGGAGACATCGCGCACGCTGAGGATGCTGCGGCTGATCTCCTCGGCCACGGCACTCTGCTCTTCCGCGGCGGCGGCGATCTGCTGGTTCATCGACTGGATATTGGACACCGCGAGGGTGATGCTACCCAGCGAGTCGCCGGCCTTGCGCGTGAGCTCGACGCTGCTGTCGGTGAGGTTACGGCTGTTGCGCATCACCGCGGCGACCTGCTGGGTGCCGCTCTGCAAGCCGGCGATCAGCGCCTCGATCTCCTCGGTGGATTTCTGCGTGCGCTGCGCCAGGCCGCGCACCTCGTCGGCGACCACGGCAAAGCCGCGCCCCGCTTCGCCGGCACGCGCAGCCTCGATGGCGGCGTTGAGCGCCAGCAGGTTGGTCTGCTCGGCCACCGACTTGATCACGTCCATCACGCTGCCGATCTTGTCGCTTTCCTGCTGCAGCCCGGTCATCGCCTCGGAAGAGCGCCCGACTTCGGCAGCCAGACGTTCGATCTGCGAAATCACCTCGGCCACTACCTGGTCGCCCAGACGCGCCTGGCCGTCCGCGTCGTTGGCCGCCTGCGAGGCCTGCTCGGCGTTGCGCGCCACTTCCTGCACGGTGGCGGACATCTCATGCATGGCGGTGGCCACCTGGTCGGTCTCGCTCTTCTGGCTGTTAGCGCCAGCGCTGGTCTGCTCGGTGACCGCCGACAGCTCTTCGGCGGCGCTGGCGATCTGGGTGACGCTGTCGCGGATGCCGGAGATCAGTTCGCGCAGGGTGTTGCCCATGCGCTGCACGCCTTGCTGTAGCACACCAATTTCATCGCGGCGGGTGACCTGCAGGGTCTCGGTCAAGTCACCGGCAGCGATACGTTCGACGGCGTCGAGAGTGTCCTTCAGTGGACGGGTGATCTGTCGAGTGATGACCCAGGCGGCCAGTACACCGAGAAGCAGGGCCAGCAATGTAGCGCCGAGCAGCAGGTTACGAGCGTTGGCGCTCTCGCTGTCACGGCGGGTCATCTGAATCTGCGTCAGTTCCTCGCTGGCCTTGACGATCCGATAGCCCTGTTCGGTCAATTCCTTGCGTGCCTGAGCGACGCCCTCATTCGCGGACTTGAACGCCAATACCGCGTTACGGTAGTCGCTCAGAACACCCTCAACCCGGATGATGCGCTCCATGTGTTCGCCACCGAAACGCTCGCGGAACTGCCCCAAGGCTGCGAGGCTCGCATCGATTTGCGTCATGGCGGTACGTTCGGTTTCCGCATTGGCGTTAAAGATGTAGCCCCTCACGTGGTAACGCACCACCTGCCAATCGTCCTTGATCTTGGTAATGGCCTGGAACTGGGCGAAGCGACTTTCATCGTAGACCGGCAAGGCCACGACCGCGGCATTGATCTCATCGAGCATTTTCCCGACATTGCCACCACTGTTAACCATGCCTTGGCGAGCATCGTTTATCCCACGGTAGGCCGCACGCATGGCGTTCAGGGAAACCTGATAGGCCTTGATCTCGCTCTCCTGCATCTGCAACAGGCGCACGTTCTGCGGGCTTTTGAAGGTCGATAGGACCTTCTGGTGCTGAGTCGAGAATTCATCCAGCGTTTTCTGCACGTTCTGGGCAACCTGCTCATCGCCATTGGCGAGCATGTATTGCAGGCGCACGACCCGCAGGTTGGTTAACGAATCGTTCAGTCGACTGATATCGCTCATCCAGTCGCTGCGCTGTATCAAGCTGCCGAGACTCGTCCAGCTAGTCAGGGCGAGAATGATGGTCAGGGCAAGCACAAGGCCGAAACCGATGACGAGTTTGAGGGTGACACTGATGTTCGCGAACCAGCTATTCATAGGATTCTCCAACCTTTAGAGGGATGCGGGCAGCTGGAGAATTGTTCTTGTGGCCAGCGAAAGGCCGAGCATTCTAAGAAAATGACCACCGAGTCGCCAAGCCTATGACGCCATTAAATTGCCACACTCCCGACAAAGGGTGAGCCAGGACGGCGGCCCCCCAGTGCAGCACGGAGCAAATGATCTTCGCCATTGACCCGGCCACACGTCTCTCGGCGACTACGCAGGCAGCACGCATACCCGCCAGCGAGCGCCGGCAGTCCTGGTCGTAGCTTTTGCGCTACTGCAGTAGCTTGACGTTGACAGGGTTCGTGAAAGCCCCTGCTCGCTGCGGCGCCGCCACCATCAGCGGCGCCACGCGCGCATCAGCCAAGCAGTTGCAGCGCCTCGACGCTGCATTGCTGGATGCGCGCCCAATCGCTGTTTTCCACCCACTCGCGCTGGAACATCCAGGTGCCGCCCACGCACATGACATTGGGCTGCGCCATGTAGCGCTGCAGGTTGTCCGGGGTGATGCCACCGGTGGGGCAGAAGCGCACCCCGCCGAAAGGCCCGGCCAGCGCCTTGAGCGCCGCGACGCCACCGCAGATCTCCGCCGGGAACAGCTTGAAGCGGCGATAACCGAGGGCGTAGCCGACCATCAGCTCCGACGCGCTGCTCACGCCGGGCAGCAGTGGCAACGGGTTGTCCAGCGCGGCCAGCAACAGCTCGCGCGTGCTGCCCGGCGTGACGATGAACTGTGCGCCGGCCGCGGTCGCCGCGGCGAGCATGTCTTCATCCAATACGGTACCGGCACCCACGCAAAGCTCGGGACGCTCGGCGCGCAGGCGACGAATCGCCTCCAGGCCATGCTCCGAGCGCAACGTCACTTCCAGCACACGCAGACCGCCAGCGGCCAGAGCATCGGCCAGCGGCAGGATGTCCGCCTCACGGGCGATGGTGATCACCGGCATGATCCGCGCCTGCGCGCAGATGCGGTCGATCTCGGCGATTTTGTCGGCCATGCGCGCGCGCTGGCCTTGGTCGAGGCTGGTCATGTCAGGGGCACCAATGGATTTCAAGAGGAGAATTGAGGAAGGCGCGGATCGGCAGCTGGGCGATCTCGCCGGGCATCAGCGCCGTAGTCAGGACGTTCAGTTTCGCCTGGCCCTGGATCGCCAGCAGCGGCAGGCTTGCGCTGGCCAGCACCGGCAGGGTCAGGGTCAGGCGTTGCGTCGGCTCGCTCGGGGCAAGCATCGGCAACACGCGGCGCGCGCAGTCCGGCTGCAACGCCTGGTGCAGATTGGGGCTATGCGGGAACAGCGAGGCGGTATGACCGTCATCGCCCATGCCCAGCACCAGCACGTCGATAGGCGCCAGTTCGGCAACCGCGGCATCGGCCAGCTCGGCCGCCTGCTCGAGGCTGCCAGCGACCTGATAGAGGCTGAGAAAACGGGCTTCGGCGGCCGCACCACGCAGCAGATGACGACGCACCAGTGCCTCGTTGCTGCCGGCGTGGTTGACCGGTACCCAGCGCTCGTCGGCCAGGCTGACCAGTACCTGCGCCCAGGGCAGCGCCTGCTGCGCCAGCGCCTCGAAGAACGGCACCGGGCTGCGACCGCCGGACACCACCAGGGTGGCCTTGCCGCGACTGGCGATGGCCTGGCGCAACGCATCGGCCACACGCACGGCCAAGGCCTGAGCCAGTTGCTCGGCGCCATCGTGCGGGCAGGCCTGCACGCCTGGCGGCAGTTTCAGTTCAGAGATCGCCATACCAACTCCTGCCATCTCGGGTGATCAGTGCGACCGACGCCATGGGGCCCCAGCTGCCGGCGGTGTAGGGCTTCGGCGCCTCGCCGAGACGATGCCAGCCGTCGATCAACTGATCGCACCACTGCCAGGCGTACTCGATCTCGTCCTTGCGCACGAACAGGTTCTGGTTGCCGCGCATCACTTCCAGCAGCAGACGCTCATAGGCATCAGGGATGCGCGCACTGCGGTAGGTGTCGGAAAAACTCAGCTGCAGCGGGCCGCTGCGTAGCTGCATGCCCTTGTCCAGGCCCTGATCCTTGGTCAGCACCTGCAGGGCGATGCCCTCGTCCGGCTGCAGGCGGATGATCAGCTTGTTGCCGATCAGTTGCCGCTGCTCCGGAGCAAAGATGTAGTGCGGTGGCGCCTTGAAGTGGATGACGATCTGCGACAGCTTCTGCGGCATGCGCTTGCCGGTGCGCAGATAGAACGGCACACCGGCCCAGCGCCAGTTGCGAATGTCGGCGCGCAGGGCGACGAAGGTTTCGGTATCGCTCTGGGTGTTGGAGTTCTCCTCCTCCAGATAGCCCGGCACCGGTCGCCCATCACTGCTGCCAGCCACGTACTGGCCGCGCACCACGCGCTGGCCGAGCTGCTCGACGCTGATCGGCTCCAGCGCCTTGAGCACCTTGACCTTCTCATCACGAATACTGTCGGCCGACAGGTCGCTGGGCGGGTCCATGGCGATCAGGCAAAGCAACTGCAGCAGGTGGTTCTGGATCATGTCGCGCAGTTGCCCGGCCTGATCGAAGTAACCCCAACGCCCTTCGATACCGACCTTCTCGGCCACGGTGATTTCCACGTGGGAGATGTGGTTCTGGTTCCACTGGGTTTCGAACAGGCTGTTGGCGAAACGCAGAGCAATCAGGTTCTGCACCGTCTCCTTGCCCAGGTAATGGTCGATGCGATAGACGCGGTTCTCCGGAAACACCTGGGCCACGGCATCGTTGACCGCACGCGAGGACGTCAGGTCATGGCCGATCGGCTTTTCCAGCACCACCCGCGTGCCCTCGGCCAGCCCGACGGCGGCCAGGTTGGCGCAGATGCCGCCATACACCGAGGCGGGCGTGGCGAAGTAGGCGATCAACTGATCCTGCGCGCTGACATGCTCGAGCAACGCCGAATAGTCCTCGGCCTTGAGAAAATCCATGCTCAGGTAGCTCAGACGCGCGAGGAATCGCGTCAGGTCGGTTTCCGTCAGCTCCTTGGCTGGCACGTGCAGGCGCAACGCCTGTTCGATGGCGCGCAGGTGGTCACTCGGCTCGCCCGTTTCACGGGCCAGGGCGAGGATGCGCGTGGCATCGTGCAGCAAACCGGCGCGATCGAGCTGGTAAAGCGCAGGAAACAGCTTGCGCAAGGCCAGATCGCCCAGCGCGCCGAACAAGGCAAAGGTGCAGGATTCAAGCTTCATCGCGGGCATGAGTTTGTTCTTTTATCAAGATGAACTAGAAATACCGGGTGATACTGCATTTATCAAGGAAAAATATTGTTATAGCAACAACATTATTCACAATGCCTGATAAGTCAGTGGTGACCTTGGGGCGGCATCAGTAGGATAGGCCGGTTGTTTTACCGCCCATCGCCTGTCGCCAAGCCCGTTCAACCGCCTGTTAGGAGCCCCTATGGACCGAGTGCGCAACCTGCTGGAACAGATCCAGAGCCGCCTTGACGGCCTGAACAAGGCCGAACGCAAGGTCGCCGAAGTGATCCTGCATGATCCGCAGCAGGCCACGCGCTTCAGCATCGCCGCACTGGCCCAGGCGGCGGGTGTCAGCGAGCCGACGGTCAACCGTTTCTGCCGCTCGTTCGGCGCCAACGGCTACCCGGAACTGAAGATGCAACTGGCGCAGAGCCTGGCCAGCGGCGCCGCCTACGTCAGCCGCGCGGTATCGGCCGACGACGGCCCCGAGGCCTACACGCGCAAGATCTTCGGCAGCACCATTGCCTCGCTGGATACTGCCTGCCAGAGCCTCGACCCACAGCATGTCAGCCGCGCCGTCGACCTGCTGATCCAGGCGCGGCAGATCCATTTCTTCGGCCTCGGCGCCTCGGCGTCGGTGGCACTGGACGCGCAGCACAAGTTCTTTCGCTTCAACCTGGCAGTGTCAGCGCATTCCGACGTACTGATGCAACGCATGATCGCCTCGGTGGCGCACACCGGCGATCTGTTCGTGATCATTTCCTACACCGGGCGTACCCGCGAGCTGGTGGAGGTGGCGCGCCTGGCGCGCGAGAACGGCGCCTCGGTGCTCGGCCTTACCGCTGCCGGCTCGCCCCTGGCCAAGGCCAGCACCCTGAGCCTGGACATTCCTCTGCCGGAAGACACCGACATCTACATGCCGATGACCTCACGCATCATTCAACTCACCGTGCTCGACGTGCTCGCCACCGGCGTCACCCTGCGCCGTGGCGTGGACTTCCAGCCGCACCTGCGCAAGATCAAGGAAAGCCTGACCGCCAGCCGCTACCCGGCGGATGAAGAGCCGCTCTAGAGCTTTTGTAGGAGCCAGCTTGCTGGCGATCGGTTCTATCGACATTCCTCGGAAAAGCATCGCCGACAAGCCGGTTCCTACAGTTCTGGTGCGCCGGACGCTTCTGGTAGGCTTGCCGGCTTTTCCGAACCTGCCAGGAAATCCGCCATGCAAGCATTGATTGCCCTCAGCCGTTTCATCGGCAACACCTTCGCCGTCTGGGTGTTACTGTTCGCCGTCATGGCCTTCTTCCAGCCCAGCTGGTTCCTGCCGCTGACCGCCTGGATCGTCCCGCTGCTCGGGCTGATCATGTTCGGCATGGGCCTGACCCTCAAAGGCGCGGACTTCCAGGAAGTCGCCCGCCGCCCGCTGGCCGTGCTGCTTGGCGTGCTGGCTCAGTTCATCATCATGCCCTGCACCGCCTGGCTGTTGTGCCAGGCATTCGCGCTGCCGCCGGAAATCGCCGTGGGTGTGATCCTGGTGGGCTGCTGCCCAGGCGGTACCGCCTCCAACGTGATCACCTGGTTCGCCCGTGGCGACCTGGCGCTGTCGGTGTCGATCACCGCCGTCACCACCCTGCTCGCCCCGCTCGTGACCCCGGCACTGATCTGGCTGCTGGCCTCGGAATGGCTGCCGGTGTCCTTCAGCGCCATGTTCATTTCCATCCTCAAGATGGTGCTGCTGCCCATCGCCCTCGGCCTGATCGCCCAGCGCCTGCTCGGCGAACGGGTGAAGACCGCCGTCGAGGTGCTGCCGCTGATTTCCGTGGTGAGCATCGTCGCCATCGTCGCCGCCGTAGTCGCGGCCAGCCAGGGCAAGATCGCCGAATCCGGCCTGCTGATCATGGCCGTGGTAATGCTGCACAACGGCATCGGCCTGGGCCTGGGTTACCTGGCCGGACGCCTGTTCGGCATGTCGCTGGCGCAGCGCAAGACGCTGTCGATCGAAGTCGGCATGCAGAATTCCGGCCTCGGCGCCGCCCTGGCCAGCGCCCACTTCAGCCCGCTTGCCGCCGTGCCCAGCGCCCTGTTCAGCGTCTGGCACAACCTGTCCGGCCCGCTACTGGCGACCATTTATCGTCGAATGAGTCAGGATTCAGAGAAAAGCTCCAACTGAATCAACAAGTTCCGCTGATCCGGGGCGCCTTGCCCCGGCCCCGCCAATGTGCACAATAATGGCGCACGCGAGGACGACCTCCGCACCCTGAGCGCAGGGTGACCCACCCGGGGACGGCCCCTTTCAGGGCTCACTGGAGGTTAGCTATGTCCTGGATCATTCTGCTGCTCGCCGGCCTGTTCGAGGTCGGCTGGGCCATCGGCCTGAAATACACCGAAGGCTTCACCCGCCCCCTGCAAACGCTACTGACCGTCTGCGCCATGCTGGTCAGCCTGGCCCTGCTCGGCCTGGCCATGAAGGAACTGCCGCTGGGCACCGCCTACGCCATCTGGACCGGCGTCGGCGCCGTGGGCACGGTGATCGCCGGCATCATCCTGTTCGGCGAATCCATGGCGCTGCTGCGCCTGGCCAGCGTCGCGCTGATCGTCTGCGGGCTGATCGGGCTCAAGATGAGCCACTGAGAAAGCCGGGATCCAGCCATGTGGGAGGGGCTTTAGCCGCGATTCGCCGCTAAAGCGCCTCCCACATGATTCAAATCAACGCCAATCCCCACGCAACTCGGCCACCTGCGCCTGCAACGCCTCGCGCTTGGCCTGCTCCGGCGCTACCGGTGCACCGGCCACCAGGCACACCCGCGACCACAGGCGCTTGAACAGCCCCTTGTGCGGATCGCGACTGAAAAAGCTGCCCCACAAGCCCTGCAGCGCCATGGGAATCACCGGCACCGGGTTCTCTTCGAGAATGCGCTCGACGCCCGACCTGAACTCGTCAAGCTCACCATCAGCGGTCAACTTGCCTTCGGGGAAGATGCACACCAGCTCGCCGTTGCGCAGGTACTCGGCGATCTTCTTGAACGCGGCGTCGTAGATCAGCAGATCCTCGTTGCGCCCGGCGATCGGCACGGTACCGGCGGTGCGGAAGATGAAGTTGAGCACCGGCAGGTCGTAGATCTTGTAGTACATGACGAAGCGCACCGGCCGGCGAATGGCGCCACCGATCAGCAGCGCATCGACGAACGACACATGGTTGCACACCAGCACCGCCGGCCCCTCGTCGGGAATCGCGTCCAGGCCCTTGTGCTCGACCCGGTACATCGAGTGTCCCAGCAGCCAGATGAGAAAGCGCATGCTGAATTCGGGAACGATCTTGAAGATGTAGCTGTTGACCGCGATGTTCATCAGCGACACCACCAGAAACAGCTGCGGAATCGACAGCCCGGCGACGCTCAGGAACAGGATCGCGACGATGGCCGAAGCCACCATGAACAGCGCATTGAGGATGTTGTTCGCCGCGATCACCCGCGCCCGCTCGTGCTCGGCGGTGCGCGACTGGATCAGTGCATACAGCGGCACGATATAGAAGCCGCCGAACAGACCGATGCCGAGGATGCAGCCGAGAATCCACCAGGCCTGGCCATAGCCCAGCAGCGCCAGCCAGTCATGCGGCGCAGCGCCCTGCGGGAAACCGCCGGAGAACCACCACAGCAGCATGCCGAACAGGGTCAGGCCGATGGAGCCGAACGGCACCAGGCCGATCTCCACCTTGTGCCCGCTCATGCGCTCGCAAAGCATCGAGCCCAGGCCGATGCCCAGCGAGAACACGGTGAGAATCAGCGTCACCACGCTCTCGTCACCGTACAGCCACTCCTTGGCGTAGGCCGGAATCTGCGTCAGATAGATCGCGCCGAGAAACCAGAACCAGGAGTTGCCCACCAGCGAGCGCGACACCGCCTTACGCTGGCCCAGGCCGAGCTTCATGATCACCCAGGACTGACGGAAGATATTCCAGTCCAGCGGCAGCGTCGGCATGGCCGCCGCCGCACGCGGAATACCCTGACTGGCCAGGTAGCCGAGCAGCGCCACACCGACCACAGAGCCGGCGACGATGGGTGCATAACTGCTGCTGGCCATCATGATCCCGGCGCCGATGGTGCCGGCCAGAATCGCCAGGAAGGTGCCCATCTCCACCAGGGCGTTGCCACCCACCAGCTCCTCCTCCTTCAGGTGCTGCGGCAGAATCGAATACTTCACCGGGCCGAACAGCGCCGACTGCGTACCCATGGCGAACAGCACGGCGAGCATCAGCGGCAGGTTGTCGAGCAGCACGCCAGCGGCGCCGGCGAGCATGATCAGTATCTCGGCGAACTTGATCTTGCGGATCAGCGAATCCTTGGCGAACTTCTCGCCAAACTGGCCGCCGAGGGCGGAGAAAAGAAAGAACGGCAGGATGAACAGCAAGGCGCAGAGATTGACCAGCAGATCGCGGTCGACGCCCGTGTTGAGCTTGAAGAGGATGGCGAGAATCAGCGACTGCTTGAAGATGTTGTCGTTGAAGGCGCCGAGCAATTGCGTCACGAAAAACGGCAGAAAGCGCTTCTTGCCGAGCAGGGCGAACTGCGATTGTTGGGTCATCGTCCATGGTCCTCGCGGGGGTGGATTTGCCCGCACAGGCATTTGACTGCAATTCCACCCACGAAAGCCACAGGGCAAATGCGAACGCCTTGGCTAACGAGGAGGTAAGACTGTTCATTTAAAGATGCGCGCTTAGCTCCCCTCTCCCCAGAGGGACGAGAGGACTAATCGCGTTCCACCACTTCTTGTGTGAACAACATTACCTTTTTTGTGGGAGGGGCTTTAGCCGCGACAGCAACCGCAAGAAGCTCGCCGCTTAAGCGCCTCCCACGTCCGACGGCCTCGGCCCGGTAGGGTGCGCCGCGCGCACCAAGACCCCGTGATTACCCGGTGCGCATGGCGCACCCTACGAGGCTTTAACCCTATCGCGCCGGCAAACGCGCACCAAACGCAGCGCAAAAAAAACGGCAGCCCAATCGGGCTACCGTTCTCGAACTCGGAGAAAACGTCAGTGCCCTCGCACTGACTACAACCTCACCTGCACTCCCTGGGGAATGCCAGCGCAGTCTGACAAAAGCCAGCGCCAGCGTCCGTTTAGCTTTGTTAACTGCCTGCAAAGAAATGTAAACGGCGGATGACTGCACGGTCCGCCACGCGGCACAATCGCGCCCATGAACGCTCACCAACCCGCCTGCTGCAGCCCGCTCGACACGCACAACCCGCTGCCAAACTCGCTTGCCGGCGCGCAGCTGATCAGCACCCGTTTCGACCCGGCCCTGTTCGCCGAGGACGATTTCGCTCGCTGCGATATCGCCCCGGTGCGCGGCGTGGCCAAGCGTCAGGCCGAGTACCTGGCCGGACGCCTGTGTGCCCGCGAGGCCCTGCGCCGCGTGACCGGCCGCGCCAGCGTACCGGCAGTAGGTGCAGACCGCGCGCCGCAGTGGCCGCTCGGCGTGGTCGGCTCCATCACCCACGGCGACAACTGGGCGGCGGCGCTGGTCGCCCAGCGTGAGCAATGGCGCGCCCTGGGCCTGGACGTCGAGCGCCTGCTACCGGCCGAACGCGCCCAGCGCCTGCAGGGCGAAATCCTCACCCCCGCCGAAGTGCAGCGCCTGCAAAATCTGGACGACGAGGCCCGCGCCGCGCGCATCAGCCTGACCTTCTCGCTCAAGGAGAGCCTGTTCAAGGCGCTCTACCCGCTGACCCTGACGCGCTTCTATTTTCATGACGCCGAGTTGCTGGAGATAGACCACGACAGCGCACGCCTGCGTCTGCTGATCGACCTGCATCCGGACTGGCGAACGGGCACCGAGCTGGATGGCCAATTCGTGCTGTTCGATAACAAGGTGCTGAGCCTGGTGGCAGTGGCCGCGTAATCATGCAGCTACGTAGGGTGGATGACGCCTCTCTCATCCACCATCCCGGCAGCCCTGGTGTATCGGTCGGGCCGCGCAGGTGAAGCGCGATCCACCTACACCTAGCTGGCGGCGGTCATGCTGCTCACTTGAGGTCGCACTCGTTTGGCTCCCCTCTCCCATTCATGGGAGAGGGTGAAAGTACCGCAAACCGCAATTTCCCCCTCTCCGAACGCGGCCCGCCCTAACCCTCTCCCCAACGGGGCGAGGGGACTGATCGCGCTCAACCGATTCTTGAGTGAACGACATTGCACTGATGGCGGGGCTGTTGTAGCCCGGATGAAATCCGGGAACAGGTGGCCGGCCAGCCCCGGATTACATCCGGGCTACAGTGCAGGCAAAAATTCGGTGCGCAATCGCGCCTTACTCTCCCTGCTGTCGCGGCCACACCAGGCTGAAACGCGCGCCGCCGAGACTTTCGCTGCGCCCGATCTGCGCGCGACCGCCGTGCCAGTAGATGATCCTGCGCACGATCGACAGGCCCAGCCCGTGCCCGCCGGACGCCCGAGTGCGGCTGTCATCGAGACGCAGGAAGGGACTGAACAAGCGCTCCCAGGCCTCCTCCGGCACGCCCGGCCCATCGTCCTCGACATCGATGCGGCAGCGCTTGTAGCCGACCTGGCAACTGATCAGCACTCGACCCTCGGCATAACGCATGGCATTGCTCACCAGATTCTGCAGCGCGCGGTGCAAATAGCGCGGCTCGGCCTCGACCCAGCAGGCGCCCTCGGCCTGCACGCTGAGCACCGCTCCCGCCTCCACGCGCACCTTGTTGCTCAGCGGCGCCAGCTCGTCGATCACCTGGTCGATCAGCGCCTTGAGCTCCACTTGCTGGAAATTCAGCGCCGGCGAACCCTGCTCCAGGCGCGCGTAGGTCAGCATCTCGTCGACCAGCTTGTCGAGGTCCTGGATATCGCTGTCCATGCCGTCCATGTACTTGCGCCGGGCGCTTTCGTTGGGCGCATCGGCGATCATTTCCAGGCCGAAGCGCAGCCGCGCCACCGGCGTGCGCAGCTCGTGGGACACCGCACGCACCAGCTCGCGCTGGGTGCTCAGGGAGGTCTGCAGGTGCTCGGCCATGGCGTTGAAGCTGCTGGCCAGGCGCCCCACCGAGTCCGCGCCACGCGTCGGTACGCGGGCATCCAGACGACCGCTGGCGATATGCGTGGCCGCACTTTCCAGCGCACGCAGGCGCTGCTCCAGCGAGCGCACCAACAGATAGACAATCAGGCCGATCAGACTCAGCCCCAGCGCACCGATCAGCACCAGCAGCTGCGGCGGATAAGGGTTCATCTGGTACAGCGGGCCGATCTCCAGCACCCAGGGCGTATCGACGATGCCGGAGAACACGTAGATGGAGTCGCCGCCCTTGCCCAGCGCCATCACCGTATCGCCCTCGTCGATGCGGCGCCGCTGATCGAGGTCGATGGTGGCCTCTTCGAGTCGCACCAGCTGCAGGTCGAAGCCGAACTGCTTGGCCGCCTTCAGCTCAGCCAGGCGCTGCGGCTGCTCATGCACCGGGTAGCGCACCAGTTCGTCGATCAGCAGGTAGTTGGTGGCCCGCGCCAGCTGCTCGCTGATCTGCTGGATCTCGCCAGTCAACAGCAGCGGCTGCTTGCCATCGAGCAGGCCATAGACCTTGGCCGAGTGCGGGCCGGTCTGCTGCACCAGCACGTGGCCGCGCTGCAGACGGTTGCGCTCGCTGCTTTCCAGCGGCACCTCGCTCAGGGCCTGCAGCTCCAGGGGGATGCCGAGCAGACGCGACCACACCACCAGGGCGCGCCTGCGTTCCACCTCGTTCATCGGCAGCAGGTTGTCCGCCATCAGGCGAAAGGTGCCGCGCGCCAGCCCTTCTCGGTACTGATCACCGCGCACCTCGTTGACCAGGTGCAAGGTGCCGACGCCCAGCAGCGCCACCAGCACCAGCGCGGCGAGCATGCCGCCATAGATGCGCAGGAAGATGGAATTCATGGCCGCCCGATCAATCGCGCAGAGTCGGCTGCGCATCACCGAACGGCAGCGCTTCGGCGGCCTCGGCGACGAACAGATAACCCTTGCTGCGTACCGTCTTGATCATCCGTGGATGCATCGGGTCATCGCCGATCTTCGGGCGGATGCGCGAAATGCGCACGTCGATGGAACGGTCCTGGCCGTCGTACTCGATACCGCGCAGGGAATTGAAGATCTCCTCGCGCGACAGGATGCGCCCGGCATTGGCCGCCAGCAGCCAGAGCAGATCGAACTCGGCGCTGGTCAGCTCGATGCCCTGCTCGCCCAGCCAGGCCTCGCGCATGGCGCTGTCGATAGCCAGCGCGCCAAACTGCAGACGCCGCGGCTGGCCCTCGTCACGCTCGCTGTCGCTGCCCTCACGGCGGCGCAGCAGCGCACGAATGCGCGCCAGCAGCACACGCGGGCGCACCGGCTTGCACACATAGTCATCGGCGCCCATCTCCAGGCCCAGCACCTGGTCCATATCGTCGGTGCGCGCAGTGAGCATGAGGATCGGCCCCTTGTAACCGCTGCGCACCTTGCGGCAGATGCTCAGGCCATCTTCACCCGGCAGCATCAGATCGAGGATCACCAGGTGCGGTTGCTCGGCGAGAATCCGCGCCGCCGCACGCGCACCATCGGCTTCGATGGCCACACGCAGGCCGTTGCCCTCCAGATACTCGCGGGTCAACTGCGCCAGGCGCTGGTCATCCTCGACGATCAGAATCTGCCACGCTTCTTGTTCCACACCCTTTCCCCTTTGCATGGCGGCAAGCGCCGCAAATACCGCCGCCATTCTAGGGGCTGAGCGCGTCTCGGCGCGAGCGACAAACCAGCGCCCAGACCTGGCGCCAGGTTAAGCACAGCACATGCCAAAAGCACTATATATAGTGGTAGTCTGTGCGCCGCCGAATAGCTTCGCCACCTCGCTGAAAACCTTCCGCCAGGGGCGACGAACGGTCATTAGCAGCCAGAGCCAGAGAACACGCGGGCTACGCTGTTAACACCCACAAGGCACTCACAGCTTATCCACAGGCTGTTATTTTTCTAGCGCCTTGCAATGCCTCCAACAGCGCACTATCTTGTATCCCCATTGCACGACACCCACCAGATGTTGGGTCACAGCAGAAAACCGGACACAAAAAGAACGAATCGCGCAAGCCCTTTTCACAGGGTTTTCCAGATGTCCAGACTAACCGTTTTGCCCTGACCCAGGCCTGGCCTGGGTTACAGCCACGCAGCAACGCCAGACGTTGCGCGTGAGCTGGTCAGACAGCGGTCTTATCCGCCAGTCGACCACTATATGTAGTAGGCGTGGTGTGGTAATGCCCCGCCGGACCTATGCGCCAGGACGGCACTTGAAGTCGTGCCCACCCTGCCCGCTCTTGCGACACCCCGTACCCGGCCCCGCTGCCGCGTACGGATCAGTTGTTAACAGACCGTTGAAAAACGTAGGCGAGGCAGGCAAGACAAGGCAAAAACGACCGAAAAAGCGCAGTTTACGTGTTGTAAATGAGCATTTTGAGGTCGTTTTTAACGCAGGATTGCCAACGCAGGTAGTTTTTCAACGGCCTGCTAATGGAATGAACGGCGGACAGGGCACGGTTTCTAATCGTGACGTCCAACCAAAAATTACAGAACACGGAGATCTCCATGCATACCGACACTACTCGCGAGAACCCGCAGGCCGTGGCGCCGCAGGCCGCTGAATCCTCCCAGGATCTGGCTGCCACCGCCCCCGGCCAACTGCGTGTGATCAAGCGCAACGGCACTGTCGTCCCCTACACCGATGACAAGATCACCGTCGCCATCACCAAGGCCTTCCTCGCAGTAGAAGGCGGCACCGCCGCCGCCTCGTCGCGTATCCACGACACCGTCGCGCGCCTGACCGAGCAGGTCACTGCTACCTTCAAGCGTCGCATGCCGTCCGGCGGCACCATCCACATCGAAGAGATTCAGGACCAGGTCGAACTGGCCCTGATGCGCGCCGGCGAGCAGAAAGTCGCCCGCGACTACGTGATCTACCGCGAAGCCCAGGCCAACAAGCGCAAGAGCGCCAATGCCGGCAGCGACATCGCCCAGCCGCACCCGAGCATCCGCATCACCACCGCTGGCGGTGAACTGCAGCCGCTGGACATGGGCCGCCTGCAAACCATCATCCGCGAGGCCTGCGAAGGCCTGGCGGAGGTCGATGGTTCGCTGATCGAGCGCGAAACCCTGAAGAACCTGTACGACGGCGTCGCCGAGAAGGACGTCAACACCGCCCTGGTGATGACCGCCCGTACCCTGGTCGAGCGCGAGCCGAACTACAGCTACGTCACCGCCCGCCTGCTGATGGACAACATCCGCGCCGAGGCCCTGAGCTTCCTCAACATCACTGCCAGCGCCACTCACCACGAGATGGCCGAGCTGTACGCCAAGGCCCTGCCGGCCTACGTCGAGGCCGGCTCGCAATTCGAGCTGCTCGACCCGAAACTCAAAGAGTACGACCTGGAGAAGCTGGGCAAGGCGCTGAACCACGAGCGCGACCAGCAGTTCACCTACCTGGGCCTGCAGACCCTGTACGACCGCTACTTCATCCACAAGGACGGCATCCGCTTCGAACTGCCGCAGGTGTTCTTCATGCGCGTGGCCATGGGCCTGGCCATCGAAGAGCCGAAGAACCGCGAAGACCGCGCCATCGAGTTCTACAACCTGCTGTCCTCGTTCGACTACATGGCGTCCACCCCGACCCTGTTCAACGCCGGTACCCTGCGCCCGCAGTTGTCCTCCTGCTACCTGACCACCGTGCCAGACGACCTGTCGGGCATCTACGGCGCCATCCACGACAACGCCATGCTGAGCAAATTCGCCGGCGGCCTGGGCAACGACTGGACTCCGGTGCGCGCGCTGGGCTCCTACATCAAGGGCACCAACGGCAAATCCCAAGGCGTCGTGCCGTTCCTGAAAGTGGTCAACGACACCGCCGTGGCGGTCAACCAGGGCGGCAAGCGCAAGGGCGCGGTCTGCGCCTACCTGGAAACCTGGCACATGGACATCGAGGAATTCCTCGAGCTGCGCAAGAACACCGGTGACGACCGTCGTCGTACCCACGACATGAACACCGCCAACTGGATTCCGGACCTGTTCATGAAGCGCGTCTTCGAAGACGGCAAGTGGACCCTGTTCAGCCCGAGCGAAGTACCGGACCTGCACGACCTGACCGGCAAGGCCTTCGAAGAGCGCTACGAGTACTACGAAGCCCTGATCGAGTACGGCAAGATCAAGCTGTACAAGACCATCCAGGCCAAGGACCTGTGGCGCAAGATGCTCTCGATGCTGTTCGAGACCGGCCACCCATGGCTGACCTTCAAGGACCCGTGCAACCTGCGCAGCCCGCAGCAGCACGTGGGCGTGGTGCACAGCTCCAACCTGTGCACCGAGATCACCCTGAACACCAACAAGGACGAGATCGCCGTCTGCAACCTGGGTTCGGTCAACCTGGTCAACCACATCGTCGACGGCAAGCTGGACATCGAGAAACTCGGCCGCACCGTGAAGACCGCTGTGCGCATGCTCGATAACGTCATCGACATCAACTACTACAGCGTCGACCAGGCACGTAACTCCAACTTCAAGCATCGTCCGGTCGGCCTCGGCCTGATGGGCTTCCAGGACGCCCTGTACCTGCAGCACATCGCCTACGGCTCCGACGCCGCCGTCGAGTTCGCCGACAAGTCGATGGAAGCCATCAGCTACTACGCCATCCAGGCTTCCTGTGACCTGGCCGAAGAGCGCGGCGCCTACAGCACCTTCGAAGGTTCGCTGTGGAGCAAGGGCATCCTGCCGCTGGACTCGCAGCAGATCCTGATCGAAGCCCGTGGCCAGAAGTACATCGACGTCGACCTGTCCGAGTCGCTGGACTGGGCGCCGATCCGCGAGCGCGTGAAGAAAGGTATTCGCAACTCGAACATCATGGCCATCGCGCCGACCGCGACCATCTCCAACATCATTGGCGTGTCGCAGTCCATCGAGCCGACCTACCAGAACCTGTACGTGAAATCGAACCTCTCCGGCGAATTCACCGTGATCAACCCCTACCTGGTGCGCGACCTGAAAAACCGCGGCCTGTGGGACAGCGTCATGGTCAACGACCTGAAGTACTACGACGGTTCCGTGCAGCAGATCGAGCGCATCCCGCAGGACCTGAAAGACCTGTACGCCACCGCGTTCGAAGTGGAAACCAAGTGGATCGTCGACGCTGCCAGCCGTCGCCAGAAGTGGATCGACCAGGCTCAGTCGCTGAACCTGTACATCGCCGGCGCCTCGGGCAAGAAGCTGGACGTGACCTACCGCATGGCCTGGTACCGTGGTCTGAAAACCACTTACTACCTCCGTGCCCTGGCCGCCACCAGCACCGAGAAGTCCACCATCAACACCGGCAAGCTCAATGCTGTTTCCGCTGGTGGTGACGAAGGTTTCTCGGCCAAGGCCCAGGCGCCTGCCCAGCAGGCCGCCCCGGCCCCGGCGCCCGTACCGAAAGCCTGTGCCATCGACGAACCCGACTGCGAAGCTTGTCAGTAATCGTAAGGCTGCCGCGTGGATCTGAGCGGCATTCGCGGCGTTACCTGCTAGAGCGGCCCCCATCACGTACATGCGTACGCTCAGGGGCTCCACTCCAGCAGGTGCCTTGCGACTACTCGCTCAGCTGCACGCTCGAAGCGTCTGCTGCAGTTCTAAAAGCAAAGCAACAGTCAGTCCCCTCTCCCGCTTGCGGGAGAGGGTTAGGGAGAGGGAAGGCTTTTCTGTAGGAGCGGCTTCAGCCGCGAAGCTCGCGGATAAATCCGCTCCTACCCGAGCCTTGCCCCTCTCACAAATTCCCGCCCCTCCTCCCCCAGGTCGAGGGGCAACGGTCAGCCAGCAATCCACCGCCTGCTGACCAGTGGTACCCGTTTACCCTTGCGCGCATCACGCAACGGAACATAATTCAAATTATCTGTATATCCATACAGGCCGGTTTATTCGCCGGCCCTCACGCAGGAGCCAAGCCATGCTGAGCTGGGATGAATTCGACAAGGAAGACGGCGCAGAAGCAGCCGCCGCAAGCAACGCCAACGCACAAAGCGCCGGCACCAACTTCGACAAGCTCGACAGCGAAGCTGCCGGCTCGGTCGAGCAGGCCCGCGCCGTCGACGTCAACGACTCCGAGGCCGTGGCCCGCGCCAAGAAAGCCCTGAACGACCTCGACATCCAGGAAGGCCTGGACGACCTCGAAGGCGCCGCCGCGCGCGTACAGGTCGGCGACAAGCAGATGATCAATGCCCGCGCCGACCTCAACCAGCTCGTACCCTTCAAGTACGACTGGGCCTGGCAGAAGTATCTGGATGGTTGCGCCAACCACTGGATGCCGCAGGAAGTGAACATGAACGCCGACATCGCGCTGTGGAAGAGCGCTGACGGCCTCACCGAAGACGAGCGCCGCATCGTCATGCGCAACCTCGGCTTCTTCTCCACCGCCGACAGCCTGGTGGCCAACAACCTGGTCCTGGCCGTGTACCGCCTGATCACCAACCCCGAGTGCCGCCAGTACATCCTGCGCCAGGCCTTCGAGGAAGCGATCCACACCCACGCCTACCAGTACTGCATCGAATCGCTGGGCATGGATGAAGGCGAGATCTTCAACATGTACCACGAGATCCCGAGCGTCGCGAAGAAGGCCTCCTGGGGCCTCAAGTACACCCGCTCGATCTCCGATCCCAAGTTCCAGACCGGCACCCCGGAAACCGACCGCCAGTTCCTGCGCAACCTGATCGCCTACTACTGCGTACTGGAAGGCATCTTCTTCTACTGCGGCTTCACCCAGATCCTCTCCATGGGCCGCCGCAACAAGATGACCGGCACCGCCGAGCAGTTCCAGTACATCCTGCGTGACGAGTCCATGCACCTGAACTTCGGCATCGACGTGATCAACCAGATCAAGATCGAGAACCCGCACCTGTGGGATGCCCAGATGAAGGACGAAGCGACCCAGATGATCCTGCAGGGCACCCAGCTGGAGATCGAATACGCCCGTGACACCATGCCGCGCGGCGTACTGGGCATGAACGCCGCGATGATGGAGGACTACCTCAAGTTCATCGCCAACCGCCGCCTGACCCAGATCGGCCTGAAGGAAGAGTACCCGGGCACCACCAACCCCTTCCCGTGGATGAGCGAAATCATGGACCTGAAGAAGGAGAAGAACTTCTTCGAGACCCGAGTGATCGAGTATCAGACTGGTGGGGCGTTGAGCTGGGATTGATTCCATGCAAAGCCCCAAGGATGGGGCAATAGGAGAGCCAATGAGTAGAGACGAGGAAATCGTCAGCTTTCATTTAGGCCCCAAGAACAAGAAACCCACGAAAGCTGGTGGAACAGCTTTCGTGGGCCTTGACCGTGCTGAATACAGAGCCTTCAGTACGGGCCGTAGAAAGAGAGAACCTCAAATCTACGCTGCTTTGGGATAAGCGGGGTGTGATTATGGCTAGCTCTCTCTCGGTGTCAATGGCTCCCCAAGAGGATTTCGAAATGAAATCTGTTCGCCAGATAACCGATTGCTCCTTCGTAAGCATCAGCCATAACCACCAACACGAGGAATGCCCAAATGGCCAGTAACCTCTTTGTATCTTATGACCTCAACACCCCAGGCCAGAGCTACAACGCCGTCATTGAGAAAATCAAAAGCTTGGGCGGGTGGGCGAAAGTCCACAAGTCCTTTTGGTTTTTGAGTAGCTCACTAACCGCTCAGCAAGCCGCCAATGCTATTTGGGCGGTAATGGACGCGAATGACAGTCTGCTTGTAGTCGACGCCAGTTCGAACGACGCTGCTTGGTACAACCTCACCCCCGAGGTGAGTAATTACATCCAGCAGAACTGGGCGTCACGTAGCAGAGCAGCCTAACCATAGAGAGCCAAGGATGGCTCAATTAGCGCGGATACCTTTGAACTCAGATGTATTTTGCGTTTCGCCCTTACGGCGAGTCACTTGACTCGCTTCGCTCGCCCTTCGGGCCAGCCTTCGTTGGATACTGCTGGTTTTGAGCCTGGTAGTCGGGCGGCTCTTGCCTAGTGCAGGCGCCTTCATCGGCTCGCTTGATTATGGCGCCTTTGCGCTCTATGCCGGCGTGGTCGGCTACGGTAGTGCAGCTGCAGTCATTCATGACCGCCTGTATTTCACTGACCAAGTGTTCTACAACGCCCAGCGTTCCAGTGGCGTGCTTGACTCATGTGAGCCCGCGTTCGCCTAGGCGTCTCCAGGCGTTACGGCAGTTCCCTCTGGAGAGGTATCAGCGCTTTGAAGTAAAGAGAAGGCGGCCTGCTCCGAGTGTTCCGGCACCGAAATGGGCCGCCGACTAGCAGTCTAGGCCTGCAAACCAGCCAAGCCTAGATGGTGGGATGTGGTGCGGGATTGTGAATCAGAAGTCTTCGTTGGGCACCAGCCAATCATCAGCAGGTTGATGCCCACTCTGGATAGCCCCATTGAGGAAGCCGGTAATCGACGCAAGCGCTTGGTCAATGGCTTGGCGTTCTGACTGGGCGACCGTGCGGGACGGGTAATAAGGGCCAGCCTGAGTTGGCGTATGGATGTGATGGCTTGTTTCGAAATGGTACGGGTAGTCTGGATGAATGTGAGACTTCCATATTTTGATGCCCAACTCAGGTGTGAAAGCGCTCTCTGTCTCCAAAAAAAGCTTTATGTGCCGCACTAATACGTAGCTTTCGCGTATCCCGTGACTGGTTGCCAGATACTCGCAGATATCCTCTACCTCATTACCCATCTCAGAACTCTCCTTAGCTGTTAGTTCTACACCTTTTGTGAGAACTCAGATGGCTATATCACATGGCTCATTGCCACTCCAAGAACAGATCAACTACTTCCGTGGCAAGGTTGGTCTGATATGCCAATCAAGACGCGAAATTTGATCGTTCCCACGCTCCGCGTGGGAATGTAGCCCTCGACGCTCTGCGTCGATCAATGCCAGATCCAGCACATCAACAAATCTCTGCCGCAGATCAAGAACAGGACGCGGAGCGTCCTCGGAAGGCGTACACACGCAGAGCGTGGGTACGATCACAGTTCTGGAGCGCCAATCTCACAGACGACGCCAAGCGCCCCTTCAGGAGGCCGAGCGGAATCGTTGCGCAGGGGGTGAGCCGCATGGATGCGGCGAAAGGCGTAAAGGGCCAGGGACGGCCCTTGTACGCCGACCCCGGAGTGACGATGGAGCGAGGGAAGTCTGGCGCAGCCAGACCCGGATGGCGGGGCTAGACCTTTTGGTTACTTTTGGGGCAATGCCAAAAGTGACCCGCCGTAAGGGCGGAACCGGTATCAAAATCCCTACATCAGCGGCGAGATCACACCACTACGATACGATAATCGGGGACAGACCACGATTTACCGGCGCCGTCCATGACCCTTTTCGCCCTTACGGCGAGTCACTTGACTCGCTTCGCTACGTTTCGGCCTCCTGACGGGATTCGGGGCTCGCGGTGTCTGAACGTTTTTGGAAGACGGAGCAAAAGCAAAGGCAAAGCGAGAGCATCGTGGCTAGCGCCGCGATGCTCTCGCTTTGTTTAGTGCTGGAACATCAATCTCACAGGCGACGCCAAACGCCCCGTCAGGAGGCCGAGTGGAATCGTTGTGTAAGGGGTTGAGCGGCATGGATGCCGCGAGAGCCGCGATGGGCCAGGGATGGCCCTTCGCGGCGGGCCCCTGGAACAGCGATGGAGCGAGGTAACCCGACGAAGTCGGGCCAGATGGCAGGGGCAAAGACCTCTTGGTTACTTCTGGGGCGTTTGCCAGAAGTGACCCGCCGTAAGGGCGGAACCGGTATTCAAGTCACCACATCAGCGGCGGATTCACACAGCAAGTAGCCCAAACAGACCACCGCAACGGTGGATGAAAAAAGCGTCGGCTACGCGCCCCGATCCGCCCTACAAAAGCCACCGTCGTTGACCGTCTAAGCCCACATCACTAATCTGAGCCACAGCGCCTAAGAAACGCTTCACGCAGCGGCAATACTGCTCCCGAAAGCAGCGGTGTATTCCATTGAGGTAATGGATATGCCTACTCAATCCGCATCCCCCACAATCCCCGTCCTTCCCGGCGAAATCCTGATCCCCCAGACCTTCACCCGCCACCGCCGCCAACTGCGCGCCCTGTTGATCGAGCAACAATGCTGGTTCTGCGCAATGGATCTTGGTCGGCTGATCGGCCAGCCGCATCTGGACGAACGCGCTACACGCACGCTCGATGCCGACCAGCTAATCGATACCGTGGTGCTCAACACCCACGGCCAACCCGAGACGACACGGCTGATCAGCGAATCCGGCGTCTATGCCGCACTGATCCACTACTACCACCCGGAAAACCGCTGCATCCGCCGCTGGATCACCGCCGACGTGGTGCCAATGCTGCGCGACGCCGAACAGGCTACCGAGCGACGCCCGAGGCGCGAGAACCGTCAGGGGCTGTCGCTTCTGCATTGGCAAGGCGATACCTGGATACCCTATCGTCCCGTGTAGCAACAAATGACCGACGCTAAGCGCACTCCCAGTATTCGCCAGTGCGCTCAGCCGTCCTCGTCGGAATAATCGTGAATCAGTACGCATTGCTGCTGGTGAAGACAGAGGTGTGCAAGACATTGCGCATAGGTGGCGGGTTAGGATCATGCCGTTCAACAGGGAGCTACATTCATGAGCGGAAAGCCGGCAGCTCGCCAATCTGACCCAACCTCTTGCCCTCTGCCAGGTCACGGCAACAATCCTGTCGCAACGGGCTCTCCCAACGTAATCTTCGATGGCCTTCCAGCAGCCAGAATGGCCGATACCACAACATGTGGCGGCTCAATTGTTGGCGCTGTTTCCAGCACGGTATTCATCAATGGGATGCCGGCCACGACAATAGGGAGCACCACCAATCATGGAGGCGTTATCGTCGGCGGCTCCGGGACGGTAATCATCGGAGATGCAGTGGTTCAATCCGCATTTACCGCGCCAGCCAGTCTCTCCTTCGCCGCGATGCAGATGCCTCTGGCGACCAGTCGAAGCACTCCTGCCCCGGCTGCCGCATTAGCCAGCCATTTTGTCGCACCCGCTCAGACGCCACCGCCAGCGACAGCTCCCGCTGATCCACTGAGCGCTGCGACGGCCATCCTCGATAGCTTCCAAAATCAGCAAACTACGGCCCGCGTCTTCAACGACCCAGCCAATCCAATAGGGACTGCCGCCGACCCGTTCGAGAAAAGCAAAATCGCCGATCAACTACGAACACGGGTGGCCAAGGCGCATGGTCAGCAGCCGACATCCCAAAGCAGAATTGCCGCCTATCCCAATCAGCAAGACACGAGCCTGTGTGGCCCCGCTGCTTTTTTCTATGCCTTGTTAATGGACAGGCCCGACCTCTACGCCCAAGCGATTACCGAGCTGTGGGAAACGGGGGAAACCACAATTGGGCAACTGCATATCAAGCCCAGCTATGACTGTCGTAATCCCTCCAATTTCAGCGATAGCACCGAAGGCGACCGAATCTCCGCGATTGACTGGATATCTCTAGCCAGCCTGCGGGATAGTGAAAATGCCTTTATGGATTACGACTCTCCGAGCGACCAAGTCGCAGGTATCACTCTTCCGAGCAAACTCAAAGCTTGGTTCGTCCAGGCCGGTGCGACGGTCCTTTTCGACAATATCCAATATCGCTGGCACATCAACCAAGCACAGTTCATGGAGCTCCTGAATCACTTGGGGCCGCATAGTCATGTCACCTCGCTAGTGTGTGCCACGATGGTCGAAGGCGGCATGGGCGTGGGCAAAAATCATTGGATCGCATGGGAGCAGGCGCCCCAGACACACAGCGGAACTATCACCAGCGGAACGGACCCAAGCGAGCTAATCAGCAACTCGAGTCTGTTTTCCTGGGGTTACGTCGGACACCAGGTGCGCCGCGGCTATACGCTTTCTCAACTGCTGACCGATATCTTCGGGGGTTTGGTGTTTAGCCGAATCCCCTGAGCCAAATTGAAAGGACTCATATGTTGCGAAGATCATTGCTGGTCGCATTTTTTACTCTGTCCCTTGCGGGCTGCGAGACGGCCATGCTCGGGAGCGTGGCCGCGAGCTGCGCGCTGAGAACAGCGCCGACGTTGCTGCCGGAGACTCTGCCGACAGGCCAGGTGGGTAAGCCGTACCGCGTCGCCCTCGAAGTCATCGATGCGCCGGCACCGGTTCATGGCATCTACGTGAGCGACGCGCAGCCACTGCCGGAAGGCTTGCGAATCGAACATCAAGATAGAGACAACCACGGCCTCATCGTCGGAACACCAACCCGGGCCGGCGTCTATGAGGTTCACCTGTCTGCGGGTACCTATGGCACTCAGTGCGCCGGGCTGCGCGCTCGTCGAATCTACACGTTGCATATCATCGAGTAGAAACCGCGACGGGGGACGCCTGATCCCTCCCAATCGCCCGTCACGAACGTCGAGAAGCAATGCTCTCGACCGGCCTACACCTCGACCATCGAGGCATCCGCACCTCGGGTTTGGCGGAGCGGCTCAGTCTTTGGGCTGGTGTTCGATCCGCTCAGCAGGCTCGGCAGGTGGCAGCGGTTCGGCAGCACTCAGCGTCAGCCAGACAGCCCGCAGGATATTGATCGCCGCCATGCTCAGGTGCTGTTCGGCGGCATACAGGGCCAGTTCGGCGGCCGCGCGCTTCTCCTCCCGGCTCAGATGCGCGGCCTTAAAGCCCATCTCGGCATCGACACTGGCCAGCATCTGCTGAATTTCCCGCACCGCCTGGTCCGAGGCATCGCGCATGCCCTCCAGCAGGCGGCTGGCTTCGGCAGGCGTCATAGCCAGAGCGCGAACGCTGCGAAAGGTCAGCCGCGCGGGTAAGGTGGCCACACGAAACCCGGTGGAAACGAGCTTACCAATCATGCCGATCACTCCTGTGGTTCTTGCGATGGGTACCCGTAACCTATCCCAAGCCGCCGCTTGAGTGCTTCCTCTGCGGCTGCCGCTGGTCGCCAAGCCAGTAGCTAGCAGATCAGCCCCCGCAAATGGTGGATGAAAAAAGGCGTCATCCACCCTACGCCTGCAGCGTGACGCTGAGCATCAAAGACTGGCTACCACACCGAAACGCTGAAGCTATCGGTGCTGCCATGGTTGTTGATAGAAAAACACTGCAGCCCACTGCACCTTCATCGTAAGGAGACGACACCAAATGCCGGACATACCCAGCCCAATCCCCTTGATCATCCTCGACGTTCAGGACGCCATCGACCAGCCCGTCTGGAATGGCAAAAGCCATCCCGGTTACCTGGCCGTCATCCAACGGCTGCTGCATTTCTGGCGCTCGAATGGCTGGCCCGTCCTCCACGTAAAGCACGATGAAAAGACGCCCACCTCCAGCTATTACCTTCACGGCCCCTGGAATGGCATCAAAAAGGAAGTCGCGCCGATAGAGGGCGAAGCCGTCATCATCAAGAATGAAAACTGCGCGTTCATAGGCACCCAACTGGATGCCACGCTGAAGGGAATGAACGCAAATCGCATCGTGCTGACGGGCGTTGTGATTCACAACAGCATGGATGCCACCGTCCGCGCAGGCAAAGCGCTCGGGTACAGCATCATCCTCCCGTCAGATGCCACAACTGCCGTACCTGTAACAGGGCCAGATGGAACCTGCTGGGATGCCTCGACCGTGCACAAGCTGACGTTGGCCATACTGGGCGCCGAATATGCTGAGGTCATGTCGTCAGACGATGTGATTGCACGACTCAGCGAGTAACCCGGACGCTATATCCAACGGTGGATGAAGAAAGTGTCATCCACCCTGCGCACCGCGCGGATTGCACTCCACTGCCCGCCTTGCGCCAATCTCAGGGAGAGTCGGCCGGCTCAGCCTCGTGGGCCTTGCGCAGCAGCTCGATGAACGGCCTTGCCTCATCGAGCGTATGAGCGGCGATGGCGGTGACCGGAATCCCCGGTGTCCATGAGTTCATCACGGCTGCGCCGGAGAGCTCTTTCACCCGCTCGAGCGTGATGACTTCACAACGCTGGGGCACGCCGAGGCGGGCAAGTTGACGCTGAACCATGCCCATCATGGTGCCTTTGAGCATCTCGGCCTCAGGCCAGATCACCGTCTCACCATCCCAGAACGCCAGGTTCCAGATCGTGGCCTCACTCAAGTGCCCACGTCGATTGACGAAGGCCGCATCATCGAAACCCTCCCGTATGGCCTGGTGCAGGTAATAGGTCTTGCCGATTTCACCGACATGCTTGATTGCCGCCAGCGGCCTCTCATGCTCGATGACACTCAAGCGCAAGGGGCCTTGCGGCCCATCGGACGGCGCGGCTGTGCGTACGAACACAGCAGGTTCAACCTCCATGCTGGCGGCCGTGAACTCGCCGTGAGGTGAAAAGACGGTGACGGTCAGTGACTGGTCGCTCGCGCCTTCTTCGATCGCGGTGCGAATGTACGACCGCAGCAACGCTTCAGCAGGCGCACGGTTGAAGAGTTTCAGAGAGGCATCGCGCAGACGCTGCAGGTGAAGATCCAGCCCCTTGATTCTGGAGTGTCTGACCTGCATCGCAGTGAAGTGGGCAAAACCGGCGAAAACCAGTAGGTTCAGCGGTGAGGCGCTGACGGGTTGTCCATCGATGTAGGACGGATAGGGGGTTGGGTGAATCGCCATGTGAACGGCTCCTGATGGTGCTCGATTGATCGAGCACCTATCATCGACCCTGACAGCACTGTCAGAGTCAAGGCGAGGGAAGCGATGAAAATAGGTGAGCTATCCAGGCGTTCTGGCGTGAGCATCAGAATGCTCCGTTACTACGAAACCGAAGGGTTGCTGAAGCCCAAGCGCACAGCCAGCGGCTACCGCGATTACGACCTGGCAGAGTTGCGCACGGTCGAGCGCATCAGGTTGCTGGGTGCAGCCGGCATGACCCTGGCGACCATCTTGAAGTTCTTGCCGTGCGTGAGAGGCGAAGGCCTAGCCTTCGAGCCATGCGATGAGCTGCGTGACGTTCTGCACGAACAGATCCGCGTGGCCGATCAGAAAGCGGCCGAATTGGCGCAAAGTCGCAAGATTCTGGAGAGTTTTCTGCAGGAAGTTGAGCGAGGCTGAGCAATCATCGACCCCTGCTACGCAGGGCCACTGTTTCGTTCGAGGTGCTGCAACCATCCTCCCAAAGTGATGGATGAAAGAGTGTCATCCACCTTACGCGCTATTTGTCCAGCTCGCGCAGGATATCTGCGCTGGGTATCCGTAAAACGCCCGAGCGATACGCGTTGAAACCGTAGGCAGTAGCCCGGTAAACACAGGGCACTGACTCGCTGGCGCCCAGCAGCTCACGCAGCTCCTGGGCCTGCAGAACTCGCTGGCTACGCCCCTCATTGAGATTCTCGACGAACATGATCGACGAGTGAAAGACGAAAGGCGAGGCAGTCGGACCAGCCGCAAGGGAGGAAATTAGTCCGGTGGCCACATAACGCTCATCGTCGTATCTGGCAGGCCCTTCATCGCCTGCGAGCGCACAAAGCAATAGCCCACCCACGGGCGAGTCTTCGGGTTTGAAAATATTCAGAAGGTCGGCATCAGCGGTAAAGCGGACCTGATAACTATTGGCGCTCTGCCTGGAAACCCCGAGATAACCCAGTTCGGCAGGCGGGAGGTGATGATCTTTGGCGCAGCCTAGAAAGAAGGGCAATGCGGCCAGCGGTAGACACCTGATCACAACAGCTACCTTATGCGCTAGCTCCGCAGTGATCACTGAATGCCCACTTCCCGAAAAATGTCTGCAACCGGCAACCACATGGTTGCCGAGCGATAAGCCTTGAAGCCAAACGCGGTCGCCGTATACACGCAAGGCACAAACTGCTTGCCCTGCAGAATGCGCTGCAACTCGTCGGCGTGCAGCATGCGACTGCTACGGCCCTCGTTGAGATTCTCATCAAACATCAGCACGGCAGAGTAAATGAAGCCCTCATCATTCCGCGCCGGCAGAACAACTGAAACCAAACCGTCAGCAATATATTGATCGGCATCATAATTAGCTGGCACTTCGTCGTTCCCAAGCGAACACCGGAGCATGCTACCTATGGGCTGCTTACCCTTTTCGAATACACCCAACAAATCAGTGCTCGATGAAAATTTGACTTCATAAAGATCGACGCCTTCTTTCCTCATTAGTTCGAGATATCCAAGCTTGGCAGCAGAGCTACCATGATCTTTGGCACAGCCTAGAAAGAAGGGCAATGCGGCCAGCGGCAGACACCTAATCACGACAGCTACCTGATGCGCCAACTTCGCAGTGATCACTGAATGCCTACTTCTCGAAAAATGTCTGCAACCGGCACCCGCATGGTTGCCGAGCGATAAGCCTTGAAGCCAAACGCGGTCGCCGTATACACGCAAGGCACGAACTGTTTGTCTTGCAGAATGCGTTGCAACTCGTCGGCATTTAACGTACGCCGGCTTCGCCCGCCATTCATATTCTCATAGAAACTCAATGCCGAAGAGTACACCAAGAACTCGCCATTCCGAGTTGATTGAGAGACTGAAACCAAGCCGCTTGCTGAGTATTTGTTAATATTATTATCTACTGATACTTCATCATCCCCAAGCGAGCAGCGAAGTATACTACTTATAGGACGCTCACCTTTCTCGAAAACGTTCAAAAAATCAACATTTGACAAAAACACCACTTCATAGAGCGAAACATCCCCCTCACGACTGAGCTCAACATAGTTCAACTCTGCAACAGGTGAATTATGATTTTTCGCACACCCGAGAAATAGCGGCACGATTATCAACCAAAGGTATTTATACACGACAACCACCGTCAATATAGCTAATGATGGACTCATATAAAATATCAGAAGCAGATGCACCATCACGCACAGCATTGACAAACATGCCTATGGCGGAGGCATGATTTACATCCATTTGAGCATTGACATCTGGGCCACTGCCTATTTTCCACTGCTCACCGAAATTAGCGACCGAGTCAGAACTGTTAGGGCGCTTAGGGGTTGCTCGAACATTAATCCAATAACTACTGACAGGCTCAGGCTTGCTGAAATAAATATCAGAACCTAGCCAAACCAAAGCACCCTCACCCACTGGATCCAAGGTAATGAGCATTTCCACTTTATATTCTTTTTCGCTCAAAATCTTGGAAAGATGAGCACCATTCCATCCTCCCAGGCTATGCCCGACTATATAGACAGGCATTGATTTATCTGGAATCCCCTTATACACATTTTTATCAATATCCTTACCGCCCCTAACATCGCCATAACCCAAATAGTGCGCTTGATAAAAATCGTAGCGCCCTGACCGCTTCATACGATTATCAAAATTATCAAATACCTCTTCAATGTTGTTATAAGGGCCTGCCATATAATACGACTCTTTATCACCAGCTCCACCAATAAAGAAAACAACCACCCTGCAATTGCTGGCCTCAACGACTTTAGGTGCCTGATTTTCCGAAGACGTCAGCGTGGGCGACGCGGCCAGGGTTGCGGTCTTCCCGCTTGGTAGAACGACTGTTTGAGCTTCCATGCTCAGTCCTCAATGTAGATTTCGATGGTTTCAGCACGAACAGAATGGGCCACCAATTTAGTGAAACCATTTTCATCTGATTGGCCGTATTCAAAGCGCCCGTCTTCATGCTTGATTGCATAATTTCTGTAGGTAAGCGGCCTTCCGCTGCGCTTGTCGACTAACTGGAAACGGTCATTGAAAGCCGACCGGATATTCAACGGGGCAACCGGGATAAACGGTGCTCCCCCTCCACTGCTACCGATGATGACGGTGCCTGAACCAGCAATGATCGTATTGCCATGCCCGCCGACACTGCCGAGCGTCGCGGCATTCAGACCGTTGATGAATACGGTGGAGGAAACATTGGAAGCGATCGCACTGCCACAGGCCGATGTGTCGCTAAGCCGGGCGGCGCTGAGACCATCGAACAGCACATCACCAGAGCCGGTAACGATAGGGTTGGTGCCATGCCCCGGAATCGGGCAGGCGGTCGGGTCGCTGAGGCGCGCAGCAGGTTTGCCGCTCATTCATACACTCCTTGATCCAAGATCTTCGATGAGACAACGCTGTAATCCGTGGCAGCATTTTAATGATCTGGTCCGACACTACCTTGAACCATTGCTCAAGCTTGGAAACATGCCCGTGTGTTGATCGCTAGCCTTTGCCTTTCTTCTTGGCAATCGCCTTCATCCTCGCTGCGGCCTTCTGTGCGGATTCCACGGTCATCTGGCCACCCATTCCATGAGCATCTGACCACCGATTCCACGCTGATCCGGCCACCCATTCCACGCGCATCCGGCCACTGATTCCACGGCCATCCGGCCA
>NZ_PGLR01000056.1 GCF_002803095.1 Pseudomonas sp. ZH-FAD | reverse complement strand
TTGCCGGGTGTGTAGAGGACTTTCACCTCCAAGTCGCCAGGCTCACCACCACAGTGAACCCGACAGCGCCAGTCACGGCGCTACGCGCCATGCCTGGCGCACCACAAAAAAGCCGCCCGTAGGCGGCTTTGTCGTTGCAGGTGATCCGTTACAGGCTTACACCTGCCATCCGGCCAACTGGCTCCATGTCTCGACCCGAGGACACGGCAATCTTGAGCAGACGGCTCTGACGGTCGCTACGCTTGGAAAGCACCGCCCTCGCCTCTGCTTGGAAACGGGCAACCATTAGGGGCTTGGCTTCATGCTGTTGCTTCTTCATAGACACCTCATGTGCCTTGACATTCGGGTGGATAGTATTATTGGTCGATGGGCATGACAAGGCGATTCGTCGCATCAAACTCAAATCCTAGCTTGCGATACCAAGGCAGAGCCCCCGAAGACGGGTCTTGCATTTCGATTTCGACGCAACCCAGCAGAGACGCATAACTCTCAATGGCTAACAGCACCAGTGGCGCAACAAGGCCCTTGAGTGGGTGTGTCCTGTCGGGCTTTCCTTCCAGCAAGATCACCTTGATGCACAGGTTGCTACCCCGAGGGGTGGCGTAGGCCATACCGCACAGCTCTATGCCGAACCACAAGGAAATGTCGATCCCTTTGGTATCTGACGCCTTCCAAATCCGCACATCCTCCCAGGGAAACAACGTCGCTTCCTCACCCCACATGAGTGAAGCATCGACTGCATTGTTCGTGATCGGCTCAAACCGTATCTGAGAAACGTCAATTCCAGCAGTTTGTAGAGCTTGATCCTCCATCACTGCATTGGCTGCGTGCTTTAGCGCTTCGGAGCGATACACCTCGTATTTGAGGCTGTGGCCGCGACCTCTTTTCATACTTTCTTGGCTCTTTGGTAGTGCAGACAATGATAACGACCCGGCAACCAACCTCGCTAAAAATTCAGTTTCAACGGGCTAGTAGATGGCCTGGACGCCGGGTTTATGCTCATGCAGGTTTTCAGTTTCGCCCTGCGCCGGCTATCAGGCTTGCTACTTCTCAGGTCCAATCTTAGGTGCCGAGCATTGCGTGCAGTCCCTCTCGCGAAGCCGCTGACACGTCTGGGGGAATGGGATGCTTCACTGGTGCAAATGACTACCGGAGAACCTGCATGAGCATCGACCGCGACACATTGGAGAAAGTGGGCGAATACCTGCGTGGCAGCTGCAAGCCCATCGGCGACGCCGTTTTCGCCTTTGATCTGGGCGATGACGTAGACGAGAGCCAGCTTGAGGCGGACCTGCTTGAAGTGGAACCGAGCTTTGCGCCCACTGCGGCTGGTGGCATGAGGTCTGCGACCTGAAATTCAGCCAGGAACATGGCGGCGGGCTCTGCGAGCAGTGCTGTGATGAGCATGGCGTGGACTTCTACGACTAGGGGTAGCCAATCCTCAGTCCCCGGCTTTGGGGGTGAGAAGTTTCATGTGAGTCCAGTGACACGGCGCAAGCTGACCGATCATGGTCATGTCCGAAACTGACCACTTACAATCGCATGGAGGGCCGAACCGATGGCCAATCAGAACAGCACGCTTCCCTCAGCCACCCAGCACCAGGGCAGCCTGCACGACCGCTACGAAATCTACCGCGCCAACGCCGAGAGTTTGGGCTGGCCGGTGAAAACCTTCGAAGAATGGCTGGATAGCTGACTGTGCTGATTGCAAAAGACTTCCTGATCCTCCGGGGCATCAAGGCTGATGGGCGGGTTTCCCACGCCCTGGAGCGCAAGCCCCTCAAAGTGGCAACGCTGCTGGATGAGGAACAGTTCAACCGCAACGGCCACGGCCTGCTGCACAACCGCACGGTGTTCTTCGAAGACCAGATGCACGACTGGGCATGGGCGAACGGGCGCTTCCGCTACTTCTCTCGCGTCGCTGGCGAGGTAGACGTACTGATCGTCTACGAGCTGGTTGACGTGTACTTCTGCACTCAGTGCGGAGGCAAGAAGGAATCTCTGGACGCCAAATGCCCGAGCTGCGGGCACGCCCTGGCGCATAACCCGGCGCCAGCCCCCAACTGAGGAAGTCAGCATGCCCTATGAATCTGGGGCGGGTGCCGACTGATCAAGGATGCCGATATGACGACTCCCGCAGAGAACATCACGAAGGAAGGTATCGAGCTAAAGCCGGGGCAAGTCTGGGAAGACCTCGATAAGCGCGGCTACGGTCGCCAATGCAAGGTCATGTCCATCGAGGACGGGAAGGCGAAGATGCAGCACTACGCTCGCGGCAGGCTCGGGAGCAAAACCACCGTCTCCATCCGGCGCATGCACACGCATAGCACCGGCTGGAAGCTGGTCATTGAGTAATACGAGGCCCCAACCATGGAATCGAGAATTTGGACTGTTGTTCGCTTCCCTGCCGGTGTCTGGAGTGGAGGCGGTAGCCGCAACGACCCGGACTACGCGGAGTGCGAGGTGTACCTGATCCCCGCAGAGAGCTTGGATAGGGCGAAGAAGAAGGCCCAGGCCATTCGCGCACGCCTCGTTAAGAAAGGCGCCACTCTCCCATCCCAGCTAGAGCCATACAAGGCAAGCTGATCTATGCGAACAAGTCCCCAGCATAGGAAATCAGCATCATTCGGTTGCAGCACCGGGGGAGCATGCAGTTAATTTTGTGTCCTTACGCATTAGGACAACTACGCCAAACATGACCAGGAAAACGTACACCCGCATTGAGTGGACAGAAGATCGTCTAGCCCTACTAGGCAAGCAATCGGACACATCCCTTGCCGATCAGCTTGGGGTGTCTTGGTCGGTGGTGCGCGTGAAGCGCAAGGCGTTGGGAATACCTCGTTTTGACCCGCTAAGGACTCTGCTCGCCGAGCAGCCCGAGCTGATCGACCAGCTAGGGGACATGACAGACAAGCATATCGCATCACTGGCAGGCGTCAGCCGTTCCAGGGTTCGCCACTACCGCAACGCAGTCGGTCGCACGTCGCCGGCACCCGAAAAGCACCCAGTCCCAGAAGCGGCATTGGCGTATCTTGGCCGTGAAATCGACGCTGAGGTAGCTAAGAGGTTCGGAGTTTCTGCGTCCGCGATTTGTGGGTTGAGACGCCGAAAGGGGATTCCTCGCTTTGACCCTTTAAGCGCTCTATTCACCGAGAGGCCTGAGCTGACTGAACAACTAGGAGTGAAACCTGATTCGTTTTTCGCTGAGCTTGCAGGGGTGAGTCTGGCCACGATACGGAGGTACAGAAGAACTATTGGCCGCAAATCATCATTGAGAGCTGGCTGGGTAAGACCAGACAGCGCTATGCCTGAAAGAGAGTAACTGTTCGATTCTCATGATTGGGGCTGAGAAATTGGCTGAATCCCAGTAGCTCTGCCGTGACACACCCGCTTGTGCGTGATGATGACTGCATCGAAAACGCACTACGGAGCACCCGCACTATGAGCCGTGAAGCCTGCCAAATTGAAGACCGCCTGCACTCTGCCGGCTACAAGACCGAGCGCATCGGCGGAGAGGTCAACGTCTACGACCCGGTGTACAAGTCCGTCTCCGGCAGTAACCAGTTGGTTCTGACCAACTGGAAGCTCAAGGAAATTCGCTCGATCAGTCAGGCCTGGGCCTTCATCGAGGAACGGGTATGAGCAGCGCCCCGAAGGCAGTCGAGTACCACGTCACCTACATGATCGGCGAGCGCGTGAGCGAAGCGGTCATGACCCAGCGTGAGCTGGATGAGTGCCGGGCCAGCTGCGAAATCATAGAAATCCATCCCATCGGCGCCTGACGGCGCTCAGTGTATTCAGGCAATGCAATCAGCTCGAACGGAGAATCGTGACATGACACAACTGGTAAGCATCCCGGTGCATCACTTCATCGGCAACGGAAATACCCCCTTCCTGATCGTAGGGCGCGTATGGGGTGACGACGATGACACCGCCACCCTCATCATGGCTGACAACTTTAACGAGGCTTACGCTCTGTTTGTCGAGGCATTGCATGAGAGCGCCGGCAATACCGAGGAAGAACGGCACGAAATGATCGCGGATCACGGTTCCGACCACATCATCACCAGTTACACGCCGCTGACCTGACCGAACCCCGATATTGGAACTCACGCCATGACCGAACAGGCATACATCGCAGTAACGAATACCGGCTATGTCGAGGGGGCTTGCCTCGTCGATGCGGAAGATAGTCAAGCTTGGGTGGGTGAAATGGAAAGCACCGGCATGGCGATCCAGCAACTACCCATGGCAGAGGCCAAGGCCTTGCTTTACACCCAAGTCCCCCAAGCCACTCTAGAGGCATAGGAGTTGAGCATGCAGCGATCCAGCCTTACACACGCCCGGCGCAAACTCACCTTCATGCTGTTGGTGGCCTTCCTTGGCTTCCAGGTGGGCAGTCTGTTTCAACCGGCTGAGAAGCCACGCAACGGCCCGATAAACTGCAATGCGTCGAGCGGTCTTCGGCCCCTTGCGTGTGTATCTTCTGTAGGCCCAGCAGATGCCTCTCCCCTGCCGCCGCAGGGATAAACAGCCCCACCACCAGTGACAAGAACCAGAAATTTGCTCAGCGGCATCAGACGGAACATGCTGCAAGACCTGAAACGGGAGCACCCCGACCTGGAGCAGCAGATCGCCGAGTCCGGCGACGAGAACTCACAGAGACTCTTGGCGCAGCTCCAGTCTTAGCGAACTGCGGCCCCGCTCCACTACTCGGTACTGAGCCCCTGCAATGGGGGCTCATCACGCTATCCCGCAGTCTCAACCCAGCACGGCCTATCACCAGGGCGTAGGTAACTGCAACACCTACGGGTGAAATCGCCTTGCATGCCCCTCTATTCTCAGCAGCTCATGACGACATGCGGCTATCAAGAGCCTTCTCGGTGTGGTTCAAGCAGAGGGCTGTTCGCGGCACGCTGAGCTGGACTTCCTAGGCTCCAAACATGGGGCGCGACGACTTTCGTCAATCTCTATGCAGCCCTGATGACACAGCCCTCCCGGCCTGACCATAGCCACATCGCCAAAGCACAAACGCTACTGGCACCGACACAGAACTACCGAGGTACACATCATGCTTAGCTGGGACGACGCCGAAGACACTATTGAAACCGCAACTGCTGCCGAAGCTGCACCAGCAGCCCAGCCCGCTGCTGCACCTGTTGATGCGGAAGCATCCGTTGCTGCTGCCCGCATGGTGTCGAGTGCTGATAGCGAGGCCGTGTCCCGCGCCAAGGAAGCCCTGAACGACCTGGACATTCAGGAAGGGCTGGATGATCTGGAAGGCGCCGCCGCCCGTGTGCATGTGGGCGACAAGATGATGATCAACGCCCGCGCCGACCTCAACCAGCTGGTGCCGTTCAAGTACGACTGGGCATGGCAGAAGTACCTGGATGGCTGCGCTAACCACTGGATGCCCCAGGAAGTGAACATGACCGCCGACATTGCCCTCTGGAAAGACCCGAACGGGCTGTCCGAGGACGAGCGCCGCATCGTCATGCGCTCGCTGGGCTTCTTCTCCACCGCCGACTCGCTGGTGGCCAACAACTTGGTGCTGGCCGTATACCGTCTGATCACCAACCCCGAGTGCCGCCAGTACATCCTGCGTCAGGCCTTCGAGGAAGCCATCCACACCCACGCATACCAATACTGCATCGAGTCGCTGGGCATGGACGAGGGCGAAATCTTCAACATGTACAAGGAGGTTCCGAGCGTAGCCAAGAAAGCTGCGTGGGGCCTCAAGTACACCCGCTCAATCTCTGACCCTCAGTTCCAAACTGGCACAGTGGAAAACGACCGTCAGTTCCTCAAGAACCTGATCGCCTACTACTGCGTTCTGGAAGGCATGTTCTTCTACTGCGGCTTCACCCAGATTCTGTCGATGGGTCGCCGCAACAAGATGACCGGCACCGCCGAGCAGTTCCAGTACATCCTCCGCGACGAGTCGATGCACCTGAACTTCGGTATCGACGTGATCAACACCATCAAGATGGAGAACCCGCACCTCTGGGATGCCCAGATGCAGGAAGAAGCCACCCAGATGATCCTGCAAGGCGCCCAGCTCGAAATCGAGTACGCCCAGGACACCATGCCGCGAGGCGTGCTGGGCATGAACGCCGCCATGATGGCGGACTATCTCAAGTTCATCGCCAACCGCCGTCTGGTGCAGATCGGCCTGAAAGAGCAGTTCCCCGGTGTGGCCAACCCCTTCCCGTGGATGAGCGAAATCATGGACTTGAAGAAGGAGAAGAACTTCTTCGAAACCCGCGTCGTGGACTACCAAGTCGGCGGCGCCCTGAGCTGGGACTGATCCCAGCTCCAACCACACAGTGACCTGATACCCCAACCGAGGAAATGACCATGCTGAGCTGGGACGAAGTAGAGAAAGACGAAACCGAGGAAGACTTCCTCGTCGCGAAAAACGAAGACGGCGAAGCCCCTGTGCCTGCTGCCTGCCCCCTGAACCCGGACGGCCTCAGTACGTGCGACGCCTGCCAGTGAAGCCGATGAATGGCTGGGCGCCCTGCCCAGCCCACCTCTGACCTGACGATAGCGAGACACCCCACATGACGCCCAACCACCTGCAACAAGCCATCGCCCGCGCCACCGCAGCCGGCGATGAAGTAATGGTCGGCCTTCTTCAACGCGCCAGCCAGGACTACTACCCCGGCGCTGCCGAAATCAACCAGCTCGTAGGCAATCTTTGGAACTCGGGATGGGGTGCCGCTGACAAGCAGATCGGCATCATCGAAAGCGAGTTTCACGAAACGGCAAACGATGGCATCGCCGCCCGCGACGTGTACGAGCTTCGCGATGGTGTGGGCGACCTGATCTTCACTACCCTCGGTCTGGCCCACCGCACCGGCCTGAACGCTGCCGCTGACTATGCGCAGGTGGTCGCCAGCCAGTACAGCAAGTTCGACCCGACCGAAGAAGACGCCCTGAAAACCAAGGCCAAGTACGACGCACTCGGCATGGAAACCCGCTACGAGCGGCGGCAGGTGCCCGGCACGGACGATTGGGTTTACGTCACCTTCTCGGCCAAGGACCAGATCGACGGCGAGGGCCGCAAGTGCGGCGCCGGTAAGTGGCTGAAATCGTATCGCTTCGCCGAACCCGTCTTCGATGAACTTCCTGCCGAGGTTAGTGCCAAGCTGAACGTTGCAACCGTCGATACCGCCAACCCCGCCTAACCTCGCGGCGCTGCTGATGCTCCCTCCGGTGCGCCCTGCGCCGGGGGATGAGCAACTGCCACCAGTGCGGCTGCGTGCCTCCCCCCTCATTCGTAGACTGGGTTCACCTTCGACCCAGGACTACTCATGGAACAGCTCTCGATCCGCCTCGCCAACATCATTCAGCGTGCTTTGGTGCGAGAGGGCGGCAAGTCTCGGACACAAACGGCCTCCCTCTCTCATGAGGACGTTCGACAGCTGCGAATCCACGGGATGTGGTACGAGGGCTTTGAGCCATGCGAAATCCCAGGCCGGGAAGACGCTGAGTTCTGGAGCGTGTTCTCTGTTCTAGACCGGGAAGCTGCCGAGAAGGCGGTTGCTCAGTTCCGAGTTCCCAAGGCGCCAGTTGAGTTCACCCTTACCCCCATCGAGCAGATCGATCAGGCCCGCCAGTGGGCTGAGTACCGCTGCCCTGCCTGCAATACAGCAAGCGTGGAGTGGCGCGATGGCGACAGCGTGCCAGTTCCGGTGCTGCCCGAAGGAATCGACTCCTACGGACTGATCGACACCGGCTTGATGGTCGGGCAGTGCAAGCACTGTAGCCAGCCGGTCTATATCTACGAATTCGGGTTCTCGACCGTCGATAACCCGCAAGACGACATGGCCTTCTGCGTGTGGAATCTGCTGTACGAGCCCGATTCGTTCCAGGTATTCCGAGCCGAGGCAGAAGGTCACGAACCTTGGATCGTCTCGCGTCTCGACTACCGCACGGGCGCCACAGCTGACGGCGATACCCTACTGCTGCCCAAAGGCCCCTTCGTGATCGACTTCCACCAGTTCGGCCCATTCAAGCTGGAGCACTCCAGCGAGCTTACTGGCCCGCACGGGGTCAGCAACTGCGGAGCGTCCGGCGCCAGCGACAAGTGGGAAGTAGGCAAGGCTCTGTTCCACAACCTTGCAGGCAGCGCCATGCGAGCGCTTAACGACCGCTGATAACTCAGACCCCTATGGCCTGACACTCATCCTTGAGCACCTTGCGTGCGAATTCAGGGGCAGCATTCTTTGCTCCCTGGATCGTCTGTATCCCTCGGCGCACCCGGCCCATGAAGATCAGCTCAAACTCAGGGTTCTCGAACGACCTGCGACAGAGCAGCATCGTGTGCCCTGCATATTGGCGACTGGACAGCACCGGGTTGTGATCGAGCCAACCATCGTCGGTCGGGGCCTCGCATAATTCCTCGGGCGCCATTTCCGGTTTTTGGACCTTAGATTTCCTGCGAGCTTCTTCAATGTCCGCCTCGGTAAGGCCGGCAGCACTCATCAGCAGCGCTGGCAGGTCTATCCCGTAGTAGCCAAGCAGGGATACCAGTGTGTCTTGAGGAAAGCCTTGTAGGCCTCGCTCGACGCGGGAAAGGCCACTGGTGTCGATCTTGAGGTCACGGGTCAAATCTTGAAGCGTTCGATTCTGCTGCAATCGAATCGCTTTGAGGATTTCCCCCATGATCTGGTGCGAAGGGCTTTTTGGCTTCATGCGCCGATTACTCAAGTGCGAAATTCGCAAAATGCTAGCACAGCATCACTCGCTCCAGACGCTGATTCTGGACGCGCTGAGAACGTTTCAGCTTCTGGTATGCCAGCAAAAATTGGATGGCGGATCGCTCGTCCCGAGACGCAAGGAAGTGGATTCGAACAGCCCCAACCACATGAGCCATTCTCAAGTCGGATAGGACTTGTCCATCTAACTGCACCGGGTTCAGTGGTATCAGCCAACGCCCTAACCCTACGATTGCTGGAGTCGGCCTCCGTCATTCCTGAAACCCCATGCTGCGACCTGAGCATTCTCATGCCGCCACAACCTCAGTCCGATGACACAGCCATTCTGCCGAGAAACTTCCAGCTCACTTTCGCGGTACAAGGCATCGCTGAGCATGACCCCAACCCCTTGGAACATCGCCTATCACTCGGGCATGAGTTCCCAATCCGACTTTCAGGCCTGCATCAAAGCTGGGGCACCAGCAGGCGTAGTCGCCGGCCTGTTGACTACACAGCAACTGTTCGGGGCGATTCCTCGGTTTATCCGGGAAGGCGGCAGCCTGTTCATCGACAGCGGCGCCTTCTCAGCTTTCCGCAAGGGCGAGCCGATGCAGTGGAAGCGTGTGTTTCAGGTGTATGACTTGGTGATCAGCACCACCGAAGGCTCTCCGAAAGTCAGCATCGTTGCACCTGACGTGGTAGCCAATCAGCCGGCGACGTTCGCGCTCTGGCAAGAGCACCGTGACCTGATTCGATCCTGGATCGATAGCGGTGTGCGAGTGATTGTGCCGCTTCAAACTGGGCCGATGCCTGCTGACCAGCTGCTGCGAGCCGCCATTGAGCTGCTGGGCACCGACCGATTCTGCGCCGGAATCCCAAGCAATGAAGCGGCAATGTCGCCGGCTGAGTGCAGCCTGCTGCGCCACCATGATTTCCACATTCTGGGCCGGGTGAAGCTCGACGACGAGGTAGCTGCCAAGGTCGCAGCGCTCAAAGCCAACTCCCCAGATGCCAACCTGACCGCCGACGCCAACTGGCTGCGCTCCCGGACAAGGAAAGCAGGCCAGCTGCGTGAGGCAATGCCAATCAAGATGTTCGAGAGCCGCCGCACGCAGGCCGTCAGCCACCTGCTGCGTGAAGAAGGGTATGCCCTCGGGGTAGAGGCATAACCCAGCACCAGCAATCGAGAATCAAGCCCAGCGACCGCGCCGGGTTTTACTACCAATCAGGAGTAGGGGCGCAGTGCTTGCGCTCACCTCACGCAGCCAATACACCAGCCCACTTTACGAGTACCCGTTTCATGAACACGCAACACGCGATTCAAACCAAGCCGTCTCAGCAACGCTTCTGGGTGCAGGACAAGACCCGGCTCTGCCGTATCACGATGTGCGCCGAATATGCAGATGAAGCTGTGCGTGATGGATTCCGAGAGGTCACGCTGGACGAGCAGGAAGCCTTTCGAGAAGCCACCCATGCAGCGATGGAAAACGGTTGGAAGCCCGGTTCGCGCAAGCCTTTCGAGAGCTTCCTGCCGGCGAACCTGGAACAGCCTCAAGCAGCTGAACACTAATGCGCCGGGGCTCCCAGCTTAGCTGCCCGGCGCCCCTGTCCCCCATGCAAGCATGCGCCCTCATTCCCGAGCATGGGAATGCGGGGCTAGTTCCCCGCGTGCGCCCTGAATATCTGCCCAAGCACGCCCGTGACACAGGCCCACCCCTTGGATGATGAGCACTTCAACCAAGAGGATTCAGCCATGCAGACAACCGCAATCGCCGCCGCCGAAATTGTGACCTCCCAGCTCCAAGCGAGCCGTGAATGCCTTGAGGCAATGCGGCCTCTCGACCTGCCGGTGATGGGCAAGGGGAATGTGGTTTGGGGACCAGCGCCGCACGACGAGAGCCAGATGATCGATTACCCGTCGAATTGGACTGGGCTGGCCGCTCGCTACGAAGATGGGAACACCTCCTACTGGTTCCTCGGCCAATGCCAGCAGACCCAGGAGCGCGAGTTCTACTGCCTCGGCAAAGCCGGCTCAGTTGCAGAGCTGATTGCGCGGGCAGAAGCCGCCGTCACCCGAGGCATCGATTACTGGTCGTCTGTGATGGCAGCCTGATCCGCAAGCACCCCCAAGCCCCACGTTGAGAGCTGACGATGTTTCTGTGCCGGCGCTGACACAGGTGCCGGCGCGGGAAGATAGCTCCATCGTTTCCAGACCGGAGCAATCCCCATGACCACCACCTACGAATTTGGCCAGCTGCTGCTGATCGACAAGGCCCCAACGCTGGCACAGCGCGAGAACGTCATCCGCAACAACCTCACCGACTGGCGTTTCGAGGCGGGCTACATGCGAGTTCACAAGGTGGCCGTCACGTCAGCGGGCGAGTTCTACGCTTGCGTCAGCTACCCGTTCCGGTCCAACACCATCCAAACCTACGTTGCCGGGACTATCCAGTGCCGGCGCAAAGAGGATGGCTACTGGCTCAACTTCGACTGCTTTCTGGCGACCGCGAGCGTTCCCTTCACCCTGACGGGCTGCCCGCGAGAAATCTTCGACGCCGGCAATGCCATGGGCATGATGACGAAGGTGAACGAGGACTGGTATCAGGCCTGCTTGCAGACACAACTGATCCGCGACAAAGAACAGGCATTGAAGAAGGGTGCCGTGTTCAAGCTGCAAGCTGGTGCGCCGTCCCGCGTTCTGGGAGGCGAGCGTGCGACCTTTGCCGTTGTCCTGAGCAAGTCCAAGGCCCTGTATATCAGCCCCGGCTCTCGCTCCACGATCCAGGGCGGGATCGACGACCTGATGGAACACTACGACCCGGTAGACGCGAGCACCATTCCCGAGTTCTTGGAGCAGAGCAGCTACACCGAAGTGGGCGAGCTGCTGTTCGACCTGAGCGGTACTGCGCCAGCGCTCAAAGGCCGTCTGGCCAAAGGGGTCAAGGCCAAGCTGTTGGCCAAGGTACGCAAGGAGCGCGACCGCGCACTGGTGGCTTCGTATGAGGCTGCAAACCTTGTGAATCCATTCACCACGGGCGCATGGCTGTCCTAACCGCAGACAGGCCAGAGGCGCCTAAAGTGCATCCTGTGGCCGCTCCTTGACCACGGGATGCAGATCGACCGCGCCTGATCCGCCCACTTTCAGGCAGACACTGGCGCCCTACACTCGGCGTCATGCCAGCCGGCCAAGAGCAGCATCCTCGAATCCGAATATTCGCTCTGAGCATTTGCATGCTCTGCGTTGCCCTGCCGATGACACAGCCATTCCGGGCTGATGATGACCCCATCGAAAACACAGCACCGGGACCAACACCATGGGCATGCAACAGACCTCTCTCCAGCTCGCCGACCTGACCACCGAGGTTCAAACCCAGGACGCGGTTTCGGGGCCGATTCAGGAGCTGACCTTCAGCGAGAAGGTAGCCATTGCCGTTCAGGCTGTGAAAGCCCAGGTGCTGGCCGGGCGTCACCTTTCCGTGGCCTGGAGCGGCGGGAAGGATAGTAGCGTTTTGCTATCACTCGTTCTGATGGCGTACCGCGAGCTGATTGACGAAGGCGTCAGTGTTCCAACCCTGCACGTCTGCCATTCCGACACCAAGATCGAGAACCCGGTTGTGAAGGCCTACAACAGCCTGATGATCAAGCAGATCGAGTCCTACTCCCAGGAAAGCGGCATCCCTATCCGCATCTGGATCGCCTCGCCGGGCCTGAGCAACGACTACCTCGTTTCCGTGATCGGTGGGCGCACCATCATGTCTGTCGGCTCCAACGCGAAGTGCTCCATGATGATGAAGGTGGAGCCACTGAATAAGCTCAAGCGCCAGCTGCGCAAAGCCATCGCCGCCGAGGCCGGCATGAAGCCGAAGGAGGTCGAAATCGTCTCGATTATCGGCACTCGCTTTGACGAATCCGCTGCACGCAACCGCGCTATGACCGAGCGCGGCGAGTCCGCCACCGACGCGGTAGACGCGATGGATGACGGCCAGCTGGTGCTCAGCCCGATTGCCCACTTTTCCACCATGGAGGTGTTCGAGTTCATCGGCTACGTCCGTTCGGAGAAGATCAAGACCTACGACCGCTGGGACAATCTGGTCGAGCTGTACCGCGACGCCAACAACGGGGACTGCATGGTCAATGCCTACATTGCGAACCGAGAGCAGGCCCGTACCCCTTGTTCAGCACGCACGGGCTGTTGGGGATGTTTGAGAATCAGTTCCGACACCTCGGCCAACAGCTTCCTGAACCATGAGGATGGAAAGTACGAGTGGTTGCGCCCGCTGGTCGAGTTGCGTGAGTTCATGAAGCGCATGCACTTCAACCCCAAGGCTCGGGCGTGGGTAGCGCGTGACGTGAGCGAGGACGGCTATATCCAGATCATCCCGAACGCCTACAGCCCCAGCTACACGAAAGCCCTGCTGCAAGCGATCCTGAGCATCCAGGCCCGCGAAGAAGACGAAGCTCGCAAGCTGGGCATTGCCCCGCGCTTCGAGCTGCTGACCCTCAAGCAGGTCATGGCCATCGAGCTGAACTGGGGGCGCTATGGCTACCAGAAGCCATGGACGGCCATGCGCATCTGGAATGACGTGTATCGCCACGGCAAGCGCTACAAGCTGCCTGACGTAGAGTCTATCCCGGTCTACACAGAGAAGGACGTGAGCTTCCGCGCACGCATTCCGTTTGCTGATGGGCAGTACAACAGCCCGTACAGCGGCCTGCGCAACATTGACGCGGAAATGGCCAACGCCGAAGACCTGATGGTTGCCCGCGACGGTCGCCTGTTGACCCGTTGCGAGACTGGCGACGAGTACGACATTGACGATGAAGGCCTTGAGCTGTTCATGGAGTTCGAGCTTGACCGGGTGCTGACCGCTGAGCGCCTGAACGACGCCCCCAGCGCCGCTGTTCACTATCTGCTTGTTTTGCCATTTGCACCGAAATAGTGGCATTTCTTGTCAAAATCATCCTGCCCTTCCTCCCTGGGCTCTCTCCCGCCTCTGGACGCTTACGGCGGCCAGCGTGGCCAATGACACCCAGGCCGGCAAACTTCTGTATGGCGAGGAAACCGTAGTGTGTACAGATGCCACCTACATCGGGGTCTAGAAGCGCAACGAACATGCGAGGTGCCAGGTGATCTTGAATATCTCAGCCCGGCGCAATACCTACCAGCGACACGACAAGCACAGTGTCCTCTACAAACAGTCCAGTCCGGCTGCTACACGAGGTTGATCAGGGTGATCAGAAGCTTCCCGTCCGACGTGAGCTTCTCAACTTGCTCAGTAAGTGACCAGGGCTCTGGGCTCTGGGCTTCTTGAACCGCGAATATTCCTTTGGCCTGGGTTCGCGCGTAGATCGGGCGAGCCAAAGTCTTATCTATCAGATTTGATTATTGCCTGCCTTGTTTGAGTCTGAGCGAAAAGCGTCCTCGTCTAAAGTCTTTAGAATGGTTAGCTGGAGTTGAGGTGGAAGATTGAGGTATTCAAGTATTGCGGGATTCAGTTTTTCATGAATTTCTATCTCCGCTTGACCAAAGAATTCATTGATATAGAAATATAGATCTCTAATAACTTCGTATGGTTTTGCGTGATGGGTCCGTAGAATTGATTTTGATTTAAGGCTATTGTTAAAGGTTGTCGAGGTGGCTGTTTTTATTGATTCTTCGTCAAAGGCTACGCTCTGGCAAAGTTTTCTGTGTATTTTAAGAAGCTTGGAGAGGTGCTTTTCAAGTTTTGATAAGGGGTTGCAAAGTTCGTCAGTGGTGCTGGTGGCGTTTTGCAGTGTTATTGAGTTGATTAGCGAGATGGCTTCAAAAACAAGCTTGGTCGAATCTGTCACCTGCGGGTTCTTAGAGAATGTCCAAAATGGGGTTGGCATGGGGATTTCAATTGATACGTTTTGCTGTTTATTTTGAGCTAAACAAATTATAAATGGATCTAGGCTGTTATTTATCCATCTCCCGGGTTTCTTCAATTCCAAGGTAATGGCATAACTTGCTGCAATAACTGCAATTTCACCTAGCTGTTGCTTCTTGCTGCAGTTCAGTATGTCCTTAAGATTCAGCAGCGCACTCGTATTGTCGCCCTCAATTATCTGAAGGCGTGCCTTTAGATAATGGTGTACTGGCTTGAAAATCTCGAAATCTTCGTCTTGCTCAAGAAGGGCGATAGCTTCTCTGACTGGGGTGGTATCCGAGGCCGCTCTGTCGATAATCTCTAGTGCATATGCTAGAGGTGCGCACTCTTCAATAGTCCTGGTGGCTACAAATCTCTCATAACAATTAAAGATTTCCATAATCGATGTGTCGAGATCTGGCTCGGGGAAACAGTTTGAACTTCCTATCATGTCATGATGCAAGATTATGTGAGACTGATGGAAATTGTCTTGAGTTTTTTTCTGGGCTTGGTTGGTGAACTCGTTAATGTAATACTTAAGGATTCCAAGGAGGCTGGCAGAGTGAATGTCTGGTGTGCCGTTGGATAAATGGCCAATGAATCTTTGAATTGCGGTCCCGGCTATATAGGCGGCGCGAACATTTTTGACTTTATCAGGTAGTTCTTCTTTGCAATCGCGACTGCTGAAATTTTGGTTCAGTTTACCAATTTTATCTTCTATTGTTTTTAACTTGATGTCAGATTTTGTTGTGATCTTATTTAGCGAACTCCTGAAGTCCGCAGTGTTTGCCTCGGTTATTTTGTCAAGCTGTTGTCTCACTGCGTTGCGGGTGTTTTTTGCGCAGTCATATTCCGTCATATGAATATCGGGAAGTAGGTCGAAGAGGTAATATAGAGGTGTTGATTCTGGAAGGCGCGCACGGATATGGCATAAAAATAGTGCCAGTTGGGGGAATGCAATTATTGATAAAAATGCTCCCAAACCAGTTCGGTATGACGTTCTGGTGAAAACAGCCCTTGAGCGAATAAATGACAGGAGAGTCTCTGCAGTGTCCAGGAACTCAGAAAGCTCGTCGGCAATATTTTGATCGTCGCCAGACAAGAGCATTAGCAACTCGCCGATTCGACCTTGGTTGGCACTTCGCCACGGTTTGGTTGCATTGGGACCAAAACGAGACTGTCTTCCATGCCACGAGCGCTGGAACGTCAATTTTTGCTCGTTCGCTTCTATCAGGCCGAATCCACTTGCTAGTGCGTCTATGGTTTCTGCGTAGGTTGGAATCCTTGCCCAGCCGAGGCCTGTTGCGTCCTTCATCGATTCTCGCCCTTTCCGGTACCTAGAAAATGCAGAGTCACCATAGCCTGCTTCCCATCGCATCGCGATAGCCCCTGACAGGGTTCGGAATTTCAGAAGGAAAAATCACATGTTCAACTACTACCACCCGCTGACCATTCGAGACGTCGTCAACGCGCTAGAGGCGCTACGCCACGTACAGCGTCCCTACGGCGACAACGAAGGGGATGCGATTAATCATCCTGACGTATACGCCGATCTGCCTACTCACACTCAACAGGCTGTTGATCTCGCCTGGCGTTACGTGCGCGAGTACTGCTGCCACATTGATGGTGCGATCAACTCGCGCTCGGTGACCTTGCTAAAGAAGCATGGCTATCAGATCCATCTCGGCCCTAATCAGTATGACCCGATGCTAATTGCTGGCGTGATCACGGTTGGCGACTGGAACCTCGATCTGAGCGACGAGACCGCGGACTAAGAAAACGTCGTATAGCCGAATGGCACTGAATTAAACCCAAGCCATTGATTTTTATGGGAAAGTAGAGGGCTGGCCGCCCCGGATAGTAGGCTGGAGGTTGCGAAATCCACAGCAACCACCCGAGGAGCCAGCCCACATGCATCCTAGCCACCGCCCAACAACGGGGCAACAACAGCGTGTACGCCACTATGCAAGCAACGCGGACAGCTATTTCCTGTTCAATCTGCTGACCAGCCCAAAGCTGTTCGACCGTGTTGGGGCGTTGCTACCGGAGCACCGCGAGCGGTTGTTTCCGCCGGCGGAAACCTTGTCGATGTTTCTCGCCCAGGTGTTGTCGGCTGACGGCAGCTGCCAAGCGGCGGTCAACGACGCCATGGTCAAGCGGGTGATCGGTGGGCTCAAGCCGGGCAGTACGGATTCCGGTGGGTACTGCAAGGCGCGCTCGCGTCTGCCGCAGTCAATGATCTCGGCGCTGGCACGCCAAACCGGGGGGATCATCGCCGAAGGTGCTGCCTCCTGGTGGCATTGGCGGGGTCGGCGGGTGCGCCTGGTCGACGGGGTCACGGTTACCTTGGCGGACACCGAAGAGAATCAGGCCGCCTATCCGCAGCTCGTAATCTTCGATGAGTTCCATTAATTACTAAATGCACTAAAATTCATAATTCTTGTCAAAAACGAGAGCTTCATCACGTTGTTTATATGGGCAGGTGAGCGCCGCTAGCCCTCACAAGCTCACCACGGTCAACGTAAAGCAACTGCACGAGAGCCAGTGGCGTGATGATTCGCTTGGTGGTCGTGAAAGGGTACGTATCCCGGTTACTAATGAACGAGGCAATAGCAGCCTACATACGGCTCGTGCGGCCCGAGCTGGGAGCCGATTTAAAGGGAGTTTTAGAGGCTATTAGTGTTGACGTGCGAAGTATGGAGCGGGAATGAAAGGCATCCTCCAGCGGAGTGCTGAATCGTCCCGGCTTTTGTGGAGGCCGTTTCGTTTAAGTCAGGCCGCAATGGCCACACCAGCTTGTTGCCGGTAGAAGTTTGCCTCAGCCTCCGCAGGCGGGATATACCCGATTGAACTCAGCAGGCGCTCATTGTTGTACCAGTGTTGTACCAGTGTTGTACCAGTGCACCCACCTGGTCTGGCTCAGCTAGTTCCGTGATCAGAAAACATCGGATCATTTAACAGCCAGCTGACTAACACCGGATGTAGAGGTCCATGCTTGTCGGCCAATAGGGAAAGTTCCTGCTTGGATCGCTCTTCCGCTCGCCCAGCCAACGAGATGGTCTCCGCTGTCGGGTAATGCCGTAGTAGATTTTTTGCTTGGTACCGTACGCTTTCAGGAAGGCTCGTGTCCCTGGCCAGTTCCTGTAGGAAGTCCCGTGTTTGCACAACGCTACGGGTGCGCTCATGGGCCATCGTCATGGCATTGCTCCTGAAATGTCCGCAGGGGGAGACGGCTTCCCGTCAACATGTCCCACGGCCCGTGGGGGCATTTTACTGTATGAAGCTTGATCTGCCAAAAAGGGTGGAGCCTCAATCATCAGTCTCCTGTGATCCGCTCCGCACCGCTATTGCCCGCAAAACAGCATTCGAAGGTGGCAGAGTAACGGTGCGGCCAGGCCTGGGGGCATATCACTCATCGTGGTGCAGCCATGGTCGACGAAGCTTCAAGTGCGCTGGTTAGCAACCTATGTGAGCAGAGCGGCCGAGAAACTGCGTGGCCAGGGCTCGTTGTGCAGCACTATGTTGGCGCTGATGGAAAATTGACCCACCCTGCCGATTGAAATTTGACCCAGGGCGGATTGCTGATTTTGTTACCAGCAACTGTGGATAAGTCTACCAGCGCAGCTGCTGTTGCCCCCACTCCTTCGCTAGCCCAGTTCAGTTGTTTAAGACCTGCCACACGCAGCCATGTAGCAGGCCGTCGTCGCCATGAAGTCAGAACGGCTCATCGTCCTCCGGTTCTTGGCCGCCCTTACGCTTTCGCTCCCGTGATTTGATCTTGGCCTGGGCCGCCAAGCTACTGTGTTGCAGGCGATAGGACTCGTTACCGGTTTCGACGATGTGGCAGTGGTGGGTCAGCCGATCCAGCAGGGCGGTGGTCATCTTGGCGTCGCCGAACACGCTCGACCATTCGGCGAAGCTCAGGTTGGTGGTGATCACCACGCTGGTGTGTTCGTACAGCTTGGACAGCAGGTGAAACAGCAACGCACCGCCAGCCTGGCTGAACGGCAGATAACCCAGTTCGTCGAGGATGACCAGATCCATGCGCAGCAGTGCCTGGGCGATCCGCCCGGCTTTGCCGTCGTGTTTTTCGCGCTCCAGCAGATTGACCAGATCGACCGTGGAGTAGAAGCGCACGCGCTTACCGTGCCGGGTGATGCCGGACACGGCCAGCGCGGTGGCTAGGTGGGTTTTACCGGTGCCTGGCCCACCGATCAGCACCACGTTCTGCGCGGTGTCGGTAAAGCTCAGATTGGCCAGCTCGCTGATCAAGCGAGCGTCGGCGCTGGAGGCGCTGAAGTCGAAGCCGGCCAGATCGCGGTGCATCGGCAGCTCGGCCATGTTCATCTGGTGGCTCACCGAGCGCATGGCGCGATCTGTGTGCTCTTGTTCCAGCAGGTGTTCGAGCAGCCACTTGGACGAGGCTGTGTTCGACTCACCCTGTGCAGTTAACTCCGCCCAGGCCGTGGCCATGCCGTGCAGGCGCAGCTCCTTGAGTTCCGCCATCAAATCACGCATGACCGATCTCCTCGGTCTGGCCACGCAGGCGGTCGTAGCGCGCCGTGTTAGCGACGGGGGCTTCCTTGAGCGACAAGTGGGTTTCGACGCTGGGTGGTGGTTCGGTCGCGGCCAGGCGCGCCACGACATTGAGGATGTGTTCGGCGCTCAGGCTGCCGCTTTCCAGTACCAGCTCAACAGCCACCAGCACCGCATCGAGCCCGGCGACCGGTACGGCAGCCAGAACTTGCGCCATGATCCGGTCACCGCCGGCATGACGCCCCAGACCGTGCTTAAGCTGACGCAGCGGCGCCGGCAGATCAGCAAAGGGCGCGCCGTTGCGCAGCGCACCGGGCTTGCGTTCGATCAGCGGGAGGTAGTGCTGCCAGTCATAGCTGACCTGGTCGCGATCCAGCAAGCGGACATGGCTGGCGATCAGCGCGTCGTCAGCCACCACCTCGATTCGCGTCGGATACAAACGGCTGCTGACCCACTTACCCGCGTACTCACACGGCACCGAGTAGCGGTTGCGCCCGACGCTGACCAGGCAGGTGCTGGAGACCCGCGCAGGCCGCTCGACGTAACCGTCGAATGGCGCTGGCACAGGCATCAGTTCAGCGCGCTCCAACTCCAGCACTTCGGCCACACTCAGCCCGCTGTATTGAGGGTGCGTCAGCTCGTTCCAAAGCGCGCGGCAGCGCTGGCCCAGCCAGGCATTGAGTTCCTCGAAGGAGTGAAACTGACAGTCCTGGGCGTCTAGCCAGATACGCCTGCGGCTGTCTTGCACGTTCTTTTCAACGATGCCCTTTTCCCAACCAGCGGCGACGTTGCAGAAGTCCGGATCGAACAGGTAATGCGCGCACATCACCGCAAAGCGCGCATTCACCGCCCGGCCTTTGCCCTTATTGACCTTGTCGACGGCGGTCTTCATGTTGTCGTAGATGCCCCGGCGCGGCACGCCGCCCAAGGAGCCGAACGAGCGTGTATGGGCGTCAAATAACATCTCATGGCCCTGGCTCGGATACGCCACAAGCCAGAACGCACGGCTGGCACACAGCTTCAGATGTGCCACCTGCATACGCCGGTAAATGCCGCCGACCAGCAAGCCTTCCTCGCTCCAGTCAAACTGAAACGCCTCGCCAAGAGCAAAGGTCAGCGGCACAAAGGCCTGCGACGCCTTGCCCTGTCCCCCTCGCCAGGCACGGATAAACGCGGTGAGCTGGCTGTAGCCACCGTCATAACCTTCGGCTTTGATTTGCGCCAACAGCGCCTTGGCACTGCGCCGCTGTTGCTTGGGCCGTAGCGAATCGGCTTTTAGCGCCTGCTCCAGCGTGGCGTGAAAAGGGCTGAGTTTGTTGAAGATCGCGCGGCGTTGGTAGACCGGCGGCTTGGCCTCAGGTGCTCTGACCCACTTGCGAATCGTGTTGCGCGCCAACCCGGTGCGCTTGGCTATCTCATGCAGCGACAGCTTGTCGCGGAAATACATCCGGCGGATTTTGCCCATCATTTCCATACTGATCACCCTGTGTTCTCCTGCTCAAAAATTGAGCAGAAGCAGTTGAACACCTGGGTCAGTTTTCAGTCGGCAGAACAGCCTCTACTGGGTCAGTTTTCGGTCAGCGGCAACAGGTATGGCATAGGGGGTAGCCAAGTTGGAGCACAGCGCCACTTTCAGCCCCGCTCTCTTAAGGCTTTCCAGTGCCCGCAGGGCATCATCATAGGGACGCACGCTGGCCAGTTCCGCGTAGAGATCAAGCTCCAAAATAGCAAGCTCATCGTTACCTAGTTGTGTACCAAACAGGTCGGCGGCGCCGGCCAGCCCCAAGTTTCGTGTCATCAATGTCCTGGCATCATCGGCCCTAGGTTGACGACCTTGGCTGCGTACCTGTTTTAAGAGCTTGCGAAATGGCCGCCGTCGTTCACTGATTTGCAGGAGTGTGCCATAGACATCAAAAATTACGGCTTCTATCAAAACAGAGCACCTGCGCTTAGGCTTTGCACGGTTCGGTATTCATTAAAAGAAAGCGGCCGGGCTTCGGATAAGGGAGGCATAGGCTAGGCCAGCAAGCGGTATTCGCGCGAGCTACTTTTTTCAGCAGCTCGCTTCAGCATTCGTACGACCTGACATACCGGAGAACCTGACAGAAATGTAATGGTTACTTCAGCCTTTGGTCAGGACGCTTTGCATATATTGGTTGTCGGACGCTGTAAGCATCGGAAAAACCACAAACGTCCCCGCAGTAGGCTGTTCGTTGCTAACCAATCCATAAGGAGCCCGCATGACCTCCTCGCATTGCCATCATCAGCCTGACCAAACGAAAGGCTCTGCAGGACTCACAGACCCCGTCTGCGGGATGAAGGTGAAAGAGGACAGCGAGCATCAAGAGCACTATCAGGGAAGCACTTACCGCTTCTGCAGCCAGGGTTGCCAGACCAAGTTTCGTTCTGATCCTGCTAGATATCTCACTGCACAGCAGGATCATAGGGCGTCGTCTCAGGCTTCTACGTCGGCGGCACAGAAGGCACCCGACGGTGATGTAACGACCGAGTACACCTGTCCAATGCACCCTGAGATTCGCCAAATGGGGCCAGGTGATTGCCCTATCTGCGGGATGTCATTAGAACCGCTGATCCCTGAACTAGATGAGGAGGAGAATCCTGAACTCAAGGACTTTTCGAAGCGTTTCTGGTGGTCACTGCCCCTGACCGTAGCAGTGACCCTGTTGGCCATGGCGGGACATGCACTTCCGCTGTTTCACGGCGCTAGCCAGAACTGGGTTGAACTAGCCCTTACGACCCCGGTTGTCTTGTGGGCAGGCTGGCCATTTTTCGTGCGCGGTTTCGCATCTGTTAAGCATCGCAGCCCAAACATGTGGACGTTGATCGGGCTTGGCACAGGGGCTGCGTATATTTACAGCATCGTAGCAACCGTCTTACCGAGCATATTTCCAGAATCATTCACAGTGGGCGGCCGGATAGGCGTTTATTACGAAGCCGCCGCGGTCATCATTTCCCTGACGCTTTTAGGGCAGTTGCTCGAATTGAAGGCCCGCTCCCAGACGTCCTCGGCAATCAAGTCCTTGCTTGGCCTATCGCCCAAAACAGCTCGCCGTATCGCCAAGGATGGTTCCGAGGAGGACATTCCGCTTACACATGTTCACGAGGGTGACCATCTGCGCGTTCGTCCTGGTGAAAAGGTACCGGTGGATGGAGAAGTATTGGAGGGCGAGAGCGCCGTCGACGAATCCATGCTAACGGGCGAGCCCGTCCCGGTGACGAAGCGGACAGGCGATGCGCTCATCGGCGCGACGATGAACACGAGTGGCTCGCTTGTCATGCGAGCCACTAAAGTTGGCTCCGGGACCATGCTTTCACAAATCGTCCAGATGGTTGCGAATGCACAACGCTCAAAAGCACCCATGCAGCGGATGGCGGACACGGTTGCTGGTTATTTCGTGCTGACGGTCATCGGGATTGCGCTGTTGACCTTCTTTGCATGGGGCCTGTTCGGACCCGAGCAGGGCTGGGTATTCGGCCTGATCAATGCAGTTGCGGTTCTGATTATCGCTTGCCCTTGCGCACTTGGCCTGGCGACGCCTATGTCGATCATGGTTGCCACAGGCAAAGCGGCTGGAAGCGGAGTGCTTTTCAGAGACGCAGGCGCCATCGAGAATGTCCGTAAGGTAGACACGCTGATTGTCGATAAAACTGGAACGTTGACCGAGGGCCGACCTGTTTTCGATCGGGCGGTAGGCGTCACGCCGTTCGATGCTCAGGAAGTCATCCGTTTGTCTGCCAGCTTGGATCAAGGTAGCGAGCATCCCCTAGCCCACGCCATCGTGGACCATGCGAGAAGCGAGGGTATTCAGTTGGTAAAGCCTGAAACCTTCGAGTCAGGGTCAGGGATCGGGGTCCGTGGTCTGGTGGAAGGCAAGCAGCTACAGCTAGGCAACACCGCTCTTATGGAAGACGCGGGTGTTAGCGTCGAGCCGTTGAAAGACCAAGCAGAAAAAATGCGCGAAAGCGGTACCAGTATTGTGTACCTGGCTGTTGATGGGGCACTTGCCGGCTTGCTGGCCGTATCGGACCCAATTAAACCGACTTCCAAGGAAGCTGTAGCTCGGCTCCAAGCGGAGGGCGTGCAAGTCATCATGGCCACCGGCGACGGGCTTACCACTGCCCGCGCGGTGGCTCGTGAGCTATCGATCGATGAAGTGCATGGCGAAGTGAAGCCGCAGGACAAGGAGGCGCTGGTGGTTAAGCTACAAGCCCTCGGTAAAGTAGTCGCCATGGCAGGCGACGGAATAAATGATGCGCCCGCTCTCGCTAGGGCTGACGTAGGCATTGCGATGGGTACGGGTACTGACGTGGCGATGAACAGTGCCCAAGTTACGCTGGTTAAAGGTGACCTGATGGGAATACTTCGCGCCCGTACGCTTTCGGTGGCAACAGTTCGCAATATGCGTCAGAACCTTCTGTTTGCCTTTATGTATAACGGTCTGAGCATCCCGATTGCTGCAGGGCTGCTCTATCCGTTCTTTGGACTGTTGCTGTCTCCGATGATTGCTGCCCTGGCCATGAGCCTTAGCTCAGCATCGGTTGTGTTTAACGCTCTCCGGCTCCGTCAAGCGAGTGTAGTTTGAACCGTGCCGGCTTAGGCTTCGGTTGCGAAGCGATCGATTGCCTCATTGATTGCTCATGAATTGCCCCGTAAGCTGAAAAAATATGAAGTCCTACATGCGCTCCTTCCTTATCCTGCTGCTAGTGCTTGCGCTTCCGATCAACGGGATGGCGCAATTGCTCATGCCGGTTGGGTCGTCAGCGCATCATGTAATGCTTGATATGGAAGGCATGGAGGCCATGGCAGCCAGCCACGCGTTGATGTCTGGCGTCAGCGGCGCTGAGCCCGAGTGCTGTGAAGGGCATGAGCAAGGGAAGACGACCGTCTGCAAGACGGGGCAAGAATGCAAAACCCTCAGCCTCCTTCAGATCGTTGCTGCGAAGGCGCAGCTGGTCCCTGCTGCTAGACCCGTGACCACGCCCTATAACGACCAAATCCCTTCTCGTCTTCTGGACGTAGTCTGGCATCCACCCCGCGTCTGATCCCGATCAAATTCTAGGAACCGCCCGGATGTGAAGATTCGGGCCGGCTACCGCGCGCCTTTGGCTCGCATGGAAGATCAGGAACTCTTTTTTAATGAAACCCCGTATCCGCTGGGCGCCTCCCTACGTGGCCGCCTTGATCATGGGCGCGCTCTCATTTTCCGAGCTCGCATCAGCTCTAACCTTAGAACAAGCCCTGAGCTTGGCCGAGCAAGACGCGCCTTCGCTGGATGCGCAAGCCGCCAATCTCCAAGCCGCGCGCAACGCTGCAATCCCTGTCGGCGAGCTCCCTGACCCCAAACTTAGACTTGGGCTGCAAAACGTACCCATTGAAGGTGACTCACGCTGGCAATTGGACCAAGAGGCCATGACCATGCAAATGGTTGGGGTCATGCAAGATGTTCCAAACCGAGCGAAAAGGCGCGCCCGTGTCGAGGCTGCGCAGGCTAGTGTTGCGCTCGCAGACGTTCAGCAAACCATTGAACGTCTCAGCGTGCGCCAGGCTACTGCCGAGGCATGGATCGCTAGCTTCGCGGTCGAGCAGAAACTGAGTCTTTTCAAACAGCTCTACAGTGAGAATCAGCTGTTTTCCCGGGCCGTTCAGGCGCGCATTGCCGGCGGCGGTGGGCAAACCGCAGACAGCGTACTTCCGAAGCAAGAGGCAGCATTGCTTGCTGATCAAGAGGATGAGCTGATGCGCAACCAGGTTGTTGCGCGGGCCGACCTCCGCCGTTGGATAGGCGAGCCAGCAGACCAGCCGCTTACAGGCGACTGGCCGCGATGGCTTACCGACGTTGATCACTATCAGCACAACCTGAACCGCCATCCGGCTTTGCTCGCCTTCGACCCGATGACTCGTGAAGCTGAGGCAAAAGTTCGCCAGGCCATCGCTGAGAAAACACCGGACTGGAGTTGGGGAGTCGATTATCTACGTCGCGGCAGAGAATACGGCGACATGGTCAACCTCAGCGTCAGTTTCGACCTGCCGCTGTTTACCAGCTCTCGGCAGGATCCAAAGATCGCGGCTGAGCGAGCGCGCCTCACACAGATCGAGGCGCAGCGTCAGGCGATGTTGCGTATGCATAACCAGGAGCTGGCCGCCGACCTGGCTGAATATCAGCGCCTTGACCGCGCATTCGCACGTGTTGAAGAAACCCTACTGCCACTCGCCGAGGAAAAGGTCCGCCTTGCCATGGCGGACTACCGCGCCGGGACCGGCGAACTGACCGCAGTGATCGATGCGCGCCGCCAGCTCGTTGAGACTCGCCTGCGTCGTATTGACGTAGCCCGCGACCGATCGCTGAGCAACGCCCGCCTGCATTTTGCCTTTGGAGATACCCGACCATGACATTTCTACTCAAGCGGCTGGCCGTCGTCCTAAGCCTTCCGCTGATTATCGTTACTGTGGGCATTGTCGGTCTGTCTACCTCTGTGTTTGCGCAAGCGGAAGGCGAAAAGGAGGTGCTTTATTGGTACGACCCCATGTATCCGCAACAGAAATTCGATGAGCCAGGCAAATCCCCCTTTATGGATATGGACCTGGTTCCGCGCTATGCCGATGAAGGCGGTGACGGGGCGTCGATGAGCATCGATCCGAGCGTGACGCAGAACCTGGGTATGCGCCTGGCGACCGCAACGCGCGAATCGATTAGCCAGTCGCTCGAAGCGACAGGCGCATTGATGTTTGACGAGCGAGACGTGGCTGTCGTGCAAGCGCGCTCCGGGGGCTTCGTCGAGCGCGTTTACGACCGAGCGCCGGAAGACGTCATTGAAAAAGGCGCGCCGTTAGCCGATCTTTTGGTTCCCGAATGGGCTGCTGCACAGGAAGAGTACCTGGCGCTCAAAGGGATTGGCCAACCCCAACTGCTCGCGGCGGCCCGACAGCGGTTACGCCTTGCCGGCATGCCGGCAGATGTCATTGCTCAGCTGGAACGCACCGGTAAGGCGCGCCCCGTATGGACCGTAACGAGCCCGATCGGTGGCGTGTTGAACAGTCTCGATGTCCGCGAGGGCATGACCGTCCCCGCCGGCGCCTCTCTCGCACGCATCAATGGGCTGGACTCGGTTTGGCTAGAGGTTGCGGTGCCTGAAGCGCAGATCACAAATTTAGCGCCGGGGCAGTCGGTGACAGCCCGCCTCCCTGCTTTTGCGGGTGAAACGCTGGAAGGCACGATCCAGGCGGTACTGTCGCAAGCCAACCTGGATAGCCGCACTGTGCGTGTCCGGGTCGAACTGCCCAACCCGCAGCAGCGGCTTCGCCCCGGCATGACGGCCGAGGTGACATTGAGTCGCAACGTTGAAGATGCCTTGGTCATCCCGTCCGAGGCGGTCATTCGCACCGGCCGGCGCGCATTGGTGATGCTGGCTGAGAATGAAGGCCGTTACCGCCCAGTTGAGGTCCGCATCGGTCGAGAGTTCGATGACAAAACAGAGGTGCTCGACGGGCTGGAAGCCGGTCAGCAGGTCGTGGCGTCCGGTCAGTTCCTCCTGGATTCAGAGGCGAGCCTACGCGGGCTGACCGCTCGGGGTCTGGAGCAGACGGCACCGCCTGTCAAACCTGCTTTGCACGAGGCTGAAGGTACGATCGTCAGCCTGGAAGATGGCCTGGTTGGCCTGTCGCATGGGCCGTTCAAGACGCTGAACATGCCTGGGATGACCATGTCCTTTCCGGTTGCCGATCAATCTCTGCTGTCAGGCTTGCAAGTGGACGACCGTGTCCGTGTTGGCGTGCGTGAAAGCGACGAAGGCCTGGTCATCGAGCGCATCGAGAAGCTCGGGGGCCAACAATGATCGCAGCCATAATCCGCTGGTCAGTGGCCAACCGCTTTCTGATCCTACTGGCTACTGTGTTCGCGGTGGCTTGGGGTGTCTGGTCGGTCAAGAACACCGCTGTTGATGCGTTGCCTGACCTTTCCGACGTTCAGGTCATCATCCGCACGCCATACCCGGGGCAGGCGCCTCAGATCGTTGAAAACCAGGTCACCTACCCACTGACGACGACCATGCTGTCTGTCCCCGGCGCGAAGACAGTCCGCGGCTACTCCTTCTTCGGGGATAGCTACGTGTACGTCCTGTTCGAGGACGGCACCGACCTCTATTGGGCCCGTTCGCGGGTGCTGGAGTACCTGAGCCAGGTGCAGAGTCGGCTTCCCGCCGCCGCCAAACCCGCCTTGGGACCTGACGCCACGGGTGTCGGTTGGATCTACCAATATGCTTTGGTAGACCGAACGGGCAAACATGACCTCTCGCAGCTGCGCTCTGTGCAAGATTGGTTCCTGCGCTATGAACTCAAGACACTGCCCAACGTGGCGGAAGTCGCGCCCATAGGCGGGATGGTCAAGCAGTACCAGGTGGTACTCGATCCCGTACGCATGGCCAGCAGAGGCGTTACGCAGCAGCAGATCGCAAAGGCGATCGATGAGGCCAACCGTGAAACCGGCGGGAGTGTTCTGGAACTCGCCGAAACCGAGTTCATGGTCCGTGCGACCGGGTATCTCAAGACACTCAAGGACTTTCGAGCCATTCCTTTGCGTCTCGAAGGCGGCGTGCCTGTGACGCTAGGGGACGTTGCGCATATCCAGCTCGGCCCGGAAATGCGCCGGGGTATTGCCGAGCTTGATGGCGAAGGTGAGGTAGTCGGTGGAGTCGTGATCCTGCGTAGCGGCAAGAACGCTCGGGAAACCATCGCTGCCGTTCAAACCAAGCTCGATGAGCTCAAAGCGAGCCTTCCCGAAGGCGTCGAAATCGTCACGACGTACGACCGTAGCAAGCTGATCGACAGTGCCGTTGAAAACCTCACGCACAAGCTCATCGAGGAGTTCATTGTCGTTGCGTTGGTTTGCGCGATTTTTCTGTGGCATCTGCGCTCGTCGTTGGTCGCCATCGTGTCGTTGCCGATCGGCATCCTGATTGCTTTTGTGATCATGCAGCGGCAAGGCATCAACGCCAACATCATGTCGTTGGGTGGCATCGCGATCGCCATCGGAGCGATGGTCGATGCAGCAATCGTCATGATCGAAAACGCCCACAAGCACATTGAGGCCTGGCACAAGCGGCATCCTGACTCCACCTTGAAGGGCCAGGAGCACTGGAAGGTCATTACTGACGCGGCTGTTGAAGTGGGGCCGGCATTGTTCTTCAGCCTGCTGATCATCACGCTGTCGTTCATTCCAGTGTTCACCCTGGAGGCGCAGGAAGGCCGGCTGTTCGGTCCACTGGCGTTCACCAAAACCTATGCAATGGCAGCGGCCGCGGGTCTGTCGGTAACACTGGTTCCGGTGCTCATGGGGTATTGGATACGGGGCAGGATTCCGGATGAACACCGCAATCCACTCAACCGTGGCCTCATCTGGATCTACAAGCCGGCCCTGGACGCGGTACTGCGCTGGCCCAAGATGACTCTGCTGGTGGCTGTTCTGGTCTTCCTGACAGGCTTGTGGCCGGCCTCTCGCCTTGGTGGGGAGTTCTTGCCCCCGCTGGATGAAGGTGACCTCCTTTATATGCCCACTGCGCTTCCAGGCCTCTCCTCTCAGAAGGCTTCTGAGCTACTGCAGCAGACGGACCGGCTCATAAAAACGGTTCCAGAAGTTGCACACGTGTTCGGTAAGGCTGGTCGAGCCGACACCGCTACAGATCCCGCCCCGCTGGAAATGTTCGAGACGACCATTCAGTTCAAGCCGAAGGATCAATGGCGCCCTGGGATGACGCCTGACAAGCTGGTTGAGGAGTTGGATCGCACCGTACAGGTACCTGGATTAGCCAATCTGTGGATCCCGCCGATTCGAAACCGTATCGATATGCTGGCGACGGGTATCAAGAGCCCGATCGGGGTGAAAGTGTATGGCACTGACTTGGCACAGATCGACAAAGCCACCCAGGCAGTGGAAAAAATCGCCAAAACGGTGCCTGGGGTCAGTTCGGCGCTTGCTGAGAGACTGACCGGCGGCAGGTATATCGATGTGGATATCGATCGTGTCGCCGCCGCACGCTACGGCCTGAATATCGCGGACGTGCAATCGATCGTGGCCGGTGCCATCGGTGGTCAAACCATTGGTGAAACCGTGGAAGGGCTCGCCAGGTATCCGATCAACCTCCGCTATGGCCGCGAGTGGCGCGACTCGATATCCGATCTGCGCAACCTACCGATCTACACGCCGCAAGGCAGCCAGATCACGTTGGGGACCGTGGCCAAAGTACAGGTGACAGACGGACCGCCCATGCTTAAAAGCGAAAACGCAAGGCTGTCGGGCTGGGTTTACGTCGATGTTCGTGGCCGCGACATGGCGGCTGTGGTGGGCGATCTGAGGGAAAAGATCAGCAAAGGGGTCCAGCTCGAATCCGGCATGAGCATCAGCTATTCCGGCCAATTCGAATTCATGGAGCGCGCTAACGCGAAGCTGAAGCTCGTCGTTCCGGCTACCTTGCTGATCATTTTTGTATTGCTCTACCTAACGTTTGCCCGCTTTGGCGAGGCGCTGCTCATCATGGCTACGCTGCCATTCGCTCTGACCGGGGGCGTCTGGTTCCTATATCTGCTCGGGTACAACCTATCCGTAGCGACAGGAATCGGATTCATCGCACTGGCAGGCGTTTCTGCTGAGTTCGGCGTCATTATGCTGCTGTATTTGAAGAACGCCTGGACGGATCGGGTTAACGCTGGAGCCCATGGCGAAGGCGTCCTGCTCGACGCCATTCGTGAAGGTGCTGTCCAGCGAGTGCGCCCCAAGGCCATGACCGTCGCCGTGATCATCGCTGGCCTGCTGCCCATCCTTTGGGGCGGCGGGACCGGCAGCGAAATCATGAGCCGTATTGCCGCGCCCATGGTGGGCGGGATGATCACCGCGCCGTTGCTCTCCCTGTTCGTTCTGCCGGCAGCCTACCTGCTGATGCGCCGCCGACAATTGCAGGCCCAGCACGCAACCAAACCCACTGGAGAACATCCATGAATATCAAGCACATCACTCTCGCCACACTGTTTCTGGTACCGGCCGCCTATGCTGCTGACAAAGAGCCTATGCAGGGTATGCCGATGGATCACAAAAGCATGAACATGCCGATGGATCACAAAAGCATGAACATGCCGATGGATCATAAAGACATGGATATGCAGATGGGCCAGAAACCAGCCGGACAGACGGCCACTGCGACCGGCACGGTCAAGAAGGTAGATACGGAAAAGGGAACCGTCACTATTGCCCACGGCCCGGTCGAGGCGCTGGGTTGGCCATCTATGACGATGGGTTTCAAAGCGAAGCCTGATCAGCTCCAAAAGTTAAGAGAAGGAGACCAGGTCGAATTCGAGTTCACCTCGAAAGGCATGGATTCCACCATTACGCGTATCGAAAAACGGTAAGCACAGAAAGCGACCGCCGCAGACGCGGCGGTCGTACCAACAAAAAAATGAGCGATTACAGCTTTGTAACCTTGGCAACAGCTTCTTGTAAGTAGCAAGCCTTTAATCTACAGGCATCAACTAACCAAGAGGTGCAAACCATGAACCGTATAACCAAAGTAATCGTTCCTTGGCGGTTGCAGAAGCTGAGTGCAACACGGTTACTGGATTGAAGCAGGTGCATCATGCTGCAACGCCACTACTTCTGTCATGACCTCAATCGGGCATTTCCAATTGAAGCGCTTGCG
>NZ_PGLR01000055.1 GCF_002803095.1 Pseudomonas sp. ZH-FAD | reverse complement strand
CTGCGTCGCTGCGCTCCGACTGCCCGGCCGGATGGCCGTGGAACAGGTGGCCAGATGGCCCTGGAATGCCTGGCCAGATGAGAGCGGACTGGGTGGCCGGATGGCGTGGAATCCGCAATCATGACCAACTCTACGAACGAACAATCCCTGATCGCCATTGATCTGGGGAATGGGACCACCTCCTATATAGCTGGTAACGGCAAGCAGGGAAGCTTTCCTTCGCTGGTCACTCCGTATGTAGATACCAGTGGTCTTGGTTTGGGCTTCGCGAAGGAGGGATTCAAGACCAAAGACGGCAAGAGCTTTCTGGTAGGCGAAAGCTGCCGCGATGAGGGGGCGCCTTCGCGAAGCACAGATTCTTCATTCTATTCCTCAAGCACGATCCACATTTTGTTGCTCAAGGTTCTCCATGAATGCGACATCAAGAACCCGGTGATCGTGACCGGCCTTCCGACTGAGTTCTATGAAAAGGAAGTCCAAAAATTCGAGGAAAACATCCGGCGCTGGGCAAAGGGCGAAGGGTTTCAGGTGAAAGCGGTGAAGGTAGTGCCCCAGTGGGCGGGTCCTTGGTTTGACGATCAGCTTGAAGACGAGAACGGCGAGCGAATTGCGCTCGATCTTGTTCTCAAGGGGAAATGGGGAATTATCGATATCGGGCAGGGGACCACCGATGTAGGCCAGTTCAATAATGGCCGCGTTTCTGACAAGCGCCATGGCGAGTCGAAGGGGGTTTCGGATATTCACAAGGCCATTTTCACGACCTTAAAGACTAAGCCTGAGTCCCTGGTCGCCGAGGGTAAGAAAGCAGCCTTGATACCCAAGGAATTCACACTGGATAAACAGACCACGGAATACACCATTGACCAGTGGATTCGCGATGGCTACATCCCCTGGCGCGGTCAGAAACTGGACATGAAGGGGATCAGCTCACCGGCCAGGAACGAATTCGCCAAAGACGTTCTGCCGCGCTGCATCGAGAAAGTCTGGGGTTCTACAGACTTCTTGGCGGGCATTATTCTGGCTGGTGGTGGTGCTACCGTGCTGGGTCTGGACGTGTTCAAGCAACACATCCACTGCCCGATTTATCAAGCGAAGACTCCAGAGCTGAGCATCGTGCGCGGATTCTACCGTTACGCGAAAACCCAAATCCTGCCGATGATCGAACAATGAAAGCCGTAGTACAAATCAAGGCTGAGCTGTTCGAGGGTCAGCACGACGCATTGATAGCTTTCTACGAAACCTATCCAAGGCTATTTGTGAACAAGCTACTTCTGCGTCTGTGCGAAGTCCTGATGCCGGCATACAAGCCAAACCTATCGTTCTTCACTCCCCACCCGGAAGCGCCCGGCGCTAAGTCCCGCAAGGTTGCTATCAGGATCGATAGGGATCAGTGCCCCTTGTTTTGGGAGTTCTACAAAGAACTGCCATACGGCTCGCGGGTGTTAGTAGCCATCAATCTGATGAACCACTACGTACAAATGGTTGAAGGCGATAAGCAAATGCTTGAGCGTGTGTACTGGAAGGGGACGATGGAAGAACTACCAGCCGTTGCTTCCGTTCAGGAGGCTCAACGTGAAGCTCAGCCGCTTGAGCCCTTAGCAGAAGGGAATCTACAAGCAGTACCACCTGACAACTCGTCCTCGGATGATGACGCTGCTCTCGCGCCTTCCCCGACCATCGACCCTTTATCAGCAGTCCATGTCGGGCTTTGACAGGAAGCCGTTGTTCATACAACCCTGAACAACGGCTCCTATCCTCTGTCACCTCAATCATTCCCAATCCAAAAGTGGGTTAGCCCGTCTGAGTGAGTCAGCTCTAGCTGCACTAAATCACCCCACTGGTGGAATGAGTGGATCAGCGCAGCAAGCTCTTTCTCGTTTCCATGGGCGACCAAAAGCGGGGCAGGTGTAGCCGCAGCTTGAATCTGTTGGGCAGTCATCCTTGATGGATCAATACGAAAGGCGATCCTAGATGGGGCAGCTTTGGCCGCTGCCACCATGGCGAGAGCCAATTCATTGCAGTCCGACGCCCTGATCATTGCCGATGTACCCAATAGCAGCCGCCGCTGGAGCATGAAATCTCGAAGTGATCGAATCGCTTGGCCATCCATCTGGTGGCAACTTCAAGCGAACAGATGTTATCCGACAGCAACGGTGGAAGTGATGTGCTCGTATCGATGAGCTTGACCGAAAAGAATCTGGCGCTCGGCCCCATCGGAACGAGGACAAACCTGAAAACCGTACCTGGAGCCTCGATGAGAAGGCAGCCAACCATTTGTTGGAAGTCGGCCAAGGCAACGTTGTGGTAGCTGCGATGGTTGGCTAGCTGAATGGCCATGCGGCGAGTGAAAGGATTGGAAGGTTCCGGCCACTCAGGTTCAAGCTGATCAGCTTCGAACGATAGCTTATCGAGGCCAGCCCAAAAGCCGTCCTCTGGCTGATAGAACAGGTCATTGTCCATCGTCGCGAATCCTGTGTTCATACGAGAGCTGCCTTCCGATAGACCTTGGTATTCGAAATCCAGCCCGGCTGAGGGTACCGGGTAATACCTTGTGACCACCTACCGGAATGTAGCTCTGGGACATACCTGCCGATGAAAGGAATCTGCTGAACACCCACAACACACAAAGCGTTGGCAATCTGTTCACGGGCATCAGAAGCGTCAATCGGCACTTCGTCGTAAAGCAGGATCATTTCCATGATCTGCGAATCATCGGCGTAGTCGGGTGTGGGCGGCACAAAAACGAACGGCGACTGCGGTAGCCTGCGTGTCTCGCTGATCGCTTGGGCCGGCGTACCCACTAGATGAGGTCGGGGTACAAACCTGATTTCGTTTATTGCGTCCTCAACGGTCTTGGTCCAAGGGAAAGGGTGGGCAAGCTCATCGGCAGTCGAGGCAATCGAGGCTGCCCCTGGAATAAGCGCATCAGGAAACATTCCCAGCTCTAGCCGAATTAGATTCCCAGCAGCATCAAGGCTGTAGCTGAAATGAATCATTTGCGGTCGCCCAGCCCAATCTGATCACGGAAGTCGGCGTCGAGCTTGTTCCAGTACGGCTCCGTGTACAAAGACTTGTAGTTCGCAGTAACGATGTGAGGAATGGTGAGGTTGTCTCCATCGAGCTTGAGGTGATGGATCAAGCTGTTGATAGGCCAGTTAGCACCACGAATGATGAAAGCGCCCAGGTTGGAAAAATAGGCATCAACAACGTTGCCCTGGGGATCAACGATGAACCAGTGACGCGCCCAATGATCCCAATAATTGCCGGCCACATCATCGAACCCTTCGATGCGCTGGAACTCGGTAGCCGCGATGTAATCATTGCCTTGCTTCTTAGCAAAAGGCAGGTAAGGTTTTAGCCATTGGTCGTAGCGCAGAGAGGAACCATCCCCCCCCAATCTGGTGGCAGGGGAATAGATGTAGTAGTCAACCTGTGGGCCGTGAGGTTTCAAGAACAGAGGGATGAAGTTATCCGGCACAGAATCAAGGGACTCAACATAAGGGCTCCCAGGATTCCGGTCGTACTGGAGCCATGCAACCTTCACTTTCGCTGATAGGCCATTGTCACGAAGGAACTGTTTGACACGTTGTACTGCCACCGCATCAGTAGCTAGGCGCTCAGTGATCGGATCACCGCCATCTGTCCATCCCGGCGAAGCCATGTAGACCACCCACTCAGACCTGTGTATGTAAGGCTGGGGGGCAATCTGTTCTTTGAAAGTCCCGAATGTCTTGAAAACAGTCTGCCCTTTACCAGGAAAGGTCATAGGCAAAACGTTAACCTTTGATGGCTCATAGGTGGCTTCTGTAAGGCCGGCTGCATTCTTGGATTCGTCCTTGCAGCCAGCCGAGGCAACGGCAAAAGCGGCAAGCAGGGTAGTTAAAATGATTTTTTTCATGTGGTCCTCCGTTGCTGTCTTTATAACGGCTGAGCATTAGGAATCAATAAGAAAGGCCCCGTAGGGCCTTTTGGTGTTAATCAGAAGGTTTGGGCGGCTGTGGTGGAACAAGTGGGTTTCCACCGCCGGAGCCTCCGCCAGATGGCTTGTCGCCGGTCGGTTTTGTACCGCCATTCGATTTGCCGCCAGAACCTGATCCACTACCAGAGCCACCTTGCTGACCCTGCCCGAGATTAGACCTTCTATTCTGCGCTCCGCCACCAGCATTGGCGATCTGAGAAACCTGCTGACTGATTGCAGAAACCGTTTGGTTGAGGGATTTAGTCGCTGCGCCAGCTTTGGTCGCCGCAGCCATTCTTGCGCCACGACCGAAAACGCCTGCGGCCAGTGAGGCAACAGCACCTACCATAGCCGCGCCTCGGGCAGCTGCTTGAGTGCCTGCCGCACCGGGATTGAAACTGGTGATTGCACGTACATCATCCCACAGAATGAATTTCGCTATGGCAACCTCGGCAACCGTAATAACAGTGTAGATGATTGTTTCTGCGCTCATAACACTGATCGAAGAAGCTACATCAACACCACCAGGGTCAAAAGTGTTGGTGATGGCTTGAAAGCCTTTGTTATAGGCAATTAAGTTGGCAGACAACGACAAAAGCAGATTGTTGATGAATACCACAATGAATGGGAAAGCCATAAGTTTGAAGAAAGAAACTAGAACTTTATGGCCGAAAATTACCGAAACCACAGCAAATACAGGGAAAGTCAGCAGCAAGAGCGCAACGATCATAGCCATGCTAGAAATCATAGTGGGAATCTTATATTCCAGCATCCACTTATCGAAATTGCTGCTAATTTCGGCAGCACCTTGATAGATGGTATCGCCGAATGCTTCGACTAAAGATTCATCATATTTCTCTGTACTGCCTGCTTGTTGGAGTTCCTTGTTCATCGCGTCATTGATGCCCCTGCGTACAGCGTTGGCAGCAGACAAAGAAACATATGCTTGAGCAAGCTCTAGATTTTCGTAGCCAGGAACCCCTTTGGCACCAGTACGCAGGCTTTTCATAGTTTCGTTGGCAATTAGATAAAGGTCATAGCAGTTTTTTGGATAAAAAACGTAATCACCTTGAGTGTTAGGCTCAGTTGCCGTGGCACCAATCGGCAGCATTTTCTGAAAGTCGCTGCCCGAGGATGAGACAGACTTGAAAGCATCAGAGCTTGACTCGTCTGATGCGCCATTGTTGGAAAGTTTATTTTTGTAGTAGTTGCTTGTGGGTATTCGATAGCCTTTGTTGCCGTCTATTTGACTGTTGGCTGGTGGTAAATTTTTGAGGAAGTTAACAGCTTCGTTACGGCGATTGTTGAGTTTGTTGGCCTCGATGGTCGTTAAGATAGCTGGGCTCAGTCTGGTGAAGTCTAGAGCCTTCATGGCATATGTTTGCCAGTCAAAGTTATCATTGTTTGCTCGCGCAGTATATTGTCCGAGCGTAGTCGCGTCTCCAACCTCCATGCCAAGCGTATTGGCACCGATGCCTACACTCCGAAGGATAGCTTTATCTTTATCGGAAGTGGCCTGTTTCAGTGCTTCTGAACCGCATTGCTGCTGGAAGTCAAGGACTGCCGCTCGTCCCTCACCATTGAGGAACTTTTCAGCAAAAATCTCTGCCTTATCGTTGTAGGCCATCGCAAGCGCCTCCCGGCTAGGCCCACCACCGTTCACTGCGCCATTGACTGTGGCTTTCCAGCTAGCGGCCACGATGTTGTCAAAGACATTAGTGATCGTTCCCGCTACCACAAACGAATAATAGCCACCTACAGACAGTTCAGTACCTGCTGCTCGTCCAAGGTGCTTTGTGTTCGTAGTCGGGCTAACCAGAAACCCGGCAATGAAGACCATGCCAAGAACAGCTATGCCAGTGAGCAACTTGTCAACTGGAGACTTGAGGAAACAAACAGCAGCCCACGCCAGCCCAACTGAATATAGTATTCCTACGGCACCTTGCCTGAAATACGGCGCCATGAACGCCATGTTGTGGAAGTAATACTGATAAAGGGATTCGAATTCCCCAACCAGTAGCTTTAAGTACATCCATTCTAGAAAATCAGTTTCCATTTCTATTCGCTCAAGAAGCGTGGACGATTTCGTTGCGCTTTAGGTCCCAATTAATTTCTTGGGTGAGATTATCAAGCTCAGACTTTAAAGACTCGATAGAGTGTACGTATTGACGCTTTCTCAGGTCTGACAACACCTGATCGTCAGGCTGGTTCTGGATGCCTGTCAGAACAGCGATTTCAAGTGTATTGACGACATTGTTGAGGTCTTTCAAAGCGATGAGCTGCGCAAGGTTCTGAATCATTACAAGGCCTTGAGCTTGGTTCTGCCGATCAGAATTAGAGTTCATCAGCTTGGCCAGTTTACGATGCTGCATTCGCGTAATGGCGACGCCAGTACGATTGTAAATCGCTTTAAAGCCGGCAGAATTCACGAAATTATTTTCGTCGGCAGACATTACCTCTGTGATCCACCCTTCGTATGAAACAACTAGGTCTGCGGCGTATTTACGGAGTGTCATCGTGCGTGGAATGACACCGCTCTCGCCGTTATCACTGATCTTATAGTCTGGTAGAAGCGGGCCGTAATTCTTAATATCGTCACAAGGAATGCCACTTGCGGCAAGAATCATTGTGCGTAGCCCCTCACTATCAATATTAGAGCAGGCCTTGGCTCTTACGACATTGTTGGTACTGCCCGGAGTATTTCCGTTAGAGCCTGAACCGCTACCGCTTGATCCATTGCCACCAGTATTGAAACTAACAAGCCCACCAGTGGCGCTTGATACCTTTCCGAGATACTGGCTACTGCGCTCGGTTACTTTCTGCTTGGTATCTTTCATGACTCCAGCAATGCTAGAAAGAAGACCGTCGTCAGACATACACTCTGGGTCTTTGTAGCCTGCCTCAGCTGTGCAGCGAGCTTCGGCCATGGCTTGAGCCTTTTCCTCGGCTGCTTTATCTGCAATTGCCCGAACGCCAGAACAGCTCATGTTTGTTAGATCAAGACCAAACTGCCCAACAGTATTAAGCTCATCAATGACGGCTTTCACAGTAGGCTGGGAGTAGGCAAGGTACATAATCGCCAAGGTCGGTGCATTCTGGATGAAGCCTTCAACCATCTGTTGATACTGTGCCAGTTGACCGTCGATTACGCCGCCCAGGTTGATCCCATCGCAGCCAACCCCTACCTGAGTGGAGCCATAACCGCTTAAAACTGTCGTCCGGTCAGGGAAATAAGGTGTGTAAGAATTGAACTGGTTTCCGGTGCCTTCTATCAGTGCGCCGGCTCCGCTGACCACCTTGCCGCCGTAGGTAGTCACGTTTTCCATGCTCATTGCCCATGGAGAGCTAGACGGATCACTGGCATATGGGTCTTGAATTTTGGGCTCAGAACTTGCGATGAGGTTATCTTCGAGCGCGAATGTCGGAGCAGCCACCGAGAAAGTGCATGCAGCGAAAATGGATACGGCAATCTTGTTCATTTTCATGTCAATACGTCTCACTTCTTGGCCGTAATAATGTGGCTGATTCCTTGCAGTCGTTCTTCGAGCTGGACGATGCTTCTAACGCCGGATAGGGGTTCACGCTGCTTCATAGCTAGGTTATCAATCCAAGTGGTCGGCCATTTATCTACACCTGCCTTCAAAGCGTTATTTGCCTCAAGCGGGTTTAGGATGCGACCTTTAAGGCCTCGGTCAGTAACCTTTGATTTGAAGCCGTCAGGATTATCGTCGAACTGAAACACAGTAATTTTTAATGCAGGATAACGCTCCTGGAGTTTAGCCATCGTCGAGAGCTGAACCTCACACGCGCCGCACATACTATTAACGAAGACTGAAACAGCGAGCGCAGACGTATTAATTGCTTTAGGCGAATCGAATAGCTGCTTTGCTTTTTCAAGGCCAATAATGTTGTCAAGAGGCCCTGCATCCCACATTGCGGATTGATAGAGGCTTGCGGACTTTTTGTACTCTCCCCAGGTTTGGTCCATGTATTTCACAGCAGCCATGGCTGCTTCTGGTGTCTGCTCCAATTGGAGCCGAATCATTGCTGATGGGGTCCCTGGTACAAAGTTAAATTCAAGGCCAGACGCATTAGTGACGCGAATAGGCGCAGTGGGATTTTTCTTTGCCTGCTTGTTCACTTCCGTGCAGTTCTTCATCCACTGCATATTCTGGCAGTCCATGATATTAGGCAGTTTTGCCAGTTCTTCATCTTCCTTTTTTGACTGATAGTCAGCCATCGACTGCATAGCACCGGCCATTGCTCTCGCTAGAATATCTTCCGTTGAAGCGCTGTTAGATACAGCGAAAGGGGCGTTGAAAATAACACCCCCGGCAAAAAATGCGATCCCGATTTTGAAAGTAGATTTCATTGTTAGCCTCAGTTAAAGCATGCTAGTAATTGTGGAAGTTAGTGACGATACATCGTCTACTACCCTGGCTTGGCCGCTCGGCGGAAGAACGACAATTGACGGAAGCTTTTTGACGCCGTGCTGAGCAGCTAGATTTCCTTTAAAGTCAGGGGTAAAGCCGTTCGGGGGTAGGGACGAGCCGCCAGTTGGGGGTGAATCAGGCGTCCATGCATCTGGCCTGATTACCACGAAGTATTTGGTTCGGATTTTGTTTCCAAAGCGGCGCTCTAACGACTGAGTTACATCGTACAGTCGCTCTGCCGTTGAGTCTGTACGTTCAAGAAAAACTAGAATATCTATTCGCGGTAGGTCTACAGACTCAACAATGTTGTCTGTAAATCGCAAAACCTCAGCTTTGTACTTTTTCAGTTTCGCATTCGCTGAATCTATGTCTGCTTGACTAGGTACACCATTTGCGCCAGCTATAGTTGGTAGTGCTCCGCTGGTTTGTTGCTCTAGCATTGACTTGACTCGCGGCAGCATTGCTTTTGCGCCTTCGTGCCCTTTTGCTGCTGCCACAGTGAAGAACTTTATTGCGCGCTCAAGATTATCTCCGTACTCCGGTGAGCGGAGCATCATTTCTCCGAGATAAAACATGGATTGAACGTCACCCGACTGTGCCAGCGGGAAAAGAATCTCCCACGCCTTTCCTTTATCACCACTGCGCATGGCTACAAGACCAGATTTCAACTGCTCTGCCGGAGTGGGGGTGATTTGCTCATCGGCGCTAGTTGAGCCAACTGTCAGCAAAATGCTAATTACGAGCAAGGTCAGGAAGCGCACGGGCCTTCTCTCTCTGGTATATAGGCAGTAGTGCTTTCATATAGATCGCACGTACAGACGGGGTTTTGGAGTGGTAGTCGCCAACAGCTTCAAGGTCAGACTTACCATTACGTTTGTGTCTTGCGACCTCAGATGCAGCGTAGTTTAAGTTGTATACTGGGTCGAACCATTGCTGGACTCTTGCTTTGTCGAATCCGTGAAATCTATAGTTGACCTGGGCAATGCCTATATCTGTGTTTAGTACCCAGAGTTGACGCACTCGCCCTTGTCCAGCTTTAAGCTTTTTCTGATTGTCAAAGCGTTCGGTTATTGGCTGCACGCCGATACGTACTTGAGCCTGTTTATAGCTGGCCATGAACGCTTTCGCAGCTTCTCTCGTAGGGAAAAACTGCCGTATAATCCCGCCCTTCTCAGGTATTATCTTTGCCATCCATGGGTTTTTGCTTATCTGCCACAGAGCCCAAACTGCTTGGTCTTTTGTTTCAAAGTAGAAGCCTTCTCCGTCGCAGTTGAAAGTCCAGGGATGTTTTCGTGATTCCTTTTGTACTAAAGCACGCATGGCAATTGGGTCAACGCCCTTACTTTTCGCTGCCGCATCGATAAGTGGGTCATATTGATTAGCCATGGCACAATGCGCATACATGGCGATAAAAAGCGCCAATACACGCATCAGATCAAATCCTCAATGGTTGAGAACCTGTGTTTGCGCAACCATGCAACAGCACAGTCGCGGCGGTATGCCGTTGCTTCCAATCTACGGAATAGGGGAGGGTGAGGGTTGTAGTGCTTTGTACCAAGTATCTTGTGAAGCCCTTCGTGAAACAGGACATAGCTGAGAACATATCGTGGTGCTTTATAGCCAATGCTTGATAGCGCAGGCGATACGAGTATTTCTTCTACTTCATTTCGAATCTCGATACTTGCCACTGCTGGGGCAATCGACTCCGGGTCGTTCTGCCAGATTTGCTGCGAAGTATTAAACCAAATAGGTTCTTTTAGGTGGCGAAGCGTACTGGTGTAGAGGCTGTTGACATGCCTCAATTCATATTGGCAGAAGGGAATTAGAAGTCTTTTGGCTTTATCCCAATCACGCTCCGCATAGGCCTGGATGGCTTGTGCAATCTGTGCCTGTTCGTGCTCAGGCAAATGCTTCAATTCTTCGGCGGGATCGCGTGGCTCAACGGCGCTGGGGTAGTCCCAGCGCGCATTGACCGTTAGCTTATTGCTAAACCGTTCTTTATTGATTGCCGCAAGACATTGCTGTAACAGAATCTCATCTTTTTCTGTCGGCTGAATCTTTAATGTCTGCTTAACCTGCGGCACAGCCATTTGGTGAACTCCAGAACTTGTGGACTACATCGCCTTTGGCGTTCTGTAGATCAAGTCTGTCCCCAACGATGTTCACTCGAAGCCCCTCTATGAAATCGCCTTGGCCCACCATGTCTTCAACACCTCGATGGGTGATGAATGCATGTGGGACACATGTGGTGCAATTCCTTGCCGCTTGGGCTACCGCTGAAACGCAAATTTGCGGTCGGGTGATAGCTTTAGGGGCGGAGGCTACTCGCTGTGTCGAGGGCGAGCGCTGTGCAGCAACGGTTGGTTTGACGGGCTGGGAAGAAACGGGTTTTGCGTTTGGTTGAGGGTTGCTTGACAGCTTCGCAAGCGCCTCATTCGCTTTAGCAAGCTCAGTTTTCAGCTTGCCTACCTCGCTTTCCAGCACACCAATCCGACCATCCTTCTCTGCCAGTTTCTCAGTGAGGTTGGCCACGTCAGCGCTCGCGACCTGATTTTTCAGTTCGCCTGTCCCACTATCCGTATTTTGAGTTTTGGTGCCACTCAACTCGGTGGACTTACTCTCAGGAGCATCAAATGGGTTAGTGGACGTGTCGCCAAGCAGGCCCAGGTCGGATTCAAGGCTCTGTTCACCACCAGCGCCTGATGGTTTTGCTTCGGTGACTTGCAGTGCTGCGGCAGGCTCACTTTTCACTTTGCCTGTGAATGGATCGAGGATTTCGTTGCTATCGTCCACTAGGCTAGTCAGCTGCGCGTCCAGGTCAGCTGTTAGCAGATCAGTGCCGATGGGGTCATTTGCTGCGTCGTGCGCAGCGTTGGTTGGTTCACCGAAACCAAAATCAGCCAGCGAGCCACTGCTCGATGTTGTTGGGATGGGAGCATCGTGATCAACTGAGCCGCCCAAGTCGAAAGCCGGTCCAGGTACTTCTGCGTTTGCTCCAGCCTCGTCTCGCCCCAAGACCTGTGAGTTATCAAGTTCAGACGTTTCGGGCACCAGAGGCGCCGGGGACTGGAACTGCCAGTACAACCCGGCAGCGACCATGGCACCGATCACTAGCAGCTTTTGCTTTTTATCAAGCCCTTTGGGCTTTGGCTTCTGCGCTTGTGGTTCAGCGTCGATGATCAAAGCATCATCAATATCATCTTCAGAGATTGCAGATAGACGATCCTTCTCTTTGACATGATCATCAGTTGCCAATGCTGCCTCTGTGGCTTCGTCCAGAGCAGCGACGTTTTCTTGCTCGGCGGGTGAGGCTGCTTTCTTGCCCTCGGCCTTATCCTTAGCGTCTTGGTTCATCTTGGACAAACCTTCACGAATGCGCGTGCCAAGGTTCCCAAGCATGTTCGTTTTGTCGCTCATTAGTTCGCTCCTAGAGCCGGCAGAAAGGTCGGCGCTTCTTCAATCCAACGGCCAGGTGCAATCTGGACGCATTCTTCGTGTGTCGGGACCATCATTCCATTGACTACTCGGCCTGGAATCTGAACACCGCATTGAATAATGGGTGGCTCCCAGGTAAATCGGTCTCGTGCTCTCATCTTCCCTTTCATATCAATGAGTACGTCCTGTACCCCTTTTTCGTAGGCCTGACGCTCCAGAACTGTTTGCGGTGCAGAAATTTTCACTTTCTCATCTGCTTTTGCCTCATCGACGATGCTCTCTCTCGGCTCGTACTTCGAGGCGCACCCGGTAAGCAGGATTGCTGCTGATATTACGAATGCAGCGTTACGCAGCTTCTTGGACATGGAATCGGGCTCCGTAGGGATATTCGTTGGCAAGTTCTACAATGGCGCGTTGTCGAGCAAGTTGCTCATCCACACCTTGTTTCTTAATGAGTTCCTGTGTCCGCTTTTCGCGTAACACGTAATCTTCTGGCGCCGAAGATGCAATCCACAGCGATACGGAGCTTGCGAACAACCTGAATACGCCAGAGTAGTAGTGACCTTGCTCAGTCCGCATCCGATAGAAGACTTCTGAGTAGAGCGGCGGAAGCGAGGCTAACGACTTCCACAACTCCACTTCTTCGACGCTGAAACTCAGTTCGCTAACTGCGAGCTTATAGTCAGACTCAGAACAGGCAAGGAAGAAATAGTGTGAAGTGTTCTCCAGGATGCCGTCCTGCTGATCCCCTGAACCTTTTGCTTCTGCGTTTAGAATCCGTACAAAGTCTTTAACCGTCTGACTGATCAGCAAACAGCCGGCTTTATACTTCCGCATTTCACGGTAGAAACCCGCCAGAGCAGCGGCTGCGGTCGGCGAGGACAGGGTAGCCCAGGCTTCGTCAACGGCGATCAGCTTCTTTCTGTCCTTGTCGAGCTTGAATTTGCAGTACATGTCGATCTGGCGGAAAAGAGCCAGAGTCACGATAGGTAGAGCGTCGGACTTCGCCATGCGTTGAGTTTCCAGCACGGTGAAATCGTTATCCCAATCAACCTGCAATTTGCCATCGAAAATTGCGGCGTATGGGCCATTTCCATAGAACAGGGTTAGCCGTTCTACCAAGTCCTTACCGGAGAGGTCTGAGAAGCTTGTCTGAGCGAGCTTTGGCATGAAGTCACTCATGATTGGCTCGTCTGTAGGGTGAGTTTCAACCCACTCACTGAAAAACTCAGATAGCGCGGTATATAGCAATGGCCGTGACTTTGTATGAACAGCAGCATTGGCATCGCCATTGCCCGTGGTCATTGCCATAACCAAAAGGTCAGCAATGAACATAGTATCTTCGGCGCTAGGTATTTCGTTTTTTCCGTCTTCGTCTTTGCCCAGATAGAACGGGTTGATGCAAATAGGGTAAATTGTACGGCCTGTCGTTTTGTCAACGAACGGCGCTGTTGCAAGGCGAATGTAGTTACCGCCTAGTACAATGCAGAGTGATTCGTAACTATCACCTTTGTCGATGATCCAGACTTTAGGTCGATACTTGACCCTTGTTCCCATAAGGATGTTGTTAAAAGCAAACGACTTACCACTACCCGTTGTGCCGACGATTAGGGAGTGTGCTGTAACAACCAAACTGCCAAATAGATCGAGATAGATCGGCTGGCCAAGCCTGTTGTTCATGATTAGGCCGGGGTCAGGCACACCCTGGTACTCCATGAAAATCGGGCACATGTGTGACAGACTTTTAGTAAGGTGAGGTGTGTCTCGGCGCAGCAATGACCTGCTTTTCTCGACATAGTTGAGAGGAAATGCCGTGCGGACAGCGGCGTCACCACGCATTTTCTCAGCAGAGCCAATACGCCAAAATAGCGACTCAAGCTGATCGGTTTGAGATTCCAGTTTCTCGCTGTCAAAACCCATCAGGCAGACATGAACTGATGTGTCGAAAAATTGCTCGCGACCTACGACGTTCTCACTGGAGGTTTTACCTTTTACTGCATCCAGGTCATCTTCCTGCTGTTGAAGCGTAAGCTTGTCGCCAAGCCGCATCCCTTTTTTAGAAGCGATCAATTTGCCCCGCGCCGCGAGGCGGGCTGTAACCTTTGCTTTTGTCGGGACATACCAGTTGAGGGTTATTAGAGATTCGCTCTCAACACCTCGCATTGCTGTTTGGAGCATGCCCGGCGCCGACTTCGCGGGTTTCCCAATGACAGAAACGGCGCGGATGAAATAATCGTGGCCGCTATCGTGAATGGTGTACCCTTTGCCGCTTGTACGTACATGTGAAAATGCAGTGGCGGAGTTAATAGCCTGATGACTTGGAGTCATGTCCGGCGCTTTCAAGCACTCGTATACCGGCATATCAGGACGATATACAGGGGGTTCCATGTTGTAGTAACGAACAGGATTGAGCAGCTGGTATTGCCAGTTTACAAATCCTTGTCCGTTTAATTCTTCGGGGCTAAAACCTTGCGCTGCGAGTGTTTGAGCGATGCCGTTGCAGAGGGAACCGAACTTCTCACTGTGCTTTGTATATGCTTCATAGGCAAGGGTATCGGCGTCAGCTAAGCCGACCGAGGCCAAAGCGGCTTTCCACGTTTGGTCAATAAACTTTCCAAACATGTACTCCGGTTCCCACATGAAGATCAGGTAGTAGTTCGATATAAACGGATAACGACCTTCATTGATTTCACGCTGGATCGCATTAGAGACGTTGGCGCGAACGTCATCATCTTCTTCGTTTTCAAGAGCTGACAGGGCGTCGGCTCGCATCTTCTCTAATGTGGCCGGGCTGAGCTTTGCAAAGAATCCATTAGGCGCAATCGCGGCATTGTACTGGCGCTTAATGATCGAATCGGCAAGTGCCGATTCAAACTCACCGAGGTCTGAATCCAGATTCGACGCGTAGTGCGACATTAGCCCGCGAATATCGCGATGGGTGTGTCGGATGAACTGGCCCGAGCTGCCATAGGGGAACTTGTTCAATGCCTCGCCGAATGATGTACAGACAGCGTGTAGTTCCTCATTGTTTAGCATTGCGCCGTCAGCGCCCTGGATGCGCCAAATTTTTGCAAATCGGCCATCGACGGTGTGGAAGTAGCACCCATGTTCCTCAAACAGGTAGGCGTCGCTCAGAAGCTCAATCGGCATACCGCCTTGGTAGTTACGCCTCGCGAGTGCTTGGAGGTCTGTGTCGTAAAGATGCAGATGATCCAGTTGGGTTGTCTCGGTCATTGCGTGAGTCCTTTGGGCAGCCCTACCAGAGCCCGGCTCTCTTGGTAGACGGTGAACTGGGCATCAGTGACGCGTGTCAGGTACTCGGCTATATCGGTGAGCGAGTTCGGGCGGGAGTTGATCTTGACGATTTGCTGCTGGTTGATCTGCGGGTGCAGTACCGCGTCATAGCCACTGGCTGCCGCAGCTACTTTCGCAAGTTGCCCAAGCGTGAGGTCGTTTGCTTTGAACACCTGCGTCATGGGCACAGGGTCCAGCGGCACCAGTTTCTGCTGGTCGAAATTGTTCTCCCGACGCTCGAACAGTTTTCTGAACACAACAACATCGGGTTGCAGATTGGTGAGGTCCTGGCTGCTGCCCATGATCTGCTTGGTGTGATACTCACGAATCGCGTCCATCTGTTGCTGAGGGATTCCTTGAGGCACACCCTCGGCCTGCGCGATGCCGGCACAAACCAATGAGCCAAGCAGCATGATCACTCGGCCCATTGCGCTTCCTCGACCACGATGTAGTTCCAGCTCCCGCCGTGTTTAACGCCCGTTTTTTTGTCGGCGTATGGCACGATCCAAACCGGGGCCACAACGTCAGGCTGCCGGATGGGGTAGTAGGGTTCCGAACTCCCAAGCTCCGGTCTGGCGCGTAAACCTTGCCGAAGAAGGCTCACAGTCTCCCGCTGTGCAGTGGCGTGGACGGCATCGTAAACATCGTCCATTGATGCCTGATTCTGGAATTTCGGCTTCGAAGCACAGCCAGTGAGCAGGGAGAGGCAGGCAATGGCGGCGGCGATTTTGGGATTGATCATTCGATTCGATTCCTTACAGCAGTACGTCATTGCTGCTGCCGTCCAGGTCGAAGGCTTCGGCAGGCTTGTAGACATGAATGGGTTGATCAGTTACGAAGCGCAGACGTATGCCCGGCTCTACGACTACGGTGTCGATTGCCGCATTGGCCTCTTGCTCGAAGCGCTGAGCGATCTTTCCGAAAATTGCGGCAACGCCTTGAGTTGTGGCTGCCTTAGTCGCATCGCCAGTCAGTTGCTGGACGGTCGATGCGCCGCCCTGGTTGTTGAGGTTGCTCTGGGTGGTGTACTCACTCTGGGACAGGGCTGATGCAAAAGCAGCTCCTGCGGCTGCCGCTGACTCAAGCGCTAGCGTTCTGCCAGACGCCTTGTCGAGTCGCCCGTATACGTCTTGTTCGTTGTCGCGGGTATCGACGATGTAGCCGGTGCTGGCTGACATTTGGGCGTCCCCACCCTCGTCCCAGTACGACATTTGTTCGACCCGGATTGTGGCTCGCCCAGCACTGCTACTCGAAGTGCGTCGCCCTGCGCAGAGCCCCATCAGGTGGATATTCCCTACGTCTACGCTGGAGCCGTTTGGTCCACGGAAAATCCCCCGAACTGGCAGAACTACGGGTCGGGCTGGAATCTCACTTTGTGATTTGGCGTTCGGGGAGTTGGCGCCAATTGGACAGGCGACGCCGTGTAGAGTCGTGACCTCTACGAACGAGAAAGCCGGTATGGTGATGCGCTCCATTTTGGGGCCTGTTGGAGCATTGCCTGCTGTGTTTACAGCGCTCTTTTGCTGATCCTCGTAAGCTTCGGCTGCGCTAGCGTATTCCTTCTGAGGTTCAGCTTGAACCTGACCCGCGCTTTGCGTTGAAAAATGTGTCGGCTGCGGGGCAGGGGTGCTCATCGACGCGAACAGGTCATTCTCGCTGGCGCTCAAGGCGTCGCCGCCGTTTTTACTTGTAACGGTGGTCGCAACATTCTGAGGTTTCAGAATGAAGTAGTTCGGCCCGTAAATGCCTGCTCCCTGAGCCGGCTGCTCAACTTGCGGCTTTGGTGGGCTCATGTCGAAATTGAGCCCGTCGAAGTTCAAGCCTTCCATGCCAAAATCTGGCATTTTTTCAGGCAAGGACGGAGAGGTTTTGCTGTCGTTGTTGTTGGCTTCTTGGTAGATCGTCTCGACGCCATTGGCTCTGAGAGCCAGTACCTCGCTAGCGAGCGATGACACCATCGATTTAACTTCGTTGTTGGACTCTTTCATTTCCTTGCGAAGTCCAGCGATGCTCTGAGCTGCTTCTCGCTCTTGAATCGAAAGCTTCTGCTCAACGGCTTCGAACTGTTTGGCAAAAACAGTTAGGGCTGCGTCCTTGTCCTTGACGCTGATTGCGTTAATTTGGTCTGAGCCTACTTCAATAGGCTTCGCGGCAATATCTACCGACTCAACCTCTTTCTTTCCATTGCCTAGTAATGCGAAAGCGATGCTGACAGCGACAACCCCGCCAGCTATCAGCGTTTTTGGCTCCATCAATGGGTTTTTTTTGTTATCGGCCTCGCTCACTTCTGCTTCTCCGAGACGATGAACAGGAGCCCACGGTGGCTTTCTGCATAGACCTCGGTAAGGAAGTCTGGCGAAGGGCCAAGGATGCGGGATGTGGGGAGCATGGAGACTTGTCGGGCGATGCCGAGTGTTTCCCGTACTGCCGGATTGCTGTAATCGATCTGATCAATTGCAACTTTGGTTGCAGTGCGACCTTTGTTGATTACTTCGTAGGTCGTACCGATATATTTCGGGCCGATGTACTGGCTTTGGAGAATGAACTCTAAAGAGCCCTGACGAAACACTGTGCGTTCTTCTTTCGACATACCGCCAAAGTCAGCCTGTCGATAGCCTGATGGCAGCTTTCCGTCGAACAGATAGTTCATCAGGCCTTTCTTATGGCCATAAGTGTTCACGGCAGTTTGACTGCGATCAGCGAGTGGCTGGTCCTGGATCGTCACTTGGCTGTCAGCGCATCCGGGGCGCGTGATAAGGCGCAGGATGTAGGATTTTTTGCTCGGGCCGTCGATGGTGACTAGGCCGGTGTACATTGGGTCTTCTGACATGAACGCGATCTTGTTGTTGATCGGTGTTCTGTAGAAGTTCATGCCCTCTGTAACTTCAACGTAAATACCTTCCAGGTACGGCTCTGGGAAAGTCACTTCCGCCCGCTGGGTGTCATTGCTGATGAAAACATCAACAGGCTTATTGTCATAGACGATGGTGCGCGGCGAGCGGTTGCACTCGTCTTTTGCAAGGGCAGGCATGCTGATAGCTGCTGCAACCAGGGCAGCTAGGAATGGGGTTTTCAAACTCAAATCTCCTGCGCGATGTAGTCGTCTACAACCAGTGCCCATTCGAAGTGGGCAGATGGCTTGACGGGCTTGAGCAGCAGCTTCACGTCATATTTACGCGTGCTGAATACGCGGTTCATCGTTGCCCGAATGCGCGTTCCTTTGAACGACACGATGTAGCCCTGGCCCGGCTTGTACTCGATGGTGTATTTGCTGTCGGGAGCGAACACCTGAGTGATTTCCTGCTCGATAGATTGCTGAGCGAGTGTTTTGAGGGGGTGCTCCTGCTTGACGCGAAGGCTCGGCGACATGATGCGCAGTGCCTCGGTTGCGTTGGCCTCAGCCGAATCAGGGGTGAAGTTGTAGTAGTTCTGGATGTACCAACTGACGAACCCTTCAACGTGACGGCGAGGGATTACCTTCTCGCTGACAAACACGCCTTCTGCGTTGGGGTATCCGTACATCACCCGATCAGAACTCAGCTGCGCATTTGCACGCTGTAGATCGATTACCTGAAAAATCAGAAAGCCAATGATTGCCGCCGCCGCCAGAATGATGAACAGCAAGACAACCATGATGCGGCTCTGCCGCAGTTCCGAGGCGCCCAAGATGTTGAACAGCTTTATGGGAGGCCCATATTTGGTTGGTTTTGACATGCTAGCGCTCGTACAGATTGCAATAGCTGGGCAGCGGTAGAAGGCCGCTGGTGATCCATATGTGGTTGATCTTCACAGCCGTCCATTGCAATACCGCTCGCGCAGGCTTGATCTGCTGAACAACGGGATTGTTCAGCAGCTCACCCACTGCGAGCGATACGGCAATGGACAAGAACCCGGACGGCTGATCTGCTGTCATGCTTTTGTAGAGCCACAAGCAGAAGAACCCCACCAGCAAACAGATGATGGGGTTCACATCCAACGTGTTGAGCACTGCCACAGGAAGCGCGAGGATGATGAAGTCCTCGGGGTCTAGTCCTGCCAAGCGGAGTGGGGATGTTGCGTACACATAGGTGTCGCTTTCTGTTGTAACTCTCAGGTGCATGGCTTCACCGTTACTTCATCAGGGCCTGGAACCCATCGACGACCATTTCGCCGAATAGGAAGATTGCGCCCAGAACGAAGGGCAACTGCCAGCCTCGCGAGCTGAAAAACAGCACGCTGCCTGCGAGCCAGATCATGGCAATCCAGAAGCCCGGCTTGGCCAGGAAGCGCCACCAGGAACGTGCGGACGAGTCCAGGTTGGTGCCAACTTTCTCGTCCGGCTTGATGGTTCCGTCGAAGCCGGCTGCTAAGGCGAAGTCAGGCATTAACATGAGCAGCGCGACAACGAGCAACATGACCAGCAGCAGTCCGAGTTGCCGATGTTCGCGGGTTCCGTAACGGGGAAGAACGTTCGATAAGTCCACGATTAGTCTCCAGAATTGAGAGGGGTGAAAAAGATTCCGTCCGGCACCAATGTCTGGTGAGCCATTCGTTTCTTTTCGGGGGCAAGCAACACCGCGAGGGTGTCTTCCAGAGGCCTCAGCTGTTCCTGCATCTGCTGGACGTTGAGGCCGGGAAGCTGGTAAGCGCCTTCTGCCTTGGCCATTTCTTTCCTGGCCACCGCAAGGGCTTGTGCTGCGCGAGCTAAGTGCTCAATCGACTTCTGATAGGCCGGGTCGCGCTGATCGATCAGGTAGGGGTCAGCCGCCACCGCAGAGGTGGCAGCTAGGACTGAGAGAAGGGCGGTAAAGCACAGGTGGAGCATGCGCATGAAAAAATCTCCTTTACCCTTTCACAGTGCAAAGGTGATGGCCCCTGAACGGGGCCTAAATGCGCGGAGGCGTGAACTTTTTTTGCGTTTGGTTTATTCGCGTGCTCTGCGTGCTGTCTCGATCAACCAAATTCGAGCCTTATGGAACAGCGTGAGGCACATCCGAGCGAAGAAGCCTACTGCTTGAACGAACAGCAGGGCGCCGGCCAACTGGATGAAGTTCAGAACCAACTTGAAGACTCCGCCACAGAAAGTCTGCGTGAGCTTCCTTGTCGGGGGGAACGAAAGGAAAACCAGGATCACAGTGAGTGCTGCGACCACATACGCTATTGGGCCGTGTCGGGCTGCCTGATACTGAACTGTGTCTAGGAGCCATGTTGCGACCGGCTCCCAGTCGTAATTCCACTCTCGAAGCTTGTCGATCCAGGTTGCCATTGCTTCCTCATTTTCCGCGCATGCGCGGGATTTCGTTCATGTTGGGGTGGCGGGGTAGAGCCCTTCGGGTTCCGCGAATGCGTGGCCAGTTAGGGCTACCCGAGAAGCCGGGAGAACTTGTCCTTGTTCTTGCGGGTGAACTCGTCCCACGCATAGATTCCCGGCCTGCCACGCGGGCGCCTCCGAACCAGCTGCATTTCGCTGAATGGCACATTCGGGAAGCTGTTGCGTACCATCGGCATTCGCACCCGGTACGTGCCTGATTTGCCGACGATGATCCCGTCGCCCTGATCCAGGGTTGCAAAGTCTTCCGGCTGGATGAGTTCTTCCCGCTGGGATTTGGTTGTGACGGACGCGCTTTCGCCATCGGACTGATTCGCCACCAACCCGGCCTCGTTGGATGCGTGGCTGGCGCCCACGCTTTGTCCCTCTGCTGTTGATTCCATCTTGGTGATGACCGAGCCCGCGAGCTTGACGGCGAACTCCCTCGTCTTCGTGTCTCGAATGTCGCAGTAGAGGTGATGCCAGCAGTTGCCCAGGACCATTTCCACGAATGCAGGCGAAATGTTCTCCAGGAAGCCGACGCCCTGGAAGGCGATGATGATCGGTACGTTTGCCGAGCGGGCCAGCTGAAAGAGCTGCACCTGCGACTCGTCCATGAAGGATGGGTACTCGTCGAAGATGGCTGGGAACATCATCAACGGTTTCGACTTCTCCAGCTGAATCTCGCCGACCGCACGCGCCAAGTCGGAAATGAACAGCTTGCCGAACAGCTCCACACCATCCTTGTCCGCGAGGCTGGACATGGAGAGCACCACGACCTCGTTGTTCAGAATGGCATGCTTGAGGTCCACGTCAGGTGCGTAGGTGTTGACGATGCTGGAGTATTCAGAGTGGGCGAACGCCGACAGCTTGGACACCAAGCCTTGCGTGAGGGTCTTGTACTGAGCGTAGTTCCACCCGTCGCCATCCTTCCACCAGTTATTGAGGTAGCTGTAAAGCCAGTCCATGCCTTCTTTGTGCTGCTTGCTTTCTTCGGCCCTGATCCGCTTGGTGTAAGAGAGCAGTAGGTCGAAGTCGCTCAGTAGGGCGATCATGTCCTTGATGTTGAATGCCGGCGATCCTGGCTGGAGCTTCAACGTCAATGTCGCCGCAGTCAGCGTGTAGCGGGCAATGTCAGTCCAGAATTCCTCGGACGAGTTAGCCTGGATTTTCATCAGGGTGGACAGCGTGGCGCGGACGCCGCCCGAATAGACTGGGTTGTAGGTGTGGGACTGCTCTGGGAATTCGAAGTTGATCAACTTGAATTGGTCAAGGCGGTTTGCCTCTTTCATCATCGCGTAGATCGAGCCCGAGAAGTCTGAGTCGCTTTTCGCCTCGACCAGAATTAGCCCGGCCCCTTTTCTGATTTGCTGCTGGATGATTGCCAGCAGCAGTTCCGTTTTGCCGGTCCCGGTCGCAGCCAGAAGCGCTACGTGGCGCGTCATAAGGTCGTCGGTGAGCATGAAAGGCATCATGTCCGGGTACACCTCATTGAGGGTTCTCCGAATGTCATTCGCGGTCACAACGCCCTTGTTGTTGCGCACATCCTCGATGCTAGCCTTCCACTCAGAGTAGGGCATGACCTGACCGAAGTAGGTGCTTCTGCGCAGATCGCAATCCGGTAGTTCGCTTTCTTCGAGCAGAGAGTCCCAGACTATGGGCTTTTCGTTTTCGGCCATCTTCTTATTGATGCCGAGGCAGAGGTGCGCCGCAGCAACACCCATTGCAATGACAAGAGGGGGCGGCATGAATGGAATCGCTGAGCCAAAGAGCGCAGAGCTGAATGTCAGTGCGCGCTGCCTTGTAAGCTTCTCCCTGGCCTTTTCCTGGGCGTCTCGGCGTGCAGATCGAATGGTCATTTCTCAGATACCCAGTTCAGGAGTTTGGAACGAGTGCGGCTCGATTGACGCTCGGCGAATCCATCGGCCAGATCACGAATCTCGCCGGCAACGATGAGCGAGCGTGCAGACGTGTTGAGCAAGCTGCTCACCAGCTCTTGGTTGATGGCGCCGCATTGGTCAGCCAGAGCAATTAGGATCACCAGCTCGTATCGCCGGCCCCTGACGAACTTCGGCGTCATCACTAACGCGTCGAACACGTCGATACGGTCATCTGGGGTCAGCTTCGCCACGGCCCCTGTCAGGCTTTGCAAGGTCAATGAGGTTGTCGAAACCTCTGTCGGCCAATACACCGAAAAAGCCGGGCAAGACGTGGAGTTCAACTGTTGCCGTACAACCACTGGGATGCCGATGTGGTACTGCCGGCCCTGGAAGGTGATCGGCAAGCTGCCGCCTGTAAAATCCGCAATGATGGCGTCCTGGATTGCCCTGACGGCCTTGCTGCTGGTGCTGGGCGCAACGATGCGTATATCCGCCAGAGGGTTTACCTCTAGGGCTGCGGCAACCTCTCGGAGTAGCGTGGGGATCATCGCCGGGAGTTCATCGATCCCGCATTCCAGCCATGAAATAGGCTGCGTTGGGTCGAAGTCGTTGAGGTCCGGCTCAACGGCGCCGGCCCATATCTGCTCCTGTGCTTCGTGCTTTGCAGTGCCAGGAATGCCCCAGAACCGGGAATGGAAGGCCTTGAACTGGCCGTAGTCCAGCAGGTCGGCAAACGGCTGGCCAACCGAAAGACTCGGCAAGTCCCTTGGGCAACCCAGCAGGTACAGCCGGCCATCAAGCGGGGCGGCGTCCATCAGGTAGTTCATTTCCTCAACGCCGAGTGCGTCAGCGCCGAGCACGACGATGGCATCCGCTTCTATGGGGTTGGTGCCCCGGTGCAGTGGGATGCCAGTTTCATCGTCCAGGCCGATCAGTTCTGCGTAGGTCATTCTGGGGATAGAGCAGCCGAGCCGGGGCGATGCCTCGGTGAGCATTTCCAGGGTGTAGGTGGTGATGATCGCATCGGCCCCATACGCCTCGAATATCAGGGACAAGGCCTTGGCTACAAAAATCTGATCCTCGAAGGTCTGGCATTGCACGATTGAAAAGCATTCGGAGAGCAGTGCCGACAGGCCAGTCAGAAGCTGTTTCGCGCTTGCTGGCTTGAGCTGCATCGACTTGAGCATCTTGAGCCCCATCTGCTCCGATGGCACAAGGTCGAGGTCGAGGTCTTCTTCGTTGAGGCTGGACCATTTGTCGATATGGGCGAACAGTTTCTGCTCGGCCTCGTAGAGCTGTTTGAGCTGGACTCGTCGTTCATCGACGTGGATCAGGTTCAACCGCCGCAGCTCAGCAACTGCGGGCGCCAGCAGCGGGCGCACAACATCCGGGTGGACACGGAGCAGTTTCACGACCAGCTGTCCGAGTTGCTTGCCTTCGATGACCGAGTGGCCAAGCCAAGCCTCGCGCCGCAGTGCTGCGATAACCGCGCCCCTGATTGCTGATTCGGATTGATTTGATACGCCGAGCTGGTTCGCCAGTGCCATAGCCTTGGGGAAGGGCATGTCATCGAAGAACATGTACAGAGCGTATGGGTCGGTCTTGATCACCTGATTCAGATCGGCATCATTCCCGTAGTAGCGCTCCAGTTTCGACAGCTTGTAGAGCGGGATGCCTTTGACCTCGATCTTGGCCAGGGTGAGTCTGTCGGAGCGTAGCTCCTTCCAGCCGGTGACGAGGCGTTCAATATCCCGTTCTGGGATTTCAGCGTCGCCGATCATGTCAGGCGAGCGCTCAAGCACATCAATCGTGCTCTCACCGAAATGCTCGACCAGCTTCACCGTCGAGGCGCGGCTGGCGCCGGTCAGCTCGCTGAGATAGCCAGAGATTGCCTTGGGTGAGCGGGGAGGGCGCGAGGTGAATTTGCTGACAAGGAAATCACCACCCTCAATATCGGGTACGCGTTGGCCATAGAGGATGAATTCCTCGTAAAGGACGGACTGGCCGAAATCGCCCGTTGCCTCGAATGTGGAGCCATCTTCTCTGCGAAAGCGGAAAATGCCCCATGGGCTCATAGGGGACCGAAACACAATGCTTACGAGCGTTGCTTCTTCGCGACCACCGATATTTACAGCAGCTGTCATACGCCCTCGTTCTTGAATCCTTTGCCGCTTATGATCCGCCGCTCGATACCCTCGACGCGAAAAGTCGCCCGGTAGAAGGCGTTCCAGCAGTTAAAGATGGTGTCCGCACCATCGGTTGCGTTTGTGTCTGCCTGGATGAGCACTGTGAGTCGATCAAGGTCTTCAAGTACGTCAAAGCAGAAGTGCATCGCGGCATGGATGTGTGGCATGTCATCGAGTATCGGCAACTCGATGGGTGAAGATGGGTATTTGGCAAGCAGTTCGTCGATGGGCCTGTAGAAGTAGGGGCGCATTGCGCGGTGAATCTTCGCCCAGGCTTCGTTCATGCTGCCCTGCACCATCTTGATGGCCCCAGTCCTGTTGGCCATCGACGTGCTTCGAATCGCACGGCTCATCCTGATCATGTAGGGGATGAGCTGGTGGGGTGGTGGGCGCTTGTACAGCCCGTCATCAGGCGCAAGAAACGACTGTGCTTCTCGGGTGTAAATGAGGGTCATCGGGAACTCCGTTGTTCTATCTGTTATTGCAACAGGGAAGTCCCCAATTCTGGGGGTAATGGGATAAGTCAGCTATGGCATCTGCTTCGGGTGCATGGGTGATGCTGGTGGCTGCGTGACGGCGCGATCGGGTAGGAGGCGGGGTCACCCCCGCCGTCCTCCCACACCACCGTACGTACGGTTCCGTATACGGCGGTTCCTGCCTACTGACAAACAGCATCAGCGAGCTTGGTTCCGTTGATGTGTCGCCTGCGGTAGCTAAGCGCCCAGACCGGCCCTCGGAGTTTCCGACTCCTACCTCCTGATGGTCTCGACCACCGCTGTTCACGGCGTTTCTGCTTTACGCTCCAACAGAGAGCACACCTGACTATCCACTCATGGCAGGTTCAGCCCTTCATCGCTCCGGTTTCCAGCAACTACTACGGCCTCTGCTGACTTCTGTTCGCCCATCCCGTCACCTCTCGGGGCCGGTAGCACATGGCAGGCCAAACAGATCTCCCAGGGTAATTCGCGCGACCTTCCTGCTTATGCCTGTCGGATCTACGTCGTAGCGTTCCGTGCAAGTATCGGGCTTTGGCAATCGTTGCTACCTCACCCCGCTACGCCGCCTCTATCCGCTTCCTGTTCGTCAGGCCAGCATTTTGCCTCGGGCTTCCTTCAGATTCGCAGTCGCCCGCGACACCCTTGCCTCTGGCTAACACTTCCCCTTGCCGGGTGTGTAGAGGACTTTCACCTCCAAGTCGTCCAGTCCACCACCACAGTGAACCGAACAGCGCCAGTCACGGCGCTACGCGCCATGCCTGGCGCACAACAAAAAAGCCCCGCTGATGCGGGGCTTTTTGGGCTGCCGAAGGGGCTTAGTTCACAGCATCCTTCAAGCTCTTGCCGGCCTTGAAGCCCGGCACCTTGGCTGCTGCGACCTCGATGGCCTTGCCGGTCTGCGGGTTACGGCCAGTGCGGGCGGCGCGATCTTTGACCTGGAAGGTGCCGAAGCCGACCAAAGTAACGGCGTCGCCGGCTTTGAGGGCGCCAGTTACGCTGTCGATGAAGGCATCGAGGGCGCGAGCGGCTGCGGCTTTCGGCATGTCAGCTTGGGCGGCGATGGAATCGATCAGTTCAGCCTTGTTCATATGGACTTCCTTTATGGGTGGTACTGCTTGTGAAGCGAACCGATGGCTCGCCGGTCAGAAATGGTCTACTTCGCTTAGAAGAAGACCGAGGTAATTACGCTCAGAATCGTGCCGCCATAGAACGCGCTACTGGCTGCGACGATCACGCCGTAGTTGCTAGGCCAGCGGCTGCGGGCGCCCATCAACAGGAAGGTCTGGGCGAACGGCAAAAGGGCGAGCTTCACGTAGGGCGCGCTCGAAAAGATCGGGCTCGACGCAGGAACCCAAGCGCCGGCAGTGAATGCCAGGATGTAAAGAAGGGCAACGTAGGCTACGAATCGCTTGTTGCTGATTTCAGTGGTCAGGTGCTTCAACATCGTAGTTCTCCTACACGGCGCCGAGGGCGCAAACTTCGTTTAGCTGGCTGACAACAGCGCTGATATTGAATTTATCAGTCTCTCCCATTGCGTGCATTTCAACGCGGGCCACTTCCTCCAGTGTTTGTCGGAGCAGCTGACAGGCACGAATGGGCGGAAACGTGGAGCTGTCGATCTGGGTTGGTACGGGCACAGAACAGCCATTGTCGAACACCCACATCGCCCAATGACGCACATCGATTTTCGCCTCCTGGGCATATCGACCCGCGAGGTCGGAGAGAACTTTCGGGGCAATAGCGCCATAGACGAAGCCAGCTGGCAGGGCCTCAACTCTGAAATCTGGTCCCATGGGGGCCTCCCTGTAGATACACGATCACCATAACGGCTCGATTCCCAGAATCCGCATCAGCGACAAAAAATGTTCAGTCGAATGGAGGTAACTACACGCGGTTCAGTGGATTCGGGAGAGGCGGTCGTTATTCTGGGTTGTCGATCACCCTCCGCTCGGAAGGTCAACAATCGAACCTCAGAGGTAGCTATGAACGTGGAACAACTGCTGGCGCAGAGCGCTGACCAATACATGTGTGAAGATCAACTCGAATTCTTCCGCCAGAAGCTTGCCGAAAAAGCAGCGATGCTGCGTGAGCGGATCGAGAAGAACCAGGCGCTCTGCAAGATCGAGCGCCAGCCGGACGAGGCTGACTCGGCAAGCGCTGAGGAAGATCGCTCCACGGCGACTCGCCTGATCGAAATGGACCTCCAGACGCTCAAACAGATCGATGCGGCGTTCAAAGCTATCGATGCCGGCGATTACGGTTTCTGTGCCGATACCGGCGAGCCGATCACTCTCCAGCGCCTCCTGGTGATTCCTGAGTCCCTGCTCAGTGTCGAGGCGATGCAGGCCCGCGAGGCGCGTGGCCGGCACCAGCGAGCAGCATAGTACGTGGCCACCAATGACTGAAAAGGCGCCAGAAGGCGCCTTTTTCTTTACTACTCAACGTTCATGTGGGCTCTAGGTCCTGTGTTTCGCGAATGAACTCTCCCTCCAATGGTGCTTGGCCCTTGCCCAAATTGTATGCGCGAAGCGAATCCGTGAGCTTGTTTCTCAGGGCTTCATGCACATCAATGTCTATGAGCTTGTGGAGTAGAAGGGCGGATATGTATCCGTTTGCCTGCCAGTAGAATCTGTCTCGCTCCGTGTCGTTTTTTGCCTTTGCGACCTTTCCACACTCAAGGCTAGCGGCATAAATAGTGAATGGAGCGTTCAATTCTTTCACTGCGATTTCAGTCCTTGGGTGTGGCGTGTTGCTGCCGCTCAATGGCATGGCCGGTCGCGCCTGTAGTGACCATCCAGTTGTCTGGAAGGTATAAGAACTCTGGCGTCTCTGGTAGCTGCATTCGCGAATGCTGGCGCAGTAGGCTCCAGAAGACGCTGAGGGCTACATTACTGCTGTCAGCTATGCTCGATGACTTCGCCGCATCGAACGTGGCCAGCTCCACTAGAAGGTCAGCAACTGGGACGCCGCGATGGCTCACCAGGAATGGGAAGACCTTTGCTGCTGTTACGACCCAGCCGAATGAGGTGTAGATGCTCCCTGCTCGTACCAGTTGCTGCGGCAGATTGTTCAGCAGGATCACGGGGCGGTCATCTAGGTTGCGCGTAAGGCTGACCTGGGCCAGCGCCGAATAGAACACCTCGTCTCGGCACCAGTTGGGCGGTGCGGTGAAAGCGAGGGCGAAGCACTCCAGCCGGCCAAGCTCACGATCTGCTACCCAGCCGACTCTTGTCAGTGGAGCAGAAGCATCGATTCTGTCGTCTCCCGCGAGGTCCGCAGTGAAGGGCAGCCGCAGGAAGTTGAATAGGTCAAAGATCATCTGCGGTGGGAGGTATTCCCCCAGCCGGTCAGTGTTATCCACAGTGGACAGACGTTGCCCGATAGCAAGCTGGTGCTGCTGCTCTACGATTGCCTCAACAGAATCGGATGGCAGTTGATCATCCCGGTAGTAGCACAGAGCCTCGTCGTAGTAGGTGTCCTTGATACCATCGAACAGGCAGTCCTGGCAGCCGACTGGGCAGCTAGTGAGGAATTGATCGGCAGCGTCCGGCAGGATTCGGAAGTCACGGATAAGCGTCAGACGATCTTCCTTGAACTTCACCATTCGGCGTTTCGAGAACAGCCGATCCATGGCGTCGGCATCGTCGGCACTGGGGGGCAGGTCGCCATACAACCGCTCGAAGCTCTCAGCTCCGGCAATGGAAACCGCAACCCTTTCGGCCAGATGGGCTTTCCGAGGGAAGTAAACCTGGAATGCTTTTACCCACCTTGCTAGGTCACGCCGGTTTGTCCAACGCATAGAGGGAGACGGGCTCCCGGTGTTTTGTGGTTGGGCGATCTGAGCTGACTGCATTCAAGTATCCGTTGCCTGCATATAGGTTGGGCCTGAACGATAACGGCCACGATTGGATACTCGCATGGCCACCGAAGGGAAATCCCGCGCAAAAAAAACCCTCCGGGGAGGGAGGGCTACAACTGAGGGCACGTCCTTGTGCGATGAACAGAACCCCACGCTAGGCGATTAGCGACCTGCGATCTACTCAACTCGATGCAGTTACTCAACTGCTCGGCTGCGTGGGGAGTCGGATCACAGGTACGCAGTCAACCCTTGGGCTGTTCGCCGTCAGCCGGCGCCTGAGCTTTTTCGCCGGCAGCTTCTTCACTGGACAGAGGGGTTACGACCAACGTGCAGGTAACGGGGGCATCGGCGGAGCCAGATTCTTGCACGCAGGGCGTATCGGAAATGCCCTCAACCTTGAACTTGGCCGCAGTGAACTCGTAGCGCACATCGTAAATGCGAGGACAATGCTGCTCGGCCTCGCGCAGACCTTCAATGAAGGTGAACACACCCAGGCCTGCTACAACGAGGCTGAGGATGATTACGCCCTTGCGAGCGTTGTCGGTCAGGCCGGTCAGGTTCAGGGCGCCGAAGCTGGTGAGCAACAGGCTCAGGGCCGCGAGCATGAAGCCGAGTGCGTAGTTGCCGTCGCCATTGATCCAGACTTGGCCGGCGACGCCCAGGACCACCGCAGAAACCACGAAGTGGGTGTTGCGCAGAAACTTGTCGCGCTTCGAGTCAGTCGCCGATGGGGCAGGGGAGCTGGGAGTGGTCATGGTGTTATCAGTCCTTTACAGGGCCAGCCTGTCCGGCCCACGTAATGAATTCTAACGACCAAGACCACTCATTCGCCTTTGTACCCCGCGTAGATACTCAAGGAACCTCTAAAAAGCCGCTGCTTGCGGTTCGAGAACAGCGGCGTTGCAGCCCCGCTTCAACGGTAATCGTTAGGCAGAGGGTCTGATGCAGCGCGATCCATAACACAGTAAGGGAGGTATGGCGTGTTGAAGCATTTCTTGAATGCTTTGTGAAGGCGCTCCGTCAGATAGCCTTGCTGGTCATCTTTGCCACGATGCCTCGGCGGGTTCCACAAGTATTCTGGGTTCGCAGCCTTAACCCCGAGCCTCATTTGCGCTTGCTGCGACCACAATATGGCGTCCTCCGCATCGATAGCTTCGACGACTATGGGGATCAAGACAGGGGGCGGCGCATGGCGGCGTTCTTTGAGCATGTGCAATGGTAGCCACTGACGCCGAATGTCGATGATGCTGCCTGATGAATCTTTCGCGGCATTGAGCAGGAGGCCGGCAAAGTCGCGACACCTGATCAAGTCCTCGCTGGGATGTTTCTGTCGAAATTGAGCGGTAACTTGGTCGATGGTGTCGTTTGCAATCCGTATTTCGACAGGTGAGCCAAATCGGAACTCGTCGGCCAGCACCGAGCGCAAGTAGGCAAAATCTACTTTGTCGTGATCGACGAAAGGGGGATTTGCTTTGCCTGCAAGTACGCGTTCGAAGTTAGGCGCGAGCCATAGGTTGTATACGATGCGAAATGGACCCTGCTTGCCGAATACTACCCGGCCCGAGCCCTCGGCTGTCACTGCTGCGCATTGAAAGCTTGCGAACCCGCGCCACTCAGCCATCGGCGTTCCAAGCTCATCAAGCCGCTCAAGGAATGCGTCATCTGAAAGCTGGCGCTGAGCAGAACTCTCGGGGGATTGTTTTAGGTGTGCAGTCAGCGCGGCATGATTTCTAAAGCCTAGCGATGCCGCTAGGGCCTCTGATAGATGCGCAGATGGGATTTGGTAAGCGTCACGAATCTGAGTTTTAAGAGACTTCAAATTCGCAGAGGTAAGACTCAGGTATGCCATTACAACTCCTATTGATCGCGTCCACCGATTACTCACCGATCACAGGAATGTGTACGGATACCGCAAGTATTTTTCGAAGTAGGAGCACCCGATTTAACCCGGTGGCAGGTTCGGCTGGGCAACCAGCTGCGAAAATAATGGGTAATTTCTAGGTCGTCAAGATTGGGGTAGTGAGCAGCACAGCAAGTGCTAAAAGGTAGGCTAGCTTCGTGCTCCCTTTCGACTGAGGTGCTGTATCCGCCTTACTCAGTTCCAGAGCGCGGCTGCATTAGTCGCTCGTTAAGACTTGTAGTGGTCAACCCATCCCGGACAGTGGGTTAAGTTTTTCTTCGGCCACCGCAGGCGGCAGCCCGTCGTTGAATTGATGCGGTCTGATCCAGTTGTAGCGATGCATCAGGTAATGGCT
>NZ_PGLR01000054.1 GCF_002803095.1 Pseudomonas sp. ZH-FAD | reverse complement strand
TGGCGAGGTGCTGCTGGTTCACCTGCATCATCGCCTGGACATCCTCGGCACGCCGCTGGAGGGGCTGTTGGCCTTCGACCCGGCGGGCAAGCTGCGCTGCGCCAACCGCATCGCCGGCCAGTTGCTGCGTATGGGCGAGGTGCGCGCGGGCCTGGACTTCGCCGAGCTGTTCGACATGCCCTTCGCCCACGCCGCCTGTTTTCGCCGCCATGACCTCAGTGCGCCGCTGCGCCTGCGCAGCCACCACGGCGGCGAACTGCACGCCTGCATCACTCAGGGCCCGCCGCAGCGAACGGCGCCGATGCTGGCCGAGGCACCGCGCCCGCGGCGCAGCGCCGAGCCACTGCCGACGCCGCACAGCGGTGCCTGCCTGCAGGACCCGGCGCTGCAGGATGCCCTGGCGCGGGCGCGCAAGGCCTTCGCCCGCGACATCCCGGTGCTGATCAATGGCGAGACGGGCACCGGCAAGGAGGTCTTCGCCCGCTTGCTGCACGAGAGCAGTGCGCGGGCTGGCGAAGCCTTCGTGGCCATCAACTGCTCGTCGATTCCGGCCAGCCTGATCGAGTCGGAGCTGTTCGGCCATGTCGAAGGCGCCTTCACCGGCAGCCGCAAGGGCGGCGCCATCGGCAAGATCGAGCAGGCGCACAAGGGCACGCTGTTTCTCGACGAGATCGGCGACATGCCGCTGGAGCTGCAGGGCCGTCTCTTGCGCGTGCTGCAGGAGCGCAGCCTGAGCCGCCTGGGCAGCAACCAGCTGATCAAGGTGGACTGCGCGCTGATCTGCGCCACCCACCGCGACCTGCAGCAGCTCAGCGCCGAGCAGGGCTTTCGCGAGGATCTCTACTACCGCATCAACGACCTGCGCGTGAGCCTGCCGGCACTGCGCGAGCGTCGCGACCTGGGGGCGCTGATCCAGCACCTGCTGCGCGCCGAGACCACCGGACAGCAGTCTCTCCAGCTGAGCCCGGCGGCGCTGCAGGCGCTGCTGGACTATCACTGGCCGGGCAATATCCGCCAGCTCTACCAGTGCCTGCGCCTGGCTGCGGCGCTGGCCGAGGACGACGGCGAGATCGGTGTGCAGCACCTGCCGGACGAGGTGCGCGCAGGCTGCGGCGAACAGGCCGCGACGGTGGCGGGCGAAGGGCTGACGCTGGAGGCGGGGAGCACGCTGCAGCTTGCCGAGGCGCGGGCCATTCGCGCCGCGGTGGAGGCCGCCGGCGGCAACCTTTCGGCCGCCGCGCGCAGCCTGGGTATCGCCCGCGCGACGCTGTATCGCAAGCTCAAGGGTATGAACAGGGGTAGCAGGCCGCTCGCCTGCGTGGTGTCTGGCACGCCACCGGCGCGCCCGGAATAAAAAAGGGCAGAGGGCCGCTCGGGACAGCCCCCCACCCGTAAAACTCACAGCTTGATCATCACCGTCTTCAGTTCGGTGTAGTGCTCGATGGCGGCGGCGCCCATCTCGCGGCCGATGCCGGAGAGCTTGTGGCCGCCGAATGGCAGGGCCGGGTCGAGGGCGCTGTGGCAGTTGACCCACACCGAGCCGGAGCGGATGCGCGGAATCATCCGGTGCACCGCGCCGAGGTCGTTGGACCAGATGCTGGCGCCCAGGCCATAGGGGTTGTCGTTGGCCAGGCGCACCACCTCGTCGATATCGTCGAAGGGCATGGCCACCAGCACCGGGCCGAAGATTTCCTCCTGGACCAGGCGGTGGCGCTGGTCGACGTCCACCAGCACCGTCGGCTGAACGAAGTAGCCGGGGCCGAAGCCTTCGCCGCCGCAGGCGACGGTGGCGCCCAGTTCGCGGCCCAGGTTGATGTAGCCGGTGACCCGATCCTGCTGCTTGGCGGAGATCAGCGGGCCCATCTGCACGCTGGGGTCGAGGCCGTTGCCCAGCTTCATGCCGTTGGCGATGGCGGCGATGTCGGCCACCACGTTGTCGAAGTGCTTGCGCTGCACGTACAGGCGCGAGCCGGCGCAGCACACCTGGCCCTGGTTGAAGAAGATGGCGCTGGCGGCGCCGGCGGCGGCCTGCTGCAGGTCGGCATCAGCCAGCACGATGGTCGGCGATTTGCCGCCCAGTTCCAGGGTCACGCGGGTCATGTTGTCCATGGCCGCCTTGCCGATCTGCTTGCCCACCTCGGTGGAGCCGGTGAAGGTCAGCTTGTCCACTCCGGGGTGGCTGGACAGCGCCGCGCCGGCGTTCAGGCCGGTGCCGGTGACCACGTTGAACACCCCGGCCGGGTAGCCGGCTTCCTGAACCAGTTCGGCGAGCTTCAGTGCGCTCAGCGGGGTTTCGTCGGCCGGTTTGAGCACCAGGGTGCAACCGCTGGCCAGTGCCGGACCGAGCTTCCAGCAGGCCAGCAGCAGCGGAAAGTTCCAGGCCACGATGGCGCCTACCACCCCCACCGCCTCGCGGCGGATATAGGCGTGGAAATCCTCGTTCGGCATCAGGGGCAGGGACGGCTCCACCGTGCTGCCCTCGATCTTGGTGGCCCAGCCGGCCATGTAGCGCAGAAAGTCGATGCACAGCTGTACGTCCATGGCGCGGGCCACCTGGGCGCTCTTGCCGTTGTTCAGGCATTCCAGCTCGGCCAGCACGTCGGCGTCCCGCTCGATCAGGTCGGCCAGGCGCCACAGCAGGTTCTGCCGTTCGCGCGGGCGGATGCGGTTCCAGGCGGAGTCGTAGAAGGCGCTGCGGGCGGCCTGAACGGCGCGGTCGACGTCTTCGGCGCTGGCCGAGGGGACGCTGGCCAGCGGCTCGCCGGTGGCCGGGTTGCGCACCTGCATGCGGCTGCCGCTGGAGGCGTCCAGCCATTGGTCGCCGATCAGCATGCGTTGTGGCCTGGCGAGGAAATCGAGGGTTTTGCGGTGGAGCGGCAGGGTTGCCATGGGCGAAGCCTCTTGTCGTTGTCTTGTGCCGGGGGCTTGAGCAACGCCTGTGCCACTGTCGGCAAAGCCTTGCCAGGCGCCGTCGAGAGCGGCTCTGCCGATGAAAAGTGGAGAAATCCGGCTGTATCGAAGTCATACACCTGTCGCAGAACGAGACAGTGGCGCTGCCCCGCCGGAAGCCGCGCAACCGGCGCAAACGCCGGGGCAGGCGGCCTGCGTCGCCTTGGCATGCTTCCTGTTGGGAGCGCGGCGATCTCCGCGCTTGCGGACTTCCCATAACAAACACAACAAGTGGGTACCGACATGACTCAGCTCAGCTACACCCGCGGCCTGCAGGACAAACCCCTGCTGGCCATGACCATCGGCGAAGCCTTCGATACCACGGTGCGTCTGCACGCTCGCCGCGAGGCGCTGGTGGTGCGCCATCAGAACCTGCGTTACAGCTGGGGCGAACTGGCCGAAGTGGTCGAGGACTGCGCCCGCGGCCTGCTCGCCCTCGGCCTGTTGCCGGGCGACCGGGTCGGCATCTGGGCACCGAACTGCGCCGAGTGGTGCATCGCCCAGTTCGCCACGGCGAAGGTCGGCGCGATCCTGGTCAACATCAATCCGGCCTATCGGCTGAACGAGCTGGAGTACGCGCTGAAACAGTCCGGCTGCCGCTGGCTGATCTGCGCCGAGCAGTTCAAGAGCTCCGACTACCATGCCATGCTCGCCGAGCTGATCCCGGAGCTGGCCGATAGCCCGCCCGGCGGGCTGCATGCCCCGCAGCTTGCCGAGCTGCGTGGGGTGATCAGCCTGGCGCGCACGCCGCCCGCCGGCATGCTCGGCTGGGCCAAGCTGCTCGGCCTGGCCGGGCAGATCTCCCACGACGTGCTGCGTCGCCGCCAGGCCCAGTTGCAGTTCGACGACCCGATCAACATCCAGTACACCTCGGGCACCACCGGCTTTCCCAAGGGCGCGACGCTGAGCCACTACAACATCCTCAACAACGGCTACATGGTCGGCGAGAGTCTGGGGCTGAGCGAACAGGACCGCATGGTGATCCCGGTGCCGCTGTACCACTGTTTCGGCATGGTGATGGGCAATCTCGGTTGCATGACCCACGGCAGCACCATGATCTATCCCGGCCCGGCCTTCGAGCCGCTGAGCACCCTGCAGGCGGTGGCCGAGGAGCGCGCCACGGTGCTGTATGGCGTGCCCACCATGTTCATCGCCGAGCTGGATCACCCGCGCCGCGCCGAGTTCGATCTGTCCAGCCTGCGCACGGGCATCATGGCCGGTGCCACCTGCCCGATCGAGGTGATGAAGCGGGTGATCGAGCAGATGCATATGGCCGAGGTGCAGATCGCCTACGGCATGACCGAGACCAGCCCGGTGTCGACCCAGAGCGCCGCCGACGATCCGCTGGAGCTGCGCGTGGCCAGTGTCGGTCGCACCCAACCGCACCTGGAGACCAAGCTGGTCGACGAACAGGGCAACGTGGTGCCGCGCGGGCAGATCGGTGAACTCTGCACCCGCGGCTACAGCGTGATGCTGGGCTACTGGAACAACCAGGAGGCGACCCAGGAGAGCATCGACGAGGCCAAGTGGATGCACAGCGGCGATCTGGCGGTGATGGACGAGGCGGGCTACCTGAAGATTGTCGGGCGCAGCAAGGACATGATCATCCGCGGCGGCGAGAACATCTATCCGCGCGAGATCGAGGAGTTCCTCTTCACCCACCCGGCGGTGGCCGACGTGCAGGTGATCGGCATTCCCGACAGCAAGTACGGCGAGGAAGTGGCCGCCTGGGTCAAGCTGCACCCGGATCAGGTCCTCACCGCCGAGGCGCTCGCCGAGTACTGCAAGGGGCGCATTGCCCACTTCAAGGTGCCGCGCCACTTCCGCTTCGTCGAGGAATTCCCCATGACCGTAACCGGCAAGGTGCAGAAGTTTCGCATGCGCGAACTGATGCAGGCCGAGCTGGCGCCGCCGCTGCGCCTGGTCGGCCGCTGAGCGGCTGGCCTCGCGTCGGCGGCGCAGGCAAACTGGGCCGCGTTGCAGGACAGGGCTGACGCGGGGCGGTATGGCAGTGGAGAAGGGCACCATCTCGGTACAACTGGTCGGCGAGGCGTTGCTCGAGGCGCGCCGCCGCGGGCTCGACGTGGCGGCGCTGCTGGAGCGCGTCGGCCTGCCTGCACAGGCGCTGGAGCGCCCCTACGGGCGTGTGCCTTCGGCACTCTACGGCCAGCTCTGGCGCGCCCTGGCGGCGAGCATGGACGACGAGTTCTTCGGCATGAACGCCCGGCGCATGAAGGCCGGCAGCTTCGCCTTCATGGCTGCCATCGCCCTGCGCGAGCCCACCCTGGGCGCGGCGCTGGAGCGGGTGCTGGCCTTCTGCGGGCTGGTCTTCGACGGCCTCAGCCCGCGCCTGGTGCAGCAGGGCAGCCTGGCCGAAATCGCCCTGGACGAGCCGGACGGTCAGCACAGTCGGGCCTTCGCCTACTTCACCCTGTGGCTGATGGTGCATGGCCTGCTGTGCTGGCTGGCCGGCCGGCGCCTGCCGATCCTCGGCATCGACCTGCGCTGTCCGGCGCCGGGCTATCTCGAAGACTACCGGGTGATGTTCTGCGACAACCTGCGCTTCGAGCGCCCCTCCAGCCGCCTGCTGTTCAACGCCGACTGCCTGGCGCAGCCGGTGCGCCGCAGCGAGCGCGAACTGAAGCGCTTTCTGGCCGGCGCACCAGCCAATATCCTGGTGCGCTACCGCGACCCGCAAAGCCTGGGGGCGCGTATTCGTGCCTATCTGCGTTCGCTGAGCGCCGCACGCTGGCCCGACTTCGAGGCGCTCAGCAGCCATTTCTACATGGCGCCATCGACCCTGCGCCGCAAGTTGGCCCAGGAGGGTCAGTCGTACCAGGGGCTCAAGGATCAGGTGCGGCGCGAACTGGCTATCACCCGCCTGGATGCCGGCGAGGGCGATTTCGTCGAGCTGGCCGGCGTGCTCGGTTTCGCCGATATCAGCGCCTTCTACAAGGCGTTCAAGAAGTGGACCGGCTCTACGCCGGGGCAGTACCGCGCGCTGATGCACCCGACGCCCGATTGTCCAAAGCGCTCAGATCGATAGACGACTTTCGCCATTGTCGACGGCGGCGCTCGGCGCGAGCATGGTTCTGACTCGTTGCTGGAGCGTGCTATGCGTATCGAAGATTCCGTATTTCTGATCACCGGTGGCGGCTCCGGCCTTGGCCTGGCCGCTGCCCGTCAGCTGCTCGGCCAGGGCGGCAAGGTGCTGTTGCTGGATATCAATGCCGAAGCGGGGCAGCGCGCCGCCGCAGAGCTGGGCGAGGGTGCCCGCTTCGTGCAGGCCGACATCACCCGCGAGGAGGATGGCCGTGCGGCTGTGGCGCAGGCACTGGAGGCCTTTGGCGCCGTGCACGGGCTGGTCAACTGCGCCGGTATCGCACCGGCCGAGAAGGTCCTGGGGCGCAGTGGCGTGCATGGCCTGGACAGCTTCCGCCGTACCGTCGAGGTCAACCTGATCGGCAGTTTCAACCTGCTGCGCCTGGCCGCCGAGGCCATGGCGCAGAACCCGCCGAATGCCGAGGGCGAGCGCGGGGTGATCGTCAATACCGCTTCGGTGGCGGCCTTCGACGGGCAGATCGGTCAGGCCGCCTATGCCGCCTCCAAGGGCGGGGTGGCCGCGATGACCCTGCCGGCGGCGCGCGAGCTGGCGCGCTCGGGCATCCGCGTGATGTGCATCGCCCCGGGCATCTTCGAGACGCCGATGATGGCCGGCATGCCGCAGGAGGTGCGCGACTCGCTGGCCGCCGGCGTGCCGTTCCCGCCGCGCCTGGGCCGCCCCGAGGAATACGCCGCGCTGGTGCGCCACATCGTCGAGAACCCCATGCTCAACGGCGAGGTGATCCGCCTCGATGGCGCGCTGCGTATGGCGGCGAAGTAACCGACACATGACCCGGATTGCATCCGCCCGGGGTGAGCTGATCGACCTGGCCGCAATCCATGGCACACCAACGACTTTCAGGAGACAACCATGTCTGCAACCGATCCGGTCGTGATCGTCAGCGCCGCCCGAACTCCCATGGGCGGTTTTCTCGGTGACCTGGCCGGCCTGTCCGCCGCCGAACTGGGCGCCGCCGCCATTCGCGCCACCCTGCAGCGCGCCGGACTCGCGGCCGAGGCGGTGGATGCCGTGCTGATGGGCTGCGTGCTGCAGGCCGGTCAGGGCCAGGCCCCGGCGCGCCAGGCGGCGCTCGGCGCGGGCCTGAGCCAGGCGGCGCAATGCACCACGCTGAACAAGATGTGCGGCTCGGGCATGCAGGCGCTGATGCTCGGCCACGACCAACTGCTGGCTGGCAGCGCCGAGGTGCTGGTGGCCGGCGGCATGGAAAGCATGTCCAACGCGCCGTACCTGCTACAGCGCGCCCGCGCGGGCTATCGCATGGGCCACGGCCAGGTGCTCGACCATATGTTCCTCGACGGCCTGGAAGACGCCTACGAGCGCGGACGGCTGATGGGCACCTTCGCCGAGGACTGCGCGCAGAGCTACGGCTTTACCCGCCAGGAGCAGGACGCCTACGCCCTGGAGTCGCTGCGCCGGGCGCAGCAGGCGATGGAGGCCGGCCATTTTGCCGACGAGATCGTCGCGGTCGAGGCTCCTGCCGGGCGTGAGCGGCGCCTGATCGCCGCCGACGAGCAGCCGCCCAAGGCCAGGCCGGAGAAGATTCCCTCGCTCAAGCCGGCGTTCCGCGACGGCGGCACCGTGACCGCGGCCAACTCCAGCTCGATTTCCGACGGCGCTGCGGCCCTGCTGCTGATGCGCCAGTCAGAGGCCGAGCGGCGAGGCCTGAGTCCGCTGGCGCGCATCGTCGCCCATGCCGGCCACGCCCAGGCGCCGAACCTGTTCACCACCGCGCCGGTTACCGCGATTCAGCGCGTGCTGGCACGCAGCGGCTGGAGCCTGAACGAAGTGGACCTGTACGAGATCAACGAGGCCTTCGCGGTGGTGCCCATGGTGGCCATGCGCGACCTGGAGATCCCCCACGCCAAGCTCAACGTGCACGGCGGCGCCTGCGCCCTCGGCCACCCCATCGGCGCCTCCGGCGCGCGCGTGCTGGTGACTCTGCTCAATGCCCTGAGCCAGTACGGGCTCAAGCGCGGCGTGGCCTCCGTGTGCATCGGCGGCGGCGAGGCCACCGCGGTGGCCATCGAAAGGTTGTGAAGCAAAAACCATTGATGCGCACGACCCAGGCGGCGCCGCACACCCTACGAATCGCCTTCGGTACGTAGGGTGCGCCGTGCGCACCGCTGACTACGGAAAATACTCTCGGTGCGCATGGCCTAGACGGCCCCGCGACATCCGAGCGGTCCTGTCATTGATCAACCCGCATTATCGGAGCCAGCCATGCTGCCCAACGAAGAACAACTACTGATCCGCGACATGGCCCGCCAGTTCGCCCAGGAACGGCTCAAGCCCTTCGCCGCCGACTGGGACCGCGAGCATCGCTTCCCAGCCGAGGCCATTGCCGAGATGGGCCAGCTGGGCTTTATGGGCATGCTGGTGCCGCAGCAATGGGGCGGCGCCGAGACCGGCCACCTAGCCTACGCCATGGCCCTGGAAGAGGTGGCGGCGGGTGATGGCGCCTGCTCCACCATCATGAGCGTGCACAACTCGGTGGGCTGCATGCCGATCCTGAAATACGGCAGCGAGGCGCAGAAACAGCGCTTTCTCCGCCCGCTGGCCGAAGGCAGCATGCTCGGCGCCTTCGCCCTGACCGAACCGCAGGCCGGCTCCGATGCCAGCGACCTGCGCACCCGCGCCCGGCGCGACGGCGAGCACTACGTGCTGAGCGGCGCCAAGCAGTTCATCACCTCCGGCAGCCACGCCGGCATGGTCATCGTCTTCGCCGTCACCGACCCAGGGGCCGGCAAGAAGGGCATCAGCGCCTTTATCGTGCCGACCGACACGCCGGGGTTCTCGGTGGTGCGGGTGGAGGAAAAGCTCGGCCAGCATGCCTCGGACACCTGCCAGATCCAGCTCGACGAGGTGCGCATCCCGGCCGAGCTGCGCCTGGGCGAAGAGGGCGAGGGCTACCGCATCGCCCTGGCCAATCTGGAAGGTGGGCGCATCGGCATCGCCGCGCAATCGGTAGGTATGGCCCGCGCCGCGTTCGAGGCGGCGCGCGACTACGCCCACGAGCGGGTGACCTTCGGCAAGCCGATCATCGAACACCAGGCAGTGGCGTTTCGCCTGGCCGACATGGCCACGCAGATCGCCGTGGCGCGGCAGATGGTGCACCACGCGGCGAGCCTGCGTGAGGCAGGCCAGCCATGCCTGACCGAGGCGTCGATGGCCAAGCTGTTCGCCTCTGAGATGGCCGAACGGGTGTGCTCGGCGGCGATCCAGACGCTAGGCGGTTACGGCTACCTCAAGGACTTCCCGGTCGAGCGCATCTACCGTGACGTGCGCGTCTGCCAGATCTACGAGGGCACCAGCGACGTGCAGCGGATGGTGATTGCGCGCAGTTTATAAGCGCAAGGTGCGCATCCTGCGCACCGATGCCTTGCAAACCAGCCTAGGGTTCGAGGCTCTCGAGCAACTGCAATGCCAGGCGCACGCGCTCGGCATTGGGGTAGTTGCGGTTGGCGAGTATCACCAGGCCGGTATCGCGTGCCGGCAGCAGCAGGATGTAGGCGCCGAAGCCGTTGGTCGAGCCAGTCTTGTTCAGCAGTAGGTCACCTTCGGCCGGCGTGGGTGCGCTGAAACGCTCCACCGCCTGGGGTTGCAGGGCCATCTCGGCGGAGTTGCCCGCTTGCAGCTTCGCCAGGCCGATGGGATAGGCATAGCGTTCCCAGCCCAGGCCCTGCGTCATGTCGCCGACCTGATAGTAACCGCGATGGGTGGAGCTGACGGCCTGGTGCAGCGGTGCGGGCAGCTTGTCCGGGTGCAGGTTGGCGTCGATGAAGCGCAGCATGTCGGCGGCGGTGGATTTCAAGCCGTAGGCTTCGGCATCCAGCGCGCCGGGGCTGACCCGCACGGCCTTATCGTCGCGGTAGCCCCAGGCATAGCGCGTCATCTGCGCGGCCGGTATCTGCACGTAGCTTTCCTGCATGCCCAGTTGCGGCAGCAGGTCCTGCTCCATCAGTTCCTGGAACGGCTTGGCCAGGCTGGCGGCGGCCAGGTGACCGAACAGGCCGATACTGGGGTTTGAATACAGCCGTTGCGTGCCGGGCGGGTAGACCGCCTGCCAGTTGCGGTAGTAATCGAGCATCTGGCGTTCGTTGCCGACTGCATCCGGAAACTGCAGTGGCAGGCCGCCAGGGGTGTAGGTGGCCAGGTCCAGCAGACTGATGTGATCGAACGCGCTGCCCTGTAGCGCCGGCAGGTACTGGCTGGCGTTGTCGCTGAGGTTCAGCGTACCGCGCGCTTCGGCGTAGGCGCCGAGGGTGGCGGTGAAGAGTTTGCTGACCGAACCCAGTTCGAACAGGGTGTGGCGATCCACGTTCTGGCCGTTTTCACGTGAGGCGACGCCGTATTCGAAGAAGTGCTGCTGGCCCTTGTGGCTGATGGCGATAGCCATGCCGGGGATGGCATAGGTCTGCATCATCGGTTCCACAGCGGCATTGACTGCCTGGCGCAGCTCGGCGAAGGCCGATTGGCTGCCCAGGCAAAGGCCGAGCGCGAGGAGCAGAGGGCGAAGGGATGGGCGCATGATCGTTCCTTGTCAGTTCATCGGGGGCAGGCGGCGGGGCACCGAGGTCTTCTTGACGATGGCGGTGTTGGTTTCGGCATGGCCGTTGATGCGGTCGAGCACCTCGTCCAGTTGCTCCATCGAGCGAACGTGCAGACGGGCGATGAAGCAGTCCTCGCCGGTGACCTTGTCGCATTCGGTGAACTCGGGGGTGGCCTGGATCAGCCTTTCCACCTCGTGCAGCTTGCCGGGCAGCGGACGCACGCGAACGATGGCCTGTAGCTGATAGCCGAAGTGGCTTGGATCGATTTCCACTCTGTAACCCTTGAGCACGCCGCGTTCTTCCAGACGCCGCAGGCGCTCGGCCACGCTGGGTGAGGAGAGGCCACTGATCTGCGCCAGGGCCTTCAGGGAGCGCCGCGAGTCTTCCATCAGGGCGGCGATCAGGGTCTGGTCGATTTCATCGGTCATAGGGACCTCGTTAGGCAAAAGCCGGAATCAGCCGTTGTAAAAAAGGCGTGAGGCAGATTTTGCCTCAGATTCGCCATGGAGAGGAAAGTTGCACCTTCGGATAATGGAGGCCTGTCAAAGCGAGGATCGAACCGTGGACAACAAGCTCAAGCGTGGCTCGCTGGAAATGATCGCCGCGATGCTGATTTCCGGCACCATCGGCTGGTTCGTGCTGGCCTCCGGCCAGGCGGTGGTGGACGTGGTGCTCTGGCGCTGCCTGATCGGCGGCGCCGCATTGTTGCTGGTCTGCGCCGTGCTCGGCCTGCTGCGAGCCGAGCTGTTGGGACGGCGCGTATTGCTGCTGGCGGTGCTCAGCGGTGTGGCCATCGTCGGCAACTGGCTGCTGCTGTTCGCCTCCTACGCGCAGGCATCCATCGCCGTCAGTACCGTGGTGTACAACGTCCAGCCGTTCATGCTGGTGGGGCTGGCGGCGCTGTTTCTCGGCGAGCGCATCACCTGGCTCAAGCTCGGTTGGCTGGCGCTGGCCTTCATCGGCATGCTGGCCATCGTCGGTGCCCATGGTCGTGGTGCGGTGGCTGGTGGCAACTATCTATTGGGCATCGCCCTGGCGCTGGGGGCGGCGCTGCTCTATGCGGTCGCGGCGTTGATCGTCAAACGTCTCAGCGCTACGCCGCCGCATCTGATCGCGCTGATTCAACTGCTGACCGGTGTGCTGATGCTGGCGCCCCTGGCTGGGCATCAGCTGCCGCAGGGCGAGGCGGCCTGGGCCAGCCTGATGACCCTGGGCGTGGTGCATACCGGGCTGATGTACATGCTGCTCTACGGCGCCATCCAGAAACTGCCGACGGCGCTGACCGGCGCACTGTCGTTCATCTACCCGGTGGCGGCGATCTTCGTCGACTGGCTGGCCTTCGATCACTGGCTCAGCCCGCTGCAATGGCTCGGCGTGGCGGCCATCCTGCTGGCCGCGGCGGGCATGCAGCAGGGCTGGCGCTTTGGCCTGCGGGCGCGGCCTACCGTCAGGGCCTGACGCCCTGTTCGCGTAGGCGCTTGTACAGTGTGTTGCGGCTCAGGCCGAGGTGGCGGGCAAGGTAGGAAATGTTGCCGCCGCAGGCCTGGTACTGGCTGGCCAGGTCGCTGGCGTCGATCTCGGCCGGGGCTTGCGCAGGGGCGTCCGTTGGCAGGTCGAGAAAGAAATCGTCCGGCAGGTGTTCGGCACGGATAGGTTGCTCGTCGGCCATCACCAGGGCCACGCGCAGCACGCTGCTTAGCTGGCGCAGATTGCCCGGCCAGGGGTGGTGCTGAAACAGCTCCAGTACCTCGCGGCTGATACCCGCGCGCTGGTGGGGTTCACGGTGCTGCTCCCACAGTTTATGGAACAGCGCCTGCTTGTCGCTGCGTTCGCGCAGTGGCGGCAGCTCGAGGTTCAGGCCGCTGATGCGGTAGTATAGGTCGGCGCGGAACTGGCCGCTGTCGACGTCCTGGCGCAGCGGACGGTTGGTGGCGGAGACCAGGCGTACGTCCACCGGATGCAGCTCGCTGCTGCCCAGTGGCTGCACGCAGCGCTCCTGCAGCACGCGCAGCAGACGCGCCTGCACCCGCAGCGGCATGTCGCCGATCTCGTCGAGAAACAGCGTGCCCTTGTGCGCCTTGCGGATCAGCCCGATATGGCCCTTCTGGCTGGCGCCGGTAAAGGCGCCTTTTTCGTAGCCGAACAGCTCCGACTCGACCAGCTCTGCCGGAATGGCGGCGCAGTTGACCGCGATGAAGGGCTGATCGGCGCGCGAACTGGCGCGGTGCAGAGCCTTGACGAAGACCTCCTTGCCGGCGCCGGTTTCACCCTGCACCAGGATCGGGATGTCCTTTTCCAGCAACCGCTCGGCCAGGCGGATGGCCTTGTCCATCCGCGTGTCACCCAGGCTCAGCGCACGCAGCGGCGGCTCCTCGGGTACGGGCGCGGGGCCCTGCGGACGGAAATCGCGGGCCTGTATCGGCGCCGGCCGGGCAGGGCGGCGCACCCGCGCGTGAAAGCGAAAATGGCCGCTGGTGCGCAGGCTAAACGGCTGGCCGTCCGGCTGGTTGAGCAGTTGCTGCAGCGGCACGTCGAACAGCTGCTCGATGGTGCCGTAGGTCAGCGACTGGCCAAGCAGGTTGTCGGCGCGGCGGTTGGCCGAGACCACATGGCCGCGTTCGTCGAACACCACCAGGCCGGCCCAGGGGCTGTCGAGGTTGTCCAGGCTGGTGTTGAAGCTGAGCAGGTGGTACTGGTCGGCGAACAGCTTGAGGATCAGGCGATTCTCCACCGACTGGCTCATCATCTTGACCATGCCCAGGGTGTGCGCCGGCGGCAGGTAGCTGTCGCTGGACACGTCGAGCACGGCGATCATGCGCCTTTGCTCGTCGAAGATCGGCGAGGCCGAGCCGGTCATGAAACGGTTGGCCTTGAGGAAGTGCTCGTCGTGCTGGATATGCACGGCCTGGCCGCAACTGAGCGCGGTGCCGATGGCGTTGGTGCCGGTGTAACGCTCCAGCCAACTGGCCCCGGCGACGAAGCCGGCGGCCTGGCGCGGCTCGATGAAACGCTGGTCGCCCCAGGATTGCAGCAGCCGGCCCTGCTCGTCGGCGAGCATGATCAGGCAGTTGGAGTTGGCGAGGATGGTGCCGTAGTAGGGCAGCACTTCCTGATGGGTGGTCTGCACCAGCGCCTGGCGGCTTTCCAGCAGGGCCGAGAGTTCGCCGGGGGCTGGCGGGTCGAAGCGCGGCGTACTCTGGTGGGTCAGGCCGTAGTCACGACAACGCGACCAGGACTCCTGGATGATGGTGTCGTGTGCCGGGGCACGGGCAGCTTCTGTCATGGTGCGATCTCTTCTTGTCGATTCGCGATCTGTGTCGCGATTGGTCCAGTCTCGTTCATGACTGTTCAATGTCAACGAACGAATTGTTCAGTTGTTCACATCTGACTGTTCAAAAGTGTTCAGTCGAACATCGCCAGGCAACCCGATATCGAGCTTTTTTCTCTTGAATATCAGTTGGATATTCCAATTTCTGGCGGTCTGGCACGTTTGTCGCTGTAGGTGTTCGAAACCGAATGGCACGACAAGAAAAAGGACAGGCCATGTCGCTCAAGCTCGAACACGTCACCCGTATCGTCGATGGCCAGGTGCATATCGACGATGCCTGCCTGAGTTTCGAACCCGGCTCCTTCAACGTTCTGCTCGGCCGCACTCTGGCCGGCAAGACCAGCCTGATGCGCCTGATGGCCGGGCTGGACCGGCCCAGCAGCGGCCGCGTGCTGATGAACGGCGCCGATGTCACCGGCGTGCCGGTGCGCCAGCGCAATGTGTCGATGGTCTATCAGCAGTTCATCAACTACCCGACCCTGACGGTGTTCGAGAACATCGCCTCGCCGCTGCGTCAGGCCGGTGTGGCCAAGGAGCTGATCGTCGAGAAGGTCGAGGCCACCGCGCGCATGCTGCGCATCGACAAGCTGCTGTCGCGCTACCCGCTGGAGCTGTCCGGCGGCCAGCAGCAGCGCACGGCCATGGCCCGAGCGCTGGTCAAGGACGCGTCCTTGATCCTCTTCGACGAGCCCCTGGTCAACCTCGACTACAAGCTGCGCGAGGAGCTGCGCCAGGAGATGCGCGAGCTGTTCCAGGCGCGCCACACCATCGCCATCTACGCCACCACCGAGCCCAACGAGGCGCTGGCCCTGGGTGGCACCACCACCATCCTCCACGAAGGGCGGGTGGTGCAGAGCGGCAAGACCGCCGAGGTCTACCACCGCCCGCAGCAGGTGCTGGCCGCCGAGCTGTTCTCGGAACCTGCGATCAACCTGATGCCGGGGCGCATCAGTGGCACCGAGGTGAGCTTCGCCGATTGCGTGCACTTTCCGCTCAACCCCGATCTGCGCGGTATCGCCGAGGGCGAGTACCGCTTTGGCGTGCGCCCCAGCCATATCGGCCTGGTGCCGTCCAACGACGATGATCTGGAGCTGGCCGTGACCGTCGAGCTGGCCGAGATCAGCGGTTCGGAAACCTTCCTTCACGTGCGCAACGAGCAGTTCGTGCTGGTGCTGCACCTGCCGGGCGTGCACGAGTACGCGGTGGATACTCCGATCCTGATCTACATCCCCACCCACAAGCTGTTCGTCTTCGCTGCCGATGGGCAATTGGTGCAGGCGCCCAGTCGCCGTCAGGGGAGGGCTGCCTGATGGCCGAGATTCGTCTGCATAACCTGGCGCACAGCTACAGCGGCACGCCGAAGGCGCCGGAAGACTACGCGATTCGCGAGATGAACCACGTCTGGCAGCAGGGCGGCGCCTATGCGCTGCTGGGACCTTCGGGCTGCGGCAAGTCGACGTTGCTCAACATCATCTCCGGTCTGCTCAGCCCGTCGCAGGGCGAGGTGCAGTTCGACGGCAAGGCGGTCAACACGCTGTCGCCGCAGCAGCGCAATATCGCCCAGGTTTTCCAGTTCCCGGTGGTCTACGACACCATGACGGTGTTCGACAACCTGGCCTTCCCGCTGCGCAACCAGGGCATGGACGAAGCGCGGGTGATGAGCAAGGTGCACGAGATCGCCGAGGTGCTGGAGCTGCATCCGCTGCTGCACAAGAAGGCGCGCAACCTCACCGCCGACGAGAAGCAGAAGGTCTCCATGGGCCGCGGCCTGGTGCGTGACGACGTGTCGGCGATTCTCTTCGACGAGCCGCTGACGGTGATCGACCCGCATCTGAAGTGGAAGCTGCGGCGTAAGCTCAAGCAGATCCACGAGCAGTTCAACATCACCATGGTCTACGTCACCCACGATCAGCTGGAGGCCTCCACCTTCGCCGACAAGATCGCGGTGATGTACGGCGGGCAGATCGTCCAGTTCGGCACGCCGCGCGAGCTGTTCGAGCGCCCCGGGCACACCTTCGTCGGCTACTTCATTGGCAGCCCCGGCATGAACCTGATCGAGGTGCAGCGCTGCGAGGGCGGGGTGCGGTTCGCCGGCACGGTCCTGCCGCTGTCCGACGCGCTCAACCAGCGCCTTGCCGAACTGGACGGCAAGCGCCTGCAGGCGGGCATCCGTCCCGAGTTCGTGCACATCTGGGACGGCGCCTATGAAGACGCGCTGTGCGGCCGCGTGCTGCACGTCGAGGACCTCGGCACCTACAAGATCCTCACCTTCGACCTCGACGGTCAGGTGCTCAAGGCGCGCCTGCAGGAAGACCAGCCGGTGCCGCGCGAGCAGGTGTACCTGAGCTTCCCGGCGCAGTGGCTGATGCTCTATGCCGACGACTACCTGGTGGAGGTGGCGCCATGAAGGTGCAGAACAACAAGGCCTGGTGGCTGGTGCTGCCAGTGTTCCTGCTGGTGGCGTTCAGCGCCATCGTGCCGATGATGACGGTGGTCAACTACTCGGTGCAGGACATCTTCGACCCGTCCACGCGCTACTTCGTCGGCGTCGACTGGTACAAGCAGGTGCTGCAGGACCCGCGTCTGCACGACTCGCTGCTGCGTCAGTTCATCTTCTCCGCCTGCGTGCTGCTGATCGAGATTCCGTTAGGCATCGCCATCGCCCTGTGCATGCCGACACGCGGGCGCTGGGCGTCGCTGTGCCTGATCCTGATGGCCATTCCGCTGCTGATCCCGTGGAACGTGGTCGGCACCATCTGGCAGATCTTCGGCCGTGCCGACATCGGCCTGATGGGCTGGACGCTGAACAAGCTGGGCATCAGCTACAACTATGCCTCCAACACCATGGACGCCTGGGTCACGGTGCTCATCATGGACGTGTGGCACTGGACGTCGCTGGTGGCGCTGCTGTGCTATTCCGGGCTGCGCGCCATTCCCGACGTCTATTACCAGGCGGCGCGCATCGACCGTGCATCGAACTGGGCGGTGTTCCGCCATATCCAGCTGCCCAAGCTGAAAAGCGTGCTGCTGATCGCGGTGATGCTGCGCTTCATGGACAGCTTCATGATCTACACCGAGCCGTTCGTGCTCACCGGCGGCGGGCCGGGCAACGCCACCACCTTCCTCAGTCAGACCCTGACGCAAATGGCCATCGGCCAGTTCGATCTGGGCCCGGCCGCGGCGTTCTCGCTGGTGTACTTCCTGATCATCCTGCTGGTGTCCTGGCTGTTTTACACCGCCATGACCCACGACGACAAAACCCGCTGAGGCCGACCATGATGCTGCGCAAACGTCTGGCACTGCTGATCTACTTCCTGTTTCTGCTGGTGCCGATCTACTGGCTGCTGAACATGTCGTTCAAGAGCAACACCGAGATTCTCGGGGGGCTCAGCCTGTGGCCGCAGAACTTCACCCTGGACAACTACCGGGTGATCTTCACCGACCGCAGCTGGTACGAGGGCTACCTCAACTCGCTGTACTACGTCAGCCTCAACACCCTGATCTCGCTCAGCGTGGCGCTGCCGGCGGCCTATGCCTTCTCGCGCTACCGTTTTCTCGGCGACAAGCACCTGTTCTTCTGGCTGCTGACCAACCGCATGGCGCCGCCGGCGGTGTTTCTGCTGCCGTTCTTCCAGCTCTATTCGTCCATCGGCCTGTTCGACACCCATATCGCCGTGGCGCTGGCGCACTGCCTGTTCAACGTACCGCTGGCGGTGTGGATTCTCGAGGGCTTCATGTCCAGCGTGCCGAAGGAAATCGACGAGACGGCCTATATCGACGGTTACAGCTTCCCGAAATTCTTCGTGAAGATCTTCATCCCGCTGATCCGCTCCGGCATCGGCGTCACGGCCTTCTTCTGCTTCATGTTTTCCTGGGTCGAGCTGCTGCTGGCGCGCACCCTGACCTCGGTGGACGCCAAGCCCATCGCGGCGGTGATGACCCGTACCGTGTCCGCCTCGGGCATCGACTGGGGCGTGCTGGCCGCTGCCGGGGTGCTGACCATCATCCCGGGGATGCTGGTGATCTGGTTCGTTCGCAACCATGTGGCCAAGGGCTTCGCCCTCGGCCGCATGTAAGGGAGGTTCGTCATGAGCTGGATGGCCTGGACTCTACCGACCGCGCTGTTCTTCGGCGGCATCGCCGTGCTGCTGGCCGGCATGACGCTGGTCGAGCTGCGCTGGCCGTGCGTCGAGCGCAAGGGTTTTCTGCCGATCACCACCACCCGGGGTGATCGGTTGTTCATCGGTCTGCTCGGCAGCGCCTACCTGCACCTGCTGGTGATAGGCGTGACCGACTGGAGCGTGTGGATAGCCTCGCTGCTATCGCTGTTGTGGTTGTGCGCAGTCATGCGCTGGGGCTGAGCCGGGCTGCCGCCGGTATGCCTCTCCCCAAATCCTGAGATGGAGGTCTCTATGTTCGACAATAACAACAAGACCCGACATAGCATGGCGTTGGCCGCCTTGCTGGCGTTGTCCGGTTTGAGCGGTGCGGCCTGGGCGGATGCCTATGAAGAGGCCGCGAAGAAATGGATCGCCGAGGAGTTCAACCCCTCGACCCTGACGCCCGAGCAGCAGCTCGAAGAGCTGAAATGGTTCATCAAGGCCGCCGAGCCGTTTCGCGGCATGAACATCAGCGTGGTGTCGGAAACCATCACCACCCACGAGTACGAGTCCAAGGTGCTGGCCAAGGCGTTCAGCGAGATCACCGGGATCAAGCTCAAGCACGACCTGCTGCAGGAAGGCGACGTGGTGGAGAAGCTGCAGACGCAGATGCAGTCGGACAAGAACATCTACGACGGCTGGGTCAACGACTCCGACCTGATCGGCACCCACGCGCGTTACGGCAAGGCGGTGGCGATCAGCGACATGATCGAGGGCGAGGGCAAGGACTTCACTTCACCGACCCTGGATCTCGAGGACTTCATCGGTCTGTCCTTCACCACCGGGCCGGACGGCAAGCTCTATCAGCTGCCCGACCAGCAGTTCGCCAACCTCTACTGGTTCCGCGCCGACTGGTTCGAGCGCCCGGAGCTCAAAGCCAAGTTCAAGGAAATCTACGGCTACGAACTGGGCGTACCGGTCAACTGGTCGGCCTATGAGGACATCGCCGAGTTCTTCTCGGTGCACGTCAAGGAAATCGACGGTCAGCGCGTCTACGGCCACATGGACTACGGCAAGAAGGACCCGTCGCTGGGCTGGCGCTTCACCGATGCCTGGTTCTCCATGGCCGGTGGCGGCGACAAGGGCCTGCCCAACGGTCTGCCGGTAGACGAGTGGGGCATTCGCGTCGACGGCTGCCGGCCGGTGGGCTCCAGCGTTGCCCGCGGCGGCGACACCAACGGTCCGGCGGCGGTGTTCGCGACGCAGAAATACGTCGACTGGATGCGCCAGTACGCACCGCGTGAGGCCCAGGGCATGACCTTCTCCGAGGCGGGCCCGGTGCCGGCGCAGGGTGCTATCGCCCAGCAGATCTTCTGGTACACCGCCTTTACCGCCGACATGACCAAGCCGGGCCTGCCGGTGGTCAATGAGGACGGCACGCCGAAATGGCGTATGGCGCCGTCGCCGAAAGGGCCGTACTGGGAGGAGGGCATGAAGCTCGGATATCAGGATGCCGGTTCTTGGACCTTCCTCAAGTCCACCCCGGAGAAGCAGCGCCTGGCTGCCTGGCTCTATGCGCAGTTCGTCACTTCCAAGACCGTGTCGCTGAAGAAGACCCTGGTCGGCCTGACGCCGATCCGCGAGTCGGACATCAACTCCCAGGCCATGACCGACGCCGCACCCAAGCTCGGCGGGCTGGTGGAGTTCTACCGCAGCCCGGCCCGCGTCCAGTGGACGCCAACCGGTACCAACGTGCCGGATTATCCGCGTCTGGCCCAGCTGTGGTGGCAGTTCATCGCCGAGGCCGCCAGTGGCGACAAGACCCCGCAACAGGCGCTCGATGGCCTGGCCGCAGCGCAAGACACCATGCTCGGTCGTCTGGAGCGCTCCGGTGTGCTAGGTGAGTGCGGGCCGAAGCTGAACGAGCCGCGGGATCCGCAGTACTGGTTCGATCAGCCGGGCGCACCCAAGCCCAAGCTGGCCAACGAGAAACCCAAAGGCGAGACCATTGCCTACGACGAGTTGCTCAAGTCCTGGGAACAGTCGCGCAACTGATCTAAGTGGCGCAGTGGCTGAAGCCCTTCGGCGAGGGGGAGGGGGCTTCCTTCCCTGTGGGAGCGGCTTCAGCCGCGATAAAAAACGGCACCCTAGGGTGCCGTTTTTCATTCAGCCGTGCCGCTTATTTATGCAGATGCTCGGCCGCGTGCAGGGTGTTTTCCAGCAGGCCTGCGCGGGTCATCGGGCCAACACCGCCTGGAACCGGGGTGATCCAGCCGGCGCGGGGCAGGGCGGCATCAAAGGTCACGTCGCCGACCAGCTTGCCGTCTTCCTGGCGGTTGATGCCGACGTCGATGACGATGGCGCCTGGCTTGATCCACTCGCCCTTGACCAGCCCAGGCTTGCCGGCTGCGACCACAACGATATCGGCCTGGCCGACGTGAGCAGCCAGATCCTTGGTGAAGCGGTGGGTGACGGTCACGGTGCAACCGGCCAGCAGCAACTCCATGGCCATTGGTCGGCCGACGATATTGGACGCGCCAACTACCACTGCATGCATGCCGTAGAGATCGGCGCCGGTGCTTTCCAGCAGGGTCATGATGCCCTTGGGGGTACAGGGGCGCAGCAGCGGCATGCGCTGGGCCAGGCGGCCGATGTTGTAGGGGTGAAAGCCGTCCACATCTTTATCCGGGCGAATGCGTTCGAGCAGCAGGGACGAGTCGAGATTCTCCGGCAGCGGCAGCTGTACCAGGATGCCGTCGATGGCCGGGTCTTCATTGAGCTCGTCGATCAGGGCGAGCAGATCGGCCTGGCTGGTCTCTGCCGGCAGATCATAGGCGCGGGAAACAAAGCCGACTTCTTCGCAATCCTTGCGTTTATGTGACACATAGACCTGGGAGGCAGGATCGGTGCCGACCAGGATCACGGCCAGGCCTGGCGCACGAAGGCCTTGCTGGCGGCGTTCGGCGACACGTTGGGCAATCTGCTGGCGGAGGCTGGCGGCGATCGCCTTGCCGTCGATCAGTTGTGCGGTCATTGCGCTGGTTAACCATTAAGAAGGATGAAAAAAGGACGCGCATTCTCGCATGGGCGCTCACTTGGGCAAAGGCGCCTGCCGTCGTTTTCGCGTAACTCCTTTAAATCGCTGAATTTTTTTGAAAATTTCTGTTGACGAGGTTGGGAGCCGTCTATAACATTCGCCCCGCTTCTCAGGAACAGCCACTCGCTGGGTGAGGCGGCAAGAGCCAAGCCCTGGTGGTGAGGTTGGAGCCAAAAGCTTGTAAGTCTGCGCTAGCAGATGGATAAGTGCCCGTAGCTCAGCTGGATAGAGCATCCGCCTTCTAAGCGGATGGTCGCAGGTTCGAGTCCTGCCGGGTGCGCCATTTGGCGGTCAGGCAAGTTGAGTAAGCAAATGCAATATGGTGGGCGTAGCTCAGTTGGTAGAGCACAGGATTGTGGCTCCTGGTGTCGTGGGTTCGATTCCCATCGTCCACCCCATATTCCAAAGCGCCAGGCCAAAAGCCTGGCGTTTTTGTTTTAAGCTGCAAAGCCACGCGGACGTGGTGGAATTGGTAGACACACCAGATTTAGGTTCTGGCGCCGCAAGGTGTGAGAGTTCGAGTCTCTCCGTCCGCACCATCTTTATATAGCCCCTCCCGACTGCCGCCTGCTTCTAGGGTGACTTCTGCACATTGACCCTCTAGAATGCTTGGCCTTGATTCGGGGCCGGTTCGAGCCGGCTTATGTCTGTGCAACGAGGAATATCCATGCAAGTTTCTGTTGAAAGCACTTCTGCTCTTGAGCGCCGCATGACTGTCGGCGTACCCGTCGAGCGCATCGAGACCGAAGTCAACAAGCGTCTGCAACAGACTGCCCGTCGTGCCAAGGTTCCTGGCTTCCGTCCTGGCAAGGTGCCGATGAGCGTGATTCGTCAGCGCTATGAAGATGCCGCTCGTCAGGAAGCCCTGGGCGACCTGATCCAGGCTACCTTCTATGAAGCCGTGGTCGAGCAGAAGCTGAACCCGGCCGGCGCTCCGGCCGTAGAGCCGAAGTCCTTCGAGAAGGGCAAGGATCTGGAATACGTGGCTACTTTCGAAGTATTCCCTGAGTTCCAGGTGACCGGCCTCGACACTATCGCCATCGAGCGCCTGCAGGCTGAAGTCGCTGACAGTGATGTCGACAACATGCTGGATATCCTGCGCAAGCAGAACACCCGTTTCGAGGCTGTCGAGCGTGCTGCCGAGAATGGCGACCAGCTGAACATCGATTTCGTCGGCAAGATCGACGGTGAAGCATTCGCTGGTGGTAGCGCCAAGGGCACTCAGCTGGTGCTGGGCTCCGGCCGCATGATCCCGGGCTTCGAAGACGCCCTGGTCGGTGTCAAGGCTGGTGAAGAGCGCGTGATCAACCCGACCTTCCCCGAGGACTACCAGAACCTCGATCTGGCCGGCAAAACCGCCGAGTTCACCGTTACCGTCAACAGCGTTTCCGCTCCGCAACTGCCTGAGCTGAACGACGAGTTCTTCGCCCTGTTCGGTATCAAGGACGGCGGTCTGGAGGGTTTCCGCGCCGAGGTTCGCAAGAACATGGAGCGTGAACTGCGTCAGGCCATCAAGTCCAAGGTCAAGAACCAGGTAATGGACGGCCTGCTGGCTGCCAACCCGGTCGAAGTGCCGAAGGCGCTGATCGGCAACGAAGTGAATCGTCTGCGCGTGCAGGCCGTTCAGCAGTTCGGTGGCAACATCAAGCCTGACCAACTGCCGGCCGAGCTGTTCGAAGAGCAAGCCAAGCGCCGTGTGGTGCTGGGCCTGATCGTCGCTGAAGTGGTCAAGCAGTTCGAACTGAAGCCTGACGAAGCCCGCGTGCGCGAGCTGATCGAAGAGATGGCCTCGGCTTACCAGGAGCCTGAGCAGGTCGTTGCCTGGTACTACAAGAACGACCAGCAAATGAACGAAGTGCGTTCGGTTGTACTGGAAGAGCAAGTTGTAGATACTGTTCTGCAGAAGGCCAACGTGACCGATAAAGCGGTTTCCTACGAAGACGCAGTCAAGCCGGCGGAAGCTCCTAAAGCCGACTGATCTGGTAACCTCGTTCGAGTACACCACCATAAGCCAGCCTCCGTGCTGGCTTATGTGTATTTGAGACATGACTATTAGGGAGTGAGCGCAAGACATGTCCCGCAATCCTTTTATGCAAAACATGCCTGAAATCCAGGCCGCTGGCGGCCTGGTGCCGATGGTCATCGAGCAATCCGCTCGTGGCGAGCGTGCCTATGACATTTATTCGCGTCTGCTCAAGGAGCGCGTGATCTTTCTGATTGGCCCGGTCGAGGACTACATGGCCAACCTGATCTGCGCCCAGCTGCTGTTTCTGGAAGCAGAGAATCCGGACAAGGACATTCACCTGTACATCAACTCGCCGGGTGGCTCGGTGACTGCCGGCATGGCGATCTACGACACCATGCAGTTCATCAAGGCGGATGTGTCCACCACCTGCATTGGTCAGGCCTGCAGCATGGGTGCATTCCTGCTGGCTGGCGGCGCCAAGGGCAAGCGTTTCTGCCTGCCGAACTCGCGTGTGATGATTCACCAGCCGCTGGGCGGCTTCCAGGGGCAGGCCTCGGACATCGAGATCCACGCCAAGGAAATCCTCTTCATCCGTGAGCGCTTGAACGAGCTGCTGGCTCAGCACACCGGTCAGAGCCTGGAAACCATCGAGCGTGATACCAACCGCGACAACTTCATGAGCGCTTCGCGCGCTGTGGAATACGGTCTCGTCGATGCCGTCCATGAAAAGCGTCAAATGCCGGTCTAGATGAGGCGCCGGCTGTGGGCATCCTTCACTGGCGCGACTTGCGCCCTTGAAAATGCCCGCATTTGCCTTCATCTTGTGTTTCAAGCCTACCGTATTGGATTGATCGAATGACTGATACCCGTAACGGTGAGGACAACGGCAAACTGCTTTATTGCTCCTTCTGCGGCAAAAGCCAGCATGAAGTGCGCAAGTTGATCGCCGGTCCTTCCGTCTTCATCTGCGACGAATGCGTCGACCTGTGCAATGACATCATCCGCGAGGAGGTGCAGGAAGCACAGTCCGAGAGCAGCGCGCACAAACTCCCGGCACCCAAGGAAATCAGCGGCATCCTCGATCAGTACGTGATCGGTCAGGAGCGCGCCAAGAAAGTGCTGTCGGTAGCGGTATACAACCACTACAAGCGTCTCAATCAGCGTGACAAGAAAGACGATGTCGAGCTGGGCAAGAGCAACATTCTGCTGATCGGTCCGACTGGTTCGGGCAAGACGCTGCTGGCCGAAACGCTGGCACGCCTGCTCAATGTGCCGTTCACCATCGCTGACGCCACCACCCTGACCGAAGCCGGTTATGTGGGTGAGGACGTCGAGAACATCATTCAGAAGCTGCTGCAGAAGTGCGATTACGATGTCGAGAAGGCCCAGATGGGTATCGTCTACATCGACGAAATCGACAAGATCTCGCGCAAGTCCGATAACCCGTCGATCACTCGTGACGTGTCGGGCGAGGGCGTGCAGCAGGCGCTGCTCAAGCTGATCGAGGGCACCGTGGCCTCGGTTCCGCCGCAGGGCGGGCGCAAGCATCCGCAGCAGGAGTTCCTGCAGGTTGATACGCGTAACATCCTGTTCATCTGTGGCGGTGCGTTCGCCGGCCTGGAGAAAGTCATTCAGGCTCGCTCCACCCGAGGTGGTATCGGTTTCGGTGCAGAAGTGCGTAGCAAGCAGGAAGGCAAGAAGATCGGTGAGTCTCTGCGCGAGGTCGAGCCGGACGATCTGGTCAAATTCGGCCTGATTCCCGAGTTCGTCGGTCGTCTGCCGGTGATCGCGACACTGGAGGAGCTGGACGAGGCTGCTCTGGTGCAGATTCTCACCGAGCCGAAGAACGCGCTGACCAAGCAGTACGCCAAGCTGTTCGAGATGGAAGGTGTGGATCTGGAGTTCCGTTCCGATGCGCTGAAATCCGTGGCGCAGAAGGCACTGGAGCGCAAGACCGGTGCGCGTGGCCTGCGTTCGATTCTCGAGGGCATTCTGCTCGACACCATGTACGAGATCCCGTCCCAGCAGGACGTGAGCAAGGTGGTGATCGACGAGAGCGTCATCGAGGGTTCGTCCAAGCCGCTGCTGATCTACGAGAACAGCGAACCGCCGGCGAAGGCCGCGCCTGACGCCTGACGGCTGTTACACGATGCAAAGAAGGGGCCCCTCGGGCCCCTTCGCTTTTGTGGACATTGCGCTTGTTTTTTACGGGAGCTACCCCCATCTTAAAAGCCAAGGGTAATCCCGCCTGTTTACGGCCTTATGGCCGCCGCTGAGCCGAAATCATGAAGACAACCATCGAATTGCCTCTCCTGCCATTGCGCGATGTAGTGGTCTATCCGCACATGGTCATCCCGCTTTTCGTCGGGCGTGAGAAATCCATCGAGGCCCTCGAGGCGGCGATGACGGGTGACAAGCAGATCCTGCTGGTAGCCCAGAAGAACCCGGCCGTCGATGATCCGGATGATCAGGATCTTTATCGCGTTGGCACCGTTGCCACCGTCCTGCAGTTGCTCAAACTGCCCGACGGCACCGTCAAGGTGCTGGTCGAGGGTGAGCAGCGCGGCTCGATCGAGCGTTTCATTGATCTCGATGATCATTGCCGTGCCGAAGTGCAACTGATCGAGGAGGGCGAAACTGCCGAGCGCGAATCGGAAGTCTTCACCCGCAGTCTGCTCAGTCAGTTCGAGCAGTACGTGCAGCTGGGCAAAAAGGTCCCGGCCGAAGTCCTGTCTTCGCTCAACAGCATCGATGAGCCCAGCCGCCTGGTCGACACCATGGCCGCGCACATGGCGCTGAAGATCGAGCAGAAGCAGGAAATCCTCGAAATCACCGCGCTGTCCGCTCGCGTCGAGCATGTACTGGCCCTGCTGGATGCCGAGATCGACCTGCTACAGGTCGAGAAACGTATTCGCGGCCGCGTGAAGAAGCAGATGGAGCGCAGTCAGCGCGAGTACTACCTGAATGAGCAGATGAAGGCCATTCAGAAAGAGCTTGGCGATATCGATGAAGGCCACAGCGAGCTCGACGAACTGCGCAAGCGTATCGATAACGCGGGGCTGACCAAGGAAGCCTTGACCAAAGCCAATGCCGAGCTGAACAAGCTCAAGCAAATGTCGCCGATGTCCGCTGAAGCCACTGTGGTGCGCTCCTACATCGATTGGCTGGTCAATGTGCCGTGGAAGGCCGAAAGCAAGGTACGACTGGATCTGGCGCGTGCCGAGAGCATTCTCGATGCCGATCACTACGGTCTGGAGGAGGTCAAGGAGCGCATTCTTGAATATCTCGCCGTGCAGAAGCGGGTGAAGAAGCTCAAGGGGCCGGTGCTGTGCCTGGTCGGCCCGCCCGGTGTGGGCAAGACCTCGCTGGCCGAGTCCATCGCCACCGCGACCAACCGCAAGTTCGTGCGCATGGCCTTGGGCGGCGTACGTGACGAGGCTGAGATTCGTGGTCACCGCCGCACCTACATCGGCTCGATGCCGGGTCGGCTGATTCAGAAGATGACCAAGGTCGGCGTGCGCAACCCGTTGTTCCTGCTCGACGAGATCGACAAGATGGGCCAGGACATGCGCGGCGATCCTGCCTCTGCATTGCTCGAAGTCCTCGACCCTGAGCAGAACCATAATTTCAACGATCACTATCTGGAGGTCGATTATGACCTGTCGGATGTGATGTTCCTTTGCACCGCCAACTCGATGAACATCCCCGGCCCGCTGCTGGATCGGATGGAGGTCATTCGTCTGCCGGGTTACACCGAGGACGAGAAGGTCAACATCGCCATCAAGTACCTGGCGCCCAAGCAGATACAGGCCAATGGCCTGAAGAAGGGCGAGCTGGAACTGGATGAGTCGGCGATTCGCGACATCATTCGTTACTACACGCGTGAAGCTGGTGTGCGCAGTCTGGAGCGACAAATCGCCAAGGTCTGCCGCAAGGTGGTCAAAGAGCATATACGCGAGAAGCGCTTCCAGGTCACGGTCAGCGCCGATTCCCTGGAACACTTCCTGGGTGTGCGCAAGCATCGCTATGGCCTTGCCGAACAGCAGGATCAGATCGGTCAGGTGACCGGGTTGGCCTGGACTCAGGTCGGCGGTGAGCTGCTCACCATCGAGACGGCCGTGGTGCCTGGCAAGGGCAATCTGATCAAGACCGGTTCGCTGGGTGATGTCATGGCAGAGTCGATGACGGCGGCCATGACGGTGGTTCGCAGTCGCGCGAAAAGCCTGGGGATCCCGGCTGATTTCAACGAGAAGCGCGACGTTCACATCCATATGCCCGAAGGTGCCACGCCCAAGGACGGCCCGAGCGCGGGCATTGGTTTGTGCACGGCACTGGTATCGGCCCTGACGCAGATTCCGGTACGGGCGGACGTGGCCATGACCGGGGAAATCACCCTGCGTGGTCAGGTGCTGGCCATCGGTGGTCTCAAGGAAAAACTTCTGGCGGCTCATCGGGGTGGGATCAAGACCGTGATCATTCCCGAAGAAAATGTGCGTGATCTGAAGGAAATTCCGGAAAATATTAAGCAAGACCTGCAGATTAAACCGGTTAAATGGATTGACGAGGTCCTGCAAATTGCGCTGCAATACGCCCCGGAGCCCTTGCCCGATGCGGCTCCGGAGATGGTTGCAACGGATGACAAGCGCGAGTCTGATTCCAAGGAGCGAATCAGCACGCATTAGCCGGGGGGCTTCCTTGACACAATTTTTGAGCCCTTGTTATAAAGCGGCTTTTATTGTGTCGGCAGGCCATCCAGCACCCGCTTTGCTTACACTAAAAATCAAGAAACAAACTCAACAGAAATAAGGGGACTTAGAGTGAACAAGTCGGAACTGATCGATGCCATCGCTGCATCTGCTGATATCCCGAAAGCTGTTGCTGGCCGCGCGCTGGATGCAGTGATTGAATCCGTCACTGGCGCTCTGAAGGCTGGTGACTCCGTTGTGCTGGTAGGCTTCGGTACCTTCGCTGTCAAAGAGCGTGCTGCTCGCACTGGTCGCAACCCGCAGACCGGCAAGCCGATCAGCATCGCTGCTGCCAAGATCCCAGGCTTCAAAGCTGGCAAGGCTCTGAAAGACGCCGTCAACTAAGCGTCTTCTGGGTTTGCCTCGCCGTCAGGCTCTGTCTGGCGGCTGTTAGGGGGCAGCGCAGGTAGTCCTAGACTCTTCTGCTCTGACCGCTTAACGCGTTACGAGAAGGCGCATCCAAGGATGCGCCTTTCTTCTATCTGGACATTACCCACACTGCGCGGCTGGTGACTCTGTACAGTCGTTCTGGGGGAAGCATGCTGCAAAACATCAGGGACAATTCACGCGGTTGGATTGCCAAAATCATCATCGGCCTCATTGTGATGCTGATGGCGTTTACCGGTTTCGAAGCCATCGTCACGGGGACCAGCAATCGCAACAATGCGGCTGACGTGAACGGTGACACCATTACCCTTGACGAGCTCAACCAGGCCGTTGAAATGCAGCGTCGTCAGCTGCTGCAGCAACTGGGTCGCGATTTTGATGCCTCGCTGCTCGATGACAACCTGCTGCGTGAGGCTTCGCTCAAGGGCTTGATCGAGCGCAAGCTGCTGCTTCAGGCAGCCGGTGATGCTCATTTCGCCTTCTCGCAGGGATCGCTGGACCAGGTGATTCTGCAAACTCCCGAATTTCAGGTAGATGGCCGCTTCGATGCCGCGCGCTTCGATCAGGTCATTCGCCAGATGGGCTACACCCGCCTGCAGTTCCGCCAGATGCTGGAAGAGGAAATGCTGATCGGGCAGCTGCGTGCCGGTCTCGGCGCCAGTAGCTTCGTCACCGAGCAGGAGGCGCGTGCCTTCGCCAATCTCGAGCGCCAGACCCGTGATTTCGCCAGTCTCACCATCAAGGCCGATAGCGCTGCGATCGAGTTGAGCGACAGCGACGTCAACGCCTATTACGACGAGCACGCGGGCGAGTTCATGAGCCCGGAGCAGGTCGTGCTGGAGTACGTCGAGCTGCACAAGGACAGCTTCTTCGATCAGGTCGAAGTCAGCGATGAAGATCTGCAGCCGCTGTACGAGAGCGAGATCGCCAACCTGGCTGAGCAGCGTCAGGCTGCGCACATCCTTATCGAGGGCGATGACCAGGCCGCGCTTACCAAGATCGAAGAGATCAAGGCGCGTGTGGACGCTGGCGAAGATTTCGCTGCGCTGGCCAAGGAGTTCTCGCAGGACCCAGGTTCGGCTGCCGATGGCGGTGATCTGGGTTACGCCGGCCCCGGCGTTTACGATCCGGCCTTCGAGGAGGCGCTCTATGCGCTGCAGCAGGGCGAGGTTTCCGAACCGGTGCAGAGCGAGTTCGGCTGGCACCTGATCAAGCTGCTGGGTGTTCAGTCTCCAGAAGTGCCAAGCCTCGACAGCCTGAAGGACAAGCTGGCGCGTGACTTCAAAGCGCAACAGGTCGAGCTGCGCTTCGTCGAGGCAACCAAACAGCTGGAAGACGCCGCGTTCGAAGCATCGGATCTGGCTCAGCCTGCCCAGGAGCTGGGTCTTGAGGTCAAGACCAGCGAAGCCTTCGGTCGTGAGGGTGGTGCAACTGGCATCACTGCCAACCGCCAGGTGCTGCAGGCTGCATTCAGTCCTGAAGTTCTGGAAGATGGCACCAACAGCTCGACCATCGAGCTGGACCCGAGCACCGTGGTCGTCGTGCGCGTCAAGGAACACAAAAAGCCCGAGCAGTTGCCCCTGGACCAGGTCGCTGAAAGCATTCGCGCCCATCTGCAGCAGGAGCGTGCCAGTGCCGCCGCCAAGGCCGAGGGTGAGAAGCAACTGGCTGCTGCCCAGGCCGGTGAGCAGTCTGCTGCTGATTGGCAGGTTCAAGAGGCGGCCACCCGTAGCCAGGACGGCATCGAACCCAAAGTGCTGCAGGCGCTGTTCCGTATGCCCAAGCCAGACAAGGCGGGCGAGCCCACCTTCGCCGGCGTGACGCTGAACAATGGCGATTACGTCGTGCTGCGCCTCGATGGCGTGAATGTGCCGGAAGAGGCGCTGGCTGACGAAGAGCTCGCCATGTACCGCAACTTCCTGGCGTCGCGTGCCGGCCAGCAGGACTTCGCCGCGCTGCGCAAGCAGCTGGAAGCCAAGGCTGATATCGAGCGTTTCTGATCGCTGTCCGTTACGAGAAAGCCCCGCCTAGTGCGGGGCTTTCTCGTTTCTGGGTTACTACAACAACCATTCGATGGGCAGCCATGAGAGCAGATGAATACCCAGGCGTTTGAGCAGGCCTGTACCGGGCTCGCTATCGAATCGCCGTTGCTCGCCATCCACGAGCTGCAGCCAGTAGATTCGGTCGTGTTCGTCCAGCCGCAGTTCGTAGGCATTGGCCGGGATATCGCTTTCGAATGCCTGGCCGATGGCGGCCGCCAGTTTCGGGCTTTCGATAAGAAAACCCATCTCCGTATTGAGGCTGGCAGAGCGTGGATCGAAGTTGAATGAGCCGATGAATACTCGCTGGCCATCGAGGGCGAAGGTCTTGGCGTGCAGGCTCGAGCCGGAGCTGCCGAATGGGCCGGCTTTTTCCCGGTGGCCTTCGTCGTCCGCACCCAGACGCATTTCATAGAGTTTGACGCCGCCTTCGAGCAGGGCGCGCCGGCGTTTGGCGTAGCCGGCGTGTACGGGCGTCACGTCCGTTGCCTCCAACGCATTGGTCAGGATGCGCACTTCAACACCGCGTTGTACCAGGCCGGTAAAGATATCGACGCCGGTTTGCGTGGGGACGAAGTAGGGGGATACGAGGTCGACGCGTGACTGTGGAATATCGAGCATTTCGCCCAGGTGGCTGATCAGCAGCTCGCCGTCACTGGCATTGCCAAGGCCCTTGGCGGGATCATCGCTGACCAGTGTGGTCTCGCTCCATTCAAAGCCAAGCTTCTTGTCCAGCAGGCGCTGAATGAACTCGCTTTCCTGCAGGGTCTTCACGTAACCGCTGGCTGCAGGCGAGCTGGAAAGGTCTGCCGCGATATCGTGCAGGCGCTGTGGAACGCTCCGGCTGCGAGGCACGATCAGCTCCAGTGGGTAGCTGGAGTCGCTGGCCCAGTAGCGATCGAAGTCGGCGGAGGTGTCGGCCACGACCGGGCCGATTGCCAGTACATCGAGGTCGGCGAAGAGCACCCCCTCACTGGCATCGAAGTATTCGTCGCCGATATTGCGTCCACCGATGATGGTGGCCTGGTTGTCCACGGTGAAGGACTTGTTGCGGATTCCACGCCATCCGGCCACCCAGTCCGCTCTCATCTGGCCAGGCATTCCAGGGCCATCTGGCCACCTGTTCCACGGCCATCCGGCCGGGCAGTCGGAGCGCAGCGACGCAGG
>NZ_PGLR01000053.1 GCF_002803095.1 Pseudomonas sp. ZH-FAD | reverse complement strand
GCGCAAGCGCTTCAATTGGAAATGCCCGATTGAGGTCATGACAGAAGTAGTGGCGTTGCAGCATGATGCACCTGCTTCAATCCAGTAACCGTGTTGCACTCAGCTTCTGCAACCGCCCAATGATGCTTACCAAGAAACAGTGACCGACCCAAAAACAGGGAAAATAATCCATCACTGTGAAGAGCCGCTTTCCAAACATTTCGGGCATGGTTCAGCAAAACCAAAGCCCTAACTAGTGGCTCAAACCGCTCGTTTCGCTCACTGGGACGGGCTAAAGCCCGCCCCTCAACCAAAGCGCGGTAACAACCCCTATGCCCTTCCCAACAGAAGAACACCAAGCCCTTCTAAAAGTTAAAGGCGTAGGCCCGACCGTCGTGCAGCGACTCGAACAGATCGGCATAAACTCCTTGCAGGAACTGGCCGAAGCCAGTGTCAGCGATATCGTCACCGCAGTAGCCGGTCAGTTGGGCTCCACCTGCTGGAAGAACAGCCCGCAAGCACGCGCGGCTATTCAGGCGGCCATCGATCTGGCCAAATCGCGTCAGTAACCTCCCTCTCTTTCACTGCCAAGGAACCCGGCATGCCTGCCCACGAGAAGATCAATTACGTCGAATACCCCAGCCGCGATCTGCCGGCTACCAAAGCCTTCTTCCAGGCCGCTTTCGGCTGGCGGTTCACGGACTACGGCCCCGATTACGCCGCCTTCACCGACGAAGGCCTGGATGGCGGTTTCTTCAGCGCCGAGATGTCCGCACGCAGCGATAACGGCAGTGCGCTGATCGTGTTCTATAGCGCACGGCTGGAAGACACCCTGGCCAAGGTCGAGGCTGCCGGTGGGACAATCGTCAAACCGATCTTTGCCTTCCCCGGCGGCAGACGCTTTCACTTCGTCGAACCGGGTAGCAACGAGTTTGCCGTATGGTCGCAGCCGGACGGTCGATAGTCCGTCCCCGGAATCCGTAAGCCCTGCTGCAACCGTCGTTCCCGCGCGGGCGGGAATCCAGAACGGCTCTCCGGGCTCCCGCCCAAGCGGGAGTGACGCTGAGGGCAACCCCTCACACAATGAGTGCTGGCGCGGCATATCCCGTTTGACCCACCGCCAACTCCGCCATTAACGTCCCAGTCTTTCCTCTCTCGGGCGAGCATCACTCTCGCCTGAGTCATGGAAGATCCCTGCATGAGTCAAGGAGGTACAGGATGCGCATCATGGTGATCGGAGCCAGCCGAGGCCTCGGCCGTGCACTGGTAGAGGGTTTGGCGCCAAGCCACGAGCTGATCGGGATTTCACGCAGCCGCCCGGCCGATCTGGCCACGGACATACAGTGGATCGAGGCGGATATGAGTGATCCGCTGCGGGCCGTGGACGCCATCGAAGCACAGTCGCCTCAGCGTCTGGACGCGATCATCTACAACCTGGGGATCTGGGAAACTCGCGCGTTCGAGGATGACTACAGTTTTCTGCAGGACGACGACGCGCAGATTCTCGAGATCGTCAGCGTCAATATCGGCGCGACCTTGCTGCTGCTCAAACGCCTGCTACCGCGCCTGCTCGGCGGCGCCAAGCCGCAACTGATCCTCACCGGTTCCACCTCGGCCCTGCCGCAAAGTGGCCGCCCGGAAGTCACCTTCGGCGCCAGCAAGTTCGCCCTCAAAGGCATCGCCGAGACCCTGCGCGAAGGTTTTCGCGATCAGCGTCTGGCCGTCACCTGCCTGCAACTGGGCTACCTCAATACCCAGGATGGCTTGCAAACGCCAGTGGAGCAGGCGGCGCAAAATGGTGAAGGTCAGCTGATTCCACTGCACGATGTCGTCGCTCTGGTGCGAACGCTACTGAACCTGTCCGATGCCAGTTACGTGCGTGAGCTGGTGCTACCGGCCATTGCCGACGAGCGTTTCTGAAAGGACAAGAACAGGTATTGGCCATGCAGAGAACCGACCATATCCGCCTGATGGCACGCTACAACAGCTGGATGAACGAACGGCTCTACACAGCCGCTTCCAGCTTGTCCGACGAGGCGTTGAGCACCGAGCGCGGCGCGTTCTTCGGCTCGATCCTCGGCACGCTCAATCATCTGCTGGTGGCCGACCGTATCTGGCTGGGGCGCTACACCGCGCACCCGGCGAACTTTCAGGCATTGCAAACGCTCGCAGAGCTGGAAATGCCGACACGCCTGGATCAACTGATGGGTGCGGATATACGCGAGCTGGCTGCACTGCGTAAACAGCTGGACAGTTGCATCGAAGCCCTGGCCGCCGAGATGGGCGAAGAGCAGCTGGATCAGCCGCTGAGCTACCGCAACATGAAGGGTGCGGCCGCGCAAAAGCACTTCTTCGCCCTGCTGATGCACCTGTTCAACCACCAGACGCATCACCGCGGGCAGGCAACGACGCTACTAACCCAGGCGGGCGTGGATGTGGGTGTGACCGATCTGCTGGCGTTGATCCCTGACGAGCTTTGAGCTGCGGCCAAGTGCCGATCACACCTCGCCCTCTCCAGGCTCAAAGGCCAGCCAGTTTCAGCCAGTGTGCGTAGAAACCTTCGGCAACCTGGTTCAATGCCCTGACCTTCCCACTCAGGTCGTCACGCATCTCGGCGATGCTCTGCTGGCTGGGCTGGCTGGCATCGAGCAGGTGCGCCCAGTCGTCTAGCCAGAGCGCGATCAGATCTTCGGTCATCTCCGGGTGGCCCTGCAGCGCCAGCACTTTGTCACCCCAGGCGAAGGCCTGATTGTCGCACCAGCGGCTGCTCAGCAGGGGTTGAGCACCTTCAGGTAGCGAGAAGGTGTCGCCATGCCACTGAAAAATGCCGAACGCTGCAGGCAAATGTGCCAACCAGGGGCTATCGGCTGCTTCTGATCGGCGCTGCATGCGCTGCCAACCTGCTTCGGTGTAGGGCATGCGGTGGATGCTGGCACCCAGTGCCTTGGCCAGCAGTTGGCCGCCCAGGCAGTGACCAATGATGGGGATGTCACGCTCGATAAAGCGCTGCAACGCTGCCACTTCATCGGCGATCCAGGGCAACGGGTCATTGACGCTCATCGGCCCACCCATCACGGCGACCGCCTTGGGCCGCTCTAGATCGTAACCGTGCAGTTCACCCAGGTCGACGCGCAGCACGTCGAAACTGCAGTCACGCGCCTGCAGCACCTGCGCCAGATGGGCTGGCGGGCAATAATCGATATGAGTCAGGATCAGAACATCTGCCATAGCTACCTCCGCCGCGCAGTCTGCGCGAGAAGGATTGGCAAGTCGAGGTGGGTTGGGAGTTGAAGCCATCGGCCGGACAGCCGGCCGATGGTCTGAGCTGATGGACGCCGCTGCAGTCCCTAACGCATGGCTGACGCTTTCACCTCCTGGGTAACGCCCCAACCATCCATCTTGCCGCCCAGCGGGACGACGATGGACTCCAGGTCATGTTCGAACTCGCCGATACCGGCATGGGTGGCGTACATCACTTTGCTGATTTGCAGGTGCCAGATGCCGTCCTCACGGGCGGATATCTGAGCGTTGAGCGACTCGCCGCGAAAGTTTCTGGCTGCCATTCTGGCCCGTTCTTCGTCGGGAAAGATGGCGTAGAACTCGATCGGGTGAAACTGGGCGAAGTCGAATCCCCCTTCTTTCATCCGACGCAGCACCGAGGTGCTGGAGTCTTCGTGGAAGGCTGTGCTCATAAACGACCCCCTCTCAGGCTATGGATGGATTAACCGCTTTCCCAATGCGACCGTCCTGCGGACGGTGTCGCGGCTCCTACCGGAAACCTCTGAAAACGCCCTGCGTTTTCAGAAGCACCCAAATGGCGCCGCCCCGAGAATCGAGCAGATGCTCGATGTGTCTACTGCAAGCGTATCGACGACTGCCCGGCAGAACGCCGGACTGAAAACCGTCTCCTCTAGAGTAGTCGCTGAGCGAAAGGTTCGCGTGGTGCAGAAAGCCCTTGTGACAAAACCGGCGACCAGCGGCAATTGGCCAGCCTGAAAGTTTCGCCCGAGCTCATGGGCGACTGAGCCAACCCATCAGCAACCTGTTGATCCAGCCCGGCGTGATCTGCCCAAAGGTGAACAGCAGCCCGAACTGCAGCCCTACCGGGCGATGCACGGTACTGGCATGGGCCTGCTTCCAGGCCGCTTCGGCGATCTGCTCGGCCTCCAGGCGCACGCCCAGGCGACGCATCACAGGCGGACGCTGCGCCTGACTTCGCACCATCGGTGTGTCGACGAATGGCGGCATTAGGTCTCCCACGCGGATGCCGTGCTCGCGCCACTCCAGTTCCAGCGCCTCGGTCAGGCCGCGTACAGCGAACTTGCTGGCCGAATAGCTGGCCAGCTGTGGTACGCCATAGAGCGCCGAGGCCGAGCCCATATTGATCACTTGCGCCTCTGGCGTGACTTTGAGATAGGGATAGGCCGCATGGCAGAGGTTTAGCACGCCGAGCACATTGATCTCTACCAGGCGTGCATGCTGCTCCAGCTCGATATCGGCAAAGGCGCCGGTACGCAGGATGCCCGCGCCATTGAACAGCAGACGCAACTGGCCGCCGCTCTGCGTGCAGAAGTCGGCCAGCGCGGCCTTCACCGCTGCGGCATCGACCACATCCAGCGGCGCATGCCAGGCGCCGCCCAGCTCGGCGGCCAATGCGGACAGCGCCTTTTCATCGACGTCGAGCAACCCGACGCGCCAGCCCCGCTTGTGAAACAGCCGCGCGGTGGCAGCGCCAATGCCCGATGCGGCGCCGCTGATGAGAATGTTGTTCATCACACACCCCGCTCACGGAGAAAGGCCGCCACCCGGGCGATGGCGTAATCCGCCGCGCGCAACATGCCGACATGCGCCTGGAACACATGCCACAACCCCGGATAACGCTCCAGCCGCAGGTTCACCCCAGCCACCGTGGCGCGCTCGGCCAGGCGCAGGCTGTCGTTGAGCAACAACTCGTCTTCGCCGACCTGGATCAGCGTCGGCGGCAGGCGGGTGAGATCGGCGAACAGCGGCGACATACCCGGATCGTTGCGCGGCAGGTCGGCCGGGCAATACAGCTGCGCAGCCTGCTCGATCCAGCTGGGGTGGAGCAGCGGGTCGCCTGCTGGCGGCTCGTGCATCTGCTCGCCGGTGAAGTCGGTGACCGGCGAAAAGCACACCAGGGCGGCGGGCGTCGGCAGGCCGAGTTCGATAATGCGCAGGCAGCCGACCAAACTCAGGTTGCCGCCGGCCGAGTCGCCGCCAATGGCGATCTGTTCGGGCCTATAGCCGGCCTCCAACAATGCCTGGTAAGCCGCCACCACATCATCGCGCGCCGCCGGATAGGGATGCTCCGGCGCCAGACGGTAATCCAGCGCACAGACCTCCAGAGCAGCGCGTTTGGCCAAGCTGGCGCAGATGCCACGGTGCGTGTCCGGCCCACCGATCATGAAGGCGCCACCGTGCAGATAGAGCAGCACGCTACCGCTGCTGACAGGCGGCCGGTGCCATTCGCACGGGCGCCCGGCCAGGGTATCGGCGTTGCGATTGACTCCGCGGGGCGTCAGGGTGATGGCGGTGAGTGCACGCAACACACGACGCTGCCCGGCCACCGGCATCGGTGGCCGTACCAGACCGCGGAAGAACAGGCGCAGAAAGCCGCGCAACAGGCCGCGCAGCAGCATCTGCTCGGCAGCGGGGGCATTGAAGTCAGCGGACGCAGTCATAGTCGGCAAGCTCCGGAGTACGGGTCATGAGGCGATAGGTGAAGGTGAACCCCGGCCAGTTGTTGGTGTTCTTGCCGGTAGCGGTCTTGTACCAGCTGTCGCAGCCCTGTTCCCATATCGTTCGATGAGTCGCCTGCTGCAGCTCGGCGTTGTAACTGCGCTGCACCGTGGGGCGCAGGTCGAGATAGCGTAGCCCCTGTTCGCGCAGCACCTGCAGGCACCCCAGTACGTAGGCGTACTGGCTCTCCAACATATAGAGAATGGAGTTGTGGCCGAGGTTGGTGTTCGGCCCGTAGAGCAGGAACAGGTTGGGAAAACCGCTGACGCTGATGCCCTTGTAGGCCTCGGCGCCCTCCTTCCAGGCCTGATTCAACTCCAGCCCATCGAGGCCACGAATGCGCATCGGCGCAAGGAAATCGGTGGCAGTGAAACCGGTGCCGTAGATCAGCACATCGAAGGGATGCTCACGACCATCGGCCGTCACCAGCGACTGCTCGCGCACCTCGCGGATCGCCGAGTCGACGATCTCGACATTGGCCTGCGCCAGCGCCGGGAAGTAGTCGTTGCTGATCAGGATACGCTTGCAACCCATGGGGTAATTCGGCTGCAAGCGCTCACGCTTGCCGGCATCGGGCATCTGCCGCTGCAGGTGACGGGTGAAGCTATGGCGGAACAGGCGCATCAGCCAGGGGAAGCGGATAAAGGCCAGCGCCCGGCCCTCGTGATGCAGGTATTGCAGGAGGCGGTCGGCACGTTGCAGCAGGGGCAAACGCTGTTTTAGAGCAATCTCCCAGGGTCGATAGGCGCGATCCGGCTTGGCCAGCACATAGGCAGCCGAGCGCTGGAACAGGCTCAGGCTGGCGACCTTGGGCTGGATCTGCGGCACGAACTGGATCGCCGAAGCGCCGGTACCGATTACCGCCACGCGCTTGCCGGTCAGATCCAGATCATGGCGCCAGCGCGCCGAATGGAAAGCCTCGCCGCGAAAATGCTCCAGACCGGGCAGTTTCGGGTAGGCCGGCCGATTGAGCTGGCCGCAGGCACTGACCAGCACCTGCGTCTCGATCACTTCGCCCCCTGCCAGCTCGACACGCCAGATACCGCGCGCGGCATCGAACTCGGCGCCGAGCACTTCGCTGTTCAGACGGATGTGCGGGCGCAGCCGGTGTTTCTCCACGCACTGCAGGATATAGGCGTGGATCTCCGCCTGCGGCGCGAACTTGCGCGACCAGTCGTGCTTGGGCTCGAAGGAAAAGGAATACAGGTGCGAGGGCACATCGCAGGCGGCGCCCGGATAGCTGTTGTCGCGCCAGGTACCGCCTACCTCGCCGGCCTTTTCCAGCAACAGGAAGTCGTCCTCGCCGGCCTTGCGCAACTGCATGGCCAGGCCCAGACCGGCAAAGCCGCTGCCGATGATCAACACGCGCCAGGGCGCGTTCGTACGGGGGTTGTTGTGCATTGTAGTGACCCGTGTATGACGATGAACCGATGCTACTTGCGCCCCCGCGTCCAGGTTATGGCATAGTCGGCCAGGATATTGTGATTTTCGGACAATCTATGTCAGCGCCCTGGCCCGCACGCCGCAACATCACCAGCATTCAGTTGCTCACCCAGCTGGGGCTCGATCTGGACCTGAGCCTGGACAGGTGCCTGCATGAAACGGGGCTCAGCCCGGTGCAGTTGGCCAGCCTGAACGGGGAGATCGAAGCGCAGCGTGAGCTGCAGCTGATCGCCAACCTGGTCGAGGCACTACCCGCAGTCGAAGATCTTGGCCTGCAGGCCGGCCGGCGCTACCACCTGACCACCTACGGCGCCTGGGGTTACGCCATTCTCAGCAGCGCCACGGTGCGCCAGGCCGCCGAACTTGGCCTGCGCTATCACGGCCTGACCTATGCCTTCACCCGCATCACTCTGAGCGTGGATGACGCCATCGCCAGCCTGAATTTCGACGACAGCGCTCTGCCCCCGGCGCTGCATGATTTCATCGTGCAGCGCGATATACTCGGTGCCCTGGTGGTCGTGCGCGAGCTGCTGGGCAGCACGCTGCAATTACTGACCGTGGAACTGCGCCAGCCTGCACCGGCTGACGCTTCACCCTTTATCGCCGCCTTCGGCCAGGTGCCGCGCTTCGGCGCGGCGCACAATCGCCTGGGTTTTGCCGCCGACTTGCTGGACAACCCACTGCCACGAGCCAACCCGCAACTGGTCAGCGCCTGTGAACAGCAATGCCAGACGTTGCTGGCGCGCCATCAATGGCATCAGGGTCTGGCCGGGCGGGTGCGCCAGCTTCTGTTGCAGTCGCCGGGGCAGATCGCCGACATGGAACAGGTCGCAGAGCGCCTGCACCTGAGCAGCCGCACCCTGCGTCGACGCCTGATCGAAGAAGACACGAGCTTCCGTGCCCTGCAGGACGAAGTGCGCCAGGCGCTGGCCGAAGAGCTGCTGGCCGCCGGCGGCCTGAGCCTGGAAGAGATTGCCGAGCGCCTGGGTTATGGCGAACTGTCGAACTTCATCCACGCGTTCAAGCGCTGGAAGGGCATCACGCCGGGGCGTTATCAACGGGAAGCGTTGGTGTAGGGCGTACCGGGACGCCGGCCGCTCGGAAGCAGTACGCCATCACGGTAGGCACTATGTGTGGACTGTTCGCTGGCGCTCCTGAGTCCACCCTACGAGCTGCCATGTATGGCCGCTGGCTCCCCTGGTGCGCGCGGCGCACCCTACGACAAGCCCGTGCGCCGGGAACGCGCTTCATGTCGGGTGCGCCGTGCGCACCGTGCCCCCCCGCGCACAGGCAAGATCGTCGCAGTTTGAAAGTCATCTTCACGCTGACAAGGCGCAAACGCCGCGCTAGGGTGCCAGCCATGAACATCATCACGCTGCTTCTGCCCTACCAACCGCCCTGGGACTGGCAACAGTTCCACAGCCACTTCGCCCTACGCGCGATTCCCGGGCTGGAGTCACTGAGCGCGAACAGCTACAGCCGCGGCTTCAGCATCGACGGCACACCCGGCTGGTTTCGGGTTGCCCCTCTGCCAGGGCAGAACGCGCTGGAACTGCGCTGCCGCCTGGCCTCGCCCGCACATCTCGACCAACTCGAACAGCGCGTACGGCGCATGTTCGATCTCGACAGCGAGCCCGAGGCAATTGCCCTGCACCTGAGCGCTGACGAACTGCTCGCGCCACTGCTGCAGCGCAATCCCGGCCTGCGCCTGCCGGTGGCGTTCGATCCGTTCGAACAGGCGGTGCGCGCCATCGTCGGCCAGCAGGTCACGGTCAAGGCGGCGGTCACCATAGTCGGGCGCCTGGTACAGCGTGTCGGCACACGGATCGAAACGCCGGAAACACTGGGCATCAGCCATCTGTTCCCCTCACCGCAGGCGCTTGCCGAGGCCGACCTGACTGGTATCGGCATGCCCGGTAAACGCGTGCAGTGCCTGCAGCATTTCGCCGCGCGCATTGCCGATGGCGGCCTGAAACTGCATCTGGCCGATGGCAGTGCAGCACTGATCGAACAGCTATGCGCCCTGCCAGGCATTGGCCCGTGGACTGCGGAGTACATCGCCCTGCGCGCGTTCGGTGAGGGCGACGCCTTTCCCGCCAGCGACCTGGGTTTGCTCAAGGCGCCGGTATGGGGAACGGAAGGTATCGATGCGCGCCGCCTGAAAGCACGCGCGGAAGCCTGGCGCCCGTGGCGCGCTTATGCGGCGGCGCATCTCTGGCATAACTATTCGGGAGGCTGAGTCATGCATTACCGCTACCACGACAGCCCCGTCGGTCCGCTGCTGATCGCAGCCGACGACAGCGGCCTGCAACTGTTGCTGATGGAGCTGGACAGCCGGCCCTGGCGCATCGAAGACCATTGGCAGCCCGCTGGCCGTGAGCTGGACGCCGTGTGCAGCCAGCTCGATGAATACTTCGCCGGCAAGCGCCGTCAGTTCGAACTGCGCCTGGCGCCGAGGGGCACGGCATTCCAGCAGGCGGTCTGGCAGGCGCTGTTGGCCATTCCATACGGTCGCACCTGCAGCTATTCGGAGCTGGCCAATGTCATCGGCAGACCGCAGGCCGTACGCGCGGTGGGGACAGCCAATGGCGCCAACCCCATCTCTATCATCGTGCCCTGCCACCGCGTGATCGGCCGGGACGGCAGCCTGACCGGCTATGCCGGTGGCCTGCCGCGCAAGCAGCAGTTGCTGGAACTCGAGGGTGTATTGCAGCCAACGCAGGCGCAACTGGCTTTGTAACCAGACTCTTTACGAAAAGTGCCTAGGGCGCGGGTATGCGCGCCAGAGGCTCTGCACGCGGACGTAGGGGCAAAACCAGAATCAGTCCCTCGCCCGAAGCGGGAAAGATACCGGTCAAAGCGGTGATATTGACCTGATGGGAAACCAGCACCAACGGCGCGCCAGCAGGCAGTTGGTTGATCGAGCGAATGAGCTCGGCGGTCTGCTCGGCACCATCCTCGGGCTTGCCGAAGAACGAATCCAGCGCAGCCAATGGTTGTACCGGGCCGCGCTGCATGTTGCTGGCCGTATCCAGCGCACGGCACCAGCGACTGCTGAGAAGCCGCGGCTGTTCGATCCCCTGACGCGCGAGCAACTCGCCCCAGCGCCGGGCCTCGGCACGCCCTTGAGCGTTGAGGTTGCGCTGGGTTTCGCATTGTCCCAGGCGGAAGTTAGCCGGGTCGCCCGTACCCGGCGCGGTGGCGTGACGCATGAGTATCAGCGCACGACCTTCGCGCAGTGCCTGCCAGGCGTCGGCGTTATCTGCCGCCACACTGAACAGCGGCAGCAGCGCCAAGGCCAGCAGCCACAGGCGAGTCATATTCTGACGTTGCCGCGCGGCCCCATCAGCGCCCAGATGATCAAACCGATCACCGGCAACAGCACGATCAGCAGAATCCATAGAATCTTGATTCCAGTTTCCGCGTTGCTCTTGACCACGTTGATGATGGCCCAGATATCCAGGGCCAGGATGACCAGGCCGAGCAGCCCATTGAAGGTAGAACCCATGACGACACTCCTGTCTGAAAGGTTGCCTGCATAGGATAGTCGGTGACTGGCGCGGGTTCCTTCAATCACCCAGGCGCGGAAAACGGCTGGCGATATCGTCGCCCGTCCGCTCTGGCGTCTCGTCGCCAAGGCTCAGGCGCAGCGCCAGCACGTGCGGTTCTTCACCCAGGTCGAACCAGTGACGAGTGCCGGCCGGCAGCGTCAGCAGGTCGCCACGCTCACCCTGCAGCACATACACGTAGCCATCCAGATGCACGCTGAGCTGGGCGAAACCACCCAGGAACAACCAGGTACTGGCGCTAGACTGCACTTGTTCGTCCAGATAACGCGCGCGCAGCTCCAGTTTCTGCGGATGATTGCGTTGCAGGTTGAACAGCTCCTGCTGCACATGCCCTTCCTTGCCCATGAATGCTTGCAGCCACAGACCATAGGCCGCATCGAACTCGGCTTGCTCGCAACCAGGGCGCAACGCAGCCGGCAATTCCAGCTGGCGATAGTCGATGCCCACCGCGGACAGGGTGCTGGCGATATCGTCGGCGTGGTTGAGAACCTTGTTCGGCAGTTCCGGGGAGGTGTGCAGGTGGACGGCGAGGCTGCTCATGAAGGGTTCACTCGATTCAGGGCCGCTCGGGCGGCAGACGGGTGGCAATGATGAAGGCTGCCAGCAAGGCTACCAGACTGGCGATGGCGAAGGTCCAGGCCGGGCCCAGGCCCTTCCAGCTGTAACCGGCATACAGCGCGCCCAACGCACCGCCGATGCCAGCCAGGCTGACATACAGCGCCTGGGCCTGGCCCTGCTGGCGATCGGCGAAACTGCGCTGCACGAAGTGGATACAGGCGGCATGGAACGCGCCGAAGGTGGCGGCGTGCATACACTGCGCCAGCAACAGCACCGGCAGGTACTCGGGCAGACTGCCTAGCAGCAGCCAGCGGACGGCGGTGATCAGGAAGCTGGCCAGTAACACGGCGCGCAGCGAGTAGCGCTGCAGCAGCCGCGCCATGACCAGAAACAGCAGGATCTCCGCCACCACCCCCAACGCCCAGAATAACCCGATGGCGCCACGGCTGTAGCCAACACCCTCAAGATGCAGAGTGAGGAAGGTGTAGTACGGGCCGTTGCTCAGTTGCATCAACCCGACGCAAACGTAGAACGCGAGGATGCCGGGGCGGCGCAATTGGCGCACAAAGCCCTCCGACTCCAGCGGACTCGGACGCAGCACAGGCTGTGCATTGGGCACCCAGAAACTGCTGATGACGATACCAGCCATGATCACCAGCAACGCTGCCGGATACGCATCCAGGCTCAGCCACTCGAACAGCAGGCCGAGGCCGACCACGGCGACGATGAAGCCGATGCTGCCCCACAGGCGAATCTGGCTGTAACGCGCCGCCTGCTCACGCAGGTGGGCCAGGGTGATGACCTCGAACTGCGGCAGCACCGCATGCCAGAAGAAGGCGTGGGTGGCCATGATCAGCGCCAGCCAGGCGTAGCTTTGGCTGAAGAAGATGCCGGCGAAGCAGACCAGGGTGCACAGCGCGCCGAAACGCACGATCAACAGGCGCTGACCGGTGTGGTCACCCAGCCAACCCCAGAGGTTCGGTGCCAGGCAGCGCATCAGCATGGGAATGGCGATCAACTCGCCGATCCGCGCCGGGGAAAAGCCCAGATGGTCGAAGTACAGCGCCAGGAACGGCGCCGTACCCCCGAGCAGAGCGAAGTAGAAGAAGTAGAAACCGGACAACCGCCAGTAAGGCAGGGCCGCGCTCATGCCGCCGTCCGGCTCACAGTTGTGGCAGCACCGGTGTGGTGACGCGCACGTCGGCGTTCTGCGCGCGATGACGCAGCAGATGATCCATCAGCACGATGGCCATCATCGCCTCGGCGATCGGCGTGGCACGAATGCCCACGCAGGGGTCGTGACGACCCTTGGTGATTACATCCACCGGGTTGCCGTCGACGTCGATGGAACGCCCCGGTGTGGTGATGCTGGAGGTCGGCTTGAGCGCCAGGTGGGCGACGATCGGCTGGCCGCTGGAGATGCCACCGAGAATGCCGCCGGCGTTGTTGGAGAGGAAACCTTCCGGCGTCAGTTCGTCGCGGTGTTCGGTGCCGCGCTGGGCGACGCAGGCGAAACCGGCGCCGATCTCCACGCCCTTGACCGCGTTGATGCTCATCAAGGCATGGGCCAGTTCGGCGTCGAGGCGGTCGAAGATCGGCTCGCCGAGCCCTGGCATCACCCCTTCGGCAACCACGGTGATCTTCGCGCCGACCGAATCCTGGTCACGGCGCAGCTGATCCATGTAGGCCTCGAGCTCCGCCACCTTGTCCGGGTCGGGGCTGAAGAAGGCGTTCTGCTCGACGCTGTCCCAGGTCTTGAACGGAATCTCGATAGGGCCGAGCTGGCTCATGTAGCCACGGATGACGATGCCCTGGCTGGCCAGGAATTTCTTGGCGATGGCGCCGGCCGCCACGCGCATGGCAGTTTCGCGCGCCGAGCTGCGGCCACCGCCCCGGTAGTCGCGGATACCGTACTTGTGGTGGTAGGTGTAGTCGGCATGCGCCGGACGGAACAGATCCTTGATCGCCGAATAGTCCTTGGACTTCTGGTCGGTGTTGCAGATCAGCAGGCCGATGGAGCAGCCGGTAGTCTTGCCCTCGAACACGCCGGAGAGGATTTCCACCTCGTCGGCTTCCTGGCGCTGCGTGGTGTGGCGACTGGTGCCGGGCTTGCGGCGGTCGAGGTCGCGCTGCAGGTCTTCCAGGGAGATCTCGACACCGGGCGGGCAACCGTCGACGATGGCGACCAGCGCCGGGCCATGGCTTTCGCCAGCAGTGGTGACGGTGAACAGCTTGCCGTAGGTATTGCCGGACATGGGAAGACGCTCCGCGAGATTCAGCTCAGGCCCGGCGCTGCGCAGGCCCGATTCACAAGGTGGGCGAGTATACCTGCCACCTTCTTGCAGTTCACCCCGAACCTTGCCCCGCGGCCAGCGTCCAATGCCAACCTGCCACTACCCTACCCTCATCATGCTGCGAGCCCTGCTCTTGTCCCTCACCCTGATCACCAGCCTGGCCCAGGCCAGCACCACCCGACAACTGCCCGTCAGCCTCAACACCGACCAGGGCACCCTGTACGGCAGCCTGCTGGTGCCGCGGAGCGACAAGCCGGTGCCGGTAGCACTGCTGATCGCCGGCTCAGGCCCCACCGACCGTGATGGCAACAACCCCGAGGGTGGCCATAACGATGCACTGAAGAAGCTGGCCCAGGTGCTGGCGCGCAACGGCGTCGCCAGCCTGCGCTATGACAAGCGCGGCGTGGCCGCCAGCCGTGCTGCCACGCCGGACGAGAAGAACCTCAGCGTCGAGCGCTACGTGGCCGACGCCGAAGGCTGGGCCAGGCTACTCAGGGACGATCCGCGTTTTGATCGACTGATTCTCATCGGTCACAGCGAAGGCGCAATGATCGCCAGCCTGGCCGCGCCTGGCAGCCAGGCCGATGCCCTGGTGTCCATTGCCGGCCCCGCCTACCCCATCGGCCAGGTGCTGGACATGCAACTGGCCATGCGCCTGCCGCCGCCGCTCCTGGCCGAGAGCCGGCACATCCTCGCCAACCTGATCCGAGGCAAGCTGCAGCCCGAGGTGTCCAAGGAACTGCAAGCGATCTATCGCCCCAGCGTGCAGCCCTATCTGATCAGCCTGCTGCGCCAGGACCCGGCAGAAAACTTCGCCGCGCTGCAGATTCCCACGCTGATCGTGCAAGGCACCCACGACGCCCAGGTCAGCCCGGACAACGCCGAGGTGCTCAAGCAGGCCAAGCCCGATGCCGAGCTGGCGCTGATTCCCGGCATGAACCACGTCATGCGCATCACTCCGGCGCCCTGGAACGAACAGCTGGCGTCCTACGACGATCCACAGCTACCCTTGGCCAGTGCGCTGGGCGAGCGGATCCTCTCCTTCATTCGCTCCAGTGCTGAGGAAAATGGCCGATAACGCATCGAAGGCCACCGAACAGTACACAGGACGCCCATGAGCGAAAACCCAGCCCCGCAGGCACCAGCGCCAGATGCCGAAGCTGCGACAAGCGAAACGCCTACCGCGCCGCATCCCTGGGCGGACCTGCCAGCCGAGCAATTCAGCCTACTGCGTCTGGCGCCACTGCCCGTCGACCGGGAAACCGGCCCGCGGCCACTGCGCTTCGTCCAGCTTGGCCGGGTAGAACGCCACGCCAAAGACACGAGCCTGTTGCGCCTGACCATTCAGGTGCCCGGCCAGCGTCTGCATCGCCACAACAACCTGCTGGAAGTCTGGGCCGACCATCAGCGCAAGGAGGTTCGCTTCGGCCCGGACAAGGGCCTCAGCGTAGAACCTGCCAATCGCGGCCTGGGGCGCTTTCTCATGGCGCAGGGCATTGCCTGGGCGCGCAAGCAATACGCGCACTATCAGGTCGAGGGCGCCGCCCTGCCGACCAAGGACAATTTCAACGACGCCGCCCGCGCCCGCCGTGACCACGCGCTGAAGGCGCAGGGTTTCACCATCGAGTACAGCGACCCGTTGCAACTCAAGCCCTTCTACAGCGCACCGCGAGTCAGCTCGCTGCATGGCGACTGGCATGCCGAGAAGGTGCAGATCATCGAGTTGCTGGACGCCGCTGCGATGCTGCAGCAGGCCGACCAGACGCTGCAGGAGCAGGACGTCAAACTGCGCAAGCTGGAAGATCGGCTCGAGCGTCTCAAGCGTGAAGACAGTGGCCTGCGCTTCACCATCACCTGCCTGGTGGCGTTCAGCCTGTTTCAGGCGGGGCTGCTGATCTGGATCGCCACACGCTAACCGCCCTTGGTGCGCGCGGCGCACCCTACGTCAGCAACAACTCCCGTAGGGTGCGCCGTGCGCACCGGCGTATCAACCTTCGATGCGCGAACGAAACAGTTGCTGATGCTCGCGGCACTGCTTGGCCGCCAGCAGGAACACGCCATGGCCACCGCGCTGGAAGTCCAGCCAGGTGAAATCCACTTCCGGGTACAGCGCTTCGACATGCACCTGGCTGTTGCCCACCTCGACGATCAGCACGCCACGCTCGGTGAGGTGATCGGCCGCCTCGGCCAGCATGCGTCGCACCAGATCCAGGCCATCATTGCCGCAGGCCAGGCCCATCTCCGGCTCGTGCTGGTATTCGGCCGGCATGTCGGCGAAGTCCTCGGCGTCGACATAGGGCGGGTTGGAGACGATCAGGTCGAAACGCTGCCCCGGCAACCCGGCAAAGCCATCACCCTGCACGCAGTACACGCGCTCCTCCAGGCCGTGGCGCTCGATATTGAGGTTGGCCACCTCCAGCGCGTCGAACGATAGATCGCCCAGCACCACTTCCGCCTCGGGGAATTCGTAGGCGCAGGCGATACCAATGCAGCCGGAGCCGGTGCACAGATCGAGAATGCGCGCCGGCTCGGTAGGCAGCCAGGGGGAGAAATGGCGATCGATCAGCTCGGCGATCGGCGAGCGCGGCACCAGCACGCGCTCATCGACGACGAAGGGCAAACCGCAGAACCAGGCCTCGCCCAACAAGTAGGCGGTGGGTACGCGCTCTTCGATGCGGCGCTTGAGCAGCGTCTGCAGGTGAACGTGCTCGTCGTCTTCCAGACGGCAATCGAGATAGGCGTCGGAAATTTCCCAAGGCAGGTGCAGCGCGCCGAGCACCAGCTGACGCGCTTCATCCCAGGCATTGTCGGTGCCGTGGCCGAAGAACAGTTGCTCGGCCTGAAAACGACTGACGGCCCAGCGGATGTAATCACGCAGGGTACGTAAACGGGTAGTGAGAGCAGTCACGGGCGGCCTCCGGAAGAAAAGTGCGGAAGTTTAGCCCAGTGCGGGTGGCCAGCGCATGAATGACCGGTTAACGAGCGTTCATGAGCGCTCGCGCTTCTTACGCAGTGCATCGTCATCGGGACGGCGTAGCTCGCGCAGAACGGCGATGGCCACGGCGATGGAGAACAAAAGCCAGAAATGCGGGGAAAACTGCGACAAAAGTGACATGGCAACTCCTTTTGCGTACGACCCTGAGTCCTTCAGGGCAGTTCCGATTCTGCTCCGGCAAAATGCACCGAGCAAGCCTTGGCGCAGATAGAGGTTCACAGAGCGCCCTGGCAAGCGGACAATGGCACATCATCACCATCAGCCAGGAGCCCGAGATGTCCCATCCGCAAACCATGTTCCAGCTCACCGGTCGTGGCCACGCACCGGCCAGCCTGAACAATGCGACCCTGCTGATCATCGATGCCCAGGAAGAGTACCGCAGCGGCGTCCTCGCGCTGCCGGGCCTGGACCCCGCACTGGCAGAGATCGCCAGTCTGCTGGCAGCAGCGCGCAGTGCCGGTGCCGACATCGTTCACGTCAAACACCTCGGCATTCCCGGCGGCCTCCTCGACCCCAGCGGCCCACGTGGCCGCCACCTGCCGGAAGCAGCCCCGCTGGCGGGCGAGATCGTCGTTGAGAAACGCCTGCCGAACGCCTTTGCCGGTACCGAGTTGCATGATCGTTTACAAGCACTCGGCCATCTCGATCTGATCGTCTGCGGCTTCATGACCCACTCCAGCGTCAGCACCACCGTTCGCGCAGCCAAGGACTATGGCTACCGCTGCACCCTGGTCGATGCTGCCTGCGCTACCCGCGACCTGCCTGCACCGGATGGCAGCGTGATTGCCGCCGCCGAGGTACATCGTATCGAGATGATCGCGCTGGGCGACAATTTCGCCACCTTGGTGCCACACGCCAAATCGCTGGTGTGAAACCTGTAGCAGTATCGCCAGCGCTGCGGAACCCGGACACGACCAGCCGGTCATACCGGCGATAAGCCAAAGGAAATCGGAATGAAGCTGTCCGACGATTTCGATGCACGCCGCTTGCGCCCGCGCCGGCCGAAAAACTGGCGCCTGCGTATCGGGGCCGGCCTGGGCGCCCTGCTCGCTGCCTTCGGCATTCTGCTGGCGATGGCGGGCGTCGCCTCGCTGGCAGGCCGCGCGCCGGTACTGGGTACGCTCAACGACTCCACTGGCGAGGCCACCGTCCTGCTGCTGCTCGGCCTGTTCCTGTTGTGGGCCGGCATCGCCTTCTGGCGTCGCTGCCGCAGACGCCTGCGTCGCCCCAGCGATCTGAGCCTGTCGCCATCATTGATGAAGAAGCGTGACTGATCACCCGAAAACACAGCGCGTGCAACTGTAGGAGCTGGCGTGCCAGCGATGCTTTGCACCGACAGGATCAGTGCTGGCTCCTACAAATTCGTCTTTCTACGCTTACACGGCTGGCATTTGGGTAAAATGCCAGCCTGTTTCGCGGAGCCACCGATGCAAGACGACGACTTTTCCCTGTTCCAGGCCGAGCTGCGCGGCGTCAAGCCGATCAAGCACGACCGCGCCGATACCGGCAAACCCAAAACCGATCGTAAACAGTTCAACACCCTGCGCCAGGCTGCGACCATCAGTCAGGGCGAGATCAAGGTGGACGGGCTGTCCGACCAGTTCGTCATCGACGTTGGCGCTGAAGACCCGCTGTACTGGGCCGGCAACGGCGTGCAGGACGGTCAGATGCGCAAGCTCAAGCTGGGCCAGATTCCGTTCGACGGCAGCCTCGACCTGCACGGCATGAGCGTCGAGAAGGCGCGCGACACGCTGTGGGAGTTTCTCGCCGAAGCCACCAAGTTGGAGATTCGCTGCGTACGCGTCACCCACGGCAAGGCGGTGCGCATGGATGGGCGCAAGCCGATGATCAAGAGCCATGTGAACACCTGGCTGCGCCAGCACCCGCAGGTGCTGGGTTTCAGCTCCTGCCTGGCCAAGCACGGCGGCACCGGCGCGGTGTATATCATCCTCAAGCGCACCATGATGGATGGTCGCGACGAGTAATCAGAGAACCTGGCACTCTTGCCAGGCCCCTGTCGGCGCCCTACCCTGCGCCCATTCGATACCCAACAGGATTTTCCATGTCCCTGGAACAACAGTACACCGCGATCCTTGGCCAGCTTGGCGAGGACGTTTCCCGCGAAGGCCTGCTGGACACGCCCAAGCGCGCCGCCAAGGCCATGCAGTACCTCTGCCGTGGCTACCAGCAGACGCTGGAAGAGGTCACCAATGGCGCGCTGTTCAGCTCCGACAACAGCGAAATGGTGCTGGTCAAGAACATCGAGCTCTACTCGCTGTGCGAGCATCATCTGCTGCCGTTCATCGGCAAGGCTCATGTTGCCTACATTCCCAACGGCAAGGTGCTCGGCCTATCCAAGGTGGCTCGCATCGTCGACATGTACGCCCGCCGCCTGCAGATCCAGGAAAACCTAAGCCGGCAGATCGCCGAAGCGGTCGAGCAGGTCACCGGCGCACTGGGTGTGGCGGTGGTCATCGAAGCGCAGCACATGTGCATGATGATGCGCGGCGTGGAGAAGCAGAACTCCTCCATGGTCACCTCGGTGATGCTCGGCGAATTCCGCAGCAACCCGGCAACCCGCGGCGAATTCCTCAATCTGGTTCGTTGAGCCAAGCCCCAGACGGCGGCCGCTCACTTCGGTGAACGGCCGTCGGCATTTCAGGAGTTAGAAACATGTTGCTCAAAGCCCTTCGTATTGGCCTGGGTCAGTTGGTCGTGTTCGCCGACTGGATCAGCCGCCCGCGCAAGCTAAAGCGCAGCCCCGAGGCGCAAGCCGAGGTCGAACGCGCCACGGCCAATCTGGCGCTTTACCAGTTCCACGCCTGCCCGTTCTGCGTCAAGGTCAGGCGCAGCCTGCACCGCCTGAACCTGCCGGTGCAGCTGCGCGACGCCAAGAACGATGCCGAACACCGGCAGGCGCTGGAGCAGCACGGCGGCCGCATCAAGGTGCCGTGCCTGCGCATCGAGGAAAACGGTCAGAGCACCTGGCTGTACGAATCCAAGGCGATCATCGCCTATCTGGATCAGCGCTTCGCGGGCTGAACCGTCTCCCGCAACTGACCGCAGAAGCCATGCGCACCGGGTCTTATCGCTCAGTTCGTACTAGCAGCGATAGTGCGGCTCTGGTGCAGCGGCCGAGTACGGTCAGAACGTAGGGCGGGTGAAACCCGCCAGCGCGCCAATGGCGGGTTTCACCCGCCCTACGCTTCGATACCGTAGGTCTTGAGCTGGCCGAGGAACTGCGCTTCGTCCAGCGCCGGCCTTGGCCAGCTTCGAGCCGGCGCCTGGCCCGGCCACCACGCAGTGGGTCTTGGCCGAGACAGAACCGGCCACCTTGGCACCGAGGCTTTCCAGCTTGCCCTTGGCCACGTCGCGACTCATCACTTCCAGGGTGCCGGTGAGCACCCAGCGCGTAGCCATATACGAGCGTTGAGTTACGTCAGCCTTGCTCTTGTTCGAGCTGCTCAATTCGCGCCCTGAACTCAGCCTCAGTCAAAATTTCCAAGCTGGACCCCTTTGCCTTCAACTCTTGGGCCTTGGTCAACTTGGAGCCCGCCTGCGAACCAGCAACCAAACAAGTGGTCTTTGCTGAGACAGAGCCCGCCACCTTGGCCCCTAAGCTTTCCAGTTTGGCCTTGGCCTCATCGCGCGTCATTTCTTCCAATGTGCCGGTCAGCACCCAGCTCTGGCCAGCCAACGGCAAGCCCTGAACAGCCTTCTTGGTAAAACTCCAATGCATTTCGAATTTCACTAGCTGCTGTTCGATGGCTCGAGCACGGGCCTGATTGTCGGGATCGGCGAAGAACTTCCGCAGCGACTGCTTGGCCTTCTCATTGACCCCCGGCAAGCTACTTAGCTTCAGCCATTGTCCATCGGCATCCTTATCAGCCAGCTTGGCCACCTCAATTAGGGCGTCCAAAGTCTTGAAACGCTCGGCAAGCTTCTGCGCCGCACCGGGGCCGACGCTGGGAATATTGAGTTTGTCGAGCATGCTATCGAAGGTGGCACTGGCGATGAACTCGGCAGCAAGCTCACCACTTTCACGCAGCACTGCCAATGGAGCGCCATCGACATACACCAATCGCTCCAAAACCTGCTGATTATGTGGATCGACAAAAAAGCTGTGAATCTCATGCGCCACTTCCAGACCGATATCTGGCAGGTAGGTCAGCACCACGGGCAACGCCTGCTGGATACGCTCCAGTGAGCCCAAAGAGCGCGCCAGCACCTTGGCGGTTTCCTCGCCCACATCGGGGATGCCAAGCGCATAGATGAAGCGCGCCAGGGTCGGCCGCTTGCTGTCCTCGATAGCCTTCAGCAGCTTGTTGCTGGACACCTCGGCGAAGCCTTCCAGGCCGATGATCTGTTCGAAGGTCAGCTTGTACAGGTCGGCCGGTGAAGCGATCAGCTTCTCGTCCACCAGTTGCTCGATGGTCTTGTCGCCGAGGCCTTCGATATCCATGGCACGGCGCGAGACGAAGTGGATGATCGCCTGCTTGAGCTGCGCCTGGCAGCTCAGGCGACCGACGCAGCGATACACCGAACCTTCGCTGACCGACTCCTTGCCCTTGCTGCGCTTGACCAGTTGCGTGCGCTCCACCGCCGAGCCACACACCGGGCATTGCTCGGGGATATGCACGGGGCGCGCGTTCTCCGGGCGACGCTCGGGCACCACGGCCATCACCTGCGGGATCACGTCGCCAGCACGGCGGATGATCACCGTGTCACCGATCATCACGCCCAGACGCGCCACTTCGTCCATGTTGTGCAGGGTGGCATTGGCCACCATCACGCCCGCCACCTTGACCGGATTCAGGCGCGCCACCGGCGTGACCGCACCGGTACGCCCGACCTGAAACTCCACGTCGAGCAGCTCGGTCAGCTCTTCCTGCGCGGGGAACTTGTGGGCGATGGCCCAGTGCGGGGTACGCGCACGGAAACCCAGCTGTTGCTGGTCCTCGATATTGTTGACCTTGAACACCACGCCATCGATGTCATAGGCCAGGCTCATGCGCCGCTCACCGATGTCGCGGTAGTAATCAAGGCAGGCCTCAACGCCCTTGGCCAGCTTCAGTTCGCGACTGATGGGTACACCCCAGGCCTTGAGCTGCTGCAGCATGGCCACCTGTGTGCCCGGCAGCTCGCCGCTGACCTGACCGACGCCATAGCAGCAGAACTCCAGCGGGCGGCTGGCGGTGATCTTCGGGTCGAGCTGGCGCAGGCTGCCGGCAGCGGCGTTACGCGGGTTGGCGAAGGTCTTGCCGCCACTCTCGGCCTGCCGCGCATTCAGTTCCTCGAAACCAGCCTTGGGCATGAACACTTCGCCGCGCACTTCCAGCACCTGCGGCCAGCCCTCGCCCTGCAGCTTGAGCGGCACGTTGCGAATGGTACGTACGTTGCTGGTGATGTCTTCGCCGGTGCTGCCGTCGCCACGCGTGGCGCCGCGCACCAGTTGGCCGTTCTCGTAGCGCAGGCTGACGGCCAGACCATCGAGCTTGGGTTCGCAGCTGTACTCGATCTCGGCGCCGCCGCCGAACAGATCACCGCCCGAAACGCCAAGGCCGTTCTGCACACTGCGATCGAAAGCACGCAGGTCGTCTTCCTCGAAGGCGTTGCCGAGGCTGAGCATCGGCACTTCGTGACGCACCTCGCCGAAGGCGCTGAGCGCCTCGCCGCCGACACGCTGGGTTGGCGACTCGGGCGTGACCAGCTCCGGATGCTCGGCCTCCAGCGCCTGCAGTTCGCGGAACAGGCGGTCGTACTCGGCGTCCGGCACGCTCGGCTCATCCAGCACGTAGTAACGGTAGTTGTGCGCGTCCAGTTCGTTGCGCAGTTCGGAAATACGTTGGGCGGCGTCGGTCATGCTCGGTCTCTCAAACGAAAAGAGCAGCCTTGGCTGCTCTCTTTCGACTTCGTGTACGGGTCAGCGTTTCTGGGTCAATTGCCGGCGCTCGAATTCGACGATGCGCTGGCGATAGTGTTCGATGGTCTGCGCGGTCATCACGCTGCGCTGGTCGTCCTTCAGCTCACCGCCCAGCTCGTGGGCCAGCTTGCGCGCGGCCGCGACCATGACGTCGAAGGCCTGCTTCGGGTGACGCGGGCCAGGCAGGCTGAGGAAGAAGCTCACCGCGCGGGTGCTGAAGCCTTCGATATCGTCGAGATCGAAGGTGCCCGGCTTGAGTGCGTTGGCCATGGAGAACAGCACCTCGCCATTACCCGCCATGCTCTCGTGACGATGGAAGATGTCCATCTCACCGAAGCGCAGGCCGCTTTCGAGGATGTTCTGCAGCAGCGCCGGGCCCTTGAAGCCGAAGTCGTCGCGGGCGACCACGTTGATCACCAGCACCTCTTCTACCGGTGCGGCATCGGCAGCCGGCTTGGAGGTTTTCTTCGGCTCGACGGGTTCGTCATCGACCGGGTTGAGCAAGGTCGGCACCGGCTCGTCGACAGCCAGATTGAGGTCGCCCTGTTGCGGCTCGTTGCGTGGACGACGTGGCAGGTCCTTGGCAGTCATAGACGGCAGATCGTCTTCATCCAGCTGCGGTTCGTGGTCGCGCTGCACCACACGCGGTGTACTGAGCAGATCTGGATCACTGTCGTCGTCCGGCATGTTGGCGAAGCTACGGTCCAGCTTGAACTTGAGCTTGCCCTTGCCACCGCGCATACGGCGCCAGCCGTCGAAAAGAATGCCAGCGATAACGATGATGCCAATAACGATCAGCCACTCGCGCAGACCGAATTCCATGAAATACCTGACCCTTAAAAATTCTGGTGAAAAAAAGATCCAATCAACCGGATCACAACTCGACTATAAAACGCGGCGCCAACTTCATGTTCTGTCTGACGTTTTCCGCGTGTAACAAAAGTGGGCAATAAGCTAGCACGACGAAAGGCAACTTTACACAGGGAGCCACATAAGGTTTTGCCTATATTCAGTTAATCTCGCGGCGCTCTGCCATCACGCCTCCACCATCGCCAGCGCCTCCTCGACATCCACCGCCACCAGACGCGAGCAACCCGGCTCGTGCATGGTGACCCCCATCAACTGATCGGCCATTTCCATGGCGATCTTGTTGTGGGTGATGTAGATGAACTGCACCGTGGCTGACATCTCCTTGACCAGTCGCGCGTAGCGCCCGACGTTGGCATCGTCCAGCGGTGCATCCACTTCGTCCAACATGCAGAACGGCGCCGGATTGAGCTGGAAGATGGAAAACACCAGTGCCAAAGCTGTCAATGCTTTCTCTCCACCGGAGAGCAAATGAATGGTGCTGTTCTTCTTGCCCGGGGGCCGCGCCATGATGGTCACACCGGTATCGAGTAAATCTTCGCCGGTGAGTTCCAAATAAGCGTTGCCGCCACCGAAAACTTTTGGGAAGAGTGCCTGCAAACCGCCATTGATCTGATCGAAGGTGTCCTTGAAACGATTGCGCGTTTCCTTGTCGATCTTGCGGATGACGTTCTCCAGGGTTTCCAAAGCTTCGACCAGATCCGCGTCCTGCGCATCCAGGTAGCGCTTGCGCTCGGACTGCTGCTGATACTCGTCGATGGCTGCGAGGTTGATCGGCCCGAGACGGGCGATGCGCGCGGCCATGCGCTCCAGTTCTTCTTCCCAGGCGCTCTCGCTGGCTTCGGCCGGCAGCGTGGCGATCACCCCGTGCAGGTCGTAGTTGTCCTCGGCGAGCTGGTCGGCCAACGCCTTGCGCCGCACGTTGAGCGACTGCCAGTCCATGCGCTGCTGCTCCAGCTGGCTGCGTAGCAGTTGCGCCTGCTGTTCGGCCTGGGTGCGGCGCTTCTCGGCATCGCGCAGTTCGCGGTCGGCGTCCTCCAACGCCAAACGTGCCTGACGCAGTTCGTCGTCCACCGCCATGCGCCGCTCGAGCAGTTCTTCGAGCTTGATGCGCAGCTCTTCCAGCGGCGCCTCGCCCTCTTCCAGGTTCAGCGACAATTGCTCGCGCCGCTCGTGCAAACGCTCGGCCTGCATCTCCAGACGCTCCAGCGCCTGGCGGGTGGAGTCGTGCTGCGCCTTGAGCGAGCCGACGCGCACCGCCAGTTGATGGGCATGATCCTTGTGCTGACGCGCGTCCTGGCGCACACGGTCGAGACGCTCACGCAGACTGTCGCGGCTGGCCAGCAGGCTCTCACGCTGCTCGTTATCCAGCGCCATGGCGTCCAGTGCGTCCTGCAATTGCAGGCGCGATTCGCCCAGTTGCTCCTGCTCGATCTCGCGCTGCTCGGCCGCTTCCTGTAGTTCGTCCTGCAGACGGCGGCGACGCAGGCCCAGTTGCTCGGCCTTGGCCTGACTGGCGGACAGCTTTGCCTTCAGCTCACTCAGCTGGCGCGCCAGTTCCTGACCCTGGCGGCGCTGCTGTTCACGCTGTTCTTCCTGGCGACGTTGCTCTTCGCGCAGCGTCAGCAGGCGTTCATCCAGTTGCGCCAGGGCCGCCTCACGTTCCTCGCGCTCCAACTGCAAGCGCTCCAGCTCCTGGCCACGAGCCAGCACACCGCTATCGGCCTCGGCGGCGCGACGCACGCGCAGGAAATGCCGGCCGACCCAGTAGCCGTCGCGGCTGATCAGGCTTTCGCCCTCGGCCAATTGCGAGCGAGCCGCCAGCGCCTGCTCCAGGGATTCGACCGGACGCACGCCGGCCAGCCAGGGCGACAGGTCATGGCTCGATTCGACCTTATCCAGCAGGCTACCGGCACGGCGCGCGCCGCCCTTGGCGGGGCTGGCCAGGCGCAGTTCGCCCTGCTCCAGCGCGGCGAAATCCAGCCCGGCGAAATCGTCCAGCAGCACGGCCTGCAGGTCGGCACCAAGCACGGTTTCCACCGCCAGCTCCCAACCGGCTTCCACCCGCAGACCTTCGGCCAGGCGCGGGCTCTGCAGCAGGTTCTGCTCGCGCAGCCACTCGCCAGCACCCTGCCCTGGATCGAGCGCCGCCTGTTGCAGCGCCTCCAGCGAGGCCAGGCGACCGCTCAGGCGTTGCAGCTCGCCCTGCGCCTGCTGCTGGGCCTGACCGGCCTGCTGCAATTCCTCGCGCAGTTGCTGTAGGCGCTCGGCCTGCTGCTCTTCGGCCAGGTGCAGGGCTTCCTGCTGCAACTCACCGGCAGCGAGCTGTTCGTTCAGTTCGAGAATGGCGGCGTCTTCGGGGTCGGCCACCAGTTGCTGCAATTCTTCGTTGAGACGACGCTGGCGTTCGGCCAGACGCTCCAGGCTCTGTTCCAGCTGGGCGATGCGCGACTGCTGCACTTCGGCCTGGCGACGCGGCTCGGCGCTGCGCTGGTTGAAACCGTCCCACTGCTCCTGCCAGCCGTGCATGGCGACTTCGGCCTCCTCCAGGCTGGCAGCGGACTCCTCGGCAGCGGCGGCGGTCATCTCCTGCTCGGGCAGGAGCATTTCCAGTTCTTCACCGAGGGTGGCCAGCAGGGTGCGGTCGTGGCCCAGGTGCGACTCGGTTTCCAGACGCGCCTTTTCTGCCTCGCGCAGGTCATCCTGCAACTGGCGCAGGCGCTGCTGGCCATGCTGGATGCTCTGCTCGACGCGGGCGATATCGCCACCCACGGAATAGAAGCGCCCCTGCACCAGGTTGAAACGTTCGGAGAGCTCATGGTGGCCGTCACGCAGGCGCTCGATGGCAGCATCGGCGCTGCGCTGCTCGGCCACCAGTGCCTCGAAGGCCACTTCCTGGTCACCGATCACCTGCTCTCGGCTGCCGACCTGCTGGTTCAGGCTCTGCCAGCGCAGGGCCAGCAGTTGCGCCTTGAGCTGGCGTTCCTCGGCCTTGTATTCCTGGTACTTCTCAGCCGCCTGGGCCTGACGGTGCAGGCGCTCGAGCTGGCGCTCCAGCTCTTCGCGCAGGTCGCTAAGGCGCTCCAGGTTTTCCTGGGTACGGCGGATGCGGTTCTCGGTCTCGCGGCGGCGCTCCTTGTACTTGGAGATGCCGGCGGCTTCCTCGATGAAATTGCGCAGCTCTTCGGGCTTGGCCTCGATCAGCTTGCTGATCATGCCCTGCTCGATGATCGAGTAACTGCGCGGCCCCAGGCCGGTGCCGAGGAAGATATCGGTGATGTCGCGGCGCCGGCACTTGGTGCCGTTGAGGAAGTAGGTGTTCTGCCCGTCGCGGGTCACCCGACGGCGGATGGAAATCTCGGCGAAGGCCGCGTATTCACCCACCAGCGAGTTGTCGCTGTTGTCGAAGATCAGCTCGATGGAGGCCTGGGTCACCGGCTTGCGTGTGTTGGAGCCGTTGAAGATGACGTCGGTCATCGACTCACCACGCAGGTTCTTCGCCGAGCTTTCACCCATCACCCAGCGCACGGCGTCAATGATGTTCGACTTGCCGCAACCATTGGGCCCGACCACCGCCGCCATGTTGCTGGGAAAGCTTACCGTCGTCGGATCGACGAAGGACTTGAAGCCCGCCAGCTTGATGCTCTTCAGGCGCATCTGGGCTTAGCGCTCGGCCAGGGTTGCCAGCACCAGCTGGCAGTTGTGCTGACCGTAGGCTTGCAGCACTTCGCGGGCACGCTCGTTGTCACGGGCGATGATCGCCTGCAGCAGGCTGGCGAAGGTGCCCATGAACTGGCCCATCTCGCCTTTGCGCCGCTCCAGCGCCAGGTGGTAGGTGCGACTGATGGCCGGCAGCAGATTCTCCAGGGTTTCCTGCAGGTATGGGTTGTCGGCGAAGGGAAAGGCCGCACGCATCACGTCGAAGCTGTTCTCGACGAAGGCGCCGATATCGCCACGCTCCAGACTGGCCAGCAGGCGCTGCTGGATATCGATGAAGGGCGCCAGGTCGGTCTCCACCTTCCAGCGCTCGATCACTGCGCGCGCCAGCATGATGTAGAGCTCGATGCTCAGTGCGTAGAGGCTGGTGACGTGATGCGGGGTCAGTTCGCTGACCTGGGCGCCTCGGCGCGGCAGGATCACGATCAGGTGGCGACGTTCGAGAATCAGCAGCGCTTCGCGCACCGAACCACGGCTGACATTGAGGGCCTGGGTAACCTTCTGCTCCTGAATGCGCTCACGTTCCTTGAGCTCACCGCGAATGATGCGTTCGGCCAGGTAATGGGCAATTTGCTCGGCGAGGCTGTCCGGGGCCTTGAACGTCATGACATTCCTTATTTGCGTCGATCCAGGGGCAGGCGGTCGAGTCTGGGAGCCCCGCCACGGCTGGGCGGGAGCAAGAAAATCTGGCGGCGAGTGTAACACAGGGTGTTACCCCGCCAAGCGTCCCCGCGAGGCACTTTCCGTTCTAAAGGTTGGCCGTGGAAGTCTGGCCACGAAAATGGATTGTCCTACAATCCGAGGTAAAACCCAGAACAATAATGACTTGGAGAATCCGATGCTCGAACGCCTGCCGTCGCGCTGGATGCTCGCCCTGAAGAAGGTCGGCTACTGGATCTGGCTGATCCCGGTACTGGGCATCCCCCTGAGCTATTACTGGTCACAGGGCAGCGCTCATCCCGACGCCTGGCCCTGGCTGGTGATCAGCGTGGTGTTCGGTGTGATTCCCTTGCTGGACTTCATTGTCGGTCGCGACCCGGCCAACCCGGATGAGCGCGACGAAGTGCCGGCCCTCGAAGCCCAGGGCTACTACCGACTGCTGAGCCTGGCCACGGTGCCGCTGCTGCTGGCGATGCTGGTGTGGAGTGCCTGGATATTCGCCAGTTACGAGGGCTGGAGCTGGGTCGGCCAGCTCGGCTGGATGCTGTCGGTCGGCACGGTGATGGGCGCCATCGGCATCACCGTGTCGCACGAGCTGATACACAAGGACCCGACACTGGAGCAGAACGCCGGCGGCCTGCTGCTGGCGGCAGTGTGCTACGCCGGCTTCAAGGTCGAACATGTGCGCGGCCATCACGTGCATGTATCGACGCCCGAAGATGCCTCCTCCTCACGCTTCGGCCAGAGCCTGTACGCCTTTCTGCCGCATGCCTACAAGCACAACTTCCTCAACGCCTGGAAGCTGGAAGCCGAGCGTCTCAAGCGGCGAGGCTTACCGGCCCTGCATTGGCGCAACGAGCTGATCTGGTGGTACGCCATCAGTGCGCTCATGCTACTCGGCTTCACCGTCGCCTTCGGCTGGCTCGGTGCGCTGTTCTTTCTCGGCCAGGCGTTTATCGCCTTTACCCTGCTGGAGATCGTCAACTACGTCGAACACTACGGCCTGCACCGGCGCAAACTGGACAACGGCCGCTACGAGCGCACCAATGCGCACCACTCCTGGAACAGCAACTTCCTGCTGACCAACCTGTTTCTCTTCCACCTGCAGCGCCATTCCGACCACCACGCCTATGCCAAACGCCGCTATCAGGTGCTGCGCCATTTCGACGACAGCCCGCAATTGCCCAATGGCTATGCCGGAATGATCGTGCTCGCAGTGTTCCCGCCGCTATGGCGCGCGGTGATGGACCCCAAGGTGCGCGCCTACTACACCGGCGAAGAGCACCAACTGAGTGAGTCGCAGCCGACCTGAGCACCCTGCTCGAGCACACCCGATCAACCCCGGCAGCGCAGGCTTCCGGGGTTTCGTTTGTCACCTAGGGTGCGCCATGCGCCCACCATTCCGACATCGGCTGGCTGGGGCGCACGACCCAAGCGGCCCAGCGCCCCCTACGAAAGTCCCGCAGCAGAGCCTTCGCTGGCACGAAAACCGCTACTCTCAGACCATGAATCCCGCCCGCCGCGCTCATAACCGAAACGCATGACAAGCAGCTGACCACGAGGTCAAATATTTGTTGACCCAAAAGTCAGAAAACTCTAGATTGCCTCCATGGCCAATCACGCCAGGGCTTTGCAACGCGTGCACATACCCGGCGAGCCAAACGATTCATAACAATAAAGTGCCTGGAGGTCGTCCTTGATCCAGTTTTTACTCAACCGGGAGCTGCGCACCGAGCATGCCCTGGACCCCAACGTCACCGTGCTCAACTACCTGCGTGAACACGTCGGCAAAACCGGAACCAAGGAAGGCTGCGCCTCCGGCGACTGCGGTGCCTGCACCGTGGTGGTGGGCGAGCTCGATGGCGAGCGCGTGCGCTATCGCACCCTCAATTCCTGCCTGACCTTCGTCTCCAGCCTGCACGGCAAGCAGCTGATCACCGTCGAAGACCTCAAGCACCAGGGCAAGCTGCACAGCGTGCAGCAGGCGATGGTCGACTGCCATGGCTCACAGTGCGGCTTCTGCACCCCCGGCTTCATCATGTCGCTGTTCGCCCTGCAGAAGAACTCCACCGGCTACGACAAGGGCCAGACCCTGGAAGCCCTGGCCGGCAACCTGTGCCGCTGCACCGGCTACCGCCCGATCATCGACGCCGCCGAGCAGGCCTGCTGCCAGAAGCAGCCGGACCAGTTCGACGCCTTTGAAACAGACACCGTGACCCGGCTCAAGGCCATCGCCCCACGCGAGACCGCCGAACTCAACAGTGGCGACAAGCGCTGCCTGGTGCCGCTGACAGTCGCCGACCTGGCCGATCTCTACACCGCCAACCCGGAAGCCCGCCTGCTCGCCGGCGGTACCGACCTGGCCCTGGAAGTCACCCAGTTCCACCGTGAACTGCCGGTGATGATCTACGTCGGCCATATCGAGGACATGAAACGCATCGAAGTGACCGACAGCGCCATCGAAATCGGCGCTGCCGCGGCGCTGTCCGACTGCTACGAAGCCCTGTCGTGCGAGTACCCGGACTTCGGCGAGCTGCTGCACCGCTTCGCCTCGCTGCAGATCCGCAACCAGGGCACCCTGGGCGGCAACATCGGCAACGCCTCGCCCATCGGCGACGCCCCGCCGCTGCTGATCGCCCTCGGCGCGCAGATCGCCCTGCGCCAGGGCAACACCCGGCGCATCCTGCCGCTGCAGGACTACTTCCTCGACTACAAGGTGACCGCCCGCCAGGAAGCCGAATTCATCGAGAAGATCATCGTGCCGCGCAAGCAGGCCAACCAGGCGTTCCGCGCCTACAAGGTGTCCAAGCGCCTGGACGACGACATCTCCGCCGTCTGCGCGGCCTTCAACCTGACTATCGTCGACGGCGTGGTGACAGACGCGCGCATCGCCTTCGGCGGCATGGCCGCCATCCCCAAACGCGCCAGCGCCTGCGAAGCGGCCCTGGTCGGCTCGGCCTGGTATCCGGGTGTGATCGAACGCGCCTGCGACGCGCTGGGCGAGGACTTCACCCCGTTGTCGGATTTCCGTGCCAGCAAGGAATACCGCCTGCTCACTGCCCAGAACCTGCTGCGCAAGTTCTTCCTGGAACAGCAGTCACCCGAAATCGAAACCCGGGTCACGGCTTACGCCTGAGCGCGCAGCATTTTTTTGGAGACGAAGATGTCCAGTCATATCGAACACAAATCCCAGGAAGAGCTGGCCGCCCTATTCCGCGCCGGCATGACCAGCGGCGTCGGCCGCAGCGTCAAGCACGAGAGCGCGGACAAGCATGTCACCGGCGAGGCGGTCTATGTCGACGACCGCCTGGAATTCCCCAACCAGTTGCACGTCTATGCGCGTCAGTCGGATCGCGCCCATGCGCGCATCCTGCGCATCGACACCCGCCCCTGCTACGAGTTTCCGGGCGTGGCCATCGCCATCACCAAGGATGACGTACCTGGCCAGCTGGACATCGGCCCGGTGGTCGCCGGCGACCCGCTGCTGGCCGACGGCAAGGTGGAGTACGTTGGCCAGGTGGTGCTGGCGGTGGCCGCCGACAGCCTGGAGACCGCACGCAAGGCGGCCATGGCCGCGATCGTCGAATACGAAGACCTGGAGCCGGTGCTCGACGTGGTCGAGGCCTACCGCAAAAAGCATTTCGTGCTCGCCAGCCACACCCACCGCATCGGCGACTCGGCCAGCAAACTCGCCAGCGCCCCGCGTCGCCTGCAGGGCACCCTGCATATCGGCGGCCAGGAGCACTTCTACCTGGAAACCCAGATTTCCTCGGTGATGCCCACCGAAGACGGCGGCATGCTGGTCTACACCTCGACGCAGAACCCCACCGAGGTGCAGAAGCTGGTGGCCGAAGTGCTCGGCGTGCCGATGAACAAGATCGTCATCGACATGCGCCGCATGGGCGGCGGTTTCGGCGGCAAGGAAACCCAGGCCGCCGGCCCGGCGTGCCTGTGCGCAGTCATCGCCCACCTGACCGGCCGGCCGACCAAGATGCGTCTGCCGCGCATGGAAGACATGAGCATGACCGGCAAGCGTCACCCCTTCTACGTCGAGTACGACGTCGGCTTCGATGACGACGGCCTGCTGCACGGCATCGAGATGGACCTGGCCGGCAACTGCGGCTACTCGCCGGACCTGTCCGGCTCCATCGTCGACCGCGCCATGTTCCACTCGGACAACGCCTACTTCCTCGGCAACGCGACCATCAACGGTCATCGCTGCAAGACCAACACCGCGTCGAACACCGCCTACCGCGGCTTCGGCGGCCCGCAGGGCATGGTCGCCATCGAGGAAGTGATGGACGCCGTCGCGCGCAGCCTTGGCAAGGACCCGCTGGAAGTGCGCAAGCTCAACTACTACGGCAAGACCGAGCGAAACGTCACCCACTACCACCAGACGGTCGAGCACAACGTCATTCACGAAATGACCGCCGAGCTGGAGCAGAGCTGCGAGTATGCCAAGCGTCGCGAGGAAATCCGCGCCTTCAATGCCAAGAGCCCGGTATTGAAGAAAGGCCTGGCCATGACCCCGGTGAAATTCGGCATCAGCTTCACCGCCACCTTCCTCAACCAGGCCGGCGCGCTGATCCACATCTACACCGACGGTTCGATCCACCTCAACCATGGCGGCACCGAGATGGGCCAGGGCCTCAACACCAAGGTCGCGCAGGTCGTCGCCGAAGTGTTCCAGGTCGATATCGAGCGCATCCAGATCACCGCCACCAACACCGACAAGGTGCCCAATACCTCGCCCACCGCGGCCTCCAGCGGCGCCGACCTCAACGGCATGGCGGCGAAGAACGCGGCCGAGACCATCAAGCAGCGCCTGGTGGACTTCCTAGTGCGCGAGTACAAGGTCACCCCGGAAGACGTGGAATTCCGCAACGGCCAGGTACGCGTGCGCGATCACTTCCTGTCTTTCGAGGAGATGATCCAGAAGGCCTACTTCGGCCAGGTCTCGCTGTCGTCGACCGGCTTCTACCGCACGCCGAAGATTTACTACGACCGCGACAAGGCGGCTGGCCGTCCCTTCTACTACTACGCCTACGGCGTGGCCTGCGTGGAAGTGCTGGTCGACACCCTGACCGGCGAATACCGCATGCTGCGTGGCGACATCCTGCATGACGTCGGCGACTCGCTGAACCCGGCGATCGACATCGGCCAGGTCGAAGGCGCCTTCGTTCAGGGCATGGGCTGGCTGACCATGGAAGAGCTGGTGTGGAACGCCAAGGGCAAGCTGATGACCAACGGCCCGGCCAGCTACAAGATCCCGGCCATCGCCGACATGCCCATCGACCTGCGCGTGAAGCTGGTGGAAAACCGCAAGAACCCGGAAGACACCGTGTTCCACTCCAAGGCCGTGGGCGAGCCGCCGTTCATGCTCGGCATCGCCGCCTGGTGTGCGCTGAAGGACGCCGTGGCCAGCCTGGCCGACTACAAGGTGCAACCGCAGATCGACGCCCCGGCCACGCCTGAGCGCGTGCTCTGGGGCGTGGAGCAGATGCGCAAACTGAAGGCCACGGCCAAGGCTGCCAACGCTGCCGAGGTCGAACCTGCCTGACGCCGATACAGCCTCAGGCTGCCGTGGGAGGGGCTTTAGCCGCGACTGTCGCCGCTGAAGCGCCTCCCACAGACTGCGAACGAATGATGAATGGGTGTACAACAATGACAAAACACACCGAACCGAATAACCGCCCTGCTCGCCCGGCGCCGGAGCCGATTCTCGATCCGTCGCCGAGCAACTGGCGCCTGCCGCGCCCGGGACAGACCACGCCTTCCTGGAGGCTGAGCAAATGAGCTGGATCAGTGCCCTCGCCGAGCTGCAGCAAAAAGGTGAAGCCTGCGTGCTGGTGACCATCATCGAAGAGCGCGGCTCGACCCCGCGTAATGCCGGCTCGAAGATGGTGGTCACCGCCGAGCGCATCTTCGAGACCATCGGCGGCGGTCATCTGGAGTACAAGGCCATGGAAATGGCCCGCGAAATGCTCGCCAGCCGCAGCCAGGACACGCGCCTGGAGCGCTTCTCCCTCGGCGCCAGCCTGGGCCAGTGCTGCGGCGGCGCCACCGTGCTGCTGTTCGAGCCCATGGGTCAACCACAGGCGCAGATCGCCGTGTTTGGCGCCGGCCATGTCGGTCGCGCACTGGTGCCGCTACTCGCCAGTCTGCCGTGCAAGGTGCGCTGGATCGACTCGCGGGAGAATGAATTTCCCGAGCACATCCCCGCCGGCGTGGAGAAGATCGTGGGTGACGAAGTGGTCGACGAGGTGGAGAACATGCCGCCCGGCAGCTACTACATCGTCATGACCCACAACCACCAGCTCGATCTGGAGCTGACCGCGGCGATCCTCAAACGCGGCGACTTCGCCTACTACGGCCTGATCGGCTCGAAGACCAAACGCGTCAAGTTCGAGCATCGCCTGCGCGAACGCGGCTTCGAAGAAACCCTGATGGCGCGCATGCGCTGCCCCATGGGTTTGCCCGAGGTGAAGGGCAAGCTGCCAGTGGAAATCGCCGTGTCCATCGCCGGTGAAGTGATCGCCACCTATAACGCCAGCTTCGGTCAGGACGTGAAGAAAGGCGAATCCAGCGTCGCCAAGCTGTTGCCCGCCTCGCGCCGGTCCTGATCCATACCCTATTTTTCGGTGCGTCCAGCGCACCCTAGCCACAATGCTTTCACTTAAGGACGTATGCGTTTTGCTCCCCTCTCCCATTTATGGGAGAGGGGTTGGGGGAGAGGGCCGAAAACACCGCGAGGCTGCCAGTTTCCCCCTCTCCCTAGCCCTCTCCCCAGAGGGGCGAGGGGACTGACCGCGCTCGCCCAGTACTAAGCGAACAGTATTGATCAACTCATGAGATCCGAATGATGAGTAACACCCGCAAAGCCTACCGCGCCGCTATCCTGCACAGCCTCGCCGACCCGGCCGTGGTCGGTGTCGAGCAGTCCTATGAGTATTTCGAGGACGGCATCCTGCTGATCGAAAATGGCAAGGTCGCCCAGGTTGGCGCGGCTGCCGAGCTGCTGCCGAAGCTGGCCGGCGTCGACGTCCAGCACTACCGCGACGCGCTGATCACCCCCGGCTTCATCGACACCCATATCCACTACCCGCAGACCGGCATGATCACCTCCTACGGCGAGCAGTTGCTGGACTGGCTCAACACCTACACCTTCCCTACCGAGCGGCAGTTCGAAGACAAGGCCCATGCTAGCGACGTGGCGGCGATCTTCCTCAAGGAACTGCTGCGCAACGGCACCACCACCGCCCTGGTGTTTGGTACCGTGCACCCGCAGTCGGTGGACGCCTTCTTCGAACAGGCCGACAAGCTCAACCTGCGCATGATCGCCGGCAAGGTGCTGATGGATCGCAACGCCCCGGACTACCTGACCGACACCGCAGAAAGCGGCTATGCCGAGAGCAAGGCCCTGATCGAACGCTGGCACGGCAAGGGCCGCCTGCACTACTCGGTCACCCCACGCTTCGCCCCGACCAGTACGCCGGAGCAACTGGAACTGGCCGGCAAGCTGCTGGGCGAGTACCCGGACCTGTACATGCACACCCACCTGTCCGAGAACCGCAAGGAAATCGAATGGGTCAAGGAACTGTTTCCCGAGCGCAAGGGCTACCTGGACGTATATGACCACCACAAGCTGATAGGCCCGCGCGCGGTGTTCGCCCATGGCGTGCACCTGTGCGACGACGAGTGCAAGCGCCTCGCCGAAACGGGCTCGGCGGTGGCCTTCTGCCCGACCTCCAACCTGTTCCTCGGCAGCGGCCTGTTCGACCTGAACAAGCTGGAGGCGCATGGGGTGCGCGTCGGTCTGGGTACCGACGTCGGCGCCGGCACCAGCTTCAGCCAGCTGCAATCGCTGAACGAGGCGTACAAGATCATGCAACTGCAGGGCAAGAAGCTCGACCCGTTCAAGTCGCTTTACCTGGCCACGCTGGGCGGCGCCAATGCGCTGTACCTGGACGACCAGCTGGGCAACTTCCTGCCCGGCAAGGACGCCGACTTCCTGGTGCTGGACTACAACGCCACGCCGCTGATCAGCTACCGCATGCAGCAGGCCAAGAGCTTGGAGGAACGCCTGTTCGCCCTGACCATGCTTGGCGATGACCGCGCCGTGAAAGAGACCTTCGCCGCGGGTGTATCGGTGCACCAGCGCTAAGCGCAGGATGCGAGTGTAGTGGTCTACTGATCCCGGACACCGATTTAGGCGAAAATCATCGCCATTGAGAGGTGTTCGATGAGCAAACAACGACGTACGTTTTCCTCCGAGTTCAAACGAGAGGCAGCTG
>NZ_PGLR01000052.1 GCF_002803095.1 Pseudomonas sp. ZH-FAD | reverse complement strand
TATTACCTGATGCACCGCTACAACTGGGTCAGGCCGCACCAATTCAACGACGGGTTACCGCCTGCGGTGGCCGAAGAGAAACTTAACCCACTGTCCGGGATGGGTTGACCACTACAGAGGCCGCCCAAGGTGATGCCGGATGCTACTCCGCGTAGGGTGGATAAGCGGCGCTGAACGCTAATCGTAAGGGCGCGGATGAGAGCGGTGCGCCGCGTAATCCACCAGGCGATGGAACGCGTTGCGCCGATGGTGGGTTACGCCGCATCTAGCAAGGTGCTGTGGCCAGTAGCGGTGATAAGCGGCTAACCCACCCTGAAACTGAGCGCGGAGCTACCTTAAAATTGGATAGGCGGACGCCAACTTGTGGGAGCCCCGCCCCGGGGCGAAGTTGCTACCAACCCAATTCGCCGCGAGGCGCGGCTCCTACACAAGCGTCGAAACAGCTGCAGAGCGCCGACACCACCAATGAAAAAGCCCCGCTGCTCGCGCAGCGGGGCTTTCTTGTTACACGCAACGAATCAGCGATTGGCAGCGCTGCGGCCGGGCTTCTTCTTGGTCTGCAGCAGGTGCGAGAACACCGCGTGCAGGTCATCCGAGGCGCTTTCCTCGTCCAGGTTGAGCTTGCTGTCGATGTGATCCATGTGGTGCATCATCAGGTGCACCGCACGCTCGGCATCGCGCGCCTCGATGGCGTCGATCAACTGGTTGTGTTCGTCGTAGGAGCAATGCGAGCGGCTGCCACTTTCGTACTGGGCGATGATCAGCGAGGTCTGCGACACCAGGCTGCGCTGGAAACTCACCAGCGGCGCGTTACGCGCGGCCTCGGCCAGCTTCAGGTGGAACTCGCCGGACAGGCGAATACCTGCACCACGATCACCACGGGAGAAACTGTCCTGCTCGTCCTTGACCATCTGCCGCAGCTCGGCCAACTGCTCGGCTGTCGCGTGCTCGACGGCCAGTTCGGTGATGGCACGCTCTACCAGGCGGCGTGCATAGAAGATCTGCCGAGCTTCTTCGACGCTCGGGCTGGCGACTACCGCACCGCGGTTCGGGCGCAGCAGTACCACACCCTCGTGGGCCAGGCGTGACAGGGCGCGGCGAATGATGGTGCGACTGACGCCGAAGATCTCACCCAGCGCCTCTTCACTCAGCTTGGTGCCGGGCGCCAGACGCTGCTCGAGAATGGCATCGAAGATATGGGCATATACGACATCGTCCTGAGTCCCGCTGCGGCTGCTTTTGCCCACGCGCGGCTGCTTCTTGAGAGGCTGCAATTGATCGTTCATTCTGGCTCGCGTCAATGAGAGTCGGCGACACTGCGACTCTACTGTGTTCTACCCGGTAGCTGACAAGCTTCGAGCGAAAAAACATCAGAAAAAAATTCAGGCAATTGTACACAAGCCAATCAGCCATCACACCCTTCGTTGTATGACGTCATAGCTGACCCTCGCCCGCATATCACCCACCTCTGAGTGCAGAACAACAAATTCTTTCTTTATATACAGCCGTCCTCTCAGTTCATTAGCGGCTAAGAACCCGGCCAGTCTGCCGAGACGACGCTCGATCAAGCGTCGTCCTCAGCCAAGCAAAAATCCCATCCATTTGTTTTATAAGCATTTTATTTAAAGTCCTGAAGGGATTGTCGCCAAATCCATCCGCTTTTCCACCCGCAGGTTCGACTGGTGCGATTAATGCAACATTAAAAACATTAATTGCATTTTTTGTATACAACCGCATAATCGCGCTCGAGTGACTTCTTGACCGCTCGGTCAACAACTTAGCCAGGAAGCACCACCGAAAACACCGCCTGCCTCAGAGAGCATTGTTCTTGCGCAAGGCTCTGGGCGGTACACAACAAGAGAGATGAGGAGTACCCGCTGTGGAAAGCGTCAAACAAGAACAACACGCGAATCAACTGGCAAGAGGTGGCCTGCTCGACCGCTTCTTCAAACTGACCGAGCACCGCACCACCATCAAGACCGAGCTGCTGGCCGGCCTGACGACCTTCGTCACCATGGCCTACATCATCTTCGTCAACCCCAACATCATGGCCGGCGCCGGCATCGACCACGGTGCCGCCTTCGTCGCCACCTGCATCGGCGCAGCCCTGGGCTGCTTCCTGATGGGCCTTTACGCCAACTGGCCAGTCGGCCTGGCACCGGGCATGGGCCTGAACGCCTTCTTCACCTACACCGTCGTCGGTGAAATGGGCTATAGCTGGCAGATCGCCCTCGGCGCGGTATTCATCTCCGGCGTGCTGTTCATGATCATGAGCCTGTCGAAGATCCGCGAATGGCTGCTCAACAGCATCCCGATGAGCCTGCGCTTCGCCATGGGCGCCGGGGTCGGCCTGTTCCTCGGCCTGATCGGCCTGAAGACTGCCGGTATCGTCGTCGACAGCCCGGCTACCCTGCTGACCATGGGCTCGTTCGGCAATCCTTCTGCGCTGCTCGCCGCCGTGTGCTTCCTGCTGATCGCCGTGCTCAGCCACCGCAACGTGTTTGGCGCCATCCTCTTCAGCATGCTCGGCGTGACCGCCATCGGCTGGGCCCTGGGCCTGGTGGAGTACGGTGGCCTGGTGTCGATGCCGCCGAGCCTGGCGCCGACCTTCCTGGCCATGGACATTGCCGGCGCGTTCAACGTGGCGATGATCAGCGTGATCCTGGCGTTTCTCTTCGTGAACATGTTCGACACCGCCGGCACCCTGATGGGCGTCGCCCATCGCGCCAATCTGGTGGATGAAGACGGCAAGATTCACAACCTGTCCAAGGCCCTGAAAGCCGACTCCACTTCTAGCGTGGTGGGCGCCATGGTCGGTTGCCCGCCGGTAACCAGCTACGTGGAAAGCGCCTCGGGCGTCGCCGCCGGCGGCCGCACCGGGTTGACCGCAGTGACCGTCGGCCTGCTGTTCCTCGCGGCGATGTTCTTCGCCCCGCTGGCCGGCATGATCCCGGCGTACGCCACCGCCGGCGCGCTGATCTACGTGGCGATGCTGATGATGAGCGGCATGGCGCACATCGACTGGAAGGATCACACCGACACCATTCCGGCCATCGTGACCGTGGTGATGATGCCGTTGACCTTCTCCATCGCCAACGGCATCGCCCTGGGCTTCCTTACCTACGCGACGCTGAAACTGCTGACCGGCCAGAGCGACAAGGTATCGCTGAGCCTCTATGCGCTGTGCGTGATCTTCATCGCCAAGTTCGCCTTCCTCTGAGGGCAAACACCCCGCGCTGATCGAAGCCCCGGCCTTGTGCCGGAATGCTGTTCACTTAAGAATCGGTCAAACACGATCAGTCCCCTCGCCCCTTTGGGGAGAGGGTTAGGGAGAGGGGAAACCGGCGGTTTCGCGGTGTTTTCGGCCCTCTCCCCCAGCCCCTCTCCCATAAATGGGAGAGGGGAGCAAAACGTGGGCGACCTTAGGTGAACAGTATTCCGGCCCTGTGCCGGGGCTTTGCGTTTGGTCTGACAACGACAAGCGCGCTCGTCGCAAGCATATCGCCGGCCCCGGATTTCATCCGGGCTACGGGTCACTCACAGGGTGCGCCGCGTGCACCCGCTTCGACGCGCTACGCTATGCCGCGAGGGCTTCCGGTGCGCACGGCGCGCCCTACACGCAGACGAAAAAAAGCCCGCAGTGTGAGCGGGCGTAAGGACTCAAACGAGTCTGAGGGTGACAAGCATTCGTCTGGCAGGCTATTGGCCCGCCAGTCACTCAGCTACCGCGGTAGGTGGAGTAGCTGTAGGGAGAAATCAGTAGCGGCACGTGGTAGTGCTCCTGGCCGGCATCGATGCCGAAGCGCAGGACCACGACATCGAGAAATGCCGTATCCGGCAGTTTCACGCCACGGGCGCGGTAGTAGTCGCCAGCGTGGAAATGCAACTGGTAGACGCCCGTGCGGTAGTCATCACCCTGCAGCACCGGCGCATCGCAACGGCCGTCGTGGTTGGTGGTAACGCTGTTGATCAGTTCCAGCTGCGCGCCTTCGACGCGGTACAGCTCGACCTTGATGTCACTCCCTGGGCAGCCGTGCGCGGCATCCAGTACATGTGTAGTCAAACGTCCCATGGGTCTCGGATGCCCGCGGCGCCTGGCGCCCTACGAACACCACACCTCCTCTACTCTGTTGAAATCGGCTCGTCGCAGTGCTCCGACGCAGTGGCAGGATAGCACGCAGATCGAATATAAAACATTTTTACAATAAATTGTACACAATAAATCCAATTGGAATGCTATCCATGCACCAAACCGGATCACTGCTCACATCATCGCCAGCCAGCAACCACGGCATAACCAGCGCGCATTGCTGACCACCTCGGCAATTTTTTCGCTGTGGCACGCAGAGAAGAAAATGATGAAAAGTCGATTTACAAACGGCAACTAACTTTGTATACAATTACTCATCCCGGTCGCGTAGCCGTCGATTACCCGGCACGCAGTGACCGCAACGTTCCAGATAGGAAGACTGCAGTGAACGCTGATTACCCACGCGATTTGATCGGCTACGGCGCAAACCCGCCCCACCCGCACTGGCCGGGGGATGCCCGCATCGCCCTGTCCTTCGTGCTCAATTACGAGGAAGGCGGCGAGCGCAACATCCTCCACGGCGACAAGGAGTCCGAGGCCTTCCTCTCCGAGATGGTCGCCGCTCAGCCACTGCAGGGTCAGCGCAACCTGTGCATGGAGTCGCTCTACGAGTATGGCAGCCGCACCGGCGTCTGGCGCCTGCTCAACCTGTTCAAGAAGCACGACATTCCGCTGACCATCTTCGCCGTGGCCATGGCCGCCCAGCGTCACCCCGAGGTGATCCGCGAGATGGTCACCGCCGGGCACGAGATCTGCAGCCATGGCTATCGCTGGATCGACTATCAGAACATGGACGAAGCCACCGAGCGCGAGCACATGCTCGAGGCCATCCGCATCCTCACCGAGCTGACTGGTGAACGCCCGCTGGGCTGGTACACCGGGCGCCTGGGCCCGAACACCCGACGCATCGTGCGCGAGGAAGGCGGTTTCCTCTACGACTCCGACACCTACGACGACGACCTGCCCTACTGGGACCCTGCCAGCACCGCAGAGAAGCCGCATCTGGTGATCCCCTACACCCTGGACACCAACGACATGCGCTTCACCCAGGTACAGGGCTTCAACAAGGGCGACGATTTCTTCGAATACCTCAAGGATGCCTTCGATGTGCTCTACGCCGAGGGCGAGGCCGGCGCACCGAAAATGCTGTCGATCGGCATGCACTGCCGCCTGCTCGGCCGCCCGGCGCGCCTGGCTTCGCTGGCGCGCTTCATCGACTACGTCAAAAGCCATGACAAGGTCTGGTGCGCCCGCCGTGTCGACATCGCCAGGCACTGGCATGCCACCCACCCCTTCCGTGCGACCGAACAAGAGAGCAGCAAATGAGCCGTTTCCAGACCCTGACCCCATCCCAGCTGAGCCGCGAGGCCTTCGTTGCCGCCTTCGCCGACATCTACGAGCACTCGCCCTGGGTCGCCGAGAAAGCCTATGACCTCGGTCTGGACGAAAGCGTGGACGACATCGACAGCCTGCAGCAGCGCATGGCCGATATTCTCCTGTCCGCCAGTCACGAGGCGCAGCTGGCACTGATCAACGCGCACCCGGACCTGGCCGGCAAGGCCGCCGTGCGCGGCGAACTGACCGCCTCCAGCACCGCCGAGCAATCCGGTGCCGGCATCCACGAATGCACCGCCGAGGAGTTCGCCCGCTTCACCGAACTCAACGATGCCTACAAGGCCAAGTTCGGCTTCCCCTTCATCAAGGCCGTCAAGGGCAGTAACCGCCACCAGATCCTAGCCGCCTTCGAGGAGCGTATTCACAACACGCCGGAGCAGGAGTTCACCACCGCCCTGGCCGAGATCAACAAGATCGCCATGTTCCGCCTGCAGCAGCTGTAAGCGCTGCAGTCCCCCACCCGAACAGAACAAGTAGAACAGCCATGCGTAGCCTGACCATCGAGCCCCTGAGCAAAGAAGCCTTCGCCCCTTTCGGTGACGTGATCGAAACCGACGGCAGCGACTTCTTCATGATCAACAACGGTTCCACCCGCCGCTATCACAAGCTGGCCACGGTGCAGACCGCACAGCCGGAGGATCAGGCCATCATCAGCATCTTCAGCGCCGAGTCGCTCGAGATGCCGCTGACCATCCGCATGCTGGAACGCCATCCGCTGGGCAGCCAGGCCTTTATCCCGCTGCTCGGCAACCCCTTTCTGATCGTGGTCGCGCCAGTTGGCGATGTACCTGTATCAGGGTCCGTCCGTGCCTTCCTCAGCAATGGCAGGCAGGGCGTCAATTACCATCGCGGCGTCTGGCACCACCCGGTGCTGACGATCGAAAAGCGGGATGACTTCCTGGTGGTTGATCGCAGTGGTTCCGGCAACAACTGCGATGAGCATTTCTTCAATGAGGACGAGCTACTTCTCCTCAACCCCCACCAATAAGAGAAGCCCGGGGCTGGCGTGCCTCCCCCGGGAAAGAGGTACAGATCGTGGAAGCACATTTCACCGAATGGCTAAACCTGGGCATCCGCTGGATCCATATGATCACCGGTATCGCCTGGATCGGCGCATCCTTCTATTTCGTCTGGCTGGAGAACAACCTCAACCGGAGCAACCCACGCGAGGGCCTGTCGGGCGACCTCTGGGCGATTCACGGCGGCGGTATCTACCACCTGGAAAAGTACAAGCTGGCTCCGCCGAAAATGCCGGAGAACCTGCACTGGTTCAAATGGGAGGCCTATGCCACCTGGCTGTCGGGCGTCGCCCTGCTGCTAGTGGTGTACTACCTCAACCCCAGCCTGTACCTGGTCAAGCCGGGCGTCGAGCTGTCCCCGGCGATGGGCATCGCCATCGGCCTCGGTTCCATGGCGATCAGCTATGTGATCTACCACTTCCTCTGCGATTCGCCCCTGGGTAAACGCCCGGCCCTGCTCGGCGCCGTGCTGTTCGTGCTGATCATCGCCGCCGCCTATGGCTTCAGCCAGATCTTCAGCGGCCGCGCGGCGTACATCCACGTTGGCGCCATCATCGGCACCATCATGGTCGGCAACGTGTTCTTCACCATCATGCCGGCCCAGCGCGCGCTGGTTAAGGCCATCGAAAACAACACGACGCCCGATCCGCTGCTACCGGCCAAGGGCCTGCTGCGCTCGCGCCACAACAACTACTTCACCCTGCCGGTGCTGTTCATCATGATCAGCAACCACTTCCCGAGCACCTACGGCAGCCAGTACAACTGGCTGATCCTGGCCGGTATCGCGATTCTCGCCGTGCTGGTGCGCCACTACTTCAACACCCGCCACGACAGCAGCAAGTACGTCTGGACCCTGCCGGCCGCGGCGCTGGGCATGATCTGCCTGGCCTACGTCACCGGCCCGCAAACGAAATCGGTCAGCGCACCGGAAACGGCTCAAGCCCCGGCGATCAAGTACGCTCCCGTTCCTGCTACCGGCCGCCCTGGCAACCCCTCCACAACCAGCGAGCCTGCTGCAGAGGAAACCCAGGCAAAAGCCGATGCCAGCGAGGATTCAACCACCGCCGCTGACAGCGCGACACCTGCTGCCAGCTCCGATTTTGCCCAAGTCGAAAGCGTGATCCACGAGCGTTGCACCGTGTGCCACTCGTCGAGTCCCACCAGCCCGATGTTTAGCACCGCACCGGCCGGTTTCATGCTCGACACCCCGGAGCAGATGAAGGCGCAGGCAGCGAAGATCCACGCACAGACCGTGGCCACGCAGATCATGCCGCTGGGCAACATCACCCAGATGACCCAGGACGAGCGCGACCTGATTGGCAGCTGGATCGCCAAAGGCGCTCAGATCAACTGATTGCCACACATGTCGCGCCCATGAGTGGGCGCGACATCTTTTTACAGCCATGAACCGCCGGCAGCGCAAGCTGACCGGCGGTTCATTTTTTGTGCACAATCTACAAATAAATTGTTTTTAACCATGTCCACAAGTTGTATAGTCGGCACATCCTGACCGATCGGACAATTTTTCGATCGATCGGAGCAGAGGTGCCGTGAAGCCTCGTGTAAGCCCATGACCATATAAAAACAACTGGCAGGCTATGACATGACCACAGACAGCAACACCCAAGCCCCAGCTACGCCCGTCGGCAACAGCGACCTGATCTATCAGCTGGACGACACGCCAGCTTTCGCCCCTGCCATCTTCGCGGCGCTGCAGCATGTGCTGGCCAGCTTCGTCGGCATCATCACCCCTACCCTGATCGTCGGCAGTGCGCTGGGCCTCGGCGCCAATGTGCCTTATCTGGTGAGCATGGCGCTGTTCGTCTCCGGCCTCGGTACCTTCGTCCAGGCCAAGCGCATCGGCCCTATTGGTTCCGGCCTGCTGTGTCTGCAGGGCACCAGCTTCGGCTTTCTCAGCGTGATTCTCAGCGCCGGCTTCATCGTCAAGGGGCGCGGCGCCAGCGAGGAGGAGATACTCGCCACGCTGTTCGGCATCTGCTTCTGCGCCGCCTTCGTCGAGATTGCCTTCAGTCAGTTCATCAACAAGCTGCGCAAGGTGATCACCCCGGTGGTGACCGGCACCATCATCTGCCTGATGGGCCTGTCACTGATCAAGGTGGGCATGACCGATCTGGCCGGCGGCTATGGCGCACCGGACCTCGGCGCCCTGCACCACCTGGCCCTCGGCGGCCTGGTGCTGGGCACCATCGTCGTGCTCAACCGCGCGTCCTCGCAGGTGCTGCGTCTTTCTGCGGTGATCATCGGCCTGACTCTGGGCTTTGCGGTCGCCTGGTTCACCGGCCGGGTGGATTTCGCCAACATGGCCGAGGTACCGCTGATCAGCGTGCCGCAACCGTTCAAATACGGCTTCGGCTTCGACTGGATCGCCTTCGTGCCAATCGCAGTGATCTTCCTGATCACCCCGCTGGAAACCGCAGGCGACCTGACCGCCAACTCGATCATCTCCAAACAGCCGGTCAAGGGGCCGCTGTACATGCGCCGGATCAAATCCGGGGTGCTGGCCGATGGCTGCAACTCGGCGGTCGCTGCGATGTTCAATAGTCTGCCGATGACCACCTTCAGCCAGAACAACGGGGTGATCCAGCTCACCGGCGTGGCCAGCCGTCATGTGGGTTTCTACATCGCCAGCATCCTGGTGCTGCTGGGCCTGTTCCCGGTGGTCGGCGCGGTGCTGCAGCTGATGCCCAAGCCGGTGCTCGGTGGCGCCACCCTGATCATGTTCGGCACCGTCGCGGTGGCCGGTATCAAGATTCTCAGCGAAGCCGGCCTGCACCGCCGCAACGTCCTGATCGTGGCCATTTCCCTGGGCCTTGGCCTGGGTGTAGCCGGCGTACCGGATGTGCTCTCGCACATGCCGGACGTACTGAAGAACATCTTCGGCTCTCCGATCACCATCGGAGCCTTCAGCGCCATTCTGCTCAATCTCTTCCTGCCGGATGATCCGCAACTGGAAGAAGAGGATGAAAGCGAATACGACCCCGAGGCGCACCTGCACACCGTGCTGCAGAACCGCCCGGACGATGCAGCCATCGACGACAACAGCCTCAAGACCCTCAGCCGCGACCTCGACCCGGCCGCCCGACCAAGCTGACCCCTAGCTTAGACCCAACTCCCGGCGGCACGCCGCCGGGAGACGCACGCTTGCACTACAACAACAAGGAAAACCGATGAAACTCAAGCATCTGCCCCACTGCCTCGCCCTGTCAGCCGGACTGTTCTCCGGCCAGTTGGCACTCGCTGGCGACCTGCTTTACTGGCAGGACAACAGCCTGTCCTACCTGTATGGCGAGAACTTCCAGCGCATGAACTTCAATGGCGAGGAGCAGCGCACCCAGACCACCTTCACCTTCGAACACGCCAGCGGCTGGGTCTGGGGCGACGTCTTCTATTTCCTCGACTACATCCGCGCCGACAACGTGCAGTCGCGCGGCAGCTTCGACAACGGCACCTTCCGCCAGCATGACAAGAACTCCTTCTACTACATGGAATTCTCCCCGCGCATCAGCCTGAGCTGGCTGACCGGGCAGAAGCTGGCCGCCGGCCCGATCAAGGACGTGTTCGCCGCCTTCACCTACGAGAAAGGCGAAGGCGGCCCAGGCCCGGAGAACTACCTGTACGGTGTCGGCCTGGACTGGGAAGTGCCCGGCTTCACCTACTTCAAGACCAACCTGTATCAGGTGAAGATCAATAACCACACCTTCTTCGCCGACAGTGACAGCAACGGCTACGCCACCCAGCTGACCGTCAGCGCGGCTTACCCGTTCAGCCTCGGCGATCAGGACTTCGTCGTGGACGGCTTCGTTGACTGGCGCTCGCCGTCGCGCGATGCCGGCACCCAGACCTCGGTGGGTTCCTCGATCCAGGTCAAGTGGGACGCCGGCAAGGCCCTGTTCGGCAAGGAACGCCAGCTCTACGTAGGCACCGAGATCAACATGTGGCGCGCCAAGTACGGCGTGAAACCGGTGGATGGGTCGGACGATCGTTTCGACCAGACGGCTGTGCAGGCACTGGTCAAGTATCACTTCTGACCGCTGCCGCAACGCACTTGGCCGACGTCGGGTAGGGACAGCGGCCGAGTAAAAAGGGGGATGGGCGCTCGCGCCCTTCCCCCTTTTTCTTTGCGCCGAAAGATGACCGGTGCGCACAGCCACCTACCTCGGGCCGTAGGGTGCGCCGTGCGCACCGCCTTTATCAAACCGGCTTGAATCGCCGCACCAACCCAGCGCTCCGCAATCAGACCAGGCACCGCATCGGTGCAGAATCGGGCTGCCTATCAGGCTTCTTCATCAACGACTTGCAAGCATGCAACTGACCGCAAGGTCAAGTTTTTGATCACAATATTTCTATTTTTTGTGTGCAATTTGTCCGAAAGCCATATTCAGCAACGTATTTTCTGTGTACAAGACAGTCAGGTTCCCACCGAAATACTGTCGAAATGGCTGTATACATCGATTCAGTCATGACGCGAATACAAAATCGGAACGGAACCTGCAGACAAATCTCCTCATACGCCGCCGCGGCGCAAGAACAAAACTGGGAGCTGTCCATGTCCAACACCGAAGATTTTCGCATCAAGAACATCGATCCCTCACTACACAACGAGGATCTCGCGCCACTGGCTCCCGAGAAGCGCACCTGGGGCTGGTTCGAGATCTTCAACGTCTGGTCGAACGACATTCAGAGCCTGTTCGGCTATACCCTGGCGGCGACGCTGTTCATCTCCTACGGGCTCAATGGCTGGGCGGTACTGGCCGGCATCGTCCTCGCCGGCTTCATCGTCATGGGCCTGGTACAGCTGACCGGCAAACCCAGCGTCAAGTACGGCATTCCCTTCCCGGTGTTCGCCCGCGCCAGCATGGGCGTGCGCGGTGCCAACTTCCCTGCGCTGGTGCGTGGCATCGTCGCTATCTTCTGGTACGGCGTGCAGACCTACTTCGCCTCCACCGCCGTGGCCCTGCTGCTCAACTCGCTGCTGCAGCCGCAAGACCCGGCCGTATACATGGGACTGACCGCCATCGGCTGGTTGTCCTACGTAATCGTCTGCCTGTTCCAGGTCGGTCTGTTCGTCTGCGGCATGAGCTGGATCACCCGCTTCCTCAACTGGGCCGGGCCGCTGGTCTATGTAGTGATGATCGCCCTGATGGGCCTGATCTGGTATCAGGCCGGCCCCAGCCTGCTCAGCGAGCTGGGCAACATCTTCAGTGGTACGGGCGAGTACAAGGCCGGCCCGGTGGCCGCGTTCTTCGCGGTAGTCGGCACCATGGTCGCCTACTTCGCCGCCGTGGTGATCAACTACGGCGACTTCGCCCGCTTCGTCAAAAGCGAGAAGCAGATGACCATCGGCAACTTCCTCGGCCTGCCGGTGAGCCTGGCGTTCTTCTCGCTGATCGCCCTGGTGATCACTGCAGGCACCGTGGTGGTATTCGGCGAGACGCTGACCAACCCGACCGATATCGTTGCCCGGGTAGATAACCTGACCCTGACCATCATCGCCGCGCTGACCTTCTTCGCCGCGACCGTGGGCATCAACCTGGTGGCCAACTTCATCCCGCCAGCCTATGACCTGGCCAACCTGGCGCCGGCGCACATCAGCGCCCGTACCGGTGGTTTCATCACTGCCGGCATCGCCTTCTTCATCGGCGCGCTGTGGGTCGCCTTCATCAGCAACGTCGGCATCGCCGCCTTCGTCGACACCCTGGGCGCCGTGCTGGCGCCGCTGTACGGCATCATCGTCGTCGACTATTACCTGGTGCGCCGGCGCAAGCTCGATCTGCAGCAGCTGTTCAGCGCCGAGGTCGGCTCGGCTTACTACTTCGACGGCGGCTGGAACCGCAAGGCGCTGATCGCCTTTGCCATCGCCTCGGTGTTTTCCGTCGCCTCGGTGTGGGCGCCCGTTCTTAGCCAGCTGTCGGGTTATTCCTGGCTGCTCGGCGCCCTGCTCGGCGCGCTACTGCACTACGGCCTGATGCACGGCCAGGCGCAGGCGCTGAAACGCGCCAACGCCAGCATCTGAACCATCACGGACGAGACGAAGCCGGCGCCTGTGCGCCGGCTTTTTCTTTCTGCCGTTCGAGAAAGTCCACCTTCCACTGCTCCAGACCGATGTAGTCGCTATCCAGGTTGGCCTCGACGCGATAGCTCACCTTGAGCGCGGCAACCTGAGCCGAGCGCTCGACGAGAAAGCGATCGAAACGCGCGATCAGCTGTGGATGACGAGCGCTGGACAGGTGAAAGCTGCCGCGGGTATGCGGCAACTTGGGATCAAAGACCAAAGCGCCCGGTCGCGCCCGGATGTTGTCCAGATAATGCGTAGCCACCACCACGTTGAAGTAGGCGCCATCGGTGTCCTGCTTCAATGCCTGGCGAATCATCTGGCGTAGATCATCGCTGTAGCCCAGCTGGATCTGCCCGCTGTCGATGACATCTTCGTATCCACGCGGAGTCCAGCCCTGCACCATGGCCAGACGACGGATGTTCTCCAACGACTGCCCCTGGCGCTGCGGCGCCACCAGCACGCCGTCGACGTAATCGACCACCGCCTGGCTGTAGTGCAAGGTCATGCCTGCTTTCTGCGCGCCGGCCCAGTGCGGGCTGTCGGGATACTTGAGATCGATCTCGCCGCGCTGCAGAGCCGGCAGCAACTGATCCACGGGTAGCGCCTTGTAGCTCAGGCTGATACCGCTGTCGGCAGCGAAAGCGTCCAGCACCTCACGAGCGAAGCCACGGTACTGACCCTCGCCATCGAGGCTGTAGTGCGGGGCGAATGGCAGGTCCTCGACGCCGACCACGTAGGTCTGCGCCAGGGCAGCGGGCGTCAGCAGAATGGTGGAAAACAGGCACAGTCGTACGGGCTGCATTGAGAGCCTCCTTATTGTTGTTTTGAGATTGCGGTGAGGGCTTAGTGTCGCGTCAGGCATAAGATGTCGGTCAGGCGTCAGGCCTGAGTAGGAGCCCCGCCTCGGGGCGAAGCTTTTCAGTCGTCTGAACCGGCCCATTCGCCGCGGGGCGCGGCTCCTACAAGGACTGTGCAGCCTGCTGTAATTGATGTGGCGGTCTCGGCCCATAGGCAACAGATTATTCGTCTCGCGACACTAACCGCCGGTCATGCTCATGAAGCGCACCACCTGCACCTGCTCGTCGGTGGCGAAGTGGTGCCGCTCTGGTTTCAGACGCAGCGCCTCGATCAGCGCCTGGCGTAGGCGCTCGCTGTCACCCGGATGCGCGCGCAGCAGGCGATTGAGGTCCAGCGCGTTGTCGTGGCCGAGACAGAGCACCAGCTTGCCCTCGGCGGTGACACGCACACGGTTGCAGTCGCCGCAGAAGTTGTGGCTGTGCGGCGAGATGAAACCTACCTGGGTCTGCGTACCGACCACCTGCCAGTAGCGCGATGGCCCGCCAGTGACCTTGCTGCTACGCACCAGCGCATGGCGCTGTTCGATACGCTGGCGCACCTCGTCGCTGGAGCAGAAGGTCTGCTCGCGGCTGTGGCTGACCACGCTGCCCAGCGGCATTTCCTCGATGAAGCTGATATCCAGGCCGCGCGCGATGGCGAACTCGACCAGATCCAGCACCTCGTCATCATTGCGCCCACTCTGCACCACGCTGTTGAGCTTGATCCTGTCGAAGCCTGCGGCACGCGCGGCGTCGATGCCGGCCAGCACCTGGTCGAGCTTGTCACGTCGGGTGAAGGCGGCGAAGCGCTCGCGCTGCAGTGAATCCAGGCTGATGTTCAAGCGCCGCACACCCGCCGCGCGCAACGGCGCGGCCATCTCCGCCAGTTGCGAGCCATTGGTGGTAATGGCCAGGTCATCCAGCTCGTCACGCTCACCCAGGCGCTGCAACAGGCTCAGCAGATTCTTGCGTACCAGCGGCTCGCCACCGGTGATACGAATACGCCGCACGCCCAGCCCGATAAAGGCGTCGGCCACGGCATACAGCTCTTCCAGGCTGAGAATCTGCGCACGCGGCGCGAACTGCATGTCTTCACTCATGCAGTAGGTGCAGCGAAAATCGCAGCGATCGGTCACCGACAAACGCAGGTAGGTGATGCGCCGACCGAATGGGTCGACGAGCTGATGGGTATTCACGGTGGGTCTCCTGCAGCGTCACGCGCCGAGACTTTTTGTCATGGATAACGCTGTGCGCGATAGAAACAGAAAAGCGAATTCTTGTATACAGAAATTTGACCCAAGAGTCAGTTAAGCGCTGAGCAGCCCGTGGCCGCTGGCTTGAGCCTCGCGCAAAGCCGGTGCTACCATGCCCGACCGCCGCCCGGCGGCAGAGCAAACCACAGGGCCTTATGACCAGCATTCGCGAGCGTAACAAAGAGCTCATCCTGCGCGCAGCCAGCGAAGAGTTCGCCGACAAGGGCTTCGCCGCCACCAAGACCAGCGACATTGCGGCCAAGGCAGGCCTGCCCAAGCCCAACGTCTACTACTACTTCAAGTCCAAGGAAAACCTCTACCGCGAGGTCCTGGAAAGCATCATCGAGCCACTGCTGGCCGCCTCTGCCCCCTTCAACCAGCCGGGCCATCCGAGCGAAGTGCTGACCGCCTACATCCGCTCGAAGATCCGTATTTCCCGCGAGCTGCCGCATGCCTCCAAGGTGTTTGCCAGCGAGATCATGCACGGTGCCCCGCACCTGTCGCCTGAACAGACCGAACAGCTCAACGCCCAGGCCAAGCACAACATCGCCTGCATCCAGCGCTGGATCGACCAGGGCCTGATGGCCAAAGTCGACCCGCATCACCTGCTGTTCAGCATCTGGGCAGCGACCCAGACCTACGCTGACTTCGACTGGCAGATCTCCACCGTCACCGGCAAGGCCAGCCTGGACGACGCCGACTACGAAGCCGCGGCGCAGACCATCATTCGCCTGGTGCTCAAAGGCTGTGATGTCAGCCCCATGCCGTCGATGGCCTCCGAGCTGGTGACCAGCGCCTAAGCGACTGTTCCGCCGTAGGGCGTCCCGACATCCGTCACCGTAGGGCGTGCATACGCCGAGCGCTCGAGCGCAGCACGCAGCTGCAGGATCATGGCGGACTGCTCGCTGGCGCTCGCTGAGTCCGCCCTACGCCTGCCCTGAGATTTCACGTCCAGCTTCGGCCTTCAGACCACATCCCGTAGGCCGTACTCGCGCAGCAGTACGCCGTTGCAATGGCTGACTGTTCGCGTCGCTACGAGCGGCCGGCGATCCGGTCAGCCCTACGGCTGCTCTGGAACCCTACACCCCCGCATCCGCCTTCAGGCCGAGCGACTCCAGCGCACTCACCGCACATTGCTCGTCGATGTCCGAGGTGTCGCCGGTGATGCCGACGGCGCCGATCACTTCGCCGCGTTCATCGCGAATCAATACCCCTCCCGGCGCGGGTACCAGACTGCCTTGAGCCAGGTTGTTCACCGCCCCGATAAAGGCCGGGCGCTGCTGCGCGTCGGCGGCAATCAGGCGCGAGCCCTTGCCCAGGGCCAGCGCGCCCCAGGCCTTGCCGATGGCGATCTGCGGGCGCAGCAGGCTGGCGCCGTCCTCGCGCTGCAGGCAAATCAGATGCCCGCCAGCATCCAGTACGGCGACGGTCAGCGGCGCCGCCTTTATCTCGCGGCCCACGGCCAGCGCGCGGTTACCGATGGCGTTGGCGGTTTGCAGGTTCAAGTTGCTCATGCTGGTGACTCCTGAAGTGACGAAGGGAACGAAACACCCGGAGCGAAACCGGCACTGCGCACGCCGACAGCCCTAGGCAATCCAAAGCTCGCCCTCACTATCCCACCAGAAACAAAAAATTCAACAACTACATACAATATTATTTTTTATTGTATACATTTATCGCGACACACCTCTTCGCCTGCACTACCAACCCCGTCAAACGGGCGTTTCAAAAGAATTTGTCCCAGGCGACAGGCTGCACCGGAAAAATTGTTGACCGCGAAGTCATGGCCTGCATAGAATCCGAGCCAGGCGTTTTGTATACAATCTGATAACAAAAGAGGCACAAGATATGGCCAGAATGAGAGCAATCGAGGCAGCCGTACTGGTGATGCGTCGCGAAGGCGTCGATACCGCGTTCGGCGTCCCCGGCGCTGCCATCAACCCCCTGTATGCCGCCCTGAAGAAACTCGGTGGCATCGATCACGTCCTGGCCCGTCACGTCGAAGGCGCTTCGCACATGGCCGAGGGTTACACCCGCACCAATGCCGGCAATATCGGCGTGTGCATCGGTACCTCGGGCCCGGCCGGCACCGACATGGTCACCGGCCTGTACTCGGCGTCGGCCGACTCCATCCCGATTCTGTGCATCACCGGCCAGGCGCCGCGTGCGCGCATGCACAAGGAAGATTTCCAGGCGGTCGACATCACCAGCATCGTCGGCCCGGTGACCAAGTGGGCCACCACCGTGATGGAGCCCGGCCAGGTGCCGCGCGCCTTCCAGCGTGCCTTCCATGAAATGCGCAGCGGCCGCCCCGGCCCGGTGCTGATCGACCTGCCGTTCGACGTGCAGATGGCCGAGATCGAATTCGATATCGACGCCTACGAGCCGCTGCCGGTAGCCAAGCCGAGCACCAGCCGCGTCCAGGCCGAGAAGGCCATCGCCATGCTCAACGAGGCCGAGCGCCCGCTGCTGGTCGCCGGTGGCGGCATCTTCAACGCCGATGCGGCGGACAAGCTGGTGGAGTTCGCCGAGCTGACCGGCGTGCCGGTGGTGCCGACCCTGATGGGCTGGGGCGCGATCCCCGACGATCACAAGCTGATGGTCGGCATGGTCGGCCTGCAGACCTCGCACCGCTACGGCAACGCCACCCTGCTCGCTTCCGACCTGGTATTCGGCATCGGCAACCGCTGGGCCAACCGCCACACCGGCTCGGTGGACGTCTACACCGAGGGCCGCAAGTTCATCCACGTCGACATCGAACCGACCCAGATCGGCCGTGTATTCAACCCGGACCTGGGCATCGTCTCCGACGCCGGCAGTGCGCTGGACGCCTTCCTGGAAGTCGCCCGCGAATGGAAAGCCGCCGGCAAGCTGAAGGACCGCAGCGCCTGGGTCGAAGCCTGCCGCGAGCGCAAGCGCACCCTGCAGCGCAAGACCCACTTCGACAACGTGCCGGCCAAGCCGCAGCGCGTCTACGAGGAAATGAACGAGGCGTTCGGCAAGGACACCTGCTACGTCAGCACCATCGGTCTGTCGCAGATCGCCGGCGCGCAGTTCCTCCACGTGTACAAGCCGCGCCACTGGATCAACTGCGGTCAGGCCGGCCCGCTGGGCTGGACCATTCCGGCGGCCCTGGGCGTGGTCAAGGCCGACCCGACCCGCAACGTGGTGGCGCTGTCCGGCGACTACGACTTCCAGTTCATGATCGAGGAGCTGGCCGTCGGCGCGCAGTTCAACCTGCCGTACATCCACGTGCTGGTGAACAACTCCTACCTGGGCCTGATCCGTCAGGCGCAGCGCGGCTTCGACATCGATTACTGCGTGCAGCTGGCCTTCGAGAACATCAATGCGCCGGAGCTCAACGGTTACGGCGTCGACCACGTCGCCGTGGTCGAGGGCCTGGGCTGCAAGGCGATCCGCGTGTTCGATCCGAACGAGCTGCAGAACGCCTTCGCCGAAGCCAAGCGCCTGATGGCCGAGCACCGCGTGCCGGTGGTGGTCGAGGTGATTCTGGAGCGTGTCACCAACATCTCCATGGGCACCGAGATCAACGCCATCAACGAGTTCGAGGAACTGGCCGAGCGCGGCGTCGACGCCCCGACCGCCATCTCGCTGCTCGACTGATCCGTAGGGTGCGCCGCGCGCACCGCATACCCGATGCGTACCACCTGGTGCGCACGGCGCACCCTACGGGCCACCACACCCTACGCAACCGAGGAATTTCTTATGCCCCGTTTTGCTGCCAACCTGTCCATGCTGTTCACCGAAGTGGACTTCCTGGACCGTTTCGCCGCCGCCGCCGAAGCCGGTTTCAGCGGCGTGGAATACCTCTTCCCCTATGACTTCGCGGTGGAAGAGATCAAGGCCCGTCTGGACGCCAACAAGCTGGAACAGGTGCTGTTCAACCTGCCCGCCGGCGACTGGGGCAAGGGCGAGCGCGGCATCGCCTGCCATCCGGATCGCCTCGAGGAATTCCGCGCCGGCGTCGACAAGGCCATCGCCTACGCCAAGGTGCTGGGCAACAAGCAGATCAACTGCCTGGCCGGCATCCGCCCGCAGGGCCCGGATTGCGCGACCGTCGAGAAGACCTTCGTCGACAACCTGCGCTATGCCGCCGACAAGCTGGCCGGTGCCGGCATCCGCCTGGTGATGGAAGCCATCAACACCCGCGACATCCCCGGCTTCTACCTCAGCACCACCAAGCAGGCCCTGGACATCCGCAACAAGGTCGGCAGTACCAACCTGTACCTGCAGTACGACATCTACCACATGCAGATCATGGAAGGTGACCTGGCCCGCACGGTTGAGAGCAACCTGGCCGCCATCAACCACGTGCAGCTGGCCGACAACCCGGGCCGCAACGAGCCGGGCACCGGCGAGATCAACTACCGCTTCCTCTTCGAGCATCTGGATCGCATCGGCTACCAGGGCTGGATCGGCTGTGAATACAAGCCGGCAACCACCACCGCTGCCGGCCTCGGCTGGATGAAAGCGCACAACGCAATCTGAGGAGACTCATCTCATGGCAAAAATCGGATTTATCGGCACCGGCATCATGGGCAAGCCCATGGCGCAGAACCTGCAGAAGGCCGGCCACACCCTGTTCTTCTCCGAGCACTTCGACAAGGCCCCGGCCGACCTGGTCGGCGACAACGGCATCGCCCTGGCCAACCCGAAGGAAGTGGCCCAGGAAGCCGAATTCATCATCGTCATGGTCCCGGACACCCCGCAGGTCGAAGACGTGCTGTTCCGCGCCGACGGCGTTGCCGCTGGCGTCGGTGCCGGCAAGGTGGTGATCGACATGAGCTCGATCTCCCCCACCGCCACCAAGGCCTTCGCCGAGAAGATCAAGGCCACCGGCGCCGCCTACCTGGACGCCCCGGTGTCCGGCGGCGAAGTCGGTGCCAAGGCGGCCACCCTGTCGATCATGGTCGGTGGTTGCCCGAACGCCTTCGAACGCGCCCTGCCGCTGTTCCAGGCCATGGGCAAGAACATCACCCGCGTCGGCGGCAATGGCGACGGCCAGACCGCCAAGGTGGCCAACCAGATCATCGTCGCGCTGAACATCCAGGCGGTGGCCGAAGCCCTGCTGTTTGCCGCCAAGAACGGCGCCGACCCGGCCAAGGTGCGTGAGGCGCTGATGGGCGGCTTCGCCGGCTCGAAGATCCTCGAAGTGCACGGCGAGCGCATGATCAAGGGCACCTTCGATCCGGGCTTCCGCATCAGCCTGCACCAGAAGGATCTGAACCTGGCGCTGTCCGGCGCCCGCGAGCTGGGCCTGAACCTGCCCAACACCGCCAACGCCCAGCAGGTGTTCAGCACCTGCGCGGCCCTCGGCGGCAGCGGCTGGGACCACTCCGCCCTGATCAAGGGGCTGGAGCATATGGCCAACTTCAATATCCGCGGCGAGTAAGCGCAGCCCTCTCAGGAAATCCGTGGGAGGGGCTTTAGCCGCGACTGTCGCCGCTGAAGCGCCTCCCACAGATCCCGAAGGCCGCGTTTCGCCCACCCTTTCGACCTTCCTGGCAGGAGGTGTCACGGCCCGATTGCCAGGTTGGTCGATTCCACTCCCCAGGCGCTGCCACGCGGCGCCTGCGGACTGGAATCGATCCAGCACCACCCAAGAGCCTATTCAAAGTCTCGCGAGCTAGAGCCATGCAAGGCAAAAGCAGGCGAGGACGCGGAGTTTACGAGCTGTAAATGAGCAGTCCGAGCCTGCTTTTAACGCAGCAGGGCCGACGCGCAGCAGACTTTGAACAGGCTCTAAGAACAAGAGAACACTACCATGACCTTCGACCCGCAACGCCTGCTGCGCGACCTGTTCGCTACCGCCATTGCCGCCGCCCATCCGCGCCAGGTGCTGGCCGACCATCTACCCGCCGACCGCAGTGGTCGCGTCATCGTCATCGGCGCCGGCAAGGCCGCCGCGGCCATGGCCGAGGTGATCGAGCAGGAGTGGCAGGGCGAGGTCAGCGGGCTGGTGGTGACCCGCTACGAGCACGGCGCCGATTGCAGGAAGATCGAGGTGGTGGAAGCCGCGCACCCGGTGCCGGACGATGCCGGCGAGCGCGTCGCCCGCCGCGTGCTGGAGCTGGTGTCGAACCTGTCCGAAGACGACCGGGTGATTTTCCTCCTCTCCGGCGGCGGCTCCTCGCTGCTGGCCCTGCCGGCCGAAGGCATCAGCCTCAAGGACAAGCAGGCGATCAACAAGGCGCTGCTCAAATCCGGCGCCACCATCGGCGAGATGAACTGCGTGCGCAAGCACCTCTCGGCGATCAAGGGCGGCCGTCTGGCCAAGGCCTGCTGGCCGGCCACCGTCTACACCTACGCCATCTCCGACGTGCCCGGCGACGAGGCCACGGTGATCGCATCCGGCCCCACCGTGGGCGACCCGACCACCTCGGCCGAAGCCCTGGCGATTCTCGCCCGCTATGGCATCGACATTCCCGCCAACGTGCGCGCCTGGCTGGAAGATCCGCGCTCGGAAACGGTGAAGCCGGGCGACCCGGTACTCGCCCGTAGCCACTTCCAGCTGATCGCCACGCCGCAGCAGTCGCTCGACGCCGCCGCAGCCAAGGCCGAAGCGGCCGGCCTGCCGGTGCTGATTCTTGGCGACCTGGAAGGCGAGTCGCGCGACGTGGCCAAGGTGCATGCCGGCATCGCTCGCCAGGTGCAGCTGCACGGCCAGCCGATCAAGCCGCCCTGCGTGATCCTCTCCGGCGGCGAAACCACCGTCACCGTGCGCGGCAACGGCCGTGGCGGGCGCAACGCCGAATTCCTCCTGAGCCTCACCGAGAGCCTCAAGGGCCTGCCCGGCGTCTACGCGCTGGCCGGCGACACCGACGGCATCGACGGCTCCGAAGACAACGCCGGCGCCATCATGACGCCCTACAGCCATGCCCGCGCCGGCATCAAGGGCCTGTCCGCCCGCGACGAACTGGACAACAACAACGGCTACGGCTACTTCGCTGCCCTCGACGAGCTGATCGTCACCGGCCCGACCCGTACCAACGTCAACGATTTCCGCGCCATCCTCATTCTCGAGAGCCCTGCTCAATGAACGCCGACAAGAAAGTAAAGATCCTCGCCACCCTCGGCCCGGCCATCCGCGACGCCGCGCATATCCGCCAGTTGGTGGAGGCCGGGGTCAACCTGTTCCGCCTCAACTTCAGCCACGGCGAGCACGCCGATCACGCCCAGCGCTACCAGTGGGTACGTGAGGTGGAGCGCGAGCTGAACCAGCCCATCGGCATTCTCATGGACCTGCAGGGGCCCAAGCTGCGCGTCGGCCGTTTCGCCGAAGGCAAGGTGCAACTGGTCAACGGTCAGAGCCTGCGCCTGGATCTGGACGCCACGCCCGGCGACGCCAGCCGGGTCAACCTGCCCCATCCGGAAATCATCGAGGCCCTGCAACCGGGCATGAGCCTGCTGCTGGACGACGGTCGCCTGCGCCTGAAAGTGACCGCCAAACAGAATGACGCCGTGATCACCGAAGTCATCGCCGGTGGCGAGCTGTCCGACCGCAAGGGCGTCAACGTACCCGAGGCCGTGCTGCAACTATCACCGCTGACCGAAAAGGATCGTCGCGACCTGGCCTTCGGCCTGGAGCTGGGCGTGGACTGGGTGGCGCTGTCCTTCGTGCAACGCCCCGAGGACATCGTCGAAGCCCGTGAGCTGATCAGCGGCAAGGCCTTCCTGATGGCCAAGATCGAGAAGCCTTCGGCGGTGCAGCATCTCGAAGAAATCGCCCGTCTGTGCGACGCGATCATGGTGGCGCGCGGCGATCTGGGCGTGGAAGTGCCGGCCGAGAACGTGCCGCGCATTCAGAAGGACATCGTGCGCACCTGCCGCCAACTGGGCCGCCCGGTAGTGGTCGCCACGCAGATGCTCGAATCCATGCGCTTCTCCCCGGCGCCGACCCGCGCCGAGGTCACCGATGTGGCCAACGCCGTGGCCGAAGGCGCCGATGCGGTGATGCTGTCGGCCGAGACCGCCTCCGGCGACTACCCGCTGGAAACCGTGCAGATGATGAGCAAGATCATCCGCCAGGTGGAAAACGGCCCGGACTACCAGAGCCAGCTCGACGTCGGCCGCCCGCAGGCAGAAGCCACCGCCAGCGACGCCATCAGCTGCGCCATACGCCGCATCAGCTCGATCCTGCCGGTGGCGGCTTTGGTCAACTACACCGAATCCGGCAGCTCCAGCCTGCGCGCCTCGCGTGAACGGCCCAAGGCGCCGATCTTGAGCCTCACGCCGAGCCTGACCACCGCCCGCCGCCTGACCGTGGCCTGGGGCATCTACTCGGTGGTCAACGAGCGCCTGCGCCGGGTCGAGGAAGTCACCAGCACCGCGCTGGAGATCGCCCAGGCCCAGGGCATGGCCAAGCGCGGCGAAACCGTGGTGATCACCGCCGGCGAACCCTTCGGCCAGCCCGGCAGCACCAACAGCCTGAGGATCGAAACCCTGCACTGACGTCCGTAGCCCGGATGAAATCCGGGGGAAATGTTCCGCCCCCTGCCCCGGATTACATCCGGGCTACACACTGAGCCAGCGCGAACTACACCGCTCCTCCGGGCCACACGGACGGCTCCCCTCTCCCATTTATGGGAGAGGGGCTGGGGGAGAGGGCTCTCATGGCCAATACATCATGCCCCCATTACCAACATCCCACGTCATCCTGCAAAACCTGCGCGCCCTGCTCTGCGGCTGCGCCCAGATCTTCCTGCAACAGAGCCCCGGCTGCGGCGCACTGGTGCTGCTCGCCATTCTGATCGGCGCACCCGAGCTGCTGCCCGGCGCCCTGCTCGGCGGCCTGACCTCGACATGGGTGGCACAACGCCGCGGCTACCCCAAGGCGGATATCGCCATCGGCCTGTACGGCTACAACGGCGTCCTGCTCGGTCTGCTGCTGAGCCTGAAACTACCGTGGACGCCGCTGCTGCCCGTGCTGATCATCGCCAGCGCCACGCTGTCCAGCCTGCTGCTGGCACCCTGGATGCGGCGCATGCGCCGGCATGGCTGGCTGCCCGCCTTCACCTTTCCCTTCGTGCTGCTGGGTTGGCTGCTGCTGGCACTGCTCGCTCAGCTGGAACTGTCAGCTGCACCGCCAGCCAGCGCGCCCGACGCGCCGGCGCTGAGCCTCCTGCAGCTGATACTCGCCGTGCTGCGCGGCCTCGGCCAGGTGATCTTCCTCGACTCGTCACTGGCCGGCCTGTGCCTGCTGCTCGGATTGCGCCTGGCCGATGGCCGCATGGCGCTGTGGGCGCTGCTGGGTTCCAGCGGCGGCTTCACCCTGGCGCTCTTCTCCGGCTGGCCCGGCGAGGGCGCGCTGGCCGGTCTTTACGGCTACAACGCCACTCTGGCGGCCATTGCCCTGGCCCAGGTACACCGCAACCTCTGGGTGCCCGCCCTCGGCATCCTGCTCGCCCTGCTGCTGCAGCCCGGTTTCAGCGCCCTCGGCCTGCCGGCCCTGACCATGCCGTTCATCCTCGCCTGCTGGCTGATCAGAGCCGGCGCGCAGAGCTGGCAGCAGGCAGTCAGAAACAGCGCAGCGCCCTGACGCCCGGCCCCTCTCCCCGCTCGTAAAGAGTGAACTCCCGCCTCGTTTGGCGGGCTAATTCATATCTGCTGCAACGAGCGATACCCATGCCCGACGTTGTCCTTTGCACTGCCATCGCCGTTTCGCCTGTTGTGAGGTTTTGTCGAGGGGCGCGCCGATGAGCCTGGCGCCTGGCGACATCGAACTACCGGCCGACCTGCGCTATGTCGACGACAGCATGCCGGGCATCAGCCGCCGCAAGCTGCGTGGCAAGTTCTGCTACTTCGACACGCAGGGCCAACGCATCCGTGACCCCAAGGAGGTGGCTCGCATCAATGCCCTGGCAGTGCCGCCCGCCTACACCGATGTCTGGATCTGCCCACTGGCCAACGGTCATCTGCAGGCAACCGGCCGCGATGCCCGCGGGCGCAAGCAATACCGTTACCACGCCCGCTGGCGCGAAATCCGCGATGCGGACAAGTACGCCAGCCTGCTGGCATTCGGCAAAGCCCTGCCGGCGCTGCGCGAAGCGCTGCAGCAGCACCTGAACCTGCGCGAACACCGCCGCGAGAAGGTGCTGGCGACCGTGATCATGCTGCTGGACAACACCCTGATCCGGGTCGGCAACGCCCGCTACGCGCGGGACAATCGCTCCTATGGGCTGACCACCCTGCGCAACCGTCACGTCGAGGTGCAAGGCAACACCATACGCTTTCACTTTCGCGGCAAGAGCGGCATTGAGCACGAGGTGCAGGTCAACGATCGACGCCTGGCGCGCATCATCCAGCGCTGCCTGGAACTGCCTGGGCAACACCTGTTCCAGTATCTGGACGAGCATGGCGAGCGTCGTGCGGTGACCTCCACCGATATCAACGAGTACCTGCGTGAACTCACCGGCGCCGACTTCACCGCCAAGCACTACCGCACCTGGGCCGGCAGCGCGCTGGCCCTGACGCTATTGCGCGAGCTCGAATGGCAGCCGGAAAGCGCAGCCAAGAAGCATGTGGTGGCCATGGTCAAGGAGGTGGCGCAGCAGCTGCGTAATACGCCGGCGGTCTGCCGCAAGTGCTACATCCATCCGGCCCTGATCGACGCCTTCCTCGCTGGCGAGCTGGCCGGCATCCGCCTGGCGACATCGCGCAAGGGCCTGCGCGCCGAAGAAAGCCTGCTGATGCGCTTTCTGGAAAAACTGCCGCCCGCCTGAGCCGCCTGGCCCCGCAAGCCAATCAGCGTTCGCGCTCCACGGTTCCAGCCTCGCTCGGCGTATCCGCAGCCTGCGCGCCTCCCGCCTGCCAGCCACCGCCCAGCGCCACGTACAACGCCACCTGCGCGGTTGCCAGTGCGGCGCGACCTTCCAGTGCCCGCTGGCGCGCCTGCAGTGCGCCGCGCTGAGCGTCCAGCACCTCGCTCAGGTTCGCCTCGCCCAACTCGTAGCTGCGCTGCGCTAGCCGGTGCGCGCGCTCGCGGTGCTCGCGGGTGCGGCTGAGGGCGGCGTGCCGACGTTGCTGGCCGGCAATGCGTGTCAGGCCGCGTTCGACCTCCTCCAGCGCGCGGGCCAGGGACTGCTCGAAGGCGATGTAGGCGCCCTCGCCCTCGGCATCGGCCAGTTCGATGGCGGCGCCGCGGTTTGCATAGTCCAGCAGCGGCAGGCCGAAGGTGGCGCCGACCCGGGCGAAGTTCGACGCGCTGGAAACGGCGTCGCCCAACGCGAAGCCGGAGCGACCCACGGCGGCCTGCACCGCCAGTTTCGGGAACAGGTCGCGGCGGGCGGCCAGTGCCTGCAGTTCGGCGGCATCCAGCCGCGCCGCCTCGGCGATCAGGTCCGGGCGACGGCGCAACAGGTCGATGGGCTGACCGGCGGCGATGCGCGGTTCGGCCAGCGGCACCGCCGTACTGGCGGCGAGCTGGACGGCGCTACTGCCCGGCGGCTCGGCGAGCAGGGTATCCAGCGCCAGCTGCGCTTCGACCAAGTGGATATCCAACTCGTCCAGATCGGCCTCTAGCGATGCGCGTTCGGCGGATGTGGCCTCCACGTCCAGCCGGGTCACCTCGCCAGCGTGAAACAGCAGCCCGGCGATGCGCTCCAGTTCGCGGGCCACCTCGATGCCTTCGACCAAGAGCCCGCGCTGCCCCTGCAGCGCGCGCAGCTGCAGATAGCCCTGCGCGGTGTTGGCGGCCACGGCCAGGCGTGCGGCCACCGTCTGCGCCTCGGCCGAGCGCAGTTGCTGGGCGGCGCTGTCGCGCCGGGCGCGGGTGGCGCCGAACAGGTCCAGTTCCCAGGTCGCCTGCAGCGCCAGTTCCCAGCTGTCGAAGGCGATCGGGTCGTCATCCGGGATGAACTCGGCCAGCGGGCTACCGGGTTCGGCGTCCTGGTCGTTCTCGATCCACTGGCGGCTGGCCGAGCCCGGCAAATCGAAGCTCGGCAGCAGGCCGGCGCGCGACTGGCGCAGCTGCGCGCGGGCGCTGTCGACCCGCGCCATGGCCAGGCGTACATCGTGGTTCTGCTGCATGGCGCGGTGGACCAGCGCGGTGAGCTGCGGGTCGTCGAACTGGCGCCACCAGCTGGCCAGCGACTCGGCATCGGCCGGGTGGGCGCCGGCGGCGCTGAACCAGGTATCCGGCAGTTGCGGCGCCGGGTGCTGCGGTGCGCTGGAGCAGGCGCTCAGGGCCAGGGCGAGCAGCAGCGGAGCGGCCAGGGCCTTGGCAGTCATGCGGTTTCCTCCGGGCGCACTTTCATCAGCAGCAGGTACAGGCAAGGCACGGCCAGCAGCGTCAGCAGCGTGGCGAAGCCCAGGCCGCCCATGATGGTCACCGCCATGTTGGCGAAAAACGGGTCGAACAGCAGCGGCACCATGCCCAGCACCGTGGTGCCAGCGGCCATCATCACCGGGCGCAGACGCGAGGCCGAGGCCTCGATGATGGCAGTCAGGCGCGGCACCTCGGCGGCGATCTGCCGGTCGATTTCGTCCACCAGCACCACGGCGTTCTTGATCAGCATGCCGGTCAGGCTGAGCAGGCCGAGCAGCGCCATGAAGCCGAAGGCCTGGCCGGTAAGCAGCAGGCCGAAACTCACGCCGCAGATGGCCATGGGCACCACCGCCCAGATCATCAGCGGCTGACGCACCCTGGCGAACAGCAGCACGGTGACCAGCACCATCGCCAGGTAGGGCACCGCCAGCGTGCTGGCCAGCGCCTGCTGGGCATCGGAGGACTGTTCGTAGTCGCCGCCCCATTTCAGGCTGTAATTGACCGGCAGTTCGATGCCCTCGATCAGCGGACGGATGCTCTCATGCGCCTCGTTGGTATTCTCGCCGTCGCGCGGTTCGGCACGGATGGAGATGGTGCGCTCACGGTCGTAGCGCACGATGATGCCGTCCTCGCTGCTCGGTTCGATGCGGTCGGCGACCTGCGCCAGCGGCACGTAACCGTGGCCGGCCGGGCTCCAGATCAGCCGTTGCAGCAGATTGTCGGCATCGATGCGGTCATCCGGCGCGGCGCGCAGCAGCACCGGGATCAGCTCGTCGCGCTCGCGCAGCAGGCTGACGCGCTGGCCTTCGCTGCCGGCGGCCAGTGCCCGTGCTACCGCCTGGCGGGTCAGCCCGGCATCGGCGAGGCGATCCAGCGCCAGCTGCGGGCGCAGCACCAGCACCGGCTGACGCCAGTCGTCGCGCACGTTGAGCACCTGGCCCTGCTCCTGCAGGCGCTTGCGCCCCTCGGCGGATATCTCGCGCAGCACCTCGATGTCCGGGCCGCTGATGCGCGCCTCCAGCTTGGCCTCGGCATTGGGGCCGAACATGAACTGGGCGGCGCTGACGTCCGCCGATGGATAGCGCTGCGGCAACTCCTGGTTGATCTGCCGGACCAGGCCGTCGATCCGCTCGGCATCCTCGGTGCGCACGAGAAAGTGCATCAGCGAGGCATTCGGCTGCTCCGGCATGTAGGTGAGCATGAAGCGCGAGGCCCCGGCGCCGATGAAGCTCGACATATCGCTCACGCCGTCCTGCTCGGCCAGGTACTGCTCGACCTCGCTGGCGGCGCGCGCGGTATCGCGGATATGCGTGCCCTGCGGCAGGAACAGGTTGACGTAGAACAGCGGCGTGCTCGACGGCGGGAAGAAGCTCTGCGGCAGACGGGTGAAGATCACCGCACTGATCACCGTCAGCACCAGCAGCGCGCCGATGGTCAGCTTCGGCCGGCGCAGCACGCCTGTAGCCAGCCGGCGATAGCGCGCGTACCAAGGGCCGTCGTATGCGGCATCGGCCTCCTCGTCGGTGCCGGCATTGCGCAGCAGGTAATGGCCGAACAGCGGTACCAGCAGCAGGGCCAGCAACCAGCTGAGCAGCAGCGACACGGCGATGACGAAGAACAGCGAGAAGAGGAACTCGCCGGTGGTGTCCTGGGACAGGCCGATGCCGGCGAAGGCCAGGATGCCGATGATGGTCGCCCCCAGCAGCGGCCACTGCGTCTGTTGCAGCGTCTGCTGCGACGCCTCGAGAATGCTCTTGCCCTGGCGCTGACGCACCAGCATGCCGTCGCAGACCACCACCGCGTTGTCCACCAGCATGCCCATGGCGATGATCAGCGCGCCGAGGGAAATCCGCTCCAGCTCGATGCCGGCCAGCCACATTACCAGCAGCGTGCCGAGCACGGTGAGAAACAGCACCGCGCCGATGATCACCCCGGCGCGCAGGCCCATGGCGATGCACAGTACGCCGACCACGATGGCCACCGAGAGAAACACGTTGAGGGCGAAGCTGTTCACCGACTCGTCGACGATGCGGTGCTGCTCGTACAGCGGGTGCAGCTCAGCGCCCAGCGGCATGCGGTGCTCAACGGCCTGCAGCACTGCCTCGACGCTGTGCCCGACCTCGACGATGTTCGCTCCGGACACCCCGCTGATACCCAGCGTCAGCGCTGGCTGGCCGTTGTGGCGGATGATCTGCTGCGGCCGCTCGGCGTAGTCGCGCGAGAGCTTGGCGATGGCGCCCAGCTCGACCCGCTGCGGGCCCTGGCCGACCGACAGCGCGCGCAGCTCCTCCAGGGAATCGAACGCCCCGCTGGGGCGCAGGCGTACGAAGAGGTCGCCGGCATTGACGCCGCCGGCCTCCACCGCGGCATCGGTATCGCCCAGCGCTGCGGCGATCTCGTCCGGGGCGATGTTCATCGCCGCCAGCTGTGCCTGATCGACCTCCAACAGGATGCGTTCCTCCTGCACGCCGGCGATCTCCACCTTGCCGACGCCATCGGCGGTGAGCAGCGCGCGGCGCAGGTCCTTGGCCGTTTCGTGCAGTTCCTTGAGCGTCAGACCGTCGCCGGTCAGGGCGTAGAAGATGCCGTAGACATCGCCGAAATCGTCGTTGACCTGCGGCGGCTCGATGCCCGGCGGCAGGTCGCCCTGGGCATCGTTGATCTTGTTGCGCAGCTCGTCCCAGATCTGCGGCAGCGCATCACCGTCGTAGCGGTCCTGCATCTCCACACGGATCTCGGCGATGCCCGGCATCGAGCGCGAGCGGATCTCCTTGATCTGCGACATCTGCTGGATGGCGCTTTCCAGCGGCTCGGTCACCTGCTGCTCGACCTCCAGCGCCGTGGCGCCGGGGTACTGCACGTTGACGATGGCCTGCTTGATGGTGAATTCCGGGTCTTCCAGGCGGCCGATCTCGAAGAAGGCGAGGATGCCGCCGAGCAGGCAGGTGAGCACCAGAATCCAGACATTGACCGGCCGAGTGATGGCGTAACGGGCGAAATCCATCGGCTCAGTTCCGCTCCCGCGCTTCGATCGGCTGGTCCTCGTGCAGCTTGCTGCCGCCAGCGACGATGATCGGCAGCTGCGCCTGCAGGCCCTCGCCGCGGATCAGCGCCTGATCACCCTCGACCTGCTGCAACTGCACCGCCAGCCGCCGCGCGCGGCCCTCATCGGCTTGCCAGATGAAATGCTTGCCGTCGCTGCCGGTCTGCAGCGCCGACAGCGGCAGGCGAAAGCCCTCATCCTCTGCCTGTGGCTGTGCAGGGCGCTGCAGGCTGACGCGCATGGCCATGCCCGGCAGCAGGTTGTAGTCCTCGGGCGGCTCGCCCTGCAGCACCAGCCGGTAGGTGCGCGCACCTTCGCGCGGCTGGGTGCTGTGCTCCTTGTAACGCAGCGGCAGGCGCAGGTCGGCGATCACCAGCTGCGCTTCGGCCTCGAGCTCGGGCCCGAGCGGAATGCTCAGCGCGGCGCTTTCCGGCAGATCGACGCTGACCTCGATCTGGCGGTTGTCCTGCATCTCGAACACCGGCGTGCCGACCGCCACCACCATGTCCGGCTCGGCCAGGCGGCGCGCCACCACGCCATCGAACGGCGCGTTCAGGGTGCTGTGATCGATGCTGCGCTGGGCGCTGTCGCGCGCCACCCGCGCGGCCACGGTGTTGGCCTCCAACGCCTCGATGGCGGCGGGAGCGAGAATGCCCTCGGCAAGCAGCGTGCGCTTGCGCGCCAGATCCGCCTCCAGCTGACGCAGGCGCGCCACGGCTTCACGCAGCTGCAGGCGGTAGTCGGTGCGGTCCAGCTCGGCCAGCGGCTGACCGTGCCTGACGCGGGTGCCCTCATCGATCAGGATGCGCTCGATGCGCCCGGCCACCTCGAATGACAGCTGGGTGGTGGTTACGCTCTGCACCACCCCAGAGAAACGCAGCGCCTCGGCTTGCGGCGCGGCGGGCTGCAGCGGCTCGACCAATGCCACCCGCGGCGGCTCGGGTGCCGGCTCGGCCTCGGAGGAACAGCCGCCGAGCAGCGGCAGCGCACAGGCGATGATCATCAACCAGGACTTGGGCCAGAGAAATGCTGGTGTTGACGTCATCGGGACTCCTGTCTGATCGGTTTGCGACCGCGGGTTCGGGTCGCCGGGACAGACAGTAGAGCCCCCTTGTCGCGCAGGAGTTCGGCTGCAAATTGCGGTCAACGGGGTGACTGGGCGGTCGAACCCGATAGTTGCGATTCGTGAGCAAGGGCTAATCGCAGGGTCACACCACCATGTGCATCTGTCGCTATCGATGCCGGGCATCCTGAATGATGACTCGACACTTCGTGTAAGTTAATCCCGTCGCTGTAAGGCCTCGCGAACCATTTGCGCCGCTCGCTCGCAATCCATGATCTGCTGAGCATTGGTCGGACGAGCACACACGTTGAAAGGCTCCGAACGCAAGGTTCGACTCTGCGTTGCATCAGGGCCGATCAAGCGAGACAACAAGACGCTCCCCACTATGATCAGTATCCAGAACAGTATGGGCTTGTAGATATCCAGAGAAGGTAGCGAACGCCTTATCAGCACTAGCCATGCGTAGGGCGAAGCCCCCTGAGTAACCCGCGCGAGGAAATAGAGGCTCACTGCAAGAATTGCAGCCCCCTGCGCGAGAGCCCAACCAGGTGAAAGGTGTCGTGCCCATGACCCCACGAGTACAGCAAAGGCCAGGGCCGGTAGTACATGACGAACGATCAAGAGCCCACTACCCCGTTCCAACAAAGACGGGGGTACGAGAAAACGGCTTATCCAGATATCCAGCCGTGAAAGGCTACGCGCCAGGCCAGACCAACCCCGCCAGAGGTAATGCAGAACCAGCATCATCATCACACTGGCAACCCCCGCGAGCAGCAGCCCCTGGGTCAGGCCCTGCTTAGCAATCCACCGTTCACCAATGGCCTGATCGACGCTCAGCACCAAGAACACGATCAAAAAAAGCGTACAGCGTGGCCCAACCGCCCCACTCTTGAGGCCTCCATTGACGCCAATTGGCAAAGTAGCTGACGCCTGCACGCTCAGGAATATGAGGCTGACATTCCTCGATCTCGCGCGCCAGATAGTCACAGGCCGCCCAATCGGCAGCCTCGAAGCAATCCGCCATCTTGCGCCGCTCGCCATCGCTCATGGGCTTGAGCAAGAACCAGCATGCACGCTCTTTGGCTTGCAGTGGCGAAGGCAATGACAACTGCCTCTGCAATTCGCGCCACATACCTGTGTAGGCATAGTGCCGCACGAGATACTCCCAGTCGTCGGCGTCACAAGGCAGGTAGCCATCGCTCTCGCTCCAGCCGAACAACTGCGAAAGGCGCCCAAGCAAATCAGACGAGCCGCCTTGGTATTCCTCCAGCAGCGGGATCAAGGCCTTCTGTAACTGGCCGTTGAGTTCCAGCGGCTGCATCCATTTCTGGCTCGCCAGATCACGGATACGTTGATAGAGCTCCGACTCGCTCGCAGCACGCAATGCCTGCCAGAGCTCAGACAGTTCATGTTCGAAGAGTCGCTGGGCCAACTGGGCCATGTTGGCCTGCGGCAAATAATCCGGCTGCCATGGCGTCAACCAACCCAAGTGATCCTTCGCCCAACGCAGAACTTCAACCGCACGATCACCGGGCAATTGGCAACGGCGCAACAGTTCTAACTGCAGCACCTCCTCCATCTGCATCTCACGCGCCCGCAGCAGCGCCTCGTCCAACGAGACGCAGGTATCCGGCAAAGCGCGAACCTGCATCTCCTCGGTAGAGGGCTGCAGCGCCATCTGCTCACCGGCCCGCATAAGCGGCGGATGATCCTCTACCGCTGTAGCGATGCCCCGCTCCGCTGCCTGCTCAGGCGTCACTTCACCCTGGTCGCGCCCCACCCACTCCAGCGCGTACTCATAAGCGTCGCGCAAACGCTGGAAGGCCAGTGGATCGTCATCGAGACGGTATTGCTTGAGCAACTGAGCGTAGCGGCGCTTGATACCTCTGACATCAACGGCTGATTCGAGATCGAACAGTTCCCAGGGCGTCATCATGCTTACCACTCCGCCTTGCGGCTGTAATCGACTTTAAACAATCCGCTGAGGCCTGTAGCCAACCGTGGCCAAGGTGCTCCTCCGCTGCCGACTCGCCCCAGGAACAACAGCGCCAGGGCGAAGACCCCAGCGGCAAGCGTCCAGCCACTGTCCCAGGGATCGAACACCGCAACGAGAAAGGCGAACGCAGCCGCGGGTATGCAGTGACGCAACACCAGCATTCCTGCGCCCTGGTCATGCCACGAGGCAGGCAGCAACAAGCGACTGAGGGGGAGATCGAGCCGAACCATGTAACGCGTCAACCAGCTCCATCCTCTGACCAGGCTGGCCAGCAAGCCGATGATTGCCAGACTGGTAATCAGCGTCTCCACCACCGCGCCCTGAAGGCCTTTACCACGCGCGGCCATCTCTCGAGGAGCATCGCTATACAGCAAATCGAGCAACATCGTAGCGAGAAGCAACAGCCAGGCATAACAGGCCGCTGCGGATGCCCATTTACGCGGCTGCCAGCGCTGCCAATCTTCCCAGTCTGGGGCGCCCAACTGGCTGGGCAAGTCGGGATAGCTTTGCCTGAAAAGGCCGTCGAGTGACTCGCACGCCCACCAATCCTCCTCGCTGAAGCGGTCGACCAGGTAGCGACGCTCACGCGGACTCAGCGGTTTGAGCAATAACCAAGCCGCCCGCTGCTCGGCATTCAACGGCCATCGCTCGCCCAGATGTTTGAGCAGGCGCTGCTTCATGGCCTGGCTTTCACAGCGCCCGCACAGACGCTCCCATCGTTCGAGCGGGCACGGCAACTGCCCCTGCTCTTCATGCCAGCCGAGACGGTCCGTCAAGCGCTCGAAGAAGGCAGGCGACCAATGCTCACTGCGCTCCAGCAGGCGCAAAACGCCCTCCTGAAATTGCAGCCGCCGCTCGAATGGTTGCAACCACTCACTATTTGCGAGTGCAACCAGACCATCCAGAGCCGCCCGCTCCTCTCCGATGTGCAGAAACGCCTCCGACTTCTGCAGCTCCTGCGCGAGCAACCTCGCAGCCAGCATCTCGAGATGGGCCTGGGGCAGGTAGTCTGCCTGCCAGGGCGATAACCACTGCAGTCGTTCAATTGCCCAGAGCAGAATGGCTTTTTCGTCCTCATCACCCAGCGAACTGCAACGAGTCAGCAGGTACAACTGCAACTCTCGCTCGAGCTGCATCTCTACCGCCTGCTGCAGCGCAGCATCGAGCGAGGGCGATGCCTCGACAAGCACTGCAACCTGCTCATGTACCGAGTCCGGCACCGCGGCTGCCGATATCGGCTGGACCTCGCCAGGCGCCAGTTCGAGCGCCTGCAACGGCAAGGCTCCATCTGGCTGTGCCTGCGCGATGCTCAATGCTCGCTCATAAGCGTCGCGCAAGCGCTGGAACGCCTCGGCATCTTCATCGGGTCGCGTGTTTTTCAGCAATTGCGCATAGCGGCGCTTGATACTGCGCACATCAGCGTCGGGAGTCAGCCCCAGCAGGCTCCAGACCTCCATCTCAGTAGCCACTCTCGATGGCTTCCAGGCGAGCCGAAATATCCTGGCGCGCCTCACGGATCTCGCGCTCGTCCTGGCGCTCGAGCACGCCGGCGAAATGTCCGGCCAGAGCACCTACATGCTCACGCACATCGCCCAGACACTCCTGATACAGCCGTTCCAGGCGAGCCATCAAGGCACTGTTGACCTGCTGATCACGCGGATGAATCTTGAGTGCCTGCAGGGTTTCAAAACGCTCGGCAATTTCCTGCGGCGTCAACACACCCGGATTGTTCTCGATCACCAGCGTCCTGCTCTGGCCGGTCATTGGGGTATCCACCTGAGCCTCGAGCAGACCGTTGATGTCGTAGGTGAAACGGATATCCAGCGACACCTCGCCCGCCGGACGAGGCGGAACATCGACCTCCAACTCGCCGAGGAAGATATTGTTGGCCACCAGGCGGCTCTCGCCCTGGAAGATACGCACACTGACCTGCCGCTGACCATCACGAAGCGTCTGCACGCTCTTCACCCGGCTCACCGGCACCACACAGTTACGCTCGATGATTGGCAAGTAATGCCCGCCCTGCAGCTGCCCACCGACGCTATTGGAAACCTCCACACCCAGGCTGTAGGGGCACACATCAGTCAGCACCACCTCTTCCAGCGTCGCATCGCGTGCCTTGAGCGCCGCCTGGATTGCAGCGCCCTGAGCGATCACCTCATCAGGATTCAGGTGCATCGCGGGGAAGCGACCGAAGAGACTGGCCACCAGCTTGCGCACCAGCGGCATACGCGTGGTGCCGCCCACCAGCAGCACCTCGTCCAGATCCGCCACCTTGATGCGCGCATCACGCAGCGCCCGCTCGATTGGCGCACGCAGGCGCTCCAGGAGAGGCTCACAGATTTCCAGCAGTTTTTCCTGAGTCAAGGGTACAGACCATTCACGTCCATCTTCACTCAGTTGAAACACCGCCTCGCTCTGCTGCCCGAGCGCATGCCTAACGCGCTGCGCCTCACGGCGTAGGCGATGACCAATGGCGGGGCGCTCCGCATCCGGCATCCCCTGGGCACGCAATGCACCAACGACATGGGCAACTATCGCATCATCGAAATCCTCACCACCCAGGAAGTTGTCACCGGCACTGGCGCGAACCTCCATCACGCCATCGAAGAGTTCCAGGACGGACACATCGAAGGTGCCGCCACCGAGATCGAACACCAGAAACGAAGTATCGCCCTTCTGATGCACGCCGTAAGCCAACGCAGCAGCGGTGGGTTCGTTGATCAGCTTCTCGACCTTGAGGCCCGCCAGCTCGCCGGCAATACGCGTCGCCTTGCGCTGCGCGTCACTGAAATACGCCGGCACGCTGATGACCGCCTCGGTAACAGCCTTGCCATAGGCACGCTCCACATCCTCCTTTAGGCTACGCAGCACCAGTGCCGAAAGTTCCTCCGGGCGAAAGCGATGCGGGCCAAGCTGGGTGCTGTGCGCACTGCCCATATGCCGTTTGAAGAGCGCAGTCGTGAGATGAGGGTGGGTTTGCAAGCGCTCGCGGGCAATATCCCCGACCACCATCTGCCCCTGATCATCCAGGCCGACGACGCTTGGGGTCAGCATACGGCCAAGGGCATTAGGTACCAGCTGCGCCGTCTCGCCATCCCAAACACTGACAAGGCTGTTGGTGGTACCCAGGTCTATTCCGATAATCATGCTTGTGCCTGCCTCCGTGGCGCTACAGCAGAGCCTCATGCCCTGAACGGCGCGATATTAAATGTTTGTAGCCCCCAATACCTGTGCAGCAGGAGGCGTGATAATTGAAGTGCGTGCTCAATAGCGGCTCTCGAAGCTATGCGCGTGAGCGCCGCGCATTGCGCAAGTGCACAGGCGACGGACGCGCAATCCTCATTTTTCAACGCGGTGCAGCCAAAACCTGCTTCGCGTAGATCCACTCCATGTTGCCGTACGGAGCCAGTTCGTTCAGATGCTCGAACAGTGCCTTGGCCGCGCTCGGGTCCCGCTCCACATACGTGACGTAAGCCATTCTGTGAAACAGAGCCTCGCCAAAAGCGTCCTGCTGCGCCACCCCCTTCAAGGCCTTCAAACTAGCGGCCAGTTCGGCGCTATCGAAATCCCCCTGCCACATGCGGATCAAGGCACCGTAGTGCCCGGTATGCTTGGCCGCCGAGAACTCGGTCTGCGCATCCAGCCATTCATCAGCCACCGACCCGGAAGCTCTGGCCTTGATATAGGCATAGGTCAGTGCCGCATAGGCAGCGAGATCATCCTCTGGCCCCGATGGCTGGATACGTGAAAGAGCCCGCACCGCATCGGGCCAGCGCTCCAGCCTCATGTAGCAGAACGCAGCCACGATGTATTCATGGGAGAGATCATCTTCAGCGGCCGATGCCTGTTTGGGCGCAGCAGGATGCTCCAGCTCGAGCATGGGAACCAGAATCGCCAGTGCATCAGGTGCCCGATCCAGGCTGAACAGAATCGATGCCTTGGTCGAAAGCAACTCCTGCTGCTCCACTTCCGGCGTCAGTGACAGCGCTCGGTCTATGGCCTCCAGCGCGGCCTGCGATTGGCCAAGCGTATCCAGTGAAGCGGCCTTGCCCTTGAGCGCACGAGCCAACTCGGCATCATTGGTCGCGAGCTCCTCCATCCGCTCAGCCAGAGAAAGGAAGAGCTTGTTCGTACCCTGCAACGGGTTTATCGCTTGCTTCGGAACGTCGGCGCTTTTGCCGGCGCATCCCGTAACCAGCAATGCAAACAACAGGAAGGCAAGACTACGCATCCAGGAAACACCACTCTGGGTATGCTCAGCTCCAACAGCACCACCTTGCATCGCAAAACTCCGTCTCATTCGCACAGCTTCTTAAATTGAACAACAAACCTGCCCGACTCTCACACGAATTAGCTGCTCACCAACATATAAAAGAAGAGCCTAAACAACATTATTACGCCTAAAACAACACACTAACGACACACATAAAACTTTGTCTCCGACAATTTTTTCACGGCCCCTTCCCCACTTAATTCCTTCACATTCACATGACACGAGGAACGACCAAATGCTTTCTGATCCAGGATCAGCCTCACCTCGTAGTCAGTACCTGCCCGAGGCGAAATAGAAACGCTTGGAGGATAGCAATAAGCGCGAACATTCTGATCATTAACAGAGTAAAACATTGAAAAAACAGAAGACACGCCAGCCGGCACAACCACCTCACTGTACGCCAGGCGATCTTTCTCCAACTCTTGGGTAGTCTCGGAAGCCGGCATACCAATTGTCATATTCCGATAGTCTTCAACCTTCATACCCAAGAGATCAGCCTTGCGCCCCAAGATATATCTTTCTTTATTCTCGTAAACCCTCAAGGGCTTAGCTTCCTTAGAATCAACCCGCTTAGCTTCCGTACAAGACAAACCCGGATAATACGAAGCAACCGACTCAGGGGAGGAAAACACGCGCACCCTCGCCGTTGAAACAGGATCATACTTCGCCGCTTCAACTTCATTCTTGACAGAGACTTTGCTATAGCTGCAACCATGAATAAAAAGAGCCACCAACAAAACAGAAAATTTCAATCTCACTTCACTCTCCAAATAGAGAAAATATCTCAAGAAAGAAACCAGAGCGGACAGACCACGATTTACGGAGTGGAACAATAGGAAATTAATTGTGATCTGTTCCCTATTATTAATGCGCCGATGATGCAAAACGGCTGCTGCCAGCCTGACTGGAACAGTCATCGGGGCTAATTAAATAAATCTGCCCCCTTTTTCCGTCTACCCCTTATTTAACCCAAGAAATTGTATCACCATCTAGATAGCCCAGACCTTCAAGCACTCCAGATAACTCTGGCAACCCAAGGAGAGAATCCGACACATACGTCATGGGCAATGCCTTTCTCAGCACCTGAGCTCTATCCGAATACTCCTCCCATGACGGCTTAGCTATACCAGACCAAAAAGAAACGGCCGAACCGTCATCAAGGAAAACCACAGGCTTTAAATATTCAATCCCCCCACTACGATCCCAATACAAGTAGCCAAGATACCTAGCGCCATTTCGCCCCTCAAAGTTAGTTCGAACAATCAATTGGGCATCCGCACAAGACTCCACCGCCTGAAGAGGACGCACAGTTAGCTCATCCTCAACCGAGTCATCCATCGGAAAAAACCAGACACCGGAGCCAGCAAGATCATCAACAGTCAGCTCGTAAACTTGCTTATCTTCCATAATCAAACACGGCGGCCGCAAAAACTGAGTGCAACACCCGACCATTTCGGTAAGGTGTTGCCCCATGTCCTATCACGAACTCAGCGCCACAGAGCGCGTCACGATCCAGATCGGCCTGTGCAATGGC
>NZ_PGLR01000051.1 GCF_002803095.1 Pseudomonas sp. ZH-FAD | reverse complement strand
CGCAAGCGCTTCAATTGGAAATGCCCGATTGAGGTCATGACAGAAGTAGTGGCGTTGCAGCATGATGCACCTGCTTCAATCCAGTAACCGTGTTGCACTCAGCTTCTGCAACCGCCGATATTTAACGAGCGACATGCCCCGGCAGGCGACTTGTAATTTGAACGAATAAACCCAAAAGTCTTCATGTAAAAAGATTGGCTCAGGTCTTGAAGACTAACAACACCCTGAGCGGCCATATACTTAAGAGGTGAAGCTAGTTCAATCACGCGACCAGCAGTAACCTGCTTGCTTTCAGACCTTCTCTCCCAAAGATACGAAACTAAAAAAACCTTGTTTAGCAGTATCAACTCCGCATTGAGTTCACCACGAGCAAGCAAATATATTTTATGCCGGCCTTTATATAGCCAAGTAGAATCCTCCCAACTTGCCCCCTTGAAACAACTAAGCTTGGAGAACCGCTTTTCCGCGCTGCGAGCGAGTCCCTTTAATTTTATCCGTAGCTCTTCATGCAAAATGTCCTTAACAGCTATATTTTGCATTCAGACTTCCTTGGTATTAATCAGCACAACGTCATGCCCTTCGGAGTAGGCAATTGCAGCGCGACAGCCGGCTATGGCCTGATCAATAACCGAAACGACATTAGCGGTACTCACCGTTAGCAAATGATCCTTTCGGGCAACCAAGCCTTCCAGCGCACTTTCATGGGCTACAGTGTTCTTGTTTGGGCAAAACCTGTCGCATGAATAGCAAGCCACAGCCGGCTCTTCGAAACAGATTGAGCGAGATGCGCACTTTCCAATTACATTAAAGTTTCTTGGCTCACAAACGTGGCTATAGATATTGCCTTCGAGGTCACCCTCTCTCATCCAAGCAGCTGTGAATTGCTTCTGCTCAACTCGACTCAATGTGGCATTCTCTAGGATTTCCCACATCTCGTGCGTGAACCTGAAGTAGTGCTTAATACTATTCGTATCGTTGTGATCAAGTAGATCGGCGAGTTCTTCTGGGGTACAACCCGACATTACTGCTTGCGTACCCACGGTATAGCGAAATCTGTATGCACATAAATTGAATCGCTTACCGGTACGAGGCGACAATGGTAGCCTATGCTCATTTCCCCAGAGCATGTAGTTTATTTTACGAATCGATTTGTGATACACCACGGTCCGCTTCGACTGATCAGAAAAGTAGTCACTCGACAACCGCTCTACGTCGTCCCAATAGTGGCTGCCTAAGGAATTACCATCTCTTTCAAGATCCACAGGCTTGGGTGTAATGAAAATTGGAAGCTCTGCCGGATCGACTCCATCAGGAGTGGGAGCAGAATCTATGTAGGCCTGGATAAGGTCTGCTGTTCTCTCGGTGAGAATTCGTGAACTAAATTGAGTTCGCCTATCACGTGATTTCTGCTTCACGCGTGGAACATTTATATAACGAATGCCAGTTTTGTTGTCCCTAATGAAATCCTTTCGTCTCAACAGGGCAATCTGAATTGGCCTCAACCCAAAGCACAAACACAGATCCAAAACCAAACGAAAACCCAGTGGAAGCGATTGCCTGTCCACTTGGGCCGACAGTACGGAAATCTCCTCTTTGGTAAACGGACCTCTATCCTCGTCCATTACAAAGAGAGCTAGGTACGTATTTTGCTTGGACGCATAGTTACGTAGCTTTTGGAAGTCTTCATATACTTCAAGCGATAGATCTTCATATCCGTGAAGCAACACAAACCTCAAAAACTCCTTGCAAGCAGAAATAAGCTCGGCTTTATCTCTACCATCTAACGCAGGAAGATTATCCAAAAATTCATTGATGTGTATTCCCTTTGACATTTCACGGGCAAACACATCCAAAAACTTAAACTTCACCCGCACAGTTGAAGCATGATATCGCTCAATGATATAGCGTAGATAGCTCGTAGCGATCTCCCTCAACTCAAAATCCATCAGGCTCAGATATTGAGACTTGAGATACTCGAACTCACTGGTGTCATCTGGCAACTTTATTACCTGACGAAAGTCGCCATTATCATCAAAAATCTCAATGTCGTAGCCCAAGCGACTTTTTGCGAATGTGACGTCCTTCCACAAGTCTGGTTGGGCATCGTAGGCGGTCAGTATTCGCTGACTCTGGATAGTCTCCATTTAATTAGACACCTGATTTTGTAGAGCCTCTTGTTGAAGTAGGATTTGTAGCTCGGCCACTTTGGCTTGTATCGAGCCCTTGGCATAATGCTCAGGCATACTACTATTCCTAGCCCAGCCTCCTGCCGCTTCCTGGATGGGTGCCTTCATAGTTTTACGACTTAAGCCACTCGCATTCTTGAACTTCTTATCCAGCGCTTGATTCAAAATATCATGGAATGTATTTCGCAGGCGATGTGGACTTAACAAGCCAGAAAACTCTGGATATTGTTGAACTAGTTCGTTCAAAATTGAATTTGGTGTTTGCACTGAAAGGGGTCGCCCATCTCGGTATGACAAAAACAAATAACTTGTTGACTGCCAACCGATGAATTCCTTTCTGACATTCACTATGTAGTGCTCGATCAGCGCAGCGAATTGATCATGCAATTCCACTTGCCTACCTAGCGTTTTGACGGAAGGAGACTCTGCACGGGGATAATCAAAACTTTCTCTATTTTTGATGATGTCGTAATATTTTCGCCTACCTGTCAACTGGAAGTTATTCAGCTTCAAGAGCAAGGTTTCACCCTTACGATTTCCGCCCAGCATCAAAAGAAGCAGAAGGATATAATTTCGCCACCTGACCTTATAAGTCTTCCAGGGGTTCAATCCGTTGTCGTCACTTGGGTCAATAATAGCGATGAATTTCGCTTGGAGTTCTGGAGTAAGGCCAATCTTGTCTTTCTTATCGCCTTTATAGGGTGCCTTCATATACAACTTGAAGCCCGCAGCCATCCGTTCATACAAGCGCTTAGCGATCTTCAGTTGCTCTAGGTTTCGCGCGCACCGGCCTTCATAGAACAACCATAGGTAGTCTATGAATTTTTTTCCGCAACGCATGCGTGCACTATACCAATTGGGATCTACTCGTTCGCCGGTCTGTTGTGCGAAGCCACAGTATGATGAAAGGGACTCTATCTCCCCAATTGTAAGAGGGCTAAGTTCAGCGATGCGCTGGATTAAATCTATTTTCTGAGTTTCGCAGAATCGATAAAGAATCAGAATGGCGCTCTGATCAACTCTTATTGTATTGGGCTTTGAACCATTATCGAATCGTTGCAAGGCATATGCGCCAGCAAACACATCAACCTGATTATCCGAAGTTACTAACTTTAGTTTAAGACCGCCCAACTTTTCGAATACGACAGTTGTGAGCGAATAGACTGAATCGTTCAAATGAAACACCGTGCTTTTTGCGAGCGCGGCAGCCTATAGCCCAGGCAAGAGTGCGTCAATAATGAAACGTGTCCATTTCAATACGATCACTTTTTCTTTTGATTGCGGAATGAAACACTGTTTCAGGATTTTAGATCTAGGCAGAAAGAGAAAAGCCCCGGCTCGCGGGGCTTTTCAGAACTTATCCACAGAAAATGAAACAATCAATGCCTAATTGACGGCATCTTTCAGGGACTTGCCCGGTTTGAAGGCGACGGTGTTGCTGGCCTTGATCTTCACCGGCTGACCGGTTTGCGGGTTCTTACCAGTACGGGCGCCACGGTGGCGTTGGACGAAAGTACCGAAGCCAACCAGGGTCACACTGTCCTTGCGGTTCAGTGCACCGGTGATTTCTTCCAGTACGGCGTTGAGTACACGATTGGCCTGATCCTTGGTCAGATCAGCCTTTTCGGCGATGGCGGCGGCGAGTTCCGGTTTACGCATAAATGCCTCTTTGACGGTTTTTTGTTGTTGTGTCCGTGCTGTCCTTCCAGAACAGCGCCCAAGGCGCCGCAACAGCTCTGCGCTGCGGCAGACCCTTGGGAGAATGGCATGCCGCATCGTACTGCGCCAGCCTCGCCAGCCACTTTAACCAGGCAATTTCGTGGCGTATCCGACAGAACCACAGGCAATCACGCCAGCAGTGCCGGTAGCTCCTTGTTCAGTGCCAGTTTCTCCTGCACGGCGGCGCCGGTCAGCGCATAACCGAGCAGTGCTCCGGAAGCCTCGCGGCAAAGCGCCTTGATGTCGCTGCCGCTGCCTTCGACCGTCCATTCGCCCTGGCTGCCACGCGGTGGCGGTGAGACCACCAGCGGGCATACCGGCGTCTTTACCGTCACCGGCATCGGCCCATAGCTGACCGCCGTCGGCTCACCAGCCAAGGTCTTGGCCAGCGCCCGGGCACAGGCCATCAGCGGCATGACGTAGAGCAGGTTGAGGCCGTCGACCTCGGCGCAGTCACCCAGGGCGTAGATATTGGCGTGCGAGGTGCGCAACTGGCGGTCGACCATCACGCCACGGTTGATGTCGAGACCGGCTGCCGCAGCGAGCGCGGTGCGCGGGCGCAGGCCGACTGCGGAGACCACCGCGTCGCACGCAATCAGGCGGCCATCGGACAGTGTCGCCTGCAGCGCCTCACCCTGACGATCGAGACTGGCCAGCACCGGGCCGAGATGAAAACGTACGCCCAGACCTTCCAGGGCGGCTTGTACGACAGAGGCCGCTGCCGGATGCAGCAGACCCGGCATCACCTGCTCACAGGGCGCCAGCAGTTCGACCTCATAGCCGCCGGCACTGAGATCGTTGGCAAACTCGCAACCAATCAGCCCGGCGCCGAGGATCAATACCCGATGTTTGCCGGCCACGGCGCTGCGAAAACGCGCGTAGTCTTCCAGGTCATTGATCGGGAACACCGCGTCCTGGGCATCGCCTTCCACCGGCACACGAATCGGCTCGGCGCCCCAGGCCAGTACCAGGTCGCGGTATGGCACGGCTTCCTCACCGATCCACAAGCGTTTGTGGCCGGGGTCGATTCCGGTGATGCGGGTATGGGTGCGGATCTCCGCATTGAGCTGCTCGGCCATGGCGCCGGCTTCGGCCATGGCCAGGCCGTCGGCATCCTTGTTCTTGCCAAAGCCGGTGGACAGCATCGGCTTGGAATAGGAGCGGCCGTCGTCAGCGGTGATCAGCAGCAGAGGCGTCTGGGTGTCGAGCTTGCGCCACTCCTTGGCCAGGTTGTAGCCGGCCAGGCCGGTGCCGACGATGACGACGGGTGCACTCATGCGCTCTTTCCTCACAATAAAAACGACGCGACGACCCACCGGCCGCCGCCCCAGATAGCGGGATCACACCCTACTGGATCAGGTACGCGCTGGCCAGATGAGGTTCAGTCAGCCATTCGCAGGTTAGGGGAAAGATGCAATGCGCGAATCAGAGCCTACGCGCAGGCCGACTTGCTCCTGCTTGAGCTTGCTGCGCTCGGCGATGGCGCTGTTGCTGTCGAGCCCATAGCGGGTCTGGGTGTAGTACAGGCTGGTGCTGATCGGCAGGTTGTTGATGCCCTTGTTCCACAGCACGGTCAGCTCGCCGTAAGGATTGACCTTGTCCTTGAGGTTCACGGAGTCGCTGTCGCCATCGACCTTCAGGCGCGCTTCGGAATTGATCGAGTAGAGCGCACCCACCTCCAGGCGCAGGGTGTAGTCCGGCGTCAGGTAGTTGTAGCCGAGCCCGGCCTTGGCGAAGGGCGACTTGCTGATCAGCTTGACGTTGATTGAGGCGCTCCTTGTCGCTTTCATCGTCCACGGTGAGCTTGTACTGGTTGTGCGAAGCGATGACACCGAAGGTCGAGATCGGGTCGGTGACCGAATCTGCATAGGCCTGCGAGGCGCCCGCCAGGCACAGGGCGAGTGTTGCTTTGGGGGGTTATCCTGGACAGCTGCATGACGATTTCCTTGGCAATGAGTGGATAACGCCGCCCACCGGGAGGTGGGACGCAAGTACCTAGACTGCCTCTGCCAGGAGGGATTCGACTAAACAGACGAACGGCAATATCCCTTGCCGCACAAGGGTTTGCGGGGGGTTACCAGGAGCGAAACTGACCGATCGATCATAAGCGAAACGCTGACTTCGACACAGGCCAGAGGGTATGCGGCCTGAGCAGATAGCGAGCACCCGGCCAGCCACAGGAGAGATCAATCCAGCTTGACCACTTTGGCCAGGACCACCTTGGGCCCCTTCATCTTCTTGACGATGATGCGCAGGCCATCGGTTTCCAGCACCTCCTCTTCGTCAGGCATGCGCTTGAGAGTCTCGTAGATCAACCCGGCCAACGTCTCGGCCTCGATATGGTCGAGGTCGACACCGAGCAGGCGTTCGACCTTGGCCAGCGGCGTGTCGCCGCGCACCAGCAGCTTGCCCGGCTGGTAGGCGAGAATGCCACGCTCGGCCTTGCGGTGTTCGTCCTGGATGTCACCGACCAGGGCTTCGAGCACGTCTTCCATGGTCAGGTAACCAATGACCTTGCCGTCGGCCTCTTCGACCAGGGCGAAGTGTGCGCCACCCTGGCGGAACTGCTCGAGCAACTGCGACAGCGGCATGTGCCGGCTGACCCGCTCCAGCGGATGCATCAGATCCCCCAGCTTCAGCGCCGAGGGCAGCATCTCCAGCAGCGACAGGTGCAGCAGCAGATCCTTGATATGCAACACGCCGACGAACTCGCCCTTGCTCTCGTCGAAGATCGGGTAGCGGCTGTACTTGTGCCGGCGGAAGGTGGTGAACACCTGATCGAGGCTGGCCCTGAGCTCGAGAAAGACCAGGTCCTCGCGCGAATTGGCCCAGTCCACCACCTCCAGCTCACCCAACTCGACCGCCGACGCCAGCACCCGCAGATCCTGGTCGTTGTCGCTGGTGGCACGGCTGGAATGCAGGATCAGCTTGAGCTCGTCGCGGCTGTAGTGATGCTCGTGGTGCGGCCCCGGCTCGCCTTGCCCGGCGATGCGCAGGATGGCGTTGGCACTGGCGTTGAGCACGAAGATCGCCGGGTACATCAGCCAGTAGAAGGCGTACAGCGGCGCTGCCGTCCACAGCGACAGCAGTTCCGGTTTACGAATCGCCCAGGACTTGGGCGCCAGCTCGCCGATGACGATGTGCAGGTAGGAAATGATCGAGAACGCAGTGAAGAAGGCGATACCGTGAATCAGCTTGGGTGACTCCACGCCAACCGCCACCAGCAGCGGCGTCAGCAGCTCGGCGAAGGCTGGCTCACCGACCCAGCCAAGTCCCAGCGAAGCCAGGGTGATGCCCAGCTGACAAGCCGAGAGGTAGGCGTCCATCTGGTTGTGCACGGTGCGCAGAATATGCCCGCGCCAGCCGTGGGCCTCGGCCAGGGCATCGACCTTGGTCGCGCGCAGGCGCACGATGGCGAACTCCGCGGCGACGAAGAATCCGTTGAGCAGGACCAGAAACAGGGCGAACAGCATGAGGCCGAAATCGGCGAAGTAATCGGGAGCAGGAAGACTCGTGGAGGGGTCCATGAAGGTTCGGATTGGCCAAAGATAGCTAGAGGTTGGAGCTTCGCCGCGTCGAATGCAAGCACTCAGCGCGCACGCTGCACCACCTGCGCCGGGGCGAAATGGCAGGTGAAAGTGCTGCCCTTGCCAGGAACGCTGCTGATCTCCAGATTGCCACGGTGACGCAGCAGCACATGCTTGACGATGGCCAGGCCCAGCCCGGTGCCACCGGTATTGCTGGCACGGCTCGAATCGACCCGGTAGAAGCGCTCGGTCAGGCGCGGCAAGTGCTTGGCCTCGATGCCCATACCGGTATCGCTGACCGACAGGTGTGCGCCCTTCTCGTCAGACCACCAGCGAATACGGATGTCGCCTCCGGCTGGGGTGTACTTCACGGCGTTGAACACCAGGTTGGAAAAGGCGCTGCGCAGCTCCGCCTCACTGCCCTTGAGCTTCAGATGCGGATCGGCCTCCAGGCTGATGCGGTGCTGTTGCTCACCAGACAATGCCTGGGCATCGTTCTTGATCGACAGCAGCATCAGATCGACTGCCACCGGCTGGTTGTCCGACGGGTAATCGGTGGCTTCCAGCTTGGCTAACAGGAGCAGATCGTTGAGCAGGGTCTGCATGCGCGCCCCCTGTTGCTGCATCTGCTGCAATGCGCGCAGCCAGCGCGGATTGACCGCCTCGACGTTGTCCAGAAGCGTCTCCAGATAACCGGCGATCACCGTCAACGGCGTACGCAGCTCATGGGACACGTTGGCGACGAAATCCTTGCGCATCTGTTCCAGCTGATACAGACGGGTAACGTCACGCACCAGCAACAGGTGCTCGCGATTGCCGTAGCGGGTGATATGGAACTGCAAGCGGCGGCGATCATTGATCGGCGAAGGAATCTCCAGCGCATCGGCATAGTTGCCACGCTCGAAGTAGTCCTTGAAACGCGGGTCGCGCACCAGGTTGGCCAACTGTTGACCGCTGTCTTGCGGGGTTTTCAGGCCCAGCAGCGTCTCGGCTGCGCGGTTCCACCATTCCAGGTTGCCCTGGCTGTCGAGCATCACCACGGCATCCTTGAGGGCGGCAGTGGACTCCTGCACGCGGTCGATCACCGCCTGCAGGCGGCCACGCGCCTTCTGGTTGCGGCGTTGCAGGTGGTAGATGCTGTCGAACACCTCGCCCCACAGGCCGTAACCATCCGGCGGTGGCTCGTCGGGTTTATGCTCACGCAGCCATTTGTGCAGGCGCAGCAGCTGGCTGAGGGTCCAGCCCAGATGAATGGCCAGACCGCAGGCCAGCACCCAGGCATATTCACCGGTGATGAAACCGAGCAGCAGGCAGGCGCCAACCAGCAGCAACAGGCGGCGCACCACGGCGCCACGCCAGTCTTGATTCACGATGGAGCGCATCCTTGTGAGAAGAGCGAACCCGCAGAAGCTGCTTTACGATCTCGCGAGCTAGAGCCATGCAACACCGATGGCGGCCCCACGAAAGCAGGTGAGGAACGGTCGGAGTCGCGGGCGACTGTACTTTTGTACATGAGCATTACTCACTACGTTCGCCCCTACGGGGCCGCACTAAAATGTGTTGGCCGCTAGCGGCCCGCCGAACCTGCTTTCAACGCAGCAGGGTCGACGCACAGCAGATCGTAAACAGCTTCTCAACCTTTGGTGGAGAAACGATACCCAGTCCCGCGCACGGTTTGTACCAGGTTTTCGTAGGCATCACCGAGCGCCTTGCGCAGACGGCGGATATGCACGTCGACGGTACGCTCCTCGACGTAGACGTTGCCGCCCCAGACTTGGTCGAGCAACTGGCCGCGGGTGTAGGCACGCTCCTGATGGGTCATGAAGAACTGCAGCAGGCGATATTCGGTCGGGCCCATCTCGGCCGGTTTGCCATCGATGGTCACACGGTGGCTGATGGGATCGAGCAACAGCCCGCCGACCTCGATCGGCGCCTCGCTGTCGCTGGGCCCGGCACGGCGCAGCACGGCCTTGAGGCGGGCCACCAGCTCACGCGGCGAGAAGGGCTTGGTGATGTAGTCGTCGGCGCCGACTTCCAGGCCCTGGATCTTGTTGTCCTCTTCACCCTTGGCGGTGAGCATGATGATCGGGATATCGCAGGTCAGCTCGTCGCGCTTGAGCCGGCGGGCCAGTTCGATGCCGCTGGTGCCGGGCAGCATCCAGTCGAGCAGGATCAGATCGGGTTTGCGGTCGACGATCACGGCGTGGGCCTGCTGGGTATTCTCCGCCTCCAGGCACTCGTAACCGGCCATCTCCAGGGCCACCGCAATCATCTCGCGGATCGGTGCTTCGTCATCGACGATCAGGATGTTCTTGCCAACCATGGTCCTGCCTCGGTTCGTTCAACTGTCTGCGCGCATTAGATAACGGAATTATTGCAGCGATATGACAGGTGCGCGGCAGTACTTAACCTAAGGCGTAGTCCAGCACGATCCCGACGAAGATCGCCAGCCCCGCCCAGTGGTTGTGCAGAAAGGCGTTGAAGCACACCAATGGCTCGCGACGGCGGGTCACGTGGAACTCCCAGGCGAAGCATGCAGCGGCCACCAGCAGACCGAGGTGGAAGTACAGGCCCAGCTCGAAACGTGCGCCAGCCAGCAGCAGGCAGAGCAGCGCCAGCCCCTGCAGGATGGCGATGATCAGCCGGTCGGCGTCGCCGAACAGAATGGCGGTGGACCTGACCCCTATCTTCAGATCGTCCTCACGATCAGCCATGGCGTAGTAGGTGTCGTAGGCCACGGTCCACAGCAGGTTGGCGATGTACAGCAGCCAGGCTTCCGGCGGCAGGTTGCCGGTCTCGGCGGTGAAGGCCATCGGCATGCCCCAGGAGAAGGCCGCGCCGAGCACCACCTGCGGGTAGAAGGTGTAGCGCTTCATGAAGGGGTAGCAGGCAGCCAGGGCCAGGCCGCCGAAAGACAGCCAGATGGTGGTGGCATTGGTAAACAGCACCAGCACGAAACTTATCGTCACCAGCACGGCGAACAGCACCAGCGCCTCGCGCGGCTTGATCTTGCCGCTGGCCAGCGGACGCGCCCTGGTGCGGCTGACGTGGCCGTCGAAGTTGCGGTCGGCGTAGTCGTTGATCACGCAGCCAGCGGCACGCATCAGGATCACGCCAGCGACGAAGATGAACAGGTTCTTCGCGCTCGGCACGCCTTCGGCTGCCACCCACAGCGCCCACAAGGTCGGCCACAACAGCAGATAGATGCCGATGGGCTTGTCCAGGCGCATCAGCTGAATGAAGTCCCAGGCGCGCGGGTGCAGGCGGGTGGTCGATTGCAACAGGCGGGTGTACATCAAAGCGTCTCCGTGCAGGTTGCGCGGATTATACGAGGAAGCGTGTGCGGGAGGCGCTTTAGCGTCGATGCTCACCGCCACAAGCGGTTCAACGCGTAGGACGTACTCGGCTTTGGCTTCCTGCGTCGCTCTACCTCCTGCATCCATGCAGTCGTCGCGAAGCAGTACGCCATGGGCCTGGCAGACAACAGGCATAGCCTGAGTAGGCAATGCTAGTGCGAACCCTACGCCTCGATACCCGCCACCTGCCAAAAGGCCGGCAGAAACACCTCAGCCACCAATACACCAAGCGCACCACGGCTGAAGCACGAGCGCCGCGCCCATAGGCGCTCTTCGCGAACCTCTGCTGGCAGCCAGGCCGCCGGATACCGGCAGGCCTGCAACTCGCCGCGATCGAAGGCCCGGTCACTGAACAGCAGCTCACCCAGCGAGCGACTGCCCAGCTCCGCCAGATTCAGCCCGGAACCCTCCAGCACGCTGCGCGCGGCAACGCTACGAGCGAACACCCAGGGCTGCTCATGACCACGCAGGTACACCTCACGCACCCAGCCCTGGCTGCCATCGGCCACGCCGAGCAACGCACACTCGTCCGCGCGCAGACGCTGCCAGCCTTCCTGCAGCGGCGTTACCGAAAAGCCGTCAGCGGACAGCGCAGTCAAGCGCCGGGTCAGCGAATCCTCGTTGAACAGCCAGTCGCGCACACCGGCACAAGGCTGCGGATGCAGCTGGGCATTGGTCAGCCAGCGTGGCGGATGGGCGAGAGCGGCGTGAGGCACGGAGAGAAATCACCACGGATCGAAAGCGCGCGAGTCTAGCACGGCGTGGCAGGCACTTTGAGAGCGGGACATGAGCTGCAGGGGCGTAGGATGGGGCGGACGGCGATCCGCTTCAGCCCACCAACGATGATCCGCGTGGGCTAAAGCCCACCCTACAAGGCCTAACTCATTGGAAGCGGGCGGCCTACTCAGGCCCGTAGGGTGGGCTTCAGCCCACCAACGACAACCAGCGCAGGCGAAGGCACTCAATACGGCTGCGGCGCGTACAACTGCGCCGAACCCGGCTCGCCGCTCAGGTGATACATGGCCAGCGGCTTGCCGTTTTGCTCGTTAAGGCGCTTGCAGTAGCCGGCCCGTTGGCCGAGCTACTCCCAGGTGTGAGCAAGGTGATTGCGTTGGGCCTGCAGATAACGCGCCAGCAGCTTCTGCATGTCACGCATGATTTGCCTCCTGAATCGGTGTCTCCGCCGGCGTGACCCGGCGGAGATCCCCAGTTAGAAGAGACTCAGCGTGTAGCTGACAATCAAGCGGTTCTCATCGATATCGGTTCGGTAGTTGGAGCGGGCCGTCACGTTACGCCAACGCACCCCGACGCCCTTGAGCACACCACTTTGTATGACATAGGCCAGATCCAGGTCGCGCTCCCAGTCCTTGCCTTCAAAGCCCCGCCCGGTATCCACACTGTCGCCCTTCACGTAACGCAGGGTGCTGGTCAGGCCGGGGATGCCGAGCGCCGCAAAGTCGTAGTCGTGGCGCACCTGCCAGGAGCGCTCGCCGGGAGCGGAGAACTCATAGGTGGGTAAGGTATTTCCCATGGGATTGGTGTTGGCCCCCAACTGGATGAAGCCGTCGTCACCGTCGATACGCTGGTGGCCGAGATAGAAGGTATGCCCACCCCGCTTGGCCGACAGCAAGGCATAGGTCGACTGGTTATCCAGCTTGCCAGCGATGCTGCGCCCTTCGTCACGGGTATCGAAATAACCGGCATTGAGGCCCAGGGTCCAGTCACCCAATGGTTCGGCATGCTTGAGGCTGTAGAAACGCTGCGCATAGATGTCCTCCAATTGGGCCTGCCAGATGCCGACGCTGGTGCGCTTGTCATTGAAGGCGTAATCGGCGCCCAGGTAATTGAAGCGGTCGCTGGTGAAGCGGGCGATGCGCGCCGGGTTGATCGGGTCATTGATCAGCCCGTACATCTCCTGGCGGTCGGTGGAGTCGCGCAGGCTGGTGGAACGCATCTGCCCGGCCTGCAGGGTCAGCCCCTGAATTTCGTTGGAAACCAGCGAGGCCCCCTGGTAGGTCGGCGGCAACAGGCGCAGGTCACTGTGCACCAGCACCGGCAGATGCGGACGCAACTCGCCGACTTTCAGCTCGGTCTTCGACAGCTTCACCTTGAGTGCCGCGCCCATCCGGCCGTATTCGTCAGCCGCACGCCCCTCGTGCACCGGCAGCAGGCCGCTGTTGGTATGGCCACGTCCGCTGTCGAGCCTGATGCCATACAGGCCCAGCACATCGACACCAAAGCCCAACGCGCCCTGGGTGTAGCCGGAGCGCAGATCGAAGATGAAGCCTTGAGCCCACTCCTGGGTACGTGACTGCGGGTTGCTACCCACGATGCCGGAATAGTCGCGGCTGAAGAAATAATTACGCAATTGCAGGTCGGCATGAGAACCCTCGATGAAACCGCCCTCTTCAGCCTGGGCAGAAACGCTCAGACCGGCAGCCAGACAACTGCCGAAAACACGACGTAGATAAATCATGTCAACTCCCCAAAACACGGGCACGAATGCGCCCCGCCACCAGTGACAGTGGCAAACGAAAGGATGTGGTTTGTAAAAGGACCGGAGCGTGAGGTGCCACGCCCCGGCAGGGCCAGGAGGCTGTTCTGGCTAGCGGTTGACCAGCTTGGCTGGCAAGGCGATCACCAACAGGCAACTGAGGATCAGGCAACCGGCAAAGAACCACAGTGCCGCATGGCTGGTGCCGGTCAGATCAGTGACCAGGCCCATCAGCGAGTTGCTTACCAGCCCGGCGATATTGGCGAGCGAACAGGCCAGCGCAAAGCCGGTAGCCGCTGCCGTGCCTTTGAGAAAGGTCGCCGGCAGGCTGAAAAACACCGGCACGGCGCCAATGATGGCTGCCGAGGCGATGGCGAACAGCGTCACGGTCATCACCAGGTTGTGGCTGAACTGCGTGCTGCTGGCCATGGCGACTGCACCAATGATGAACGGCACGATGATGTGCCAGCGCCGCTCGCGATGACGGTCCGAGCTGGCCCCGATCAGCAACATGCCGGCCAGGGCCGCAAGGCTGGGGATGGCCGTCAGCAGGCCGATATGGAAGGTGTCGGCAACCCCGGTGTTGCGGATGAAGGTCGGCATCCAGAAGCCCATGGCGTAGGCGCTGAGCAGGATGGAGAAGTCGATGCCGCCGAGCATCCATACTTTGATGTTGAAGAAGCCGTCACGAAAGCTGTGCTTGCTGTCCTTGCCTTCCGCATCGTCGGCCGCCAGGTCACTGGTCAGTTGTGCCTTCTCTTCGGCACTGAGCCACTTCGCCTGGTTGAAGTGGTTGGGCAGCGCCCAGAAAGTGAGGATACCCAGCAGCACACTGGGGATCGCTTCCAGCAGGAACAGCCACTGCCAGCCACGCAGTCCACTGACCTGGTCAAAGTGGTTCATGATCCAACCGGAAATGGGCCCACCGATCACGCTGGACAGCGGCAGACCGATCATGAACAGCGCGATGATGCGCCCCCGTCGGTAGGTCGGGTACCAAGTGGTCAGGTAGTACAGCACACCTGGCAGGAAGCCGGCTTCGGCGGCGCCGAGCAGGAAGCGGATGATGTAGAACTGGGTGGTGGTGGTGACGAACATGGTGCAGGCCGACAGCAGGCCCCAGGTGATCATGATGCGGGCGATCCAGACCTTGGCACCGACCTTTTCCAGCACCAGGTTGCTGGGCACTTCGAAGAGGATATAGCCGACGAAGAACAGCCCCGCCCCGAGGCCGTAGGCGGCCTCGCTGAATTGCAGATCGCTGAGCATCTGCAGCTTGGCGAAGCCGACGTTGATACGGTCCAGATAAGCGGCGAGGTAGCAGAAGCACAGGAACGGAATGAGCTTCCAGGTCACTTTGCGGTACAGCTCATTCGAGCTGTCGGCAGCACTGCCCATGGCGGTGCTGGTAGCGGGTACGTAAGGCATTGCGTGTCTCCTGGCGGTGACTTGTGATTTTTGTTGAAGCCAGCAGTCATCGACGCGTTGAGCGTCGCAACGGCGACTTCCCAAGGCAGCGTCAGTGCCATGCATGCATGGCGATCGCCCTCTGTGGAGCGATCAATGGATCAGGCAGCGTACCGCCAGCTCCTTATGGGTGAATCAGCGGGCGACCCGCTGCAGATAGCTGAGGGTTTCCTGCAGGCCCACGACATCGCCGTACTTGCTGTCGATGTCGAACAGATTGGCCTCGTGCGGCGCCTGGTGGCGGTCACCAACGCACTCGCGCACGACGATGGTGCGAAAACCATGCTGCACCCCGTCCACCGCACTGGCGCGAATGCAGCCGCTGGTCGAGCAGCCCGCCAGAATCAGGGTGTCGATGCCCTGGGTATGCAACTGTGCAGCCAGGCTCGTGCCGAAGAACACGCTGGCGTACTGCTTGGTCACCACCTGCTCCCCCGGCAGCGGCGCGACCGGTGCGCAGAACTCGGCCAGCGGGTTGCCGTCGACCATGTCCTTCATGACTGGCGCCTTGCGCACCCACATGCCGCCGTCGGCACAATCGGCGACCTGGTAGCGGATATTGCTGTGCACCAGCGTGATGCCCAGCCGGCGCGCCGCCTCTAGCAAGGCCACCGACTGCTCCACGGCGCTGACCACACCCGGCGCATACAGCGGCGCGCCAGGCGTGGTGTAGCCCTGCATGAAGTCGATCATCAGCAGGGCCGGCCGCGTACCAAAGCCGATACGCTGCCCCCATACGCCCTGATAGTTGTCGCTAAGACTCTGCGCACTCATGGCCGCCTCCTCAGTAGGCGCCGGACAGCAGCGCACCGGCGCCGGGCACGATCGGCTCCAGGTCCAGTGCCTTGAGCATGCTGTAGGTGGTGGCGATGGCCGCCGTCACCACCGGTTTGCCAGTCAGCGCCTCGACCTTGGCCACCGCCGGCAGCGATTGCATCTGCACGCAGGCCGACAGCACCACCACATCGACACCTTCCAGATTCATGCCCGCGACGATCTCCGGCAGGTTGGCCGGGTCGTGGCGCGCCACCTGCAGGTTGTCGGGTATTTCCAGGGCACGCCAGTCGACCACCTCGAAGCCTTCCTCGCGGATGTAGTCGACCACCAGTTCGGTGAGCGGCCTCATATAGGGCGCGACGATGGCGATGCGCTTGGCCTTCATCACCTTGAGCGCCTCGACCAGGGCACCGGCACTGGTGATCACCGGCGAGTTGGCGTCATTGTCGGCCGTCACCTGGCGCAGACGACTTTCGGACTGGCGATGGTAGCCAAGCCCCATGGCCATGATCGCCACCAGACAGGCATAACCGAGCACATCGACCTTGGCGTCGGACAGCTCCAGCGCGCAACGATCGGACTCGGCATCCATGGCCGCCAGCTCTTCCTTCTTCACCTGTTTCATGCGCATGCGCGCCGAGTGAAAGGTAAAGCGCTCCGGGCGGATGGCCTGGCGTGCGCTGAGCATCGCCGGGATCTCGGTTTCCATGGTGGTGTTGGAGCTCGGCACGATCTGGCCGATGCGATAAAGCTTGCTCATGGCAGAACCTCGTGGTGAATGGGTTGACCGAGAAAATCGCCGAAGGCGGCGAAGAACCCTTCCAGGTCGTCCCAGGGAATCATGTGCCCGGCATCGCTGACCCGGACGATCTGCAGGTCCGGCTTGAGTTCGCGCAGCTCGGCCTCGTCGACCGCCTCGATCACCCCGCCGCGGCCGGCAACCATCAGCAACGCTGGCTGCTTGACGGCTGGCAGGTACTGGTGGATATCCACGCTGTGAAACTCTTCGAAGGCCTGCACGATGGCCGGCTCGTAACAGGTGTGCAGCCATTCGGCGCGCAACTGCAGTTGCTCGGGTGTCCAGCTCGGGCAGAAGACTTTCATCGCCTCGGCGTCCATGCCCTGCTCGGCCTGGCGAATGGAATCGACGTACCAGGGCAGCTTGCTCGGATAGTCGCGCCGGCCCGGCCCGGATACCGGTGGGTCGATCAGCACCAGGCGCTCCAGGCCCTCGGCGCCCAGCGCCGCGGCGCGAATGGCGAAGCGCGCGCCCATCGAGTGACCGAGCAGGCTGTAGCGCTCGAGACCCAGGGCGACCGCGAAGGCGATGATGTCCGCCGCGCAGGTGTCGGTGTCGTAGGCCAGTTGCGGCCCGGTGGAGGACAAGCCACGACCGCGTACATCGAGAATGTAGGTGTCGAACTGACGGCCCAGCACCTCGCCGACGAAGCCCCAGGTGATGGCTGGGCTGGTGATGCCAGGCACCAACAACAGCACCGGCCCCTTACCGCCATAGCGCAGGTAGTGCTGGCGGATGCCGTTGGCCTGTACGTTGCCGCCGCCGATCAGGGTGCTCATGCCGCTACCCCGCTTTTCAGCGGCTGGGCATAGACGTCATAGCCGTAGACCCAGGCCGGGTCTTCCTGGGTACGCAGGAAGGTGTTGGCGTTGGAAACCGCCTGCACGCGCGATGCACGCTCCTTGCGGTTGGCCTCGTAAAGCTCGAACGCGGTGCGGTAGTCGGTCAGCCCGGTTTCCTGCAGGCAGCGGGTGAGCATCGCCGCATCTTCGATAGCCATGCCGGCACCCTGGGCCATGTGCGGCTTCATCGGGTGGCAGGCGTCGCCCAGCAGCACCAGGCGGCCACGGCTCCATAGCGGCAAGGGGTTGCGGTTGCGCAGCGGCCACTTGGTGATGTCTTCGGTGGAGCGGATCAGCTTCTGCACCGTCGGGTGATAGCCCTCGAACGCCGCCAACATCTCTTCCTGGCTGCTGTCCACGTAGTTGCCCTGGAAGTCCCAGGCTTCGTGGGGTACGCCGGTGACGAAGTAGTACTCATCACGCTTGGCGGTGGTGTGATAGACCATCATGTGGCGGTCATCGGTCCACCACTTCACGCAGGGCTCGAACACGTCGGCATGGCGTACCAGGTTCTCGCCACGGATCAATGCCCGGTGCGCGACCCAGCCGCTGTAGATCGGCGCTTCGACGCCCAGCAATTCTTCGCGGATCTTCGAGTGAATGCCGTCGGCGCCGATCACGATATCGGCTGTGGCCTGGCTGCCGTCGGTGAAGGTCAGGCGCACCTGATCGCCCTCGTCGACGATGGTTTCCAGCTTCTTACCGAACTGCAGGGTGCCCGGTGCGATGCTGTTGATCTGCAAATCGTGCATGTCGCCGCGGTGCACGGTGACGTAGGCCGCGCCGTACTCGCGGCGAGCGAACTCACCCAGGGGAATGCGCGATAGGTAATCACCGCTGATGCCGTCGCGGCTATGCCAGAAATCCGGATGCGAGCCCATCTGCTCCAGCGGCTGCTCCAGCCCCATGCGCCGGAAGATCTTCATCACATTAGGGCCGACGTGGATACCCGCCCCTAGGCGTGAGAACTCCGGCGACTGCTCGTACACGGTCACCTCGAAGCCTGCCTGCTGCAGCAAGGTGGCGGCGGCTGCCCCCCCGAGGCCGGCGCCGACGATGGCGATTTTCTGTTGAGCCCCCATGGGCATCTCTCCTTTTCTTGGGTACGACACGGGATGACTCCCGCAAGACAATTACAGTGTATGCACTGTATTTTTGAAAAGTGAAGAGCTTTCTGAATTATTTTCTTCAACACCTCATAAAGATCTAAAAACCCACAAATACTCACAAATATGGCTATTTGAGTAGATCAGTAACGCACTGAGAGAAAGATTGCCAATCGCGCAGGCATGATGTTTCATCTAAACAAATAGAGTGAACACTCTATAAAAGCGCACCAATAGCTAGCAGCACGACCCACGATGGTGCACCCCAGCGCAGAGCCACCAGGAGAATTGCCATGCCGGTAAGCGATAGTGAACTGACCCAGATGTTCGAACAGGTGTTGACCCTCTCCCGCGTCGACGCGACCCAGAGCGTCGCCATTCTCAAGAGTCATTACTCCAACCCGCGCACCGTACGCGCGGCGATGGACGCCGCGCAGCGCCTGAAAGCCAAGGTGTATGCAGTCGAGCTGCCGTCCTTCAACCACCCGCGCGCGATGGGCAATGACATGACCGCCTACTGCGGCGACACCGCGCTGACCGGCAACCTGGCGGCCCAGCGCGCACTGGAAGCAGCCGACCTGGTCGTCGACACCATGATGCTGCTGCACTCGCCCGAGCAGGAGCAGATCCTCAAGACCGGCACGCGCATCCTGCTGGCCGTGGAGCCCCCGGAGGTGCTGGCGCGCATGCTGCCGACCGAAGACGACAAGCGCCGCGTGCTGGCCAGCGAGGCGCTGCTCAAGCAGGCGCGCAGCCTGCACGTGCGCTCGGCAGCGGGCAGCGACTTCCACGCCGAGCTGGGGCAGTACCCGGCAGTGACCGAATACGGCTTCGCCGACGAGCCGGGGCGCTGGGACCACTGGCCCAGTGGCTTTCTGTTCAGCTGGCCCAACGAGGAAAGCGCCCAGGGCACCCTGGTGCTGGATGTCGGTGACATCGTGCTGCCGTTCAAGAACTACTGCCGCGAGCGCATCACCCTGGAGATCGACAAGGGCTTTATCACCGGCATCCATGGCGGCTTCGAAGCCGAGTACCTGCGCGATTACCTGAAGTACTTCAAGGACCCCGAGGTGTACGGCATTTCCCACATTGGCTGGGGCCTGCAACCTCGCGCACAGTGGACAGCCATGGGCCTGCACGACCGCAACGACGGCATGTGCATGGATGCACGCGCCTTCTACGGCAACTTCTTGTTCTCCACGGGGCCGAACACCGAGGTCGGTGGTACTCGCAAGACGCCCTGCCACCTGGATATTCCGCTGCGCAACTGCGACATCTATCTGGACGACCAGGCCGTGGTACTGGCTGGCGACGTGGTCTACCCGCCAGCGTCAAAGGTCGGCTGACAACGCGTCGGGCAGCCCCAAGGGAGAGAAGCTCCGCATGACGCGGAGCGCTCTCCGACCCCCCTGACAAAACACCTCACCGCATTGCGCGGTTATACTCGCCTCCCAGCAATTGGAAGCGAAGTTTCCCATGTCGATTGATGATTCGTCTGCCAATACCTATCAGGTCACCGAACAGATCGGCCACTTGTTGCGCAAGGCTTATCAACGCCATACCGCGATCTTTCAGCAGAACGCCTGCGACGCCCAGCTTACGTCCATTCAGTTCGTTACCCTGTGCGCGCTGCGCGACCATGGTCCCAGCTCCCAAGCCGAGCTGATCAAAGCCACTGCAGTCGATCAGGCCACCATCCGCGGCATCGTCGAACGCCTCAAGGCCCGCGACCTGATTGCCTTGTCGCCGGATCCCAGTGACAAACGCAAGGTTATCGTCGAGCTGACCGAAGCGGGCAGCGCCCTGCTCAGTGAGATGATCCCCTGCGCCCAGAAGATCAGCGAACTGACCATGGGCAGCCTCAACCCGGGCGAACGCATCGCCATCCTCTACCTGCTGCGCAAGATGAACGACAGCAGCGAATAGTCCGCCACCTCCCTCCTGGTATCACCACGCGGCAACGCATCCTCGCCTCAGGGAACCTGCCCCGTCACGCTCGAAATCAAGCCCCCCATCTCGCCTGGCCCGTTACTTGCCTACCAAAACGCACCTTTCGTGCAGTAAGCACTTAACGAAATAAAAGCCTATTTCCTGAGTATTGCGGTAACGCCGGGATCGGGCAGACAAGGCACCCCATGGAAAAGACCCTGACCCTGCAGGTGAATGGAGAAGCGGTACAGCTATGCGCTGAACCACAGACCCCACTGCTCTATATCCTGCGTAATGACCTAGCTCTCAATGGTCCCAAGTACGGCTGCGGCCTTGGCGAGTGTGGCGCCTGCACGGTAATCGTCGATGGTCGCGCCACGCGCTCTTGCGTATTTCCAGTCGTTGGTGCCGTAGGCCGCACCGTTACAACGCTGGAGGGCCTGGGCAGTCGCAACTGCCCTGATCCGGTGCAACAAGCCTTTATCACCGAACAGGCGGCGCAATGCGGCTATTGCCTCAACGGCATGATCATGACCATCAAGGCGCTGCTGCTGCGCGACCCCAACCCCAGTGACGAACAGCTGCGCAGCGAACTATCGGCCAACCTGTGCCGCTGCGGTACTCACGTTGAAATCATGCGCGCCGCCCTGCGCGCCGCTGGCCGCCCGGCCGCCCCGCACGGAGACAGCCCATGCAGATGACGCTAGAACAATGGCTCGCCCAACCCGACGTCTTGCTGGTCGTCGATACCATTCAGCCACCGTCCGGCCCCATGCCCAAGGGCCAGAGCGCCACGCTCAAACCCAAGGAACTGGGGCTGTTCCTGGCCATCACCGGGGCCGGCAAGGTGTACGCCTTCAATGGGCATGTGGATCTGGGCACGGGTATTCGTACCTCCCTGGCGCAGATCGTCGCCGAAGAGCTGTACCTGCGGCTGGACCAGGTGGAGATGGTGCTGGGTGATACCGAGCGCGCGCCCAACCAGGGCGCCACCATCGCCAGCGCGACCATCCAGATCAGCGCCGTGCCCTTGCGCAACGCTGCCGCCGAAGCACGCCGCCACCTGCTGCATCAGGCCAGCGAACGCTGGCAAACGCCAGGCGAACAGCTGAGCCTCGAGGACGGCGTGTTCACCCATCCCGATGGCCGCCAGCTGGGTTTCGGTGAGCTGATCACTGGCCAGCATATTCGCCTGGAAATCAGCGGCGATGCACCGCTCAAGCCGGCCAGCGAATACCGCCTGGTCGGCCAGGGCGCGGCACGTGTGGATATCCCGGCCAAAGCCACCGGCGAACTCACCTATGTGCACGACATGCGCCTGCCCGGCATGCTGCACGGCCGCGTCATCCGCCCTCCCTATGCGGGTTATGACAGCGGCGATTTCGTCGGCAACAGCCTGCTCTCGGTGGATGAAAGCTCCATCGCCGACCTTCCCGGCATCGTCGCCGTGGTGGTGATTCGTGACTTCGTCGGCGTGGTCGCCGAGCGTGAGGAACAAGCCATTCGTGCGGCGCAGCAGCTACGCATTGAATGGAAACCCTGGACGCAGAAATTGCCTGACCTGCGTGATGTCGCCCAGGCCATTCGCGACAACCCGCGCATCGCCCGCACCGTGCTCGACAAAGGCAACGTCGAGCAGGCGCTGAACGAGGCCGACCAGCGCCTTACCCGTACCTACCTGTGGCCCTACCAGTTGCACGCCTCCATCGGCCCGTCCTGCGCCCTGGCCGACTACAACGAACAGCATTCGCGAGTCTGGTCGGGTACGCAAAACCCGCACCTGCTGCGTGCCGATCTGGCCTGGCTGCTGGAGTGCGACGAGCGCCGCATCGAGATCATTCGCATGGAGGCCTCTGGCTGCTACGGCCGCAACTGCGCCGACGATGTCTGCGCCGATGCGCTGCTGCTGTCTCGCGCCGTGGGCAAGCCGGTGCGGGTGCAGCTGACCCGCGAGCAGGAACACGTGTGGGAACCCAAGGGCACCGCGCAACTGATGGAAGTGGACGGCGGCCTGAATACCGACGGCAGCATCAGCGCCTACGACTTCCAGACCAGCTACCCGTCCAATGGCGCGCCAACTCTGGCCTTGCTGCTTACCGGCCGTGTAGAGCCCGTGCCGATGATGTTCGAGATGGGCGACCGCACCTCGATACCGCCCTACGACTACGAACACATGCGCGTGACCATCAATGACATGGCGCCGCTGGTACGGGCCTCGTGGATGCGCGGCGTCTCGGCGCTGCCCAACAGCTTCGCCCATGAGTCGTATATAGACGAGTTGGCCTTCGCCGCGGGCGTCGACCCCGTGCAGTACCGGTTGCAGCATCTGAAGGATGACCCCAGGGCGCGCGAACTGATCGAGGCCACGGCCAAGCGCGCCGACTGGCAACCCCACACCCAACCGCAGCAAACGCCCGCCGAGGGTGACGTGCTGCGCGGTCGCGGCTTCGCCTATGCGCGCTACATCCATAGCAAGTTCCCCGGCTTCGGCGCTGCCTGGGCGGCCTGGGTCGCCGACGTGGCGGTGGACAAGCGCACCGGTGAAGTGGCGGTGACCCGCGTAGTGATCGGCCACGACGCCGGCATGATGATCAACCCCGACGGCGTGCGCCACCAGATACACGGCAACGTGGTGCAGTCCACCAGCCGCGTGCTCAAGGAGCAGGTGCAGTTCGAGGAGTCCAAGGTCGCCAGCAGTGAATGGGGCACCTATCCGATTCTCACCTTCCCCGAAGTGCCCGCCATCGACGTGATGATGATGCCGCGCCAGAGCGAGCCGCCCATGGGCAGCGGCGAGTCGGCCTCGGTGCCCAGCGCGGCGGCCATCGCCAACGCCATCTACGATGCCACCGGCCTGCGCTTTCGCGAGCTGCCAATCACCGCAGAACGGGTAAGAGCCGCGCTCAACGGCAGCCCCTCGAACAGCGGAGCACCAGCCACGCCCGTCCCAGCCAGCAAAAATCGCAACAAATGGTGGCTGGGCGGCCTGGCTGGTGTGTTCGGCACTGCCCTGGGCCTGCTTGCCACCGTCCTGCCCTGGCGCGCCGAAATCGCCCCGGTAGCACCGGCCGCGCCGGGCACCTGGTCTGCCGCCACACTGGAACGCGGCCGCTTGCTGGCGGCCGCCGGTGATTGTGCGGTGTGCCATACCGCGCCGGAGGGCGCGACCAACGCCGGCGGCCTGGCCATGGAAACGCCATTCGGCACGCTGTACAGCACCAACATCACTCCGGATCGGGAAACCGGCATCGGTACCTGGTCATTCGGCGCCTTCGAACGCGCCATGCGCGAAGGTATCAGCCGCGACGGTCGCCATCTCTACCCGGCCTTCCCCTACACCGCATTTCACACCATCAGCGACACCGACATGCAGGCGCTCTATGCCTATTTGATGTCGCAGGCGCCGGTAAGACAGTCCGCACCCACCAACCAGATGAGCTTTCCATTCAATATCCGCCCGCTGATGGCCGGCTGGAACACTCTGTTTCTCGGCCGCGGCGAATACCAGGCCAACGCCGACCGTAGCGAACAGTGGAACCGCGGTGCTTACCTGGTCAACGGCCTGGGCCATTGCGCAGCCTGCCACTCGCCACGCAACCTTCTAGGTGCGGAGAAAACCGGCAAGGCATTTCTAGCCGGTGGCATGGTCGATGGCTGGGAAGCGCCTGCCTTGAATGCCCTGAGCAGCAGCGGCGTCCCTTGGACGGAGGCCGAGCTGAGCGAATACCTGAGCAGCGGTTTCTCCAGCCGACATGGTGTGGCAGCCGGCCCCATGGGCCCGGTGGTCAGCGAACTGGCATTGCTGCCCAAGAGCGACGTGGAGGCCATCGCCCACTATCTGGTGTCACTCGATGGCAATACGAACACGGCGCCTGCCACCAGGAGCACCACCACCGATGTCGTCGATAGCCTCTCGCTGAGCCGTGGCCAGCGGATTTTCGAAGGGGCCTGCCTGGCGTGTCACAGCGACGGTAAAGGGCCCCAACTGTTCGGCGTCAGCCCGTCGATGGCGGTCAACAGCAACGTACATAGCGCTATCCCCGACAATCTGCTGAACGTCATCCTGCACGGCATCGACAAGCCGGCTACGCCGGATCTGGGCTACATGCCAGCGTTCAAGGACAACCTGAGCGACCGCCAGGTGGCGGATCTGGCCAGTTACCTGCGCCACCGCTTCGCCGGTGAACGTCCCGCCTGGAACAATCTGCCGGAGAAGGTCGCACATGTTCGCGCCAATCCGGGCAGTCACTGACAATCCGAGCGTCGACTAGGTGCCCTCGGCGACTCGCGCCAACCCACGCAGCACCAGGTCGGAAATGAACTCCAGCCAATGCTGCTTTTCCTTGGGAGAAGCCAGCGCATCGTCGAGGAAGCAGCTCAGGGTATGCAGGTTGGAGTTATAGAAATAGCAAAGCGAGGCGATCATCAGGTACACGTGGCGGATATCGATATCGTCACGAAACACCCCCTGCGCCTGCCCGGCCTCTACGATCGGCTGAAGCATGCCCACTGCCGTGCCGGATAGCGCCCGCAGATTTCTCGATTTGCGCGCATGGATGCCTTGCAACAGGTTTTCCGTGCCGAGGATCGTGATGAACTCTGGATGCTTGAGGTAGTAATTCCAGGTAAATGCGACCAGATCGCGGATCGCCTGCTGCGGATTGGCCAAGTCGAAGCGCTGGCGCGCCTCGGCAAGGTTGAACTGGGCGTAGATATGCTCAAGCACACTGACGAACAGCTCATCCTTGCTGCCGAAGTAGTAGTAGATCATCCGCTCGTTGCACTTCGCCTGACTGGCGATCTGCTCGGTACGCGCCCCGGCATAACCCTGGCGGCTGAACACCTTCACCGCCGCTTTGAGGATTGCCGCCCGGCTGCGATCCGCCTGTGCGGCTCGGGTCCCGGTCTTGGCTTTTTCCATGCTGTGCTCCGCAGGCTGAAACGATGGCGGAGTATGCGCCATCCACCCTGCAGCACCAATCCCGTCAGGCCGAAGCCCTGCCCGCCCCAACCCGCTGCAGGTTTCTCCGCGCAACCACCATTCAGTAAAGCTGCGGCGCGTACAACTGCGCCGAGCCCGGCTCGCCGAGCAGCTGTTCGAGAATCTCGTGATGCATGGCCAGCAACTTGCCGTTGCGCTCGTTGAGGCGCTTGCACTGGCCGGCCAGTTGGCCGAGCTGCTCCCAGGTGTGAGCAAGGTGATTGCGTTGGGCCTGCGGATAACGCGCCAGCAGCTTCTGCATGGCGCTATGACCGCTGCCCAGCGCAAAGGCAGTCAGCACCTTGCTGCGGCGTTCGGCGCGGGCCTTGGCCTGGTCGACCAGCGGCAGGATCTGCTCGTTGAGCAGATCGATCTGCTGACTGTCGCGCTTGAGCAACTGCTGATACAGCTCCTGCATCAGCCCGCGCAGGACCAGATAGTCGGCGCAGTCCTGCTCCAGGTCCTGCTCGATGACCAGCAGCAGCTGTTGCTCACGCGCGGTGGTCACGCATCGCTACCGCTGTGATAAGTCAGCATGCTGCCGGCCAGCGCGGCCGGATCGCTGCTCAGTTCGCCACGGGCCAGCGCCGCCTTGAGCTGGGCAACCTTGTCCAGGTCGACTTCGGGGAGGCTGCGCAAGGCGTCTTGCAGCTGCTCCAGACTCGGCTCCTGGCTGACACTCGCACGAGCATTGCCGCTCGACTGCGCACGGGCGCTCTGTACCTGTGCCGGAGCGTCGCTGGCCGGGTTAAGGCTGGGCTTGAGATGCCTGCTGATTTCCATGATTCGAATCCAACTCGCGTGGTGTTATGGCCTAAGAGCGACCGGGCGCGGCAAGAACTTAAACGCGTCGTGCAAAATTAACCGACCTGGGCTCGCCACCAGGCCTGCGCGGCCAGGCCATCCTGGATCTTCTGCTCCTGACGGGCAAGCAGATCCTGCCACTCGCCCATCTTGCCCTCGAGAAACTGGGTGATGACCTTCTCGCTGCGCATCGCCGCCAGCAGTTCGCCCTGAATGCGCGCCAGGTTCTCCTCGGCCAGCGCCAGCTCGCGGCGCTGCAGTTCGACCATCTTGTACAGCGTTGCCTTGTAGCGCTGCTGGTTGTCGCGCTGCAGCGGCGTGGTCATCGGTACGCTGAAACCGCACAAGCGACTGAGCCCGGTGATGTTGTTGCGATAACGCTGACACAGGTTCTGCTGATAGCTGACCCGCCCGAGCATCTGCTGCACACGGTTGCCACGCAGGCTGGCCAGACGGCCGAGCACTTCCAGCTGTTCTTTCATTTGATGATGCTCTGCAAGGTGGCGATGCTGGCGCCGAGCTCGGCGCCAGTGCCGACCTCCTGACGCAGGAAGCGCTCGAGGCTGGGCGCCAGCTGCACGGCGCGGTCGGTCTTGGCGTCCATGCCCGGCGTGTAGCCGCCGAGCGGGATCAGCTCCTTGATCTTCTCGAAGGTGCTGTAGAACTCCTTGAACTGCCGCCCGGCCGCCAGATGCGCAGCCTCGCCGACCTGGCTCATGCAGCGACTGACCGATGCGGAAATGTCGATGGCAGGGTAGTGGCCGACGTCGGCCAGGCGCCGCGACAGCACGATATGGCCGTCGAGAATCGCCCGCGCGCAGTCGACGATCGGGTCCTGATGGTCGTCGCCTTCGGCCAGCACGGTGTAGATGGCACTGAGGCTGCCGCTACCGCTCTCACCGTTGCCAGCGCTTTCCACCAACTCCGGCAGCATGCCGAATACCGACGGCGGATAGCCTTTGGTCGCCGGCGGCTCGCCGAGGGCCAGGGCGATCTCGCGCTGGGCCATGGCATAGCGGGTCAGCGAGTCGACCAGCAGCAGCACGTCCTGGCCCTGATCACGAAAATAGGCAGCGATGCTGTGGCACAGCTCGGTGGCCTTCAGGCGCATCAGCGGTGATTCGTTGGCCGGTGCCACGACCACTACGGCCTTGCGCAGCCCTTCTTCGCCGAGGGAATGCAGGATGAATTCCTGCACCTCACGCCCGCGCTCACCGATCAGCCCGACCACCACCACATCGGCCTTGGTCTGCCGGGTGATCATCCCCAACAGCACGCTCTTGCCCACCCCTGAGCCGGCGAACAGGCCGACGCGCTGACCCTTGCCGAGGGTCAGCAGACCATTGATGGCGCGCACGCCAACATCCAGCGCGGCCTCCACCGGACGACGGCGGAGCGGGTTGACCCTGGGCAGCTCGACCGGCAACGGATCGCGCCCACTGAGCTTGCCGCGCTCATCCAGCGGCTCGCCGAGTCCGTTGACCACGCGCCCTAACCAGGACTCGTCGATCTGCAGCAGCGCTTCGTCCTTGGCCGGGAACACCCGCGAGCCGGCGGCCAGGCCGACCGGCTTCTTGAACGGCATCAGGTAGGTGATATCGCGGTTGAAGCCGACCACCTGAGCATCCAGCAGGCTGCCGTCGGCCTGCTCGACGCGGCAGCGCTGGCCGGTGCTGCGCTGGCAGCCGAGGCTCTCCAGCAGCATGCCGGAGACCCGCACCAGACGCCCGGCCACCTTGGCCAGTTGCACGCCATCGAGCGAGCGCAGCGCTTCGTCGAGCTTGTAATCCAGCATGCGCGATCAGGCCTCGGTCAGATGCAGGTGTTCGGCCAGGGTGTCGATGCAGGCATCCAGACGCTGCTGGCAACCCACGTCAGCCTCGGCCTGCGGCGTGACCACGCGGCACTCGCCCAGTGCCAGGCGCTCGTCGGCCACCAGCTTCCAGTTCGCCGCGCGCTCCGGCGCCAGCGCCTTGATCCGCGCGTATTCTTCGGGGCTGAGCAATACCTGCACGTCCTCGGGCTCACCCGGCATGCTGCTCAGGGCCTCCTCGACCAGCGCCAGCAACTGGGTCGGATGCAACGTGAGTTCGCAGCGGATGACCTGCTGCGAGACCTTCTTGACCAGCTCGAGCAGTTCCTGACGACGCTTGTGCTCCAGCTCGCCAAGGTACTGTTCGACCTTCTCGCTGATCTGCTGCAGCGGCTGTGCAGCCAGTTCGAATTCGCGACGGCCTTCACTGCGCCCCTGCTCGCGCCCGAGCTTCACGCCCTCGTCGCGGCCCTGCTCGAAGCCGGCCTGACGCCCGGCCTCCTCGCCCTGCTGCAGGCCGTCCTGGTAACCCTTTTCGATGCCCTGCTGAAAGCCATCGGCCATGGCTCGCTGCAGGCCGGCGGCATCGCCGCTCCAGTCCACGGCTGGCTGGCTGCTGCGCGGGGGGAAGCGATAGGCGCGCCATGGGCGGGCGTCGCCGCTGATCACCTTGACCGTCATCTCATTCCACCGTCTGTTCGCGGAACAGCTGCACCTGCAGCTCGCCACTGGCCGACATTTCGCGGACGACGGCCATGATGTCCTTGCGCACCTGCTCGACGCGGCTCAACGGCACCGGGCCCTGGCGGCGGTTGATCGACTCCATCTGCTGCGCCTGGCGCTTGGGCATTGCACCGGTGATAGCGCGCACCAGCTCGGGCTCGGCACCCTTGAGGGCGACCACCCACTCTTCCAGCGGCACGGCTTCGAGCAGCGCCTGCAGCACGTCCTGGTTCTGCCGCGAGAGAATGAAGAAATCGTACATTTCATCCTCGATGCGCTCGACCAACTGATCGTCATGGGCGCGCAACAGCTCGAACATCTGCCCGCGATCACCCTTGAAGCGGTTCATGATGTCCGCCGCCTGCTTGACCCCACGCACCTGCGAACCCTGGGTGCTGAGCACCGCCAGGCTGCGCTCGATCAACTGCTCCAGCTCGGCGATGACGTCGCTGTTGACCTCGTTGAGGTTGGCAATGCGATAGAGCAGCTCGTCCTGGCGCTCCTTGGGCATGCATTCGAGCACTTCGCTGGCCATGCCCGGCGGCAGGAAGGCGAGGAACACCGCCTGCATTTGCGCGTGCTCCTTGGCGATCAGCGCGGCGAACTGCTTGGGGTCGAGCCACTCCATCTTGGCCATCTTGGCGCGGATCTCCTCGCCGTAGATGCTGTCGAGCAGCGAGCGGGTGATTTCGCTGCCCAGCGCCTTGCTGAGCATGCCGTCGAGGTAGCCACGCGAGGCGCCCTTGATGCTGCTCTGCTCCTTGTAGTCCTCGAAGAAGCGACCGATGACGTCAGAAACCATCGGTTGCTTGACGTTGGACAGCCGCGCCATCGCCTGGCTGATGCTGACGATCTCCTCGCGCGAGAAGTGCTTGAGCACGCCGGCAGAAATCTCGTCACCCATGCTCAGCATGAGAATGGCGGCCTGCTCGGACGTGCTCAGCGAGCGCTTCTGCACGCGCAGGCGCATTTCCTTGGCGGTGGAACCACCGCGGCCGTCAGGCTGGGTTGAGGTCTCGTTCATTACGCCCTATCCACTGTTTGATGACTTCCGAGACACGCTCGGGATCGTTCTTGGCCAGCATCTGCAGGTGTTCGATCTGTAGCTCCAGACCCGAGCCAGGCGCCGGCAGGCGAATCTCCGACAGAGGGTTGAGTTCGCCGAGCACGGTAGCGCTCGGAGCATCGTCGCCAACGCGCGCCAATAGACGTTCGGCTGCGCGCTCGGCGTGCAGCGCCAGCTGGTCGTCGCCCTCGACCGCCACAGGCACACCAGGCTGGCTGCGCTGGCTCAGGCTGCGCACTGCAGGGCGCACCACCATCAGCAACAGCAGCAGGCTGATCAGAGCGAACACGCCGAGCTTGGCCAGGTCGTGCACCTTGGCGTTTTCCCACCAGGGCAGCAGCTCCTCACCGGCACCCGCCATGGCACCATCGGTGAAGGGGAAGACGCTCAGCGTCAGCAGATCGCCGCGCGCCTGGTTGAAGCCCACCGCGCTCTTGACCATCGCCGTAAGCTCCTCGCGCGCCTCGGGTGTCCAGCCACCCTCCGGCGCCACGGCGGCATTGAGCACCACGGCGATGCTCTGCTGACGCAGGCTGAAAGGTGCATGCTTGACGTGAGTCACGCTCTGGTCGTAATCCAGCTGGCGGTTGGACTCCTTGCGCAGCGAGGTCGCCGCCTGGTTGGCAGGCTCCGCCGGAGCACCCGCCTGCGCCTGATTGGCAGGCGGCTCCGGCGCGGGTTGCGGCGGACGGTTGGCCAGCGAGCCGGGAACGCCGAGGGCCAGCTGGTCGAGCACGCTCTCGTCGCGCAGCACTTCATTGCGCAGGCGCGGCGTCTCGCCGTAGGACTGGAAGGTCTCTTCCTTCTGACTGAAGTCGATATCGGCGGACACGCTGATACGGTAGTTACCGCCGCCGAGTACCGGCGCCAGCACCGCCTCGGCATTGGCCACGGCCTTGCTCTGGTAGTCGTCGACCACCTGCCAGTTCTGCACCGGGCCGCCGAGGGTATCGATACCGCGCGACAGCAGTGCGCCGTACTGATCGACGACCTGCACATTGCCGGCATCGAGCTGCGGCACGCTGCCAGCCACCAGATTGACGATGGCGCTGACCTGCTCCGGCGCCAGCTTGTAGCCAGGTGCCAGTTGTAGCATCACCGAGGCCTTGCCCGGCTCGCGCTTGCCGACCACGAAGGAGCTGCTCTCCTGCAGCGCCAGGTGTACACGGGCACCCTCCACGCCCTTGAGCGCCATCACCGTACGCGCCAACTCCCCCTCCAGGCTGCGCTTGAGGCGCACGTCCTGAACGAACTGGCTGGTGCCCAGCGGCTCGTCCTTGTCGAACAGCTCGTAACCGGCCGGCACCTTGACCTGCACGCCCTTGGCCGCCAGCAGCATGCGCGCGCGGCCGAGCTGATCCTCGCGCACCAGCACCTGACCGCTCTGCGGATGCAGGCGGTAGCTGATCGCGTCACCGTCGAGCACCTGCATCACCTCGGCGGCCGGATAGGCCTCGCCACTGCCATACAGTGGACGGAACGAGCCCTGGTCGCGCCAGAGGTAGAACACCACACCAACCGCCAGCAAGGCGGCGATCAGCGCGAGGCCGATCAGGGTCATGCGTGGATCGAGTTTCAGCCCGTGTTCAGGCAGCTTGCTTCTTATGGTCTGCAGCACGCGTCAATCCCCGATCCGCTTACAGCGGCATCTTCATGATGTCGTCGAAAGCGCTGGATAGCTTGTTGCGCACCTGCATCAGGGCGCTGAACGAAACGCTGGCCTTCTGGCTCTCGATCATCGCCCCCACCAGGTCATCGCTCTGCCCGCTGTCCACGGCTGCCATCAGCTCGCCGGACCGATGCTGCTGCGCGTCCACCGCACGCACCGCATTGTCGAAAGCCGCAGCAAACCCAGGCTCGCCAGGCTGCACGGCAAAGGCTTGCGCCGGCTTGATCGGCATCGCTTCGCTGAGGTTCTTCATCTGCTCCATACGGCCCAGCAGGTCCTGCTGCACCTGGCTAATCGAATTCATCCTTTGCTTCTCCTAGACGGGAATCTGAACGCCCTGTTCGCGCATGGCGTTGAGGCGATAGCGCAGTGCGCGCGGGGTCATGCCAAGGCTTTCGGCGGCCTTGGTCTTGTGCCCGCCGAAACGGCGGATGGTGTCGATCACATGTTGGTACTCGGCCCACTTGCCGCTCGCGCGCAAGGCTGCCTTGCCGCCTTCGAGCACCTGTGGCTGCATGCGTGGCGCCTGTTCTGCCGCGCTGCTCACAGGTACGCTCAGGCCCAGGTCCTGAGCCTGGATGTACAGGCCATTGCGCAGAATCAGCGCGCGCTGCAGGCAGTTCTCCAGCTCGCGCACATTGCCCGGCCAGTCATGGGCCAGCAGCGCGCGGCAGGCATCTTCGGTGAGCAGTTCGTGGCGCGCGTCCTGCGGCGCGTACTGGCGAATGAAGCGACGCGCCAAGGCCAGCACGTCTTCCTTGCGCTCACGCAGCGGGCTGATATGCAGCGGCAGTACATCGAGACGGAACATCAGGTCGGCGCGGAAACGGCCCTCTGCCACTTCCTGCTGCAGATCACGGTTGGTCGCGGCGATGATGCGCACGTCCAGAGCAATTTCCCGGCGCCCGCCCAGACGCTCGACGCGCTGCTCCTGCAACACGCGCAACAGCTTGGCCTGCAGGCCAAGCGGCAGCTCACCGATCTCGTCGAGCAACAACGTGCCGCCATTGGCCAGCTCGAACTTGCCTGGCTGAGCGCTAACTGCGCCGGTGAAGGCGCCCTTCTCATGACCGAAGAGAATGGATTCGAGCATCTGCTCGGGGATCGCCGCACAGTTCACGGCGATGAAAGGCGCATCATCCTGCGCGGAAAAGCGGTGGATGTAGCGGGCCATCAGCTCCTTGCCGGTGCCGGTCTCACCGGTGATCAGAATGGGCGCACGGGTCATGGCCACGCGCTGGGCCATGGCCAGCAAACGGCGACCAGCCTGCGAGCAGGAAACGAATCCTTCTTCGCCAGCGCTGGCCGACTCCTGACGGCGCAGCAGCGCACTGAGCTGGGCTTCGCTGAAGGGTGCCAGGAGATAGTCGACGCACCCCAGCTCTAGAAGTGCTGCGGCCTTCTCCTGGTCGGCATACTCCACGACCGGCACTACACCGACACGACCGACCTGGCGCAGGATGGCGCCTACCTGTGCATAGAGAGTGTTGCCCGCCAGGCTGCTGACGAACACCAGCACCAGGCTGGCACTTTCCAGTGCCCGCGGGTCCAGCTCGAGACAGCTGGCGAAGCGGCGTACCTGAAAACCCTGGCGCAGCAGACCACCGGTCAACAGGCGCTCGCTGGCCGCATCGGCCTGACCGATCACCACTATGTGTTGCTGCCCCAGCTGTTCATTGAACAACTCGTCGCAGGCGTAACTTACCGTTTGAGTTGAATGCTTCAAGGTAAATCACCCGATGTCTTTCATGAGCCCGGCGGCGGCATTCGACCCTGTGTACAAAACTGCCAAGCAGATGACAGATTTTTTTCACGTGGCCCCTTAATCTTTCGAAACTTTCCGTCGCTTGTATTGGTCAACTTCGGCAGCACTTGGCGGCGTGCCTTGTATACGCGCAACGGATCACGGCGCGAACGTTAACAAGCGCACAGAAATTCGCCGAATTACTTGTTGTTATTTCCTATCAATGCTGGCAAGCCGCTATCAAAAACAGCATTTGATATCTATTGATTTAATTTCTCGCCCTCCCTCAGCCTAGACTCCTCCTCGTCATCACGGGCCTGCGCGCTTTTCCCGGATGAATTCGACGCCATGGCCAAGGCACTGCTGCCAACGCCCGCCGGCATATCAAAACGTCCTCTGCACGCCCATCGAATGCACTCGACGGTGCACACGCAGTTACAACCAGGAATACAGCCCACAACATGACCGGGATTAAAAAAGTCCTTCATGGCGTGCCCGCCGACAGTCTGACCCGGTTGAAACCGCAGAAACTTGGCCGGCATTACCACAAGATTCCCCACTATATTCGCGAGTTCTCCAGTAAGTACCCGCGAATTATCAGTGACTACTTTCTGCGTAACTATCGGATCAATCTTGAACTGCTGCGAGTCGATGTTCACGAGCACGTGAATAAAGATGCCGAGTGCCTCTATCGCTCGACGCTGGGCAAGGTCGGTTTCGCCATGGACCGCGCCCTGCTGACCGAAGCACTGGAGTGTTACTACGGCGGCACTTGCCTGCCCAACCATGAAGCGCCGCCAGTGAGTACCTCGGAGCAGCGCATGCGCACGCGTCTGGGTCTGGACGTGACCCAGTTGTTCGCCCGTTCGATTCTCGCCGGCCAGACCTTCGGCAAGCTCGAGCCTTACGACAACACCTATGAAGAAGCAGCCTGGGAGTATGTGGCAGAGTTCCACTTCACCAGCCATATCACCGGCAGCCAGGCATCGATCTTCATTTATCTGGATACACAACTGGTCGATGAACTGACCAACCGCCTGACAACACCGGCCCCCATGGCCCAGGGCGGCAACTCGCTCAATCAGATTCGCCAGTTGCCGGTGCGCCTGGACTGCGTGGTGGCCAGCCTGCAGATGCCCCTGTCGCAAGTGCTTGCCCTGCGCCCCGGCGACATCCTGCCGATGCGCCTGCTGGACCGCTGCGATGTACAGATCAACCAGCAGAAGCTGTTTCGCGGCGCCATCTTCGAAGACGACGGCTCCTTGTTTCTGACTTCTCTTGAGAGCGTGAAGACCCCATGAGCAGCCCCATTTCCGATAACGATTTCGATAGCCTGATCAATGACGCCGGCCTCAATCTCGATGAGGCCGTCAGCGACTCCGCCCCGGAGCAAGCGCCTGCCAGCCTGCCGCAGCAGGATCTGAGCTTCTTCGGCAAGATCCCGGTCAACGTCACTCTGGAAGTGGCCTCCACCGAGATCACCCTCAAGGAGCTGATGGACGTCGACGCCGGCAGCGTGATCGCCCTCGACAAGCTGGCCGGCGAACCGCTGGACGTGAAGGTCAACGGCGCCCTGTTCGCCAAGGCCGAAGTGGTGGTGATGAACGGCAACTACGGCCTGCGCATCGTCGAGCTGTCCGGTAGCGGTCTCAGCGGGTTGGGCGTGTGATGCTGCGCCGCCTGTTGCAATCCGGCTTGCTGCTGGCAGCCCTGTGCTGCCCGTTGCTGGCCCAGGCGGCCGGCGGCGACATCACCCTGTTCAACTTCAACGACAGCGAAGATGGCCAGACCCTGAGCGTCAAGCTGCAGATCCTGCTGATCATGACGCTGCTGGGCTTTCTCCCGGCCATGCTGATGATGATGACCTGCTTCACCCGCTTCATCATCGTCCTGGCCATCCTGCGTCAGGCCATCGGCCTGCAGCAGAGCCCACCGAACCCGGTGCTGGTCGGCATCGCCCTGTGCCTCACGCTGCTGGTGATGCGCCCGGTGTGGCAGGAGATGTATACCGAGGCCTACGTGCCCTTCGAGGCCGACCAGATCAGCCTCGAACAGGGCCTGGGTGAAGGCAAGCGCATCATCAGCCAGTTCATGCTGGCGCAGACCAGCAAGAACTCGCTGGAAACCTTGGTCGCCCTGGCCGGCGAGGAAATGCCCGAAGACTTGGCCCAGCTGGACTTCTCCCTGCTGCTGCCAGCCTTCGTGCTCAGCGAGCTGAAGACCGCCTTTCAACTCGGTTTCATGATCTTCGTGCCGTTTCTGGTGATCGACCTGGTGGTAGCCAGCGTGCTGATGGCGATGGGCATGATGATGCTCTCGCCGATGATGATCTCGCTGCCGTTCAAGCTGATGATCTTCGTCCTGGTCGATGGCTGGACGCTGCTGGTCGGCACCCTCACCACCAGTATTCAGCCCTATTAGCGAGGCTTCGCGATGCTCACGCCCGAACACGCCGCCGAGCTGGTGGCTCATGCGGTCTATATCACCGGCATCATCGTCTGCGTGCTGGTGGTGCCGAGCCTGCTCGGCGGCCTCTTGGTGAGCATTTTCCAGGCTGCCACGCAGATCAACGAACAGATGCTCAGCTTCCTCCCGCGCCTGCTGATCACCCTGGCCATGCTGCTGTTCGCCGGCCACTGGATCCTGCGCACGCTGGGGGATCTGTTCATCGAAACCTTCAAGCAGGCCGGTCACCTGGTGGGCTGAAGCATGACCGAACCCGTGCTGCATGCCAGCCAGTATCTGACCAGCCTGCAGGCTTACTGGTGGCCGTTCTGCCGCATCGTTGCCCTGCTCAGCATGGCGCCGCTGTTCAACCACAAGGCAGTTTCGGTACGCGTGCGCATCCTCCTCGCCCTGGCCTTGACCATCGCTCTTGGCGCAGCGCTGCCGGACATGCCCGAAATTGACCCACTGTCACTGAAGGGGCTGTTGACCGCACTGGAGCAGATCACCTTTGGCGTCCTGCTGGGGCTGACCCTGCAACTGGTGTTCACCATCTTCATGCTGGTCGGTGAGGTGGTGTCGACGCAGATGGGCATGAGCATGGCGCGCTACAACGACCCGGTGAATGGCGTGTCGTCGTCTTCGATCATCTACCAGCTGTACTTCATCCTGCTGGTGCTGCTGTTCTTCGCCATCGACGGCCACCTGGTCACTGTCAGCGTGCTGTACCAGAGTTTCCTGTTCTGGCCGGTGGGCAGCGGCCTGCATTACCTGGGCGCGCAGAGCTTCGTGCAGGCCTTCGCCTGGGTGCTGGCAGCAGCCGTGCTGGTCACCTTGCCCCTGGTGTTCTGCCTGACCCTGGTGCAGTTCTGCTTCGGCCTGCTCAACCGCATTTCGCCGGCGATGAACCTGTTCTCCCTGGGTTTTCCCATCAGCATTCTGATGGGCCTGCTGTGCATCTATCTGACCTTGCCCAACCTGCCCGACAGCTACCTGCACCTGACCCGCGAGTTGCTCAACGGTATCGGCGTGATTCTGCGCGAGGGCGGCGATGTCTGAGCAGAACAGCGGCCAGGAGAAAACGGAAGAAGCCTCCGCGCACAAACTGAAGAAGAGCAAGGATGACGGCCAGGTCGCGCGCTCCAAGGACCTGTCGACCACCATCTCGCTGATCGCCACCCTGTTCATTCTCAAGTTCAGCGCCGGGCTTTTCCTGGAAGGGCTCAGCGACAGCTTCCGCCTGTCATACATCCAGTTCGGCCACAGCGAGATCGGCCTGGATGATCTCGACACCCTGCTGGGCTACAACATGCTGGTGTTCATCAAACTGCTGTCGCCCCTGCTGCTCACCTCCGTGCTGGTGGTGGCGCTGTCGCTGGTACCGGGCGGCTGGGTGTTCTCCGCGAAAAACTTTGCGCCGAAACTCAGCAAGCTCAATCCCATCACTGGCCTGGGAAGAATCTTTTCGGCGCAGAACTGGAGCGAACTGCTCAAGTCGATCCTCAAGGTGCTGGTACTGCTCGGTGTCGGCTATGTCCTGGTGCGCGCGGCCCTCCCGGAGCTGATCGCCTTGCAGCGCAGCAGCGTGCTCGAGGCGATCTCGGCGGCCCTGAACCTGACCTTCAACCTGACCCTGTGCCTGATGCTGATCTTCGTGGTGTTCTCCTTCATCGACATCCCGCTGCAGCGCTACTTCTTCCTCAAGAAGATGCGCATGACCAAGCAGGAGCGCAAGGAGGAGCACAAGAACCAGGAGGGCCGTCCCGAGGTCAAGGCGCGCATCAAGCAGCTGCAACGGCAGATGTTGCAAAGGCAGATCAGCAAGGTGATCAAGAACGCCGACGTGGTCATCGTCAACCCGACGCACTACGCCGTGGCGCTGAAGTACGACACCAAGAAGGCCGCCGCGCCCTTCGTGCTGGCCAAGGGCGTCGATGAAACCGCCCTGTACATGCGCCAGATGGCCAAGAAGCATGAGCTCGAGGTGGTGGAAATTCCGCCACTGGCACGCGCCATCTACTTCACCACCCAGATCAACCAGCAGATCCCGGCCCCGCTGTATACCGCCGTGGCCCATGTGCTGACCTACATCCTGCAGCTCAAGGCCTGGCGCCAGGGGCGCAGAAGCAAGCCAGAACTGGCGAGCAACCTCCCGATTCCCGACAGCTTGGCCAACAGGGGCTGATTCATGAACCTACTGCAGCAACTCGCGCCCACCTTCCGCAGCGGCCGCATCGGTATTCCGGTGCTGATCCTGTCGATCCTGGCCATGGTCATCCTGCCGCTGCCACCCGTGCTGCTCGATGCCCTGTTCACCTTCAACATCGCCATGGCCATCCTGGTGCTGCTGGTCAGCGTGTCGTCGAAGAGCCCGCTGGATTTTTCCCTGTTTCCCACGGTGATCCTCATCACCACCTTGCTGCGCCTGTGCCTGAACGTCGCCTCCACGCGTGTGGTACTGCTCGAGGGGCATACCGGTACCGGCGCGGCGGGCAAGGTGATCGAGTCGTTCGGCGAGGTGGTGATCGGCGGCAACTTCATCGTCGGCCTGGTGGTGTTCGTGATCCTGATGATCATCAACTTCATCGTCATCACCAAGGGCGGCGAGCGTATCTCCGAGGTCACCGCGCGCTTCACCCTCGATGCATTGCCGGGCAAGCAGATGGCTATCGATGCTGACCTCAATGCCGGCCTGATCGAGCAGCACGAAGCCAAGCGTCGCCGCGCGGAAGTGGCCAAGGAAGCCGACTTCTACGGGGCCATGGACGGCGCCTCGAAGTTCGTCCGTGGCGATGCCATCGCCGGCATTCTGATCCTCCTGATCAACCTGTTCGGCGGCTTCGCCATCGGCCTGTTCGTCTACGACCTGGGCGCAGGCCAGGCTTTCCAGCAGTACGCCCTGCTGACCATCGGTGATGGCCTGGTGGCGCAGATCCCGGCACTGCTGCTGTCCACTGCCGCAGCGATCATCGTCACGCGGATCAACGAATCCTCGGACATCACCCAGCAGGTCAACCGTCAGTTGCTGGCCCAGCCGGCACTGCTCTATACCGTGGCCGGTATTCTGTTCACCCTGGCGCTGGTGCCAGGCATGCCGCATCTGGCGTTCATCAGCTTCGCCGCCCTGGTGGCGTTCATCGCCTGGATGGTCTCGCGCAACGGCCCGCCCACTGAAGCCGCCAGCCTCGAACAGGTCGAGGCCCTAGGCAAGGCGATGGAACAGGAACGTGCGCAGAACATGGTGTGGGAGGACATCCCGCTGGTCGAGCGTCTGTCCGTGTCGCTGGGCTACAAATTGGTCGGACTGGTCAACGAAGCCGCCGGCGCGCCGCTGACCCAGCGCGTACGTGGCGTACGCCAGACCCTCTCGGAAAGCCTGGGCTTCCTGCTGCCGGAAGTGCATATCCGCGACAGCCTGCGCCTGAAAGCCTCGCAGTACAGCATCCAGATCAATGGCGAGAAGATCGACAGCGCCGAGCTGCATGCCGATCGCATGATGGCCATCCCTTCGCCGGAGCTCTATGGCGAGATCGACGGCATTCTCGGCGTCGACCCGGCCTACCGCATGCAGGTGGTGTGGATTCAGCCGGAGGACAAGGCGCGTGCGCTCAACCTCGGCTACCAGGTGATCGACTGTGCCAGCGTCATCGCCACGCACCTGAACAAGGTCATCCGTGAGCATCTGCCCGATGTGTTCAAGCACGATGATGTCGACCATCTGATGCAGCGTCTGCAAGTGCAGGCGCCGAAGCTGGCTGAGAGCCTGAAGAGTCAGCTCAGCTACACCCAGCAGCACCGCGTCTACCGTCAGTTGCTGCAGGAGCAGGTGCCGCTCAAGGATATCGTCACCATCGCCACGACGCTGCTGGAAGCCAGCGAGTCGACCAAGGACCCGGTACTGCTGGCCTCGGACGTGCGTTACGCGCTGCGCCGCAGCATCGTCGGCATGATCGCCGGCGAGCGCCAGGAGTTGTCGGTGTTCATTCTCGAGAATGCGCTGGAGAACACCCTGCTCAATGCCCTGGCCATCGCCCAGCAGGCCGGCCCGGTGAGCCTGGACAACATCCCGGTAGAACCCAGCCTGCTCAATCAGCTGCAGAACACCATGCCGGTGGTGAAGGAGAAACTGCGCAAGGACGGCCATCCACCGATCCTTACCGTGATGCCGCAGCTACGCCCGCTGCTGGCGCGCTACGCCCGGGTATTCAGCCCCGGCCTGCATGTACTGTCGCAGAACGAGATCCCGGACCGAGTTGGCGTCAATATCCTCGGCACGCTGGGCTGATTGGTAAAGGTTTCAACACGCTGGTGGATGCGTGCTTCGCATCCACCACGCCGACCTCGAAAGAGGACAGCCACGCCAGAGCGATCTCCTTCATCGCCTCGCCATCCACTCCCGCCTAAGCCTTTTCCTTGCGCAGCTTGCGCATGCCTTCGATCAGCCGGACGTACTCGGCCGTCTCCTCCTGCAAGGCCAGCCCGGCTTCGAAGAAGCCCGTGCGGGTGTTCTCCTGCGACCACTGGCAGATCATGTTCACATCCACCTGGCGCATCTCTCCCTCACGATCACGCATGCGCACACGCAGCTTCAGTTCACTTCCGGGCTCCACCGGCGTATCGCTCAGCAGTTTCATCCCGCACTCGGAAACATCGCCCGCATAGCCGATCAACGTGTCGCTTTCTCGATCACTGATCTTGATGCGGAAGGTGGAGCGGAAGGTGATACGACTCGATTGACGCATAGGAGAATGCCTTAGTGCTCGCCACGTCTGGTTGGATCGCAAGGATCAGGAGTTATCAATCGAGATCATTCAGAAGGAAGTCGCGCATTGATGGCCTGTGATTCATCAGAACAAGACGACCATAGCGAGCAGATACTTAAATCCGAGGCGAGCGCTGATGACCTGTAGGAGCGAGCTCTGCTCGCGAAGCGTCAGCGGATCAAGCGTAGGGGGTGCCGCGCGCACCGCTGTGACCGCGTCCTTGTCGGTGCAGTGCGCGCAGCGCACCCTACTCGATTATGAGGTATTTTTCCGCGCTCCAAAGAAGAAACCCCAGACCGCTTTGGCGATCTGGGGTTTCGTATAGGAGCTTGACGATGACCTACTCTCACATGGTGAAGCACCACACTACCATCGGCGATGCGTCGTTTCACTACTGAGTTCGGGATGGGATCAGGTGGTTCCAACGCTCTATGGTCGTCAAGCAATTCGGTTGGGATCTCGTCGTTAGACGCTATCCCTTGGATACGTGATAGAGGCTTTGTAGTTCTTGCAAATTTTCGGCTGTTGTCGACTTCACCATCGACACCCTCTGCGTTGAGGGCAGATTGTTTGGGTGTTATATGGTCAAGCCTCACGGGCAATTAGTATGGGTTAGCTCAACGCCTCACAGCGCTTACACACCCCACCTATCAACGTCGTAGTCTTCGACGGCC
>NZ_PGLR01000050.1 GCF_002803095.1 Pseudomonas sp. ZH-FAD | reverse complement strand
CCGCTCGAATTCAGGAAATTCAGGGCAACAACCGGTTAAAAACGCTCAAATAGTGGGCAATTCGCTTTGTCTTTGTCGCGCTCTGTCCATTTATGAATTCAAGTCCGACAGGCTGCTAGTGAAATGGACAGGCTGCCGCTTGGTTGCTGGCTTCATTTCGAAAAGTCTGCCCTTGCTGGCCATGTGTCATCGGCAGCCCACGCATATCCTCGGGAAGCACACTGGGATTTGGGGATGTAGGTTGCGCCTGTCGCTCCGTACTGGGCTGCTTGCTACGATTCCCACTCCTATGAAACTGCTGATCAGAAGCGCCCAATATGAGCAGAACCGCAACTGACACTGAAATCCACATGGACTGTTACGAGGTGCAGCTTTCAGAGGGGCGTAATGCCGTGTGGATTCATAGCCTGATCGACGGCAGCACGGTTGGCCGATTTGGGCGAATGGGTGTCGATTTGCACAACTCAATCACAGATCAACGCCAGGGCATGTCGGAGTGCCGGCTGTGTACTCATGGCCCGGTTACTCGGGCTGACTGGCAGCTGTTCCGGGAGAAGGCCCTGGAGTGGTGGGGTGTTGACGTGCCCGCAAATGCGTTTGACCTGCGGTTACTGGCCAAGTAATCCGCATCTGCCGGGGAACTCAAAATGCGGCTTCTAAGTCCAGGGGTTCTTGCGGGCTGATCTTTGCCGGTAGGGTCGTATTGAAGCCATTGGCGACCGAGTTGAAAGTCTCGATCCAGAATCGCTCACGGTCAGTGAGATAGGCCAACTTGTTCTTGCACTCTGGTGGGTATTCCACGACCTCGATTACTGAGAACTCCCAGTCCGTGATCGGCGACGACTTGAGAGCTTCGTGGAATTTGCAGTCGCTTGGGGTCGTGAGGTGCTGCCACCACCGCAACGTGAACGCCTGGATGGTTTGCCCGATGTAGACTTTGCCGGTGGCTTTCTGCCTGACTTGGTAGATCACAGCTGGAAGCCGTCCCTCAGCGGCAAGATTGAAATCCAACAGCTCACGTTTCTTGCCTGCGCTGGCGCAACGCTCAGAGCAGAAATCTGGGCCTCGATGATCAGCATAGGGGTCGTTGTATTTGTCGATCAGCTTGAAAGGAGTTCCGCACTCCTTGCAGGCTGTGTCGAGGAACCGGCGCCGAAGGTACACGTCGCCGGGGGCAAGCTCTCGGATGTGCAGAAGGTACTCATGCTCGTCCATGTCCTTCCTGAGCACCCTCATTGGGAACTGGCGACCGTAGTCTTCCTCAATCTTGGCCTTTGCCTCCTTGCGCCCCTCAGCCTCGACAATGCCGCTGAACACAGGGGGCCATGCCCACTCCGAATAGCTCCCTTCCTTCCCAGGCATTCGGCCCTTGATCTGGTAGTAGAACTCAGCCACGGCGCTAGCCCTCATCCGAGGGCAGCGCGTTGAGCAGCAGCTCGATTTCTTCCTGTGCTTCTTCCAGGCCGGCGCGGGTTTCTTCGCGAGGCCGGCTGGTGTCGGAGTAGAAAGCACGGATCGTTTCGAGTAGCTGTTGAGAGGTGATGCGTTGAGCCATAGCCTGCTCCTTGAAGTGTGCTCGGGTGGTCTTTAGCTGCGTTCGCCGCCCCGGCGACGCTGAAACGCTGCGGCGGTGGCAGCCGAGCCGATGGCCATCCCTACGACTAGGGCGATGCCCACGGCCAGGACGATTTCGGGGAGTTCGAAGAAGGGGAAGGAAAGGGTCATGGAAACCTCGATCATTGAGAATGGGTGATTGGTCTTGCTGACGTTGATGATCCGCCTTGCGGCGCTGTGTCATCGGCGCAGACCGAAGTTCCTCACCACCCCAAATGCGAACTCAGGATCACTCGGGTAAAGGCCAAGTCCTTTCCACATACGCCATCGCGGCTTCCTTGCTTCGGAAGCGACGCCGAAAAACTTGGGTGTGATGACCTGGATCGGTTGTGTCGCCCGTGAAGTACGGTGCCCAAGCCAGCCAGTAGGACGCGGTAGGCTTGCCTTCATCGTTATGGGGCTGCGCTACACCGGCCATGTCAGAGCGTGACCAGCTGCTTGGAAGGAACTGACTCCAGCGGGGCTCGCAACGTTTCTCAAGGCCATTAACGCCTTCCTGAACGTCACCTGCCACCTTGGCTATCTCGCTGCTTGGTCATGCGCTTTGCGAATTCGTCATGACTGACTTGCCGGCCTGTAGCGGCCTCAATAATGATTTCGCCGCTCCCTATGCAGCCGTCTGTGGAAAACAGGCCGCCAGTACCATGGCCACCGCAGTTGGTGCAGTTGTCACCGTTATCCAGCACGCCGTAGGTGTGGCAACGTGGGCAGTCGCGAAAAATGTACTCAACCACTGAAATAAGTCCTCGATCCCTTGTGCCACACGGCACTGGAAGTGCTCACACGTTACGTTGACCACACGCTGGCAAGCGACTGAGCTTGGTGCAGTTACTCAGCGTCTGCGACAGCCCTCGAAACTTGCTCCGCAAGCCATGTGGCTATCCGCGCTTGCTCATCGTCAGTCGCACAGTGCATGAATGCCCTGACCTCATCAGCACCACGCAGCATTGCCTGTGTTTTCGTAGGAGCGAAGCGGTTCCATTTGGGTAGTGCGCGGCAGCCTTGCCCGGCCCCGTTGCGAGAGTTGAGGCGGGTAGCCCACATCCACTGATCCCCGTGGGGAACAAGCTCGATTGAAACCAGCGCCAGCTCAGTAGCTTCGCCGTGAGCCCATTTGTGTGGGCGCATCAGCTCCAAGATTTCTTCGCCCTGGTGCAGGGGAGGGCATGAGGGGAACATGTCGAACTGAATGTCGGTGATGGCCATATCAGACGCATGCCTCCTGGCGGATTGGTCGAACGATCGGATCGCAGCGACGCCCCTCGCGGCCAAGGCTTAGCGCTTCCTCATGGTGCTCAATCAGTTCGCGGCTGCTCCATGGCACAGTGCCGACAATCGTTATGTCGGCGATTTCTGCCACGCAGCCACATACGCCGCTGCCAGCGACATAGGTGGCTTCTTCTGGCATGCAAAAACGTAGCTTGATCCGTCTGTGGCCAGCAGGGAGTTTTGAGTCTTCTTCGGCGTTCAGTTCGGCTACGAGCTGGGCGATGAAGGGGTGTGCAGGTGTCTTGTCTTCGACTTCGCAAAGGAAGGCGTCAAGGCGATATGTTCTGGAGCCATACTCGAAGACAGCTCCTGCTTTGAGTTCAAGCGACTCGGGGTTGTTGTTCGACATTCCTGGGGCTCCGGTTGTGGAGCCGCCATCATCAGGGCGGATTAGCTGTGTCACCGCGCCATGGGAGCATTCACCAGCCCCCATCCCAGGCTTTGAGAAACGCCGCGGTGATCAGCCCGTCTGGCCCTCCAGGATAACGGTATCCTCGCTGAACCCAATGTTCTCCCGCAGTCATGCCAGCTCGATAACCCTGCTGTTCCAGATGGCAAAATTGGCGACGATAGCCCCTTTGCCGGTGAGGCGCATGATCGCCCAGGACTCGGCGCCGGGACGCCCAATGACTTTGCTGGGCGTCTGCATTGCAATGAGCTTGGCTCGGGAAGTATGGGCATCGGCAAAGAAGCCAAGATCGCCCTCTCGCCGGATGTTATCCAGGCGGTACTCCTTGCCACGAATCTTGATAGGACCGGGTTGCTGCCCCAGAAATGCAGCGAGCTGACAGTTGTGCTCAGGCTGGATGAGTGGCTGCTCGACCATCACTTAGCTCCTGCTGCCAGGGGCAGGTACGGCGGTAGCGATACTACTTCTCCCTCCAGTACGGCGGAGAGAAAGGCCACACGCTGGCCGATGGATTCACAGCCTTCGAGTTCCCAACCATCAATCCAGTCGTCGCTTCTGCCTACAAGCTCCGACCAGCTGAATGCGCTCCGGCCCTTGGCGGGCCAGAACTCCACATCCGCGCCGTCCGGGGAGGGCATGAAGGTGTCTGGGTGGAAGCAAAATATCCCAGCGACCTCCCCAGTCAGCGGGTTCTTGATCTGCAACCCCGAGTTGGAATGGTCTTCGAGAATTCCGCTGATGAGCCTGTAGATGCGAGGTTGGCTCAAGAGCCCGTCAGCACCCTCCAGTTGTGGAGCGCTCAGCACCACTTCGCCGTCAGTGCTTTCGTCGCAGGTGAGAGAGGCCTCGATGCCGTGCAGCCGTAGCTTTGAAGTGACAGTTTGGGCGATTGCATAGGGGGATTTCGAGGCGAGAACGATGTTCATCAGTCTGTACCTGAGTCATTGGTTATGCGCATATGCTCGCGGGGAGGAAGCTGTGTCATGGCTAATGCCATGGCATTCCTCGCTCCCCACAATCAGTTCCGAGCCATGGGATTATCAGTAGCCCCAGCAGCGATGCTTGAGGATGTGATCGCCCAGTACCAAGCGCCCCTTATCGTCAATGTTGGCAGCTGTGATGGGCGTAACCGATTGGTCGCCGGCTTTGTGCAGCTCCAGGCCCCCAGATTCGGACAGGCGCAGAGTCCAGCGGTCGTTGGGGGCGGTCGAGTGGCAGAACAACCCAGAGCCGACCTTGAGTGTCTTGATCTTGTCGATCAGCTCTTGCTCAGTGAATGGAGCTGGTGCGGGAAGCGGTACGATGGTGTAGCTCAGGACCAAGGCAAGGGTTCCCACTCGCTTGGGCAAGTGCTCCAGCTCAGTCGGCAAATCCCAGCCGTTCCACCACGCGCTGTCGTCACCCTCAACGGCCTCAGACCAGTCGAACTGTTCCAGCTTCGAGCCGGCCCCCCAGACCTGTAGGTCCGAGGACAGGAGTTGTTCACCGCTCTCAACGGACAGCGGGTAGTAGCAGTAAACGTCGCAGTAACTGATCCCTGGCAGCCCCACCACGTAGCTCGCGTCGCCACGCCCGGCAAGTTTGGAGTGGATGAACTCGTACACAGCGCTGCGCGAAAGAGAACCGTCTTTGGCTTCCCAGGCCGGCACACGCAAGATGAACTCGCCCTCCCAGAAATCATCGTCGGGGTTATCTTTGCCGTCTTGGGGCTTCTCAATGAAAGCGCTGACGCCCTCAGCAGCCAGCTTCTCGATGATTTCTTGTGCGTACTGGGCAGCACTCTTGTTGGTTGGCATGTTCACACCTCTGTGTTTTGGATGTGCTCATGATCCGAGCCAAGTAGCTGTGTCAGCGTTTCGGCCTCGAAAACCGCGAGAACCCATATCCAGATTTGGGGTCCAGCATGTAAGTCACCCCGATTCAAAGGCTTGGGATCGGCAGCGGCGATATGATGGCGAGAAAAGCTCATCCTTCTCGGAAGTATTTATGGAATGCCAAATCTTCACTGAACGTTTGCGCGCACTTGCCGGGCTGCATCCTGGGTTCCGGCAAAGCCCGAGCCTGGACAGTTTCCAGATAATGGGGCGCCTTGGCCTTGTTCTGGCGGCTCGCCGGGCGCAGGCCGCAGTGTTGGGCATGGCGATGGTGATCGTTGGTGTATACGGCATGGGGAAGCTCGTAGAGCCATCCCAGCTGAGCATGCTCGGCATCGCGCTTGGCTATGCCCTGGCGATGCTCATTGTCCTTCGCCGATTCCCATACTGGTCGCCCAGGAAGCCCCTATCCGAAGGCCTGATGGCTCTGAGCGAATGTAGGCTCAACGACCCGGCCACATTCTTGTCAGGCATCCGCTGTGATCTGAAAGCAGTGAATAACGCGATGTTGAGCGAGCTGTGTTTGCTGCTGGCGTTGGATCGGCGTCGTTCAAATGAAGGTGGCCATCTATGACTGAGTGTGAAGGGGCGTTCGGCGTCGTGACGCTTAAACACCAGTATGCGAGCTGGTGCGCCGCTAGTGCATATGGCCGGGGGCTCGGGGGCGGGGGGAACGAGCTGGCATTCGCCCTGATCGAGGCTGCCGGCTTGGTTGATGTGACCAACCCAGATGACATTGGCGAGGACGTTGACCTGTGGCAGCTCGGCTTCATGAGGAAGATCATGGCCGAGGCGGAACGCAGACGCGTGCCCAACTTTGCGTTTGGTCACGCCCAGAAGCTGGTCAATATCTACCTGAAAACCACTTTGGTATGTGGTGGCCATCATGCTCACCACAAGGTGCAGAAGCTGCATCCCCCGCTTGATTACGAGCTGTTCAAGGGGCTTCGCTCTTATCTCTGGCGACAGAGGAAGGTCCTTGGGAGTGCCAGGGAGGCATTTCGGGCAGCCCAGGCGAAAAACCCGAGTTGGACCACATTCACCGAAGCGGACTACTTGGCTCACATTGCTGCGATCAAGCAGCTCATGGCTGGGCGACCGCTCTACTTGGTCGAAGAACACTGGTCGCTCGGAGTTCCTGGCGGCTCAGCCTGATTGCAATAGAGCCGCCATGAAGCTTGCTAGTAGTTGCTGCTGAGCTTCGCTGTGAGCGCGTAGCCGCCCACCACGATCAATGCGCAGACCGCGAGCATGAACCACAGCTCGGTGAACCAGGGCAGTTCGACATGGTACGAATAGGCTGTAGAGCTGCCGCCGAACTGATCCAGAGCAGTCTGTTCAGCCTTCATCTTGATCAGCTCATGAAGTCCCGCCCAGAACAGAGCAGCGATGAGCGGCCAAGTGTTCGAAATGCGCAAAGGGAAGGGCGCCCCAGTGGCTTCGATCACCATCACCATGGCCAGCGTTACTGGGGCCGACAGTAGGAGCCGGGCTTGATCGACTACGGCCCAGAACGGCAACCCGAGCTGGTTAGCGACCCAACTGATGCAGAACACGATTGCTCCGAACGCCATTGCAAGAACGATAACGAGCACGGCAAGGAAATCACTTGGCTTCATTGACTGATCCTAAGTTGTTTTGTGGGCTTGATGGGTTATGCGTTGGGTGCAATCTCACTCAGCGTAATCTCCACGCGCCGGTTCTGAGAGCGGCCCTGCGGAGTCGCATTGCTGCTTTTCGGCTCGCTTGCGCCTGCACCACGGACAAACAAGCGCTCATAGGGGACGCCGGCAGCGGTGAGGTACGCGGCAACGGAACGAGCGCGGTCATAGCTGAGGCGGTTGTTGCGGTCGGGCGTGCCAGTGTTGTCGGTATGCCCCGCAATACCCACCTTGTAGGTCTGGGTTTTCAACGACTCCGCCAGTTTGCTTAGTGCCGGATATGCTTCCGGGGCAATGTCAGACGAGCCGATACGAAAGAAAACGTCAGACGGAACTGTCACTACCAGGGATTGTTGACCATTGTCGGCAGGAGCCTGCTGCACCTGTAGATCGGTGTAGGCAAGCTCTGCCTGCATCGCTCTGTAGCGCTTCTCCCAGAGGTATCCAGCGCCACCACCAGCGGCAGCACCGAGTACGGCGCCTTTGATCGCCATCGAGCTATCGCCGAGCGCCGCGCCTACCAGAGCACCGCCAACCGCGCCCACGGTCAGGCCGACACCCGTCCGAGTGATTTCGAAGTTGCCGGTTTGGGGATTACTTGCGCAGCCGCTAATGGACAGCAGGATGGCAAGCGTGCCGGCGAGTTTGAGCATGTTCATTACTGCGAATCTCCGTTGAGTTGGTTCGCAACTAGCATCGCGGGCTCCAGGCCGTGTCAGCGCGAGAGCCATGAAATCGTCAGAGCAGATTCTGGGTGCCGAGCCTACAACAGCTCCAGCTGACTTTCGCTCACGCATGCAGCCGATCCCTTCCAGGAATTGCTCAGCGCGACATTGCTATTGGTCAAGGGCAGTGAGCGGAATGCCTTGCCGGCCACGTACCAGCGGAGGTGCGCCTCGGCACGCCGACCATTCAGTTGATGGCGAACAACGCGCACTTTGCGCTTGCCGGGCGGAGTGAAGTCGGCGTCCGACTGGATGATGATTTCGCGGCCCAGGACCTGCTTTGCCGCTGCAATGGCACGCAGCTCCATTTCTTGCGCGGAAGTTCGAATGACGTTATTGGACATGGATTGTTTCTCCGTTGCGGTCCAAGAATGCTATTCGAAGCCAGCCTGTGTCATGGGTGGTTAGTCCTGCCGAGCAACTGTCGCCTATACCAAGATGGCCCAGCGGCCGAGCGGGTCAACTCTGTTCTGTGAGTCTCTTGGGGTGTCTGAACGGGGGTTTTCCCAACACCTTCCTGCGGCTTCTCACCGTTGCTACTGCGACGTGAAACATGTCTGCCAGCTCCGTGTCTGGGCGCGTAGAAAGAAGGTCATCTAGCTCGCTGGGAAGTGAGGCATAGGCCTCAAGACCAAGCTCTCTACGTTGTTTTCCTAGGTGGAATTCGCTGAGCCCTGTCAGCCTTGCCAACCTTCGGGCTGGCAACGAGCTGAGGTAATGCGCCAGCTCATCCGGTAGCCGGCGCTCACGAAGCAATCGTTTGCTGAGTTCGCGGTCCTGGAGGGTCAAAGAAAGGCGCTGGGCGGCATAGTCAGCAGTAGGGCCACCATACTGCGAGGCCAGCTCGGCATCGGTCATTGCATTTAGCTCATCCGCGCTCACCAGTTTCCAGTACGTGCGACCTGCCGGGCCTGCAATTCGTAGTGACTTTCGCTTCTGCCGAACCGCGTCGATGGGAATTCCTGTTGCCCGAGCGATCTGAGCATTGGTGTGCTGAGGAAATAGCGAAATCCACTCTGCCTTCCAGCGCCCGCTCGCCGGAAGATCATCATTTCCCGTGACTTGAAGTTCGACCTTGGCGAGTTTGCGGTACGCCTCAACCGCATTGGCATCTACGTCCCAGCCCTTGGCGATGTTGGCTGAACCGTACTTCCCGACAAGCTCACGGACATGAGGCTCCAGCTTGGGTTTGCGCGAGCCGTAAGGCGACAAGCCTCGGTCAGCACGAATCAACGCTATCAGCTCTGGGGTAATGGTGATGGCGTAGAACCGACTGATCAGTTCAGCCAGCAGACCATCCTCGACTTGGCCCAGCAAGCATGGCCAATCAACGTCCATGGGGCCGTTCAACGGGTGGGGGAAGATTGGAAGCCCATACCGGGTTCTGAGAACGGCAACCCTCCTGGCCGTTGAATTCCCTAGCAGCCCTGCAATGCGCTCATTGTTGAGGGTCACGGCCACGATTGGCAGCCAGAAGGGCAGGCGTTCAGGTGCCATCAGGTGGTGCTCTCGCTGCAATGCCGGTCGGGAGGATGGTGCCCGGAAATAATACAGGCACGCATATCGCCGATCTATGAGAGCAGGGGCAACGCAGATTGCCGAGCAAGGGCGCCCGAGCAGGAGTATCGCTCGGGGGAAGTAATGGATCAGCGTCAGTCGGTCACGCTCAGGGAGGTGATAACGACCTCAGACAAGGCCCAGCAGCCGGACTTTGCCGCCCGTTCACGGGCTCGATCCATTGCACGCGCCTGAATTTCATCTTCGCTCTCCTGGAGCCCTGCATTCATGCCGAACTCAACCCGGCCATGGTACAGAGTGCTTATCCCACCGCCTGCCTTGTAGTCGGCAACTACGCTCAGAGTTCGAATGCTCATGGCTTCACGCCCCGCGTCCAAGTTGTTGTAGGTCGGCAATGCCAGCAGCTTGCAGTGATTCTTCGAATCGGATGATGGCCTTGCAGGCTGGGCACTCATCGTCCCGCACGGCATGACCCTCCAGAGCGTCGGGGCACATACCGTTGTAGACGTGCGGGATTTGCCCTGTTGCGATGTGGTAGAGAGCCAGTGCCAAGCTCAAATCAGTCTGCATGCCTGCGCTATTGCTGGTTTCGTCATCCAGGACAGGTTGGGTGGTCATGCCATGTTCTCCTTGTCTGCGTTGACCGAGGCCTGGGCGCGGCGGCGAGCTGCGGCCTCGAATGAAACAACGTTGTCGCGAGGCTCCACCGCTATCAGTTGCCGATGGGTGTGAGTCAGCGTGCGGCGAATGAGCTTGGAGTCCTCGATCATCTTGCTGATGAACCCCACTGGTCGGGAGTGCCGACCATTGAAGCTGCCCGCCAGCACGTCACGGCGGTGCTGGCGGAGGTGTGGGATGCACTGGTTCTTGATCCGGTCGCGCACGCCGGCATCGGCGTAATCCCCGGAGACGCACAGATTGACCATGCGCAGTAGGTGACTGGGCAGCATGCTTGTAACTCCCTCCTGGTGATGGTCAGTGCTTCACAGCTTCGGTAGGAACCTGGGCTGCTGCACGCAACGCCTCACCACCACGCATCCGTGGCGCAGAGGCCCGGCCAAATACCTCGGAAGCTGTCTCCAGGTCGTCTAGCAGGTCATCGTCAAGAAACAGCTCATCATCTTCCTTAGTGTCAGGAACCGGCTGTTGCTTGCGTAGGTCCGGCGAAGCGAGGGCGATACCCAACTGGCGAGCAACGTGGCCGGTCAGATCGCCGCAGGCCTCGCCGAGGGCGCTACGAATATCTGCGGGGTGGGTGTAGAACGTCGCCAGCGCCGGGTAGTCCTCGTCGAACAGCATCGCATCGATCAGGACCGGGGACTCATGGTCATGGTGCCGTGCGATGGCATAGACCTTGATGCCGCCATCGACTTCAACGAAGCGAACCATGCTGAGAGAGGTCTGCTGCATGTGGATGTGGCTGGAGCATTCGACAGTGCTTGCGGTGCCCTTCATGAGCCAGCTGTTTGCCCGAGCAACACGCATCTGGGTCTTCACGTCCATCGTGATGGAGCGGAACAGGTCGCGCAGGGAGTAACCGAGCAGGCCGATGATGATCGCGCCAGTGGCCAGCTTGAAGTTCTGTGCATGCGAGCCGAGGGCTGCGGCGTAGTTCGCATCCATGGCGACATAACCGCTGTAGACCCCAATAGCGGTGATGGCGGTGCTGATGGCGCCAGAGAGAAGACTCCGGGTCCAGGCATTGCCGGCCAGGAAAGGGGTGCGGTCGAAGCTGAACACGGCCAGCATCGTGGAGTGGTTGGTGACGCTTTTCAGGAAGTCTTTCATGCGGGCATTCCTCTTTGATTGGAGTGCCCATCGTCACAGGGGCAACCCTGTGTCATCGGCTCCGGCGCGTAAAGGCCAGAAATTGTCGGGAGCGGGAATGGGAACCGAGAACCCCAGCGTGCCCCTGGCTATTCGTTGTGAATGCGGTTGAGCAGGCGGTGTTGTGCAACGATGCTGAGGTAGCCATCGGACTGAATCGCCAAGGAGGCATCGCTTGCAGTTGCGGGGTGAGTCAGGAGCAGGGCGGTAGTGAGTTCGTAGGCGGTCGGTTGCATCGTGCGATAGCCGGCTCCGAAGAACAGCCAGTATCCAAACATTGCTGTTACGAAAGCGCCGGAGAGCAGTAGGCAAGCGTAAAGGCCACCAATGGCGCTGGTGCGCGTTGTCGAAGCCATCACTGTGTTAGGCCGGAACAACGTTGAGCCCCAGTTCACGCGCCCGGCTGGTTGCGGCAACGGCTGTGTCAGCGCAGTCGATCCAGAAGTCGCTGCCCTTGGCCACGATAGCGAACGGCGGTACATCATCCCCGCACTCCCGCTGGCGAATGATCACAACATCCGTGGCCTTCTCCAGGTATGCAGCCATATCGCTGCGGCACTCAGGGAACGCAGCATCCACAAGTGCCTGCTGAACAGCGGACAATGCCATAACGTTTCTCCTAGGCGTCAGTCATCGAGGTCGGCGGGGGGCGGTTCCAGAGCGACATTCTTGATCGGGACCCACTCTAGGCCAGCACGATCCAGCAGCACTCTGTGGTGCATCCAGTCGATGCCCCAGACCTTGTACGCCCCTGCGTCGCCTTTCACCTTCGCAATGAGCTGTGGCGCCGAGGGCATGTTGCCGTATTTGCTTCGCCGAGCCATTCCGGCATTCACTCCGATTCAGGTGGGGTGTAGTTGGGGCTGAGTTTTCGACCCTCAGCAGTTGCCACCCAGCATGGGTATTGAGATTCGCGCTCCACAAGGCCCATACGGACGAGAGCGGTCATGGTGTCGAGGTTGCACACGCGCTCGCCGTTGATTTCAACAGCGGCGCCATGCGAGACGCGAGCGCCCCAGCCCTGGCTGAGCCATTGCATGACTTTTGCCTGAGCAGGGCTGAGCTTGGGCTTCTTCATCCATCCACCTGCGGTTTGGCAGAATTCTGCCTCAACTGGGCTTCTTGTTCTTTGTGCTCAGTATCAAAACGAATGGGCCAATAAGCAGGAGCATGCTTAACAGTATCCAAGTCGCGCCGAAAACTGCTTCTCCAGGGGAGAATGACGGAGATATGGTTCTGAGATATGCACCGGCAGCGCTCAGAGCTTTCGCCAGCCCTACGAGTCCAGCGAAACCTATGGCCAGCCGCCAGCCCTTTCTAAAGGTGAGGTGCTCAATCAGGTTAGTTAGCCACATGAACGCGACTACGACACTTGCAAGCACTGCTACCCAGAATAAAACACCGGCAGCGTCCGCCAAGATTGCATAGGTAAATTCCGAGTCTCGCTCAAAGCGTTCTGCGAGAAATCCGGTAGCACTTGATTGATCGTGATTCATGTCCTTGCGCCCTGACTTCCAGCAACTATGCGGTGGACTCCAAAAACCACTCGGCTAATAACCCAAATTGACGCTCCTGTGTAGCAAGCCAGAGGCAGGATCGGAGCCCAGGTAGGTAGCCTCAGCCAGAACGCGGTTGAGCTATCCCAAATTGCAATGCTGACCACCACGCCCAAAAAACCGACCAAAGTGGCGAGCAGCAAAGCCAGCGTTTCTCTCATGTCTGAATTCCTTACTTGATCCTGCCGGACTGAATGGCAGAAAACAGGTCGTTCCTATACTGGTCGCGTTCGATCACTTCGGACTCGCCATTCCGCCGCAACTCCCACTGGCCGTATGCCTGAACCCAGGTTAGGGGGAAATAACTTGGTGGCCTTTGCCTACGGTGAATTCGTAATCCTTGGTAGCCATGCCGGCTCCTTTGTTTAACGTTGTTAGGGGAGGGGGCTTTGGCCAGCAGCTGGTGCAGAATTCGCCTTCTCGCCCTCGGCCATGATCAAACAGTTGTGAGCGAGCGCCCTGGCTACTCATCAAAGCATGCGCTGAGGATAACGGCTTTGCCCGGCTCACCCCATTCAATACCGACACTTTCCCAAACCCAACTATGGGCCTCGACGATTTTATAGCCGGGACAGCAGTTCGGCTTGCTCAGTATATGGTTTACCGTAGACTGTGGCCATCGAAACGAATCTAGGAATGGCGAAAAATGGTCCCGGTCGAACTACTGAAAACCGCAGTCGAACAGCTGCCGAAGTGGAATGTCAGCGCTGTAACCCGTCTCACATCGGTGAACTGGCGCCAGGGGTATCAGATCAAGATGCACTGGTACGATGGCTCCGCTTTCATCTGCTACCTGGACTTCAAGCGCGACTACAGTGCCCGAGAAGCTGTGCTCAAACGCGCCTTCGAGCTGTTTGCTGACGAAGGCGCCAAGCCGCGCACAATCGACGGTCACGGCTGGACGAAGCTCGATTACGAGTTCCGCTCTGGTTCCTTCATCAGCGTCAACGAGATTGCTGAAATCGCCCAGTCGATGGGTTATGACTTCACAGTGCTCTACGTCCAGGAATCCATCTGCTCGCGGCCAGTATTCAGCGTGATGGGTATCCCGCTCATCCCAGGCGAAATGGGCAAAGAGTGGGTGGATGGTGAGTTCGTCCCGTACTCCTGCCCTATGGGGAAGAACCTTTGAGTGCAAGTCTCAAGCCCGGTCATGTAGCACAAGAGCAGTTCGAGCTGCTTCTGGCCGGCACTTCCATACGCAGCGTGAAAGTCATCAACGCACTGCGTGATCACCTTGTCTCTGGGGTGCCAGGGAAAGATGCGTGGAGCCAGAACGGTGCGAGCAAGGCCCAGTTCTATCTGAACCTCGGCGTTCTCAAGGAGGAAAGCGAGCGATCCCGCAAGCTGGCCCCTTTTTATGCAGCCGCAGAGGTCGCCGATGAGCAATAACGCGATGGCTCCAGTATGCGACCGCTCTGAAACGGCGAGCTGGTGCTCCGGCATCGATGTGCGGGCCGTTCGCTTGGTGAGCAAGATCGAAGATGGCAACCTGGAGCACAACGGCCCTGAGCTGCTGATGTGTAAGTGTTGTAGAGCAGTGCATGGCTGGCGAGTAGCGCTGGTTCCAGAGCACGTCGCAGTCGCGCCGCTGGAGGGTGCTAGTGGACAGTAGCCAGCCAGATGATCAGGCACGTCTGCCGTTGCCAGTAGGAGCAGTGATCGGTAGGAGCAGTGATCGAATACTGCGGCGACCTTGCGGTGGTTGTGCGTGATCCTGGAGGGAAGGGCGTCTGACCGTCAAGGTTCGTGGCTGTGTGACGCAATGGCGCTGGACGCATGAAGGGGTGTCTTGTTCTGTCGTGTCTATCCCCGGCTGCAAGCGATGAACAAAGCAACCCGAGCCCCCAGGCTATGGTTTGAAGATTTTTCGTGTGTGGCGATGACACCGTTCAAGCTGGGTAAAGCTCAGCCCACTACCAGCTGAAATCGAATTTTTCGGAGCGTTTATGAGCACCAAATTTGACCCTGCTGTCATCCCGGTCGTTGAGGTGGAGAAGGTTTTCACTGACTTCGAGCAGGCTGAGCTTGGGCAGTGGTACTGGGTTGCCGATGACGATGAGCAGCTGCTTATGTGCGTCATGGAGATAGGCACCAACTATGTCGAGCTGCGCGAGCCTGAGCTACGCGGCTATCGATCTATGCGGGTGCATCGTGACGAGTTTGGGGACTCCCTCTCGTTCGAGCCTAACCCTGAGCAGCATATCCAGAAGATGGTTCAGCACTATCAGGACGCTTTGGCTGCCAACATGGCCGAAATCCAGCGCCTGACTGAGAGCCTTGGCATTGCCCCTCAGATCGGGCACCAGCCAGCCGGCGATACCGAGGGGAAGTCGCTTGCTTTGCTCTCTGGTCAGGTTGACGTAAGCGCATTCAAGAACGCGCTAGTCCTGGCAAAAAACAAAACCCTCCCTGAGCTATTCGAGCGAAACGAAAAGCTCGCTGGCGAGCTTGCCCGTTGGCTTGGTGCCCCAGGCTTGGCAATGAAGGCCAAGCTGGTGCCTATGAAAGAATCGGTCAAGCAGATCGAGGACAAGCTGTTCAACATCAGCCTTTACTCGGGAATCTTCGAGTCGGTAAAGCAGATTTCTGACGGCGTTCCAGCCGGCAGGGATGAGAAGCTTCGAATCATGCAGCGCCGGCTGTACTGTGACGAGGAATGCCTACTCGATTACCACTCCGGGGGTATGGAGTTTGATGGCATGGACGAGTTCGACGAGTGGCTGGCTAAGCCTGTGAACCGTGATCGAATCCTCCCGTTCCAGCGCTGCATGGTTTCGATGAAGGTGCGTCGGTTTGAGAAAGACCGCTCCGGCGTGGGGCTGGACTTCTTCGTTCAGATACGCCTCGCAGATGCCGACAAGTTCACCTTCTTGATCGTTCGCAATGGGGAGCAACTGTACCGCGTCAGCACTGAAATCGACTTTGGGGAGCTGATGTTCCCTGAGCGTGCTGTGTTTGATCCCAGCGAGCCGATGATGATGAAGGTTTGGAATCGTGACCGCATCGAACAGATGATCACCAAGCGCGAGTTTGATGCTCTTGTTGAGCAACGGAATCAGCGCGAGGCTGCAAGGCAGAAATGGGAGCTGGAAAACCCCCGTGAAGAATGGGAGAAGACCAATCCCAATCGCAGCTGGCAGTTTGCTAACCCGCATCATGGTTACGACTCTTTCAGCCCGCGTGAGTGGCAGCCGTTCGACGACACCAGCGTCTACTACGATCTGGGTATGCGAAAAATCCAGAGCCAGATAAAGGAGTACAACAGAATCGCCCTTGTCGTGCAGGGACTGTTTGACCGCACGCAGACGCTAATGCCTCACAACCCCGTGCAGATGTGGCGTCCGGCTTCCTTCGCGGCGTCGGTCGAGCTGGTATATGACGGCTCAATGGCTTTGCACTGGGGTGAGGCCCCCGATATTCACGCCTACATTGCCGCGTGTAACGCACATGCCAATGCAGATTCGGTCATGTTTGGCCAAGAGCAACTGTGGATGGAGCGCGAGGCCGAGCGCGAGAACAACAAAACGAGGAACAATTGGCGGATTCCGAGCAACAACAAGTATTACTACAAGACGCTTCGACCAGAGGGTGATCCTGGTCCTGGCCGCGTTGCAAGGATGGCCGGCTGGACGCCTCGTAGCCGGATGGCCACTTTCACATGGTTAAAGGCCCGCAGAGCCTACAGCGACGACAAGGTGCGGGCACAACTCAAGGCACCGCTCGACAAACTGTTCAACGTCAGTGCTTACAAGCTGGGTGACTTCAAGCGCTTCTTCGTAGACCCGAGGACGCGAGCACAGTACCTGGAGTGGGCGCCGATGCTCTTGAGCGCCGAGGACTACCATCGCGGTGCCCTGGCTGCCGCTGACCCACTCCCCTCGGAATAGGGCGCACCAGCACTCGACAAGCACAGAGCCCTCAGCCCCAAGCATCGGGATCGACGAGTTTGATCGTCGCCCGATGACACAGGGCAGGGGGCCTCAAGATGCAGCTATCACTTTCACAAACGAGGGATTTCCAGTGAGCCGCATCAACCTGACCCGCGCAGCTTTCATCGCCATGTCTTTGATCCTGTCCGGCTGCGTGTCCAGCCATAGAGCCGAGCAAGTCGAGACGGCCTCCGCTCCCGACCGTGCGAGGGCTATCCCGGTCTTCGTCGTGCCGAACTGCCAATCGCTGGGCGGTGAGCAGTGCTGCCAGTGGATCGAGCCTCGCGGCTTCGAGCGCGATGCGCCTGCTCCGTCCAGCACGTCTACTGTCCAGGGCATTGCCCTCTGACCCACAAAGGGGTGCCTTCGATGAACACCACGCTCTGGACCGCAGCTCGATTCCCTGATGGCAGTTGGTCAACTGGAGGCGCACCGGATGACCCTGATTACGTCCATTGCACAGTATACCGAGTGCCGGCAAAAGACTCCGACGAGGCCCTGCGCTTGGGCAAGGCGGAGCACCGTAAGGCGGTGCGGAAAGCTGCAAAGGCAAGCGGGGTCAAAGCATGACCATCCAATCCATGCCACAAGCCGCCACCTTGACTTGGGAAGGTCTGCGCCATCTGCCGATCCCCCAAGAGGTACGCCAGGGCTGCGTCTTCAATGAAATCGAACTGAGCCGAAAGGGTATCGACGAACTGCCGGCGCCGCTGAACCGCGCTACTTGCTGGATATACTGCCGCGAGGCGTGGCCGCACTCCGATCCCGACTTCGAGGGTGATATTTTCATCACGCTGGCGGTCCAGGCCGATCATCGATACTGCCAGCTCGTTCCGGGGAACAAGCACACGGAAATCCCGGTTTTCCCTGGTCTTCTGTTCACGACTGATCCGTTGTCCCTGCATTGGCTTGCGCCGAACAGTGATGACGGGGCGGGTTTCATTGGCCTCCAGTTCGAGGTGCCTTACCACTCTGCGGACGAGTTCTTCTCGGCGCTGACCGCAGAGCTGTCCTCGCTCGGTCAAATTCGAGTTGAGCGACCGGCTCTGAACGATGCCCTCCTTGTCGCAACTGGGGAGTATGTCGGTACGCCTCCAGGGCCGCTCGCCGAAAGTGCGTGAGGCCCTGCTGAATCTGGCCCGCGCCATTCGTGACGAGAACGCGACCACCCCGCTTGACCGTGGCCTTGTAGGAAGCCGTTCGGCCACCCGCATCGAGGGTGCCTACGCGGTGGCCTGGAAGACGCCCGATCAAGACGCCTGGGGGCTGATGCCGGGGAGTCTGCTGCATGATTTCGAAGCTGTTTGCTCTCAGGTGCAGGCATTGGCCCTGGCCGGCGATGCTGAAACCCAGTATTCAGCAGTGAAGATCGAGCGCAGCGGTTTGATCCTGGTAGGCGAGATTCACTGGGGCGTGAAAGAGCTGTGATTGTGGGGCTTCGGGCTGTGTGTAACTGAGCGTCATTCAGTTGCGCCGCCTTCCGGGTTCTTTGCACTCTGACTAGGTTGAAGCTGGCACGGCGCCGTTATAGTCCCCCTCAAGTAAGTTAGGACCACCGCATGATCATCGCCCACAAGATCGCACTTGCCCCCAACAACGCACAGGCGACCTACTTTGCCCGTTGGGTGGCTGATCGGCGGCATCCCCTGCGACAAGTCGAGCAACACCAACCAACAGCAATAGGAGCCGCTATGAGCACCAATTCCCAAGTTGTGACCTCGCTCTACCTCTGGAGTGACGGTCATAGCAGCGTATACGGCCCTGGAGAGAGTGCCGAGGTGTCCGCTCCAGGCTGGCTGTTCAATTCCGAAGACACCGACCCGGATACCCACCGAGAACTGCTGGCGAATTTCAAAGACAAGATCATCGAAGCCTTCGCCCTGATCTGGGGCGAAAAGACTCATGCCGCATACGACTTCGAGCTGGCGGCGCCGAACGCCTGCGGCGAGGCGGAGTAGTCCATGCCCAGTGTCATCTACGAAATTGCCGGTATTCTGGCCTTCATGCTGGCGCTGGCGTTGTACCAGGTGGCAATGAGCAGTCCGCGCCTTTGTCTTGCTCGCACGCGGCCTCAATTTTCCGCGCATGCGCGGAAAAAAAAGGGCGGTCAACAGGCCTGCATCAGTCCGGCAGGTTCGTGCTCCAACCATCGCAGGGGCTTGTGATGACAGTTGCACAGGCCAATCAAGGGTACGTGGCCCGGCAGGTGGCCGATCACATTCAGCCGCTGGCTATGCCATTGCCAGAAGCCTGCTCAGACAGCTATGCCGCAGGATGGGCAATCGCGGATATGGCGATAGTGAGGGGGGAGGGGGTGAATCACGATGTGCCTCTCGACTGGGCAGAAGACAAAGCGAGAGGCTTTCGTGAAAGGATTGCCGCAAGTGGCCCCTAGTTGTTGATCAACTCGTAAAGCTCGCGGCTGTGCATGAGGATTTTGTCTGCATCAACGCGTAGTCGAGAAACAGCCTCTGCATATCGGCCCAGCTCTAGCGCTTGTCGGGCCATAACCACGGCTGTGTAGATCGAAAGATCATCCCGCGACAGCTCTCTGCGCAGTAGCTCTTTTTGTTCCTGGCTCAGCTCTGTGTTCATGGATAGCCCTCTGCTAGCCGGCCTCTTGTCCTGAGAAATCAGCAGCCATAGCTGTACGCGACCGCATGTAAGGTATCCACACGCGTACCAAGCCAAGCAGGTTCGTCATCACAAAGCAGAGATTCAGCAGCATGATCCCGTAGGCGCCGATCAGCAGGCCGTACAGCGACAGAACCACGCTGCTGGCCAAGAACAACCACCAGCCCCATGGCGAGAGCCGCACATTGCTGGCAATTAGCGTGGCACCCGCGATGCCGCAGATGGTTCCTGTCCACTCAAGAATGTCGAGCATCATCATTCGTCACCTTCGTATTCGCCAAGTTGGCGCTGGATTTCGTCAATCTGTTCGGCCAACTCAACACCCCGGCCACCTGCCGCCGCAAATTCCCCTTGAAGCTCTGCCAGCTTCACACGCAGCTCCGATTCTTCGATCTGGGATGTAGCCCAATCCGGCAGTGAGCCAGTCGCCTCCAAGCCAAATGCGCTCGGCTCATCGAACAGCTCTGGGTTGGCATTGACCATCGAGTCTTCAACATCCAGCAGCTCAGTGCGCGAGGAAAGCCCATAGCTGTCTGCCGCTGCGCGGTTGCGCTGTACTTGCAGCACCAGAACCTTCCGGGTAGTTGCATCCAGCACAACACGCGTCATGCGTTCGCTGCGCTCGCCCTCAAAGATGTGGCCCCAATTGCCTGTGATGTACTGCGGTGCGTTGTTCATGTCGCCTCCAGATATGGCTTACTCAGTGCAGCCATTCTCAGCCCTTGGAGTCTGTGTCATCGGCGACTTTGGAATTATTTACACTGGAACTGCCGGCAACATGGATTGGTTTCGAGTTTGCAACCAAGGATGAGACGGGATGCGAGGGTATGCGGAGGAAAAGGGCGCAGACTCCACTCGGAACGCTAATCGAAGAAAGCCTTTGGTGGTGAAGTTGAAGCGTCGCATGGCCATTGCCTTCATGCTTGTGGTGATGGGAACCATGCTCACTGCGCATTGACCATGCGTGCAACTCAACCGATAGCGTTTACCGCTGAACGTCACTCTGGGGAGTCGAGCCGCTTCCAGGCTCGGTGGTACTTTGCGATGCGTTTCAGGTCATTCTCCGATACAGCATTGAGGCGCAACAGGTTCATGTTGTCCTCAATGTCCAGAAGCTTGATCTTCCGGGCCAGCGGGTGGACGCGAACGCGGTCGATGAACGCCTCATAGCTTTCGCCCTTTCGGCGTGTGAGGGCCACAACAGCGCTGATTACCGATTCCGGGAAGCCATCTTCCCGCAGATCGTCTTCTGTGGTGTCGCTGTCCTCGATCACATCATGGAGCAATGCCACCGACTGGCTAATCTGGTCATCCAGGCGTGCAGCTAGGCGCAGAGGGTGCAGGATGTAGGGCTTGCCAGCCTTGTCCACCTTGCCGCCGTAGGCCTTGAGCGCACGATGCAGGGCTAGTTCTATCAGGGGTTGTGCCGTGGTCATTGTTCGCGTTTCTCCTGTCGGGTCAGCCATTCAGCAATTCCCGAGTCTTCAAGTGCGTATTCGCCGCGAGAGGCCTTCCAGACCAGTTCCTTCTCTCTCAGCACGTCGAGTGCCTTTTGCACGTTGGGTGTGCTTGCATTCGCCTCGGCGCCGGCAAGCTCCAGCTTGCGGTTTACGTCCTTGAACGTCTGTTCGGCGAACGGGGTGAAGGGCTGTTTGCGCATGACACGCTCTCCCATCACCTCCAACACGGCTTGCTGCAACGGCGAAAGGTCGTTGTAGGCGCTCTCGTAGTCGCTCCAAACCCCAGCTTGGTGGTTCAGGACTCCCGTGCGCAGCAGGTCGCCTAGATTGCTGGCTTCACCAAGGCCGACACTGACCTCGGTAAGCAAGGCGTTGAGCATTTCCGGGCGCCGGCCTACCAAGCCGAACGCATACTCCATATCGTCGGCGCTGAACTGGTTGGTGTCCGCGAGGCGAGCGTTCCAGACCCCAGTCAAGAACTCCACGAAATCGCGGCCCAGGAGGGGGAATGGCGTGATATGGGCACCATAGAAGGGCTGCTTGGACTTGAGCACAAGGTTTGCCAGTTTGTCCCGGCTCGACCCTGTGAAGACCAGTCGCAGGGCGTCAGGGCTGGAGCCGCCTCTGTTGAGGTGGTCCCGCGCCGCCTTGAGGGCGAACATAGTGTTGACCCCGCTCTCGCTGTTCAGCGCGTGCTGAGCTTCGTCCACGATCAGAACAACCAGCTTGCCGCAGACTTGATGCAGAACGTCCAGGGCTTTGGACAGGGAGGTGCCTGCCGGCAATTGAGGTTTGCTGAAATCCCAGCTTAGGGTTCGCAGCAAGTTGATCTTCTCGACGCCGGCCTTCTTTGCTGTCTTCCGAGCTACGCTGTCGAATTCGGAGAGCGCTTGCCCGATGGCGCCGGCAATCAGCTCGGCAGGGTCAACCTCACGGTTTTCCCAGAGGTCAACGTACACTGGCAGCCAGCCACGGGCCTCGCACTCCGGCGCAAGGTCGGAGCGCAAAAAGGTACTTTTGCCAGTGCGGCGCGGGGCTGCCAAGAACATTCCTGAGCTGTAGTCTGCGAAGGATTCGCCTGCCAAGTCCCGTACCAGGGCCTCGGCCAAAGCCTTGCGGTGGAAAATTGGGCGGGTAGGGCTCATGGGAGTATCCTGAATTATCTGCTCGGGCATAGTTTATACCTTTCTGGATAGAATCACGATAGAGCGGCGGCGCCTGTATTGTCAGCGCCGTCATGGATCGCCAGACCGTCCCGCACGGCGCGAATGACGCGGCACAGATATTCGTAGTCAGGATTAGGCTCCGTGGCCGTGGAGGTTTCATGCCACCACTCAGGGCCGAAGAACTCGGCCAGAAGATCGCCGTGGTGCGCCATCGCTTGGTCGATGTTGTCCGAGAACCCAAGGTCAGAAGCGGCGTCGTAGAGGGATCGCGCAGTTTCCTGGCTCAAGTGACCAGCAGCGGCGGGGCTTAGGCGGCGGCGCCCGATAACCTTGGCTCTGGCCATTCGGCAGAGCACTCGCCCGGAAAACAGGCTCGTAGGCAGCGTGGGCGCTAAGCAGCCGGCGAGATAGCTCGGCTCGCTGGACTGGATGAATTTGCTGACCGTCCGATTGCCGATGCTCCCCCATCGGGCTGACCAAGATTTTCCGTAGCATTCAATCACCACCGAACCCTGGTTCGAGCCGCCCGCAAGATTGCTAGGGCCAGAGTCTTCGAGATAGACCGTTACGGGGTCCAGCGGGTAGGCATGCAGCTCGCTAAAAACCAGCTTCGTGACCTGGGTGGATGCGACTTTCAAAGGGATCACTCCTGGGAAACAGATAATGGTCGATGACGGCCTGAGCATCCGCAATAGCCTGCTCCCATTTGCCGTGTTCAAGTGGCTGGTAGGTCGTGCTGGTGATCAGCGCAAAGAGTTCTTTCTCGTCCAGCCCCTGACGATGTTCGCCTGCTGGGTGCAGCCACCCATTGGCCGAGGCAGGGTACTGGCCATCAATGTCGATAACGTCTCCGGTGGCCGGATCAACAACCCAAGCGTGCCCCACGTAGGCTTGACATCCTCCCCGCCCCAAGAGCGGGGATTCCTACAACTAGACGGCGATGCCCCGCCGCGAGAATGTTCCGGGCCGCGTTAATATCGCGGTCGTGGGCTGTACCGCAGTCCACGCAGGTCCATTCTCTTATTCGCAAACCGGCTCTACCTTTCGGACTGCTGGCGGAAATGCTTCCGCAGCACGAGCAGGTTTGGGTGGTATAGCGCTCGTCTACAACCTCAAAAACCACGCCTGCCCGTTGGCACTTTTGCTCCAGCATGGTTTTGAACTGGCTCCACCCCGCATCGAGCGTGGATTTTGCCATCTTGGTCTTGACGAGATTACTGCTCGCCACGTCGCCCACAAATATGGCGGCGCAGCGCTCAACCAGGGCGGTTGAGAATTTGTGCTGGGCATCCTTGCGCTGATTCTTGATCTTGGCGTGGATGGCACGAACACGCGCCGTCTTGCCAGCCCGCTGAGCAATGCCCAGCTTCTGTTCCAGGGCTCGGTACTGGCGACCTACCAGTACCTGGCCATCAGAGGTGGTCGCTGCCGTTTTAAGGCCCAGATCAATGCCCACGGCGGCTGTGCCACCTGACGGCTGAGAGTCAACCTGGACGCAGATATTGAGATACCAGCGCCCACGCGAATCCTCGCTGAAGCTGCCAGCGCGTAATGCGTACTGGCTCAAGCCATAGCTGTCCCAAAGCCCGAACTTGAAGCCCGCAAACTGAATCTGGCCGTTTCTGTACTGGATGGCGCGAGCCTTGAACGGCACCCAGCTCAGGCTGTACTTGCTGGACTGCGGGTTGGACACCCGCCAGTTCAGCCGCGAGCGCTTGAACTGCTTGCGCGCTTTGGCGTAGTCCTCACACACCTGCTGCACGGTTGGGGAGCCGATGAGGATGCCGTCGCATTTGCTCAAGCCGTTGGTGTATTTCTGCAAGTCGAACCCTGAAAGCCACTGGCGGCGTTCACGAATCGCTCGGTGGCTAATTTCGTTGCAGTAGTTCCATACCAAGTTGACCTCACGCGCCATCGCAAGCAGCGTTTTCGCGTGCTTGTCCTTGATGCGCAGTTTTAGGGTCTTGGTGTAGGTCATGGAGCCAGTGTTTCACGGGTATCCGAGAACCCAAACCTGGCAAGGCTGCGCCTTGCTCGCTCTCGACCTCGGGCTAAACCCCGAGGCTTCTCGCGGTTCTGGTGAGGTGTTCCGGGCACTTCTACGCAAACCTCAATAGGGAACCCGAAGCGTCGATGCAGGGCGGCAGCGAGATGCATGCACTTACCGCAGACGTACTGCTCGCTCAGTCCTTCGGGCAGGTCTTGGAACAGGAGTGGCATGGCAGGGCTTCCAGATCACAATTCAAGTTAGCGAATAGTCAGCCCTGGTTCGATGTGTCATCGCCGGGGCTATATGCGTTCTGGCATAAAGTCAGGATCAAGCGGCCCAAAATGGATAACGTCTTGGTAATCAGTAGAAATGGGAGGGAAGTTCTCGTCATAGCGCGAATCAACCATCGACATAATGGAGCTGTTTGGGTATTCCATCACTTCGACGAGCAAGGGGGGGAGCGTGTCAATTCCATCGCTGGATAAACCTTGCACGATGAACCTCCCCTGAGTAGTTGGGAGTCCTCGAATCCAGGGGTCGCGCTTGGCATCGGCTTCACGATACTGATTCGTGGCTTCGAGGATCGCCAGATAGTCAGGAACAGCCTTCATATAAGCCGGAAAATCCCAAAGGTCTTCAAGCTTGTGGGTGCGTTCAGTGTTATCGAGCGGCGTAGAGCAAGTCATTAAAGTGCCTCCAGTGGTGATGTGCATTGGATGGTAAGAACAGCTCTCACCACAAACAATCGAACCACAAGCAGTTGCCCTGCGGGTGAGGCAGAAAGCAAAAGGCCCTATCGAGTAGGGCCTTGGGGGAGGGGTTCAGCAGGCGACAGGCCGGAGCCTGCACTGAAATGCCGACTCGATGTAGCAGTCGCTCGGAATCGAGGATTGCTCGAACTCAACCCGGTTCATGCGCAACAGGTGGGCGAAGACGCGACCGTCCTTGTGGCGAGAGATAACAGGGATCGTGCGACTGGGGTCGGTGTTCGGCACGGCCTCCAGCTTCTGGTGGTCGAACACGTACTTCGCCGTCACAACCCGGCGCCCATCCACCTCCTTCACATCGGCATCACTGTGAACCTCGAAAATGTAGGCGTCGGCCATGGTGTTCTCCTTCTGAACTGGTGGGGATGGAGTAAAGATATGGCCTCGGCGGCTGTGTCATCGGCGCAGTGAGGAAGGGGCCGAACATCCTCAGACCCATAGCTTGGGTTTGGGAAGCCGCCCCAGCCGGGCCGGTGCTTCAAGCCTTGAAAACCACTTTCAGTTCGGTTTTTGTGCTCCAGCAAGGGCTTCGCGAGCCTGCTTCTTGGCGGCAGCCAGCTCGGGAGTGTCGCACGGGTCTTCATCGAGCCAGGACATTGCATCGAGCGCCATCAGCGCAGCCAGGGGCTGGGTCTGGACGATGGCCACCTCATTGGACGCCTTGTGTCGAGTAGCGAATAGCCGGTACTCATTGCGCCAGGATTCCTTGCAGCGCGGACAGGTGACTGTCTCGAATACCTCGGCTCCAAACGCCTGCGGGCCTTCGCCTAGGGTTTCTTCCTCGTACCCGCAGCACGGGCAAACGAACGCATGCACTTGGTGTTGCAGGATGTGGGGCATCGCGGTGGTCATGGCTCTGTCTCCAGTTCAATTTGACTGGGTAAACAATACGGGGGGAAGCGCTGTGTCACCGCCCCGGAAAGCCATGAACAAAAAGTTCCCGCTCAGCAGAACGGGAATTCAGGAATACGGGGAGAGGTCACTCCTGGGGAGCGCGGCGAGCCTTCAATGAGAGCACCGGGAGAGTGCGTACTCTGGGTGTCGCTGGCGCCTTGGTTTGCGCTGCGGCTATGGCCTTGAAGCGAGCGATAGTGGTGGGAGAGCAGTTGCAGTCGTCCACGTCCCCCACCAAGCGCAGGGGCTTGGATTCAGCCTCGTAGCCGAGCCTGAGCAGGCGCTCCAGCTCTTTGCGGTCTGCTGGCTTGAGGAATCGCTGGATGCAGTACAGCCCTACGCCTTGGCATGCTGGGCATCGAGCAAGAGTGACAGGTTCGTCCTGGGAGATAACTGGCTGGCGGATCACGGGGAATCAACTTCGGGTGTGAGCAATCGGCTCTGGGCAGGGCTTTCTGCAATGCCCAGTGCGGTTAAGTGAGGTAGTAGTCCGGCTTGAAGTCCGGCTCGTCGATCAGCTCAAGCCAGCGCTCGCAATGCTCTGGCTGCTCGAAGAATATCCTCACCATGCTGGGCGTCCACAAGTCGCCGCGCTCTGGTGCGCCCGCCGTGATCGCGTCGCACATCAGTTTGAGCGAATCGTGCAAAGCAAGGCCAACCTCGCCCCGCTGATCGTCAGTCAGCTCCGTCCGCAATAGTCGGCACAGGGTTTTGACCGTGTTCGATGACTTCTCATACCGCCAGTCTGGAGTTGGCATTACTGATCCTCTCATTGTTCCGCGCTGACGACTGCGCTGGGCTTGCTGATCAGCATTCTCGCAGCAGCAAGGGCGGATTTAAAAGTCTGCTCATTATGCGCGACGCCTATGTACTCGAAGAATTCTTCCTTGGGGAGCGCGTCCACCCAGTTGCCGTACTCATCCTCCGACATGTTGTCGATCTGCTCGGCCAGCTCCACCAATTTGGGCAGCAGGCGCCGGTATGCCGCTTCATTACGCGCAGCACTGCACTGCTGATGAGGCTCGGTATCGGATGCTGCTGCGCCCGATGCTGCGGTTGCTTCGAGTGCCTGCTGAACAATCAGGCGTTCAGCTTCGATGTACTGATCACCATCGGCAGCGAATGGCACGCACAGACTCGCCAGTTCATGGACTGGGCTTTCGGATGGAAGCGACGCGCTCTTGCGCCAGATGAGCACGTCAGCTGACAGGGCCGCGACGTGCTTCTCAACGAAATCACGGGCCGTCTTCCGGCACTGTTTGATCGTCATTTGTGTTCTCCTTGATCCGACACAACTGGATTGAATGGGTAGCACTGCTTGTGTCGCCAGCCCTCATAGTTGGCGGGGTCAAAAGCATGACCAGTGGCGCGACTGAATTCCCATTGCGTTCTGAATGCCTCGGCAGTGCATGCGGCGTGCAACTCATCCTCCCAGGAGAAGGCGCCGACTTTACCCACCTGAAAGGAAGTCACCTTGCTCTGGCCAGTGCCATCAACCCAGTTCACGGCGAACCGTAAGTAGCCGGGAGCACCCAGCTTTCTCCGGTCAACACCGATGTAGCGGGATATGCCGACTCGGTTATACGAGCGCTTGTTCTTTTGGGGCTTGGATCGGTAGGAGCCCAGTGTGGTGGCTGCCGAAGGCAGTTTCGCCAGCAGGTCGTCACGCCAAGCTATTGCCGCGCTGAGTGCGCATTCCTTGGATTCGTAGCGCGACCATGCAAACGTTGCTGAATACTCATGGCCGTCCCGCACGATGCGAACCTGATAGGCATCGAAAGCGGGGATCGTGATGTTGGCAGGTAGATCGCGAGACATAACGCACTATCCAGAGAAGTCGGGGTGGCTAACCGAGGCGACGGGTGCGAGAGGCTTTGTGCTTGGGTGATCGCTCAAGCGGCAAGAATGGGTGCTTCGAGACGTACCGGCGCTGCGTGAGGGCAATGGCGGGGACAAAGGGAATGAGTGCGGCGGTAAGGGCGCCGGAGAACACCATTGCAGCCGCCAGCCTGAACGAATCCCAGGTGTCGGGGGCAAAGGCGAGCCCCAGGAGGCCAAGAACCAAGAAGCTGGCTGTGATCAGCCAAAACCGAGGATCGATACTTGTGTTGCTCAGGCCGACGATGCGGGCCGACATTGGCTCCATCAAGTACGCCTCGGTCGCTTTCAGTGTATCGAGGTCAACGATGGGTTCCTCTGGTGCGTCAGGGTGTCCAAGGGCCGTTGTCGTCCCTCGGGGGCCGAACAAGGCCTGAATCACCAGCTCCGGCGATGGGAAGTCAGATGGCCAAGAAGCGCCGGCTCCCACCCCATAGGCTTCCATCATCGGCACCGTCCAGCTTGGGTTCTCTACTGCCGTGACCCAGCGACCGTCGAGGACTGCCCAGGTCGCCGAGAAGCCATTGACCTGGATGCTGTACAGGCTGAGGCGTTCCGGGTTGAGGTAGCTGTGTTCGGCTACATACGCCGGGATGTAGTCGATACCCTGGCCGCGAAGGAAATCGACTCGATTTTTGCCCTCGATAGGGGCTATCAGGCCCAGTGGCTTGATCCAGGCGTAGCTGGTGGTGTCCAGGGAACCGTCGAGCAGTTTTTGGGTGTCGGTCAGTTGTCCAACCATGGCCGGAACATCGTCGGCACCGAAGTTCTTCATGCTCCGAAGCCAGCTGCAACCGAGCGCGTTGGAAGTCGGCACCAGGGCTGCGCGAGCCTCGGTAATCTTGCTGCTCAGGAAAAAGAATGGCAGCACGCGGCGAAGAAAAGGGCGCGGTTCATGAGGGCCGTAGCCACCATCGTGAAGGTCACGCGCCAGCATTGAGGCCCGATGATCCTTGACCGCCTTGTCCATGATGTACTTGTCCATCACCATTCGCTGAGCTGCATGGTTCAGCGCATCGCTCACCCCGAGGTAGATCGGTGCGACCACAGAAGTGGTGGAGTCGGAGGGCAGCGCGGTCATCGTGGAATCCCAGATTCGAGGTTGAGAGTGCAGCAGTACGCTCAGTCGTCGCTGGCGCTTGTATCGTTTGCGCGGTTCGAGCGCAGGTCCTCAACAGCAGCGGCGAGCTTGCTGGAGAGAGAGAAGATCAGGTCAACCTGGGCTTGATCCGGGTGCAGCAGGGCATTGATTCGCCCGATTCGCGCAATGTCGTCTTTGAGCTTGTCCAGTCGCATCTTGAGCTTATGGGCGTGTACGCCGTGCAGCTTCACTGCCTCCTTCACGTCCATCCCATTGACCAGATGGTCGCGCAGGGCGCAGACCATTTCAGGCCCGTAGTTGTTGCCGGCAGTCAGTTCATCAAAAACTTCGTTTGGCAGGTCGCCTGGGGCGACCTTGCGCAAGTCAATCAGCATGTCGAGGTTCCGCAGTTACCAAGGGGAGAGTTGGACCATCAGGCAGCGTATCAGGCGGCAGCCTGCTCGCCGCCCTCAGTGGTTGCTTCCCCGGTTTGAGCCGGCAGGGTGTCGGCTTTCTCGGCTTCTTCGAGCTGAGCCAGCAGAGTTTCCAGCTTTTGGCGGGTTTCCTCCGCGAGAGTGGCATACGCCGGGTCTTGCTTGACTGCGCGGGTGATCTTGAACGCATCCAGACCGAGCTTACGAACCACTTTCTTAACGTTTGCGTCGGAAGCGTGACGGGCAGTCAGGCGGGGCCGAACAGGGGCGGTGGTGGCCGGGGCTTGCTCTTGCTGCGCCGAGCCAGGCTCCTGGGTAGTCTCCGGGGCCTTGCTCTGCATTTCTGCCAGAGCGCGAGCCCGGCGAGATTCCAGCTCTTGCACCACGCCGCCGTTCCCGTGGGAGCGGATCATCTTGATGGCTTCCGTAGGAGCCAGCTCGTTGCTCAGTACGGCGTCAACCAGAGGCTTCGGCGCATTGACCAAGCGCAGGAGGCCATCGACATACTGCGGCTTGATGCCCATGCGCTTGGCGATAACTTCGTCGGAATGGTTGTTCTTGGCCAGACGCTTGCACAGCAAACCCAGCTCGAAGGGCGAAAGCTCCTTGCCCTTGTTGAGGCGGTGCATCTGAACGTACAGGTCGTCCAGATTGACGTTGCGACCATCCTGAACAACGACAGGAACCAGATCGATAGGGGCGCCCTTGGCGATTGCGCGCTTGGTAGAAGTAAGGCGGCAATGGCCATCGAAGACGTACAGGCCCAGCTCGCCGTCGATTTCCAGCACCAGAGCCGCCAGGGGGCGATGCTGGAAGAAGCCTTCTTCCAGGATGCTGTCAGTCAGGAAGTCGAGGTGTTCGTCCAGGTCGGGGCCGGGCAGGCGGACGTTGAAGCCCTCCAGTACCTTGAGTTCGTTGACCGGCACTTTCCACAGGTCCGAGCTGCCGCCCGCACCCTTGATCTTGTCTTCTTCCTTGGCTTGGCCTTCGTAGACGGCTTTGATGCCGGCCATGAGTTTCTTGACGCTGCCCGGCACGAGGGTCAGGTCGAACGATTCGATAGCCAGTTGGGTTTGCTCGAACATGGACATTTTGGTGTTCCCTTCGCGGTTGGATTTGATGGAAAGAATATTAACCCTTAAAGGGTTGTGTATCCAGCAAATAAACCCCAAAGGGTTAAAGTCGTCAGCCCCGATAATTGGGGCTGAGAACAATGCCGCTGCGCCCTAGCAACTAGCACCACTAGGCGTGCGCGTGGGATTCGCGGGCTTCCTTTACATGGCTGTGCGTGATCTTCCGCTCCTTCCCAGTCGCGATGTTGCGGATGGTGAACTCGCCCGGATCACTCCACCAGGAATCGTTGTGGCGGATGACCGTGCCACGGATGAGGTGCCCGCCGACCTTGGCCTCGACAGTTGAGTCGAGCGGGTACTGCCGCTGCGTTGCTCGGATCAGTGCCTGAGCTGCTGCTTTGTACTGTGCCTTGGCGCCGTCAACATCCAGCTCATCCTGAATCCCACCTGTTGCGTCCGGCGAGCTGATTGGGGCAGGTTGACCGGCAAGGTAGGCATCGACCTCGGCAATGAGTGCATCAATGTTGCCCGCATCCGAGTCCAGGTTGTCACGGCACTGGGACAGGAGCCGAACAGAGGTGAGAGATTTGGCGTCAGTCGTACTGTACGCATCGAACCCAATGGTCTTGGGGTGGAACTGGTCTGGACCGATGTAGATTTCGTCCGGCGCCTCCGGCCACTCTGCACGCAGAGCATCGAAGTTGCCCTCGTTCCAGCAGCGCAAGAACTCAAGCGGGGACTCGCATGGATACTGGAGCATGAACGTGAAAACAGCGTTTGCGGCTGCCTCCATCTGCTGCTGCTGCTTGATGTGCGTGAGCAGATCATTGGCGAACATCAGCAGCTCAGGCCCAGTAAGGCCAACGCCGGGTCTGATGATCCCAGCCTCCACAATACAGTCGCCCAGCACTTGCCCGAGCAAGCCGACTTGATGGCCTACCTCGATCAGGCAAGCCTTCTGCGCTTGAGCCCAGCTGTTTCGCCAAACTTCCAGGTCGGCGCCAACGCTCGGATCGGCAGGGTCTGCCTTGTAGTGCTCGGCGTAGGCATCATCGCACGATGCGATGGAACCTGGATTCTCAGGTTGGGACATGGCGGAGAGCAGCAACTGCAAATCGGCAGCCGATACCGAGACAGTTGCTGTGCCCATTGAGGCGCTTTGGCGAAGGCGCTCGGCGGCTTCGTTGATCTGGTCGGAGAGCGTAGTTTGCATCCGGTCTTCTTTCTTCGCAGTCATTGGATGGTGTCCGATGTAGTTGCCGGTTCCAGGGATAGGGCATGAGAAAGCTGATCACCTGCGTTGCTGGCGGCGCGGAAGTTGATCGCCACTTCGCTGAATGCAGCCGCGTGAGCGATGACCCACTCGTACAGCTCGTCATCGTCTCGCTTTTCCAGGGCAAACCGGGCCTGGAGCCGGACCGATTCAGCGCGTCGCATTTCCAGCCACTGGCCGAAAGAAGCGAAGTCGTGGACACCTGCGTGGCGGATGAATGCGTCGAGTGGGGCGCCCGCGAGAATATGGGCAACAGTGAGCATCCCAGCTGCCTCCAGGCGTTCATCCAGCCGGGCGTTGCCGTCCAGAGCAGTTGCGAGCGCGATGGCGGAGGTAAGCGATGCCTGCAACTGTTCGAGGTCACTGGCAAGTACAACCTCTCGCCCTTGGAGTGCAGGATCGTCTGGGCGGTAGCGTTTCAGTTCCATCAGGCGTTGCCCTCAATGAAGACGTTGCCGCGCACGCCGTTACTCAGGAGCACCGGGTAGCGGTAATGCTCGCCTGCCTTCTTGCAGCGACCCCACTCAGCCACCAGTGAGCCTGCATGCTTCTCGATGGTTCTGGCCATCGCGTCATAAAGGGACTCGGTGTCGAGCGGATCAGCTATCAGCGGCGTGCCGTTGAAGTTGATGCGAAAGGACAAGGGGTTGGGTTGCGGCATGTTGGCACCAGGGGTTTAGGTCATGTGATATGCACATCATCACCTGCTCCAGGGCGTGGCATCAGCGGGAGCGCTGTATAGCCGAAACTGCTCGAACCCTAAGCTGTGAACTGACAAAACGGCAGACCCATGCTACCGAGGACAGGGAAGCTGCTCAGCTCAACATCAAGCAGTTGCTGTCTGACGGCGGAGTAGACTCGGAGGGGGGAGTGAACTGAACCGGCTGGCGGGTATGCCGGGGGGCTGGCGAGGCGCAAAATGAAAAGGGGAGCTTAGCTCCCCTTTATCGTGACGCGGATTGGCTCGGTTACTTCTGGAGCCAGGACTGCACGGCTTCGGCGCCCCACTGTTCCTTCCAGGCCTTGAGGGTCTTGTGGTTGCCGCCTTTGGTTTCTACGACCTCCCCGGTGTTGGGGTTCTTGTACACCTTGATGGCGCGGGCAGAGCGCTTGCCAGTGCCGGCCTGTTTGCTTACTTGTTTGCCCGCGTTCGGATCGAGAAGCGCGATCACGTCACGCAGGCTCTTGTTGTACTCGCCCATCAGTGCGCGGAGTTTCTGGTCGAACTCCAGCTCCTTCTTGAGGCGGTCATCAGTCGAGAGGGATTGCAGGCGCTCTTGCAGCTCCTTGATGGCTTCTTCGGTGTTGCGGTATTCGTTGATCAGCGACATGGCGGCTCACTTGTTGGTTTGTCGGTGTGTTCGAATCAGAGCAGGCTTACAACTTCGAGGCAAGCCTACATGCTGTAAATCACTGGACCTGAATATTGAGACTCACTGGGGTTGCGGCGCCGGCTGCGGGCCAATCAGGTACTCACCCTCACGCAGCCAAGGCTGCTGTGCGCCATTAAAAGACTTCATCGACTGCCCCCAGCGCTCTTTGTTGATCATAACCGGGTGCGGCACAGATTCACCGTTCTCAAAGTACCAGTAAAGACCATCTGCAACTGGAAGGGCGGTGTGCTTTTGCATGGCTTTGTTCCTGTTTAGTTTGGAAGCGAGGTGGTTATCATCACCTTTCCACGCGTGTGTCATCGGGACTGGAAGAAATCATCTTTGGGATCGACGCAGACGAATGCGGCAACCTGAGAACCCAATGGCAGGCGTCGCCACAAACAGCCGCCGCCAGTTCGACCGGGTTCCAGGTCTTCGGATCGAGGATTGGGTCACACCAGCTCCCTAGCATAGGAATTCCGCCATGAAGGCAGATCAAATCAAAGTTGGCAGCACCTACAGTGACCAGATAATGGGGTTGAGGCGTGTATTGGAGATAGGCGCCCACCTCCAGACTTCCGGCATGCTCGATGACGCTGTTGGCGTCCGTTATCAGGTGCTCATGGCTTCCAAGGAACCCTATGTAGGTAGTGAGAGCAGCATGGAGCTAAAGAGCTTCGCTTCTTGGGCAAAAGCAGTGGTGCCGGAACCGGATGTACAGTCCCATGTGTTGAATATTCAAGCCGAGAAGATGGCCGGCAAGCTGACTGAACCCCAGCGCCTTTTCTTGCTCACCTTTGATGGTGACTTGACGGAGGGCGACTCGATTGAATGCACCCGCAAAGAGTTCCGGGCTGCAATGGCGTGTCGCCAAAAGGGCATCATCGGCAAGATGCCGGATCAACTGGAGCCGGGCGAGCACTACTTTGACGTGAGTTTCACGCCGTTTGGGCTTGCCGTGCTCGCACATACCCTCGGCACGCCACTTTTCTAGGATTCACCCATGACGCCTTTCAGCTACAACAGCGTCCCCCTCCAGGGCAACTGCCGTTGGTTTGTCCGACGCGGCGGCTCGGTGAATTACGAGCGCGGCTTTCGCAGCAAGCAGGAAGCAAGCAACTGGATCAGCGATTTTGGCGAGCGTCTGGATTGGCGGGTCGGCTTCACCTTCAAGCTCAAAGGCGACTCAACCCACATGGAAGTAGTCAATCGTCAGGGAGCAGTGGCTAAAGCATGAAACTCCGGGGAAGCCGCAATGGAGCACGCGCCCATGAAGACTAAAGCCACTCCTGCGCTTGCTGAGTGTCGCTGGTTCTGGCGTGACGAGGCACGGCATGAATGGGTACAGGATGGAGAGCCAATAGACTGCCGGGCGTCTATCGGCGCCAAGGTAGTAACGGTTTGGCTTCCAGGCGGGGCAGTGATCCGACAGCACCGCCCTCGGTTCGCGGCCACGCTCTACGAAGGGAATTACGATCACCGATACGGTCGGTTTGACGACAAGCTCATCCGCTTCACGCTCAAGCCTGCCAACCAATAACAACTCCGCAGTCAGCCGAGGCAGGGCCGGCTGGTAGGCACCTGCACAGGCGCTGACTACTCGCACAAACTGGCAATGCGCTGCCACCGTCTCGCGCATGGCGCAACTGCATAGGGAACAAAGCATGGCCCACAAGTTCACGAAGGTACTGTTCGCTGTCGAGCATGAGGGGAAGGCATACGGCATCCACCTGCCTGCGGACAGGCTGGAGAAGCTGCTGGCCGAGGCAGCGAGACTGTCTCCCAGCGGTTCGCTGGAAATGTACCCGATGCCTAATCAGGAGCTTTTCGCGCTCGCAACCCAGAAGCCGGATGAAGCCCGATTTGAGCCTGTCAAGGTCAATACCGCTGCCGACATTCCCTGGTCGGGTGATGATGTTCTGTTCATCGACGTAGCCGACAATCCAGACCGCGAAGTTCTTAATCGCATCCACCGCTGTGAGCCCGACCACGAAGCCCTCTGCTTCATTGGTACGTCGCCTGAGTGGGTGGCCGAGCTGGTCATGACTGGCCACCGTGTGTTCGAGATTCCTGCCGGCACGGCTCTACAGATGGGGCAACGGGTATTCAAGCCACACCCAAGTAGTACCGGCGTTCGCTGGCTTGAGGTGAGGTTCGGGGAAAGCTCGATTCAGCTCAACTGAGGTTGCGTCGCCCCCCATTCTCGGGATTGACGATTTCTCACCGCTGCCGGTGACACGTACCGCTAAGCCTCAAGATGGGCTTGCGCTTATGTAATGCGGAGAACGCAGCCGGCTGAGGCTAACTGCCGGCAACCGTAAGCGCTTCCGATGGTTGTCAGTAATTGAAGTGGTGAAGGAATTTTCCATGTATCGACCGAAGCGCGAATGGGCCTGGAATGAACAGGCCGAGCAGGAGTACCTGGAGAAGCGGGCAAAGCTCGCCGACAAAGGCTACGTCACCGACGAAGACGTGTGCCGGTACTTCGCCGAGAACGGCGTGGATGGGTGTGAGCCCACTGACATTCGCCCGATGATGCTCGATGCAATTACCGCAAGCCCGCTTGAGCGCGTTCTGCGCTCCCTCCAGTGAATAAGGAAAACGCGCCATGAGCGATCAGGCGAGCATCAGCACCCAGGCCGTCGCCCTGTGGGAAGAACTGACCGGGAAGTCCGTCAATAGCAGCTCCTACACCTTCCGTGTGGGTGGGGATTCATTCGACCTCTATCAGGCCAACAAGCGTGTTCAGCAAGCCCAGGCTGTTGGTGACGATCTGACAGTAGCCCTGGTGGTCAAGACGCTGGCAGAGCAGTACGCAGAGTCTGAGACGTTCACCCTCGCTGACATTCTCGCCGGCAATGAGCGGCTGAATGCCCGGCTGGAGCTGGTAGCACGCATGAACGCGTTGTTCACCGCCGAGTCGGCAGTTGCTCGCTTCGAAGCATTCTTTGGCTACTGCGACGGCGCCCTTGCCCATTACCGCGACCTTGCCCCTGAGTCCCTATGCGAGCAGAGCCGCAAATTCGTGCGCGAAAGCGGCTGCTTCGTCGGCCTGGACGCTTATCACGGCGTCGAGCGCCTGACCCGCTTGATGGTTTGCGATGGCCCGGTAGGGGACGCGGACAAGGCAAAGGTCAGTCGTCTGGTGTTCGCCTTCGGGTCCATCGAAGAACTGATCACCCACGCCCGACGCATTCCAACCGGATTTTCCCTTTGCGTGATCACGGCGCCTCACATCAGCGACAGCTACTTCGTGATGGTCGTCAACACTGGCGGGCGCATCCTGGTGCTCACCGATAAGGGCAACTACACCCACCCGCTTCAAGAGTCGCGGATGCGTGCTCGCAACGACCGCTACAACCTGAACCGGATCGAGGGCAGCCACTTCCCCTATGACCTTTTGGATATTCAGTGGGGCGACAACGGGCGGCAAGCGCTCAGCGGTCAGGCCGGGACTGACCTGATGATTTCGGACACTGGTTTGAGGGTACTGGGCGCACTGTCCGACCTCAATGACTGGGATTTGCTGTGGCTGCATCTGTTCATCGATCAGTGCCGCGACCGCTACTTCGACCGCAAGCTCACTGAGCCCCAGCTCGCAACTGGCTCGATGGTGCGACTTCCCCACAAGTGGGCTGAGGATGACAGGCAACTGCCCGTACCAATTGAGTTTGAACTCAAGCTGGAAACCCGATCCAGCACTGATCTGAACAGCGATTTCCTGCACACCATCGAACCCAAGTGGGCGGAGAGCTACAACCCCAATCTCTGGATGGAAGAACGTTTCGCCGGCAGCGTGCCAGACGATTGCCTTTACTTGCCGGCCAAGGCGTTGAACGGAGAAACACCTCTCTTGCTGCTGGGCAGTTCAGGAGGGCGTGAACTCGCACGCCGAGACACCAGCGGCTTGCCCTTCTGGGAAATGGAAAAACTCCCAACCCTGAGCTTGCAGGGCCTGAGTGGAACGGCCCTCTCAACACCGGATCGCGTCATCCGCGACTGTCATTTCTTGGCGCGGCACAACCAAACCCAGGTGATCGCCCAGCTGGTCAAAGAGGACTATGAGACGCGAAAGGATGATATGCAGAGGTGGTTCTGCAAGGCTGCCGGCAAGCATCTGCCGAACCTGATTGACGATCTGCTGGCGCTGAATCATGAGCGGTTCTGCGTTGATACGCCGGCCCATCAAGATGCGCTTCGAGCACTGGGGCGCGGTAAGCTTGTGGTGGGGAAGGGGGATAATGTCCAGGTGGCGAACAGCTTCCGCTCAATCAAGTTGCGCTACGTGCCCGTCCGCAAGCAGTACGTCTCTCACCGTCACCGAGGTGAGCCGTCCATGTCCGAGACGCTGAACCTCATCGACTACCAATCAGTCTGCTACCGCTGTGCAGCTGATAGATCGGAGCAGGCACAGCTGTTCATCGAACTGGACGTATCGTCGGTGTTCGACCTGATGACCGTTACCGGGCTGCCTTTCGAGCAAATCCCAGTAGAGCTGCGTCACAGGGGGATTTCTACTTATACCGGCAACTCGATCCTCGACCGTATCGACCCGCTCAGCCACATCCGCAATCCTTGGGACAAACTCAGTCTTTCCTATGTGGTGCCGGTGAGTCTGAAAGCGTTCAAAGCAGTTCGCCGCCGCCTCGGCCTGCCGATTCCGAAGGCCCCCGAATTAGAGGCTTATGCACGCGAGCAAGCCGAGGAATTCAATGACCGTCGCCGGCAGGAGCGGGAGCCTATTTCCATCCACGGTTTGGATTGAGATTTCAAGCAATAATGACCGGGCGCCCGGTCAACTAAGCACAAGAGATAACAGGAGCCGGATATGGCTTACGGGCACAGCATCAAGCGTATTGGCAATGACCACTATCGTCTCTCATGGACGATAGATCGCAAAGTAGCCGGGTCACGACTCCGGTTTCCCACAACGACAACTCGGGATACCGACTCTGCCGGCGCGTTGCGCTTCGCCAAGAAATGGGAGCTACGCATTCCCGAAGAACTCCAGAGCCAAGCACAGGAGCATGCTGGATGATAAGCGCAGCCGAGCTGGGAACATTCCTGGTCGAGCATCTGTGGATATTTACGGCCATCCTGCTTGTTCTGCTGATTCTGTACGTTCTAGCAGTGAGCCACGGACGAACTTCCGGTGCTGCGCTTGAGCGTGCCGAGAAGTGGCGTTTGCTGGGAGAGTCCGAGAGGGCGAATGGTAATGCAGAGACAGCCTCAAGCTGCTTTGATAGGGCCAGAGAGTGGAACGCCGAAGCACAGCGTCGCAGCCTCAAGCATGAGCGCAGCATCCGATGAGCACCATCCCAGGCCGGATTCCCGCGATAGAGTTGCCTCTAACGCCAGAGATTGCTGAGGATCAGTCCAAGCGTAACCTGATGCGGCTGAATGCCAGTCCAGCTCTTGGGAACCTGCGAGCTGACTTCCTGGAAGCTTTGCGGCAGCCCATTGCACTGAGAGGCCGGATGAAGCGGGTCTTGAAGATCGCCGACAAGATCGCATCTGTCGTAGTGCCGCACTCCGCATGCAAGGCTGGGTGCAGCTACTGCTGCCACACATCGGTGGCCGTGAGCGAGCTGGAAGCCCAGATAATCAGTGAGGCTACGGGCATCAAGCCGCGCAGGGTGGAGCACCGCCAGTCTCGGGAGGAAATTGCTCACTACCATCGGCAGCCATGCCCGTTCTTGTCCAAGGGCAGCTGCTCGATCTATGACGCTCGCCCTATGGCCTGCCGCTTGATGTTCAACCTCGCAGACAGCCCCTACTACTGCAATACCGACATTGAGCCGGAGGACAGCCACGTCACCCAGCTCAACCTACAGGACTTGGAATTCGCATACACCGGCACCTTCCTCTCGTCTGGATTTGCCGATATTCGCGACTTCTTCCCCGAGGGGCGCCCGAGGAAGTCTGGGAAGGGCAGGTGAGCTAGGCGGTTACTGCTCGCATGCACTGAACGTCACGCGCCCTTTGCCGCCTGCGAGGTGCCCATCCTGGTCTGCCATCCTCCTGGCCATGGCGTTCGCCTCGCTTTTACTGTCCGCCTCGATTGACCGATACACGATCCCATCAACCTCGTCCCAGGCCGGGTACTGAAAGCGCATGGTCACGTCGAAGCACTTGCGTTTGCCAGCGGCGGGCTCAGCAGGGGATGGCGTCGGTTGAGTCCGAAGGCCCATCGCTACTTCGACTTCTTCCAGTGAGCCGACGAAGGGCTCGGCGTGATAGCCATTCAGGTAGCTGTAGAACTTGCCACCGTTGAGCTGCCCGATAGATGGGTGCATGTACTGCTCCTGCCTGATCCGTTGGTGTCACTATCTTCCGCCAGCCAGACCTGTGTCACCGCTGGCCTGCAAAGAATCAACCAGCCTCAATACCTAACGAGGGGAGCGAGGAACGCCGCGGTTGATTCGATGGGGTTAGGAGTGCTGGAGCCAGTACGCGAGCGTGGGATAAACCGGGAGCGGTCGATAGGGGGTTGCCCTGCGAACACAGAACCCTGCATGCGCAATGCCGTTGATACCCAGATAGGCGCCCGCAGCCAGGGAGTTGCGGATGAAGCGCCCCTCACCGCCATATTCGTCGTCCTGAATGATCAGGTTGTCTGGCAAGCCAATCGCCCTGCCGGCAGCAAAAGCCCAGGCCGTAGCCTCGGCGTCGCCAGTCTGGAGCATGGCCCGCTGTAGATGGGAGTCAGGCTCCAGCTCCATGCTGTCCAGGTGCTCGAATATCTTCTTCATGCCGGCGTCCAGATTGCCGCCCAGCAGATGCCTGAACTCGGTTGGGACAATCGCCAGATGCCCAGCCTCATGCAGGAGCCCGGATGCAGGAGCACGGGGATCAACGTGAAGGCCACCCTTCACAACTTCGACGTGTTCGATGAAGCCGCTGGCGCCGGGAACCGACTGCACCGCAATGCCAATTTCACTGAGAAACTGCATGGCCCGCTCAGCGTGCGGGCACTGCATGCCGTAGGTTCGATCAGCCAAGGCCTGACTCATCAGAATATCCCAAGATCACGGCAGTAGTCTTGCCACGCCGACAAAACGCCACCAGCGAGCTGAGCGTCGGTAGAGCCAACCCATTGGTCGCGGTCGTAACCCTCGACAGCTCCGATTTCATCGAGACAGGCCGTGCGTTGATCCTCGGTCATTGCCGGCAGCGTGGTGTCAGAGCGGTATGCGTACACACGCAATACCCGCTCAGCGCCGCTGCACGCACAGGCTTCATCCGGGTTGCAACAAGGGGCCGTGATGCCAGCAAAAGCTTCGTCCAGTTTCTTCATGGTTCGTAGCGCTCCTGGGGTCAACCGATGCTAGTGACTGGGCAATTTGCCGGATCGAGTTTGGCCAGCTTAGCCAGAAGCTTGTTGCAGCGCTCTTTTTGCGCAGCAACGCTGGGCAGCTGTTCGGTCATCTGCCGGCCAGCATGGGAGCGGTCAAGCATGTTGCGGTACGACAGATATGCAGCACGCAGCTTGCGCTTGATCAGCCAAATGCGAAGTTGCTTCATTGCGCTCTCCTTGAGCGAGGTTGGGAGTGGAATCTGATGCTCATGATCGCTCAAGCTGGAGTGTGTCACCCTGGCCCATTGCAATTCCCCAGGCCCCAGAACTGGAATGCAGCAGAGCTTTAGGCTTCCGACTCGTCCTCATCACCTTGCCAGTTTGCCAGCACGGTCATACCCAGGACCTGAACCTCTACCGCGCTCAGGGTGAGTCCAGTCTTGGCCAGGGATGCAGCTCGCACGCGCTTGCCTAGCTGATCAAAACGCTGCTCTAGAGACACAGCAGGCTGCTCCCCTACCTCAGACGAGTCGGTGATGAGTGATTCCATACTCAGGTTCCTCAACGGTTGATGCAGGTGTGGGTTGACCCCTGTTGCCAGAGAACGCAGATGCTCACAGCATTACAAGGGAATTCTCTCCCTCGCCGACCCCCCAGCAGGCCAGGGAACGCCATTGAGTGCCCAGCACTAGACCTACTCGGTAGCGCTCACCCTCCGGTAGTCCAGGGCGCAAGCCAGCCCAGTGGTAGGGTTGGCACCGTTTATCCCGCGTACTCTCAGGGGAAAGCATGACCAGCTTGATATGCTCACGCGGACCAATCCGCTCACCCTCGCACTCGCGAGGAACACGAAATCGATGTGATAGACCCTCAATTTATGAGCCGATTACCCCCGCACACGGGGAAGACGTTCAAGGCTATACCAATCGCTTCGGCGGATCACGTTCACCCCTGGCCATTCAGGGAACATCGTTGTCAGAGTCGATGAGTGGATGATCTTTTCGCTTACCCCACCATTGGCGGGAATACCTCGCGGCAATGATGCGCTTCTCGACAGCTCCGCTCATCCCCGCGCACGCGGGGAACACCCGCGTAGTTACGTAAATACAGTTCATAGACCCCGACCACTCCCGCAAGCGCGAGAAATACGAGCGAGCAGTTTCTCCGGCTCGATCTATGGGGCGATCACCCCCGCGCACGCGGGAAATACTGGTCGCGATGCGGATTCCACGCCATTCGGACACTCAGCCCACGCTGATCCGGACACCTGTTCCACGCTCATTCGGACAGGCAGTCGGAGCGCAGCGACGCAGGGCTGGCATTGTTAGTCCGGGTTGG
>NZ_PGLR01000004.1 GCF_002803095.1 Pseudomonas sp. ZH-FAD | reverse complement strand
TGTCCGGATGACCGTGGAGTCGGTGTCCGGATGCTCGTGGAATGAGTGTCCGGATCAGCGTGGAATCACTGTCCGGATGCGCGTGGAATGGGTGTCCGAGTCAGCGTGGAATCCGCAGGCCACTCGATCACTCTGCTCTTTGGAGTGCTTAGCAACATCAGCATCAGCTCGTATGTGATCGACGCGATCATCGGCTTTTCGGTCGTGTACAAGGCCCTGGATAACCTCGGCGCCTTCCAGCGCTGGTTTGGGTACCAGCCCGATACCCGCGCAGCAACGCTGATCTTCGGCCTGCTTCATGGTTTCGGTCTGGCCACCAAGATCCAGGAGTTCGAGATTTCTCCTGATGGCCTGATCGCCAACCTGATTGCCTTCAACGTAGGTGTCGAGATCGGCCAGCTACTGGCCCTTGGCGGCATTCTCATTCTGATGGGCTACTGGCGACGTACTGCCAGCTTCTGGCGCCATGCCTACACCGCCAACGTTGCCATGATGAGCGCCGGTTTCTTGCTCATGGGCTACCAGATCACCGGCCTGATCGTCTCTCAGTAAGGAATTCTTTTTATGTTCAATACCAAGCTTCCGACCCTCAACGAACTCCCCTCGACAGCACAGCTACTGCGCTCCACGATCATCGCGGCAATCATTGCCTGCGCGCTTCTGGTTACCGTGGTAATGCCTTCGGAGTATGCGATCGACCCCACTGGCGTGGGCCGAGCACTGGGTCTCACACAGATGGGTGAGGTGAAGATCCAGCTGGCTGAAGAGGCCCGCGCCGATGAGGCCGCAGCTCAGACTCCAACTCCGCCGCCAGCTGAAACTATTGCCGCAGCACCCACTACCCCGGCCGCTCCTGCCGAGGTCATTCCCGCTCCGGAGCAACCGGCTGCGCCTGAGCAGGCTGTCCTGCAGCATGAAATGAGCATCACCTTGAGCCCGAACCAGGGTGCCGAAGTGAAACTGGAAATGAAGCAAGGTGCCAAGGTGAACTACCGCTGGACTGCCAATGGCGGCGTCGTTAACTACGACACCCACGGCGATCCTTACAACGCGCCGCGCGATTTCTATCACGGCTACGGGAAGGGACGCTCAACGCCAGAAGACACCGGTGTTCTGGAGGCCGCATTCGATGGCAAGCACGGTTGGTTTTGGCGTAATCGCACTAGCAAACCGGTGACAGTCACCCTGCGCACTCAGGGCGATTACATCAGCATCAAGCGCGTAATCTGACTTCACTAGGCAGCCCTGAATGGGGCTGCCTTCAATGCCCGCAGGCCATACGGCTATAGGTCGTGTTGTAGGTGAGCTCGATGTCGCCCACGGTTAACGTGATGGGTGTGCTCATCGGAACTCCTAATGATGCTGCTCTCGGCTGACTTTATCTGTCGAGTCGAACCCTTAGCCTTCTTGCTCGCTCCTGGAAAGCTGTCGTGCCTCCTTCGAGGATTTCGCAAACAGATTGCCGAATCTCCTCGTTTTCTAGCCCGCCTGATATGTAGGTGATCGGAGGCAGGCCACCATCTACATTGGGACCTGACGCGGCCACAATGATCTGATCGGCATCGGTATTAATGACCAGGTTTGCGTTGTGGGTGACCATGATCACCTGACGCTTTGCCTTCGCTGCAATGAAAAGCGACACCAACTCATCGAACACCGACTTGGGGTCTAAGTTTTCTTCAGGTTGGTCGATGATCAGGGGGCGATCGTCTGCATCATCTAGTGCTAGATACAGGAGCAAAAGGACGATACCCCGCGTTCCAGGAGAGAGCTTTCGAATATCGACGCCGTCGTAGGAAATTTCATAGCGAACGGTCAGGTGATCGGTTCCAAAAAGCCAATGTGCAAACTGCTTCGACCAAGCACGAAACTCAGTTTGCTGGGACTGTACATAAGGCGCATGTGTTAGCAGATCCTTGCTGTACTTTTCCATGAAGGAGGTCATCGCTTCCTGCACTTCCGGTGCCGAGCCGGTTTCCCACGCTGCCTTTAGTTCTTGGATGGCTGCTTTGATTAGCGAGCCGCGGCCATAAAATGGACCAGCCTTCCGCCGATCAAGCAGTTCCTCCTCGGCGATTGTTCCCCAGCTTTCAACATCGGCTATGCGGCGAACCGAGAAGCTGAGTTTTTTGAGGGTGCCGGAAGATGCTGCGAGCCGGGCCATTAATGGCTCATACAAGCTGGCCAACGCGTTCTGCTCGTTAATAATTGCGTCGAAAACGCGTCCGTACGTGTCATTACGCTCGGCTTGCAAGGCCTTGCGACGGGCCTCGGCTCCAACTGCATCAGCGAGGCGTGATTCGAGTACCTGAAGTGCAGTGTTTTCCTGCGCAATACGCGCTGCTAGCGTCGTGTACTGATCCCGCACGATCTTGTCAGCACTGAACAGCGCCTCAAGGCGTGTCATCTCAGCTGCGATGGGCGCTAGTGGTAGCTTAGAGAGATCGGTAGCCTCATCGATCAGAGGGACATTCTACAGGCGCGGCGTCCGTGAGCTGCTGGACGATCTCATCCAGCTGGCCACATAGCGAGCGTTGCTTAGCCTCCCTCCAACGCTGAGACAATCAGTCCACGGATGATGCTGCAACGCCTGTGACGCCAACTGCCCCAGCGAATCTGCCCTTCTCTACTCTGCAATCCTCTCCTCCCGGTTGAGGCACACCAGAACGTGCCATATGGTGCCAAATAGACACCTTTCACGTATCACACAATCGCCGGTATGGTATCGGCGGGATCGTTATCCATGGAAGCGATACAGTTTTTGAGCCACGAGCAAGTCTGTGAGTTGACTGGCGCCAAGATAAGAGCGAAGCAAATCGAGGTCCTACGCAGAAACGGCATACCCCATACGATCAAAGCAAATGGCTGGCCATGTGTGATTGCGGCCAATCTATTGCCAGTGTCGAAGGTTAGCGTTGAGCGAGAAGTGACCTGGAGGTCGAGGAAGGCAGGATAGATGGGACGAAGACCAACAAACCTAGGGGCAATTCCGCGCCTGCGTGAGCGAAAACGCGGGAGCACGACATACTACTTCTATGACACCGGAGGTCGGCCAAGGAAGGAGATTCCCCTTGGTCGAGATTACGGTCTGGCAATAATGAAGTACGCTGAACTTGAGCGCGATAGAACAGCTACAGAGCTACAACAGAAAGTCATTACGTTCGGGTATGTGGCAGGGAAATACCAAGTAGAGATTATTCCTACCAAGGCCCCCGGTACCCAAACGAAAAATCGCCAAGAACTACGCAAGCTACTAGAGTTTTTCGACGACCCGCCAGCCCCACTTGAAGCGATCCAGCCTCAACACATTCGCCAGTATCTACGCTGGCGGCAAACCGCTCCGATTAGCGCGAACAGGGAGAAGGCTCTTCTCTCAGCAATCTGGAACTATGCACGAGAGATGGGTTACACCGCTCTTGCTAATCCGTGCGCGGGAGTGAAAGGCAACAAGGAAAAGGGACGCGACGTCTACATCGAAGACAGCCTCTTCCATGCCGTTTACTCAGAAGCGGATTCTGGCTTACGCGATGCGATGGACTTGGTTTATCTGACAGGACAACGTCCTGGAGATACCTTGCGTATGGACGAGCGAGACATCAGAGACGGACATCTGCATGTAAAGCAGTCAAAAACTGGCACCAAACGCCGCATTGAGGTTACAGGCGAACTTCGCCTGCTACTGGAAAGGATCAAAGCTCGAAAAGCAGGCCACAAAGTGCGCTCGACCAGACTGGTAGTGGCGGAGGATGGAACCTCTATGACTCCGGCAATGCTCCGCTCCCGGTTCGACAAGGCTAGAAAGGCGGCAGGTATCGAAAAAGCAGAGTTTCAGCTACGTGATCTACGGGCCAAAGCAGGCACCGACACGGCTGAATCAAGCGGAGACATCCTGAAAGCTAGAGACCAGCTTGGCCACACCACGGTAGTCATGACGGAGCATTACATCAGGGAGCGGCGAGGAAAAAAAGTGTCGCCAACAAGGTAATTGCGGAAAAAAACTGGAATTGCGGAAAAAGTGGGAAGAGAGCCGATATCTGTAAGTGCTTGATTTTAAATGGTGCCCGAAGCCGGACTCGAACCGGCACGCCCTTGCGAGCGAGAGATTTTAAGTCTCCTGCGTCTACCGATTTCGCCATTCGGGCGGTAGCGCTGTGCGAAGGACCGGACTATATACAGCCCTTCGCTTACCCGCAAGGCACGCAACGCTTGCCCGGGATAATGAAAAAAGCCTCGTAGATCAGCGATCTACGAGGCTTTTCGAATTGGAGGCTGAGGTCGGAATCGAACCGGCGTTCACGGATTTGCAATCCGGTGCATAACCACTCTGCAACTCAGCCATGAAGCAAACGAGCCGCCTTGGCGACTCGTGTAAAACTGGAGCGGGAAACGAGACTCGAACTCGCGACCCCGACCTTGGCAAGGTCGTGCTCTACCAACTGAGCTATTCCCGCTTGTCTTGTCGACGGGCGCCATTCTATAGAATCGAATCGCGCCGTCAACCCTTTGATTCAAAAATACTTATTTCTTTTCCGAGGTGGTGCTGAGGTGCGGCCAGGCGGCCAACAGGTACTGCAGCATCGACCACAATGTGAGCACGGCTGCGACCACCAGCAAGATATATCCGAGCACGACCCAGAAGGTGAACACCGGTGGATTACCCAGCAGGATGACCAGCGCCAGCATCTGCGCTGCGGTTTTCCACTTGCCAAGGTTGGACACCGCGACATGCGCCCGAGCACCGAGTTCGGCCATCCATTCACGCAACGCAGAGACGACAATCTCGCGCCCGATGATGGTCGCGGCAGCCAGGGTCAGCCAGAGATTGGAGTGTTCGGCCGCCAGCAGCACCAACGCCACCGCCACCATCAGTTTGTCCGCCACCGGGTCGAGGAAGGCGCCGAAAGGCGTGCCCTGCTCCCAGCGGCGGGCGAGATAGCCATCGAGCCAATCGGTCACGGCGGCAATCGCGAAGACGCCGCTGGCAGCCCAATAGCTCCAGGAGAACGGTAAATAGAACAACAGGATAAAGACCGGGATCAGCGCGACCCGGAGCACGGTAAGCAAGTTGGGGATATTCATCGGCACAACTAGGCTGCGAGGTGAGCGGGCATTCTACTCGCTGTGCAGAGTGTCATAAATCAACTCGGCGAGCTTTTTACTGATTCCGGGCGCTTTGGCAATTTCTTCGGCGCTGGCACGGGACAATTCCTGCAGGCCACCAAAGTGATTGAGTAGCTCGCGCCGCCGCTTCGGGCCGATCCCTGCTACTTCTTCCAGCGTCGAGGTGCGCCGCGTCTTGCCGCGGCGAGCACGATGCCCGGTAATCGCAAAACGGTGCGATTCATCACGGATCTGCTGGATCAGATGCAGCGCTGGCGAATTGCCGGGCAAGGTGAACTCATGTTCGGCGTCGTTCAGGTAGAGCACTTCCAGGCCCGGTTTGCGCGTTGTGCCCTTGGCCACACCAAGCAGAATCAGATCCGGCACGGCCAGTTCCTGCAGTACCTCGCGCGCCATGGCCAACTGCCCCTTGCCACCGTCCACCAGCAGCACATCGGGCAACTTGCCTTCGCCATCCTTGATCTTGCTGAAGCGCCGAGTCAACGCCTGATGCATCGCGGCGTAGTCGTCGCCGGCGGTCACGCCCTCGATATTGAAGCGACGGTAATCGGATTTCAGCGGGCCTTCGGGACCGAATACCACGCAGGAGGCGACCGTCGCCTCACCGCTGGAATGGCTGATATCGAAACATTCCATGCGCTGCGGCGGCTCGTCCATTTCCAGCACGGTAGCCAGCGCCTCGAAACGCTCGGCCAGATGCTGCCGGTTGGCCAGACGCGCTGCCAGCGCCTGTTCGGCGTTGGTCACGGCGAGCTGTTGCCAGCGGGCTCGCGTGCCACGCACGCGCAAACTGATGCTGAGACTACGGCCGCGTAACGACTCGATGGCCTCGATCAGCGTGGCGAAGTCTTCATGCTGCACGTTGACGATCAGCTCGCTGGGCAGGTCGCGCTCGGCATTGCCCAGGTAGTACTGAGCGAGGAAGGCCATCAGCACGTCGCCCCCCTCCTCTTCGATCGCCACCTGCGGGAAGAAATTCTTGCTACCCAGCACGCGCCCGCCACGCACGCTGATCAGGTGTACGCAGGCGCCGCCGGGGGTGAGCATCACCGCCACCACGTCGACGTCACCAGTGCCACCTTCCATGCTTTGCTGGTCCTGCACGCGGCGCAGCATGGCGATCTGATCACGCAGCTCAGCGGCGCGCTCGAACTCCAGGGCCATCGAGGCCTTTTCCATGCTGGCCGAGAGCTCCTCACTCAGTGCATTGCTGCGGCCGTCGAGGAACATCACCGAGTGACGCACGTCCTCGGCATACTCCTCCGGACTGACCAAGCCGACGCAGGGACCTTTGCAGCGTTTGATCTGGTATTGCAGACAGGGGCGCGTGCGGTTCTTGTAGTAACTGTCCTCGCACTGGCGAACCAGAAAGGTCTTCTGCAGCAGGCTCAGACTCTCGCGAATCGCCAATGCACTGGGATAAGGGCCGAAATAGCGCCCCTTGGCCTTCTTCGCCCCCCGGTGAATGCCGAGCCGTGGAAAGTCACCGTCGGAGAGAAACACGTAAGGGTAGGATTTGTCGTCGCGCAGCAGGATGTTGTATGGCGGCCGCCATTCCTTGATCAAGGTCTGCTCGAGCAGCAGTGCCTCGGTCTCGTTGGCGGTGATGGTGGTTTCGATCTGCGCGATACGTGCGACCAGCGCGGCCGTCTTGGGTGCCTGACCGGTCTTGCGAAAGTAACTGGAGAGACGCTTCTTGAGGTTCTTCGCCTTGCCGACGTAGAGCAGACGAGCCTCGCTATCGAACATGCGATAGACGCCGGGGCGACCACTGCAAGTCGCCAGGAAGGCACTCGGATCGAATGGGGCAGACATTTTCAGCTGACGGCGTCGACCATGCCGTGGCGCACCGCGAGCAGAGCCAGCTCGACATCGCTGGTGATGGAGAGCTTCTCGAAGATGCGGTAGCGGTAGGTATTGACCGTCTTCGGCGACAGGCACAGCTTGTCCGAGATGTTCTGCACCTTGTGGCAGTTGGCGATCATCAGCGCGATCTGGATTTCACGTTCGGACAACAGGTCGAATGGCGAACCACTGTTCTGCGGCTGGAAGGATTTCAGCGCCAGTTGCTGGGCGATTTGCGGGTCGATATAGCGCTGGCCGGCGAATACGAGGCGAATGGCCTGCACCATCTCATCCAATGCCGCCCCCTTGGTCAGGTAACCGGCGGCACCCGCCTGCAGCAGGCGCGTCGGGAAGGGATCTTCCTCGCACACGGTAACGGCGACGACCTTGATGTCGGGATGGCTACGCATCAGCTTGCGAGTGGCTTCCAGGCCGCCGATACCAGGCATTTTGACGTCCATCAGGACGACGTCGGGCTTGAGTTCGCGAACCTTGAGCAGGGCTTCTTCGCCAGTGCAGGCTTCGCCCACGACTTGCAGACCGTCGATATCGGCCAGCATACGGGTGATGCCCGTGCGGACCAGATCGTGATCGTCGACAACCAGGACCCTAATCAATCGCCACCTCGTTGCACCTTGTCAGCCACCGTGCAACGACGGTGAGATTGAACTTGCCGGTCACCTTAACAAAAAGCCAGGGCCTGACCTAGCTTGGCGCACGGGAGTCAAAAAGCAAGCGCCAGATTAGGATCAGCAATTGCGTCGTGGCAATTTTGGAGAATTGGCGGAAGCGGTGAGATTCGAACTCACGGATAGTTGCCCATCGACGGTTTTCAAGACCGTTGCCTTAAACCACTCGGCCACGCTTCCAGATTCTTGAGTGCGGAGGCTAACGCTCAAACCTCCGCAGCAGTGCGGGCGGCAATCTTACCGGAACGCAACACACTGTCAAACTCTAAGTCTTGGCAGGCAATCCCGCTCTGTTATGATCCGATACATTCGAATTTGAAAGCCTCTTACAACAGGAGCGTCGCCATGCAAGAGCGAGATTATGCACTCAACCATTCTCAGGTTGAGCAACAGGAAGTCAGCAGCGTTCTGCGCAATACCTATGGCCTACTGGCCATCACCCTGGCCTTCAGCGGCCTGGTGGCGTTCATCTCGCAGCGCGCCAACGTTCCTTATCCGAACATCTTTGTCGTACTGATCGGTTTCTACGGCCTGTTCTTCCTCACCGCCAAGCTGCGCAACTCTTCGTGGGGCCTGCTTTCCACGCTCGCGCTGACCGGCTTCATGGGTTACACCCTTGGCCCGATCCTCAACCGCTACCTGGGCATGGCCAACGGCGCTGAGGTGATCAGCTCCGCCTTTACCATGACCGCGCTGGTGTTCTTCGGCCTGTCTGCCTACGTGCTGACCACCCGCAAGGACATGAGCTTCCTCAGCGGTTTCATCACGGCAGGCTTCTTCGTTCTGCTGGGTGCCGTGGTTGCCAGCTTCTTCTTCCAGATCAGCGGCCTGCAACTGGCGATCAGCGCCGGCTTCGTGCTGTTCTCCTCGGCCTGCATCCTGTTCCAGACCAGCGCCATCATCCATGGTGGTGAACGCAACTACATCATGGCCACCATCAGCCTGTACGTATCGATCTACAACCTGTTCGTCAGCCTGCTGCAGATCTTCGGCATCATGGGCGGCGACGACTGATAGCTTTCGTCCCCCTTCAAGCCCGCTTCGGCGGGCTTTTTCTTGCGCGGCCGTCAGCCGCCTTTGTTTGCCGGGCACCCTGGCCTTATCATTGGCGCAGTTTTGCCTCGCCGGAAACGCCATGAAGTTTGCCATTGCCCTGTTCGCCGCCCCTCATCTGCCTGCCTCGCGACGCGCACTGCGCTTTGCCCAGGCGGCGCTGGCGGACGGCCACGAGATCGTTCGCCTGTTCTTCTACCAGGACGGCGTGCACAGCGCCGCCAGCAACATGGTCAGCCCGCAGGACGAGGCGGATCTGCCCAGCGAGTGGCGCGAGTTCGTCACTGCCAACGGGCTGGACGCGGTGGTGTGTATCGCTGCTGCGCTGCGTCGCGGTGTACTCAACGCCGAAGAGGCGCAGCGCTACGCGCGCCCAGCGGCCAATCTGCAGGCCCCGTGGGAGCTTTCCGGCCTCGGCCAATTGCATGAAGCAGCGCAACAGGCCGACCGCCTGATCTGCTTCGGAGGCCACTAATGAGCAAGTCTCTGCTGATCATCAGCCGCCAGGCGCCCTGGAGCGGCCCTGGAGCCCGCGAGGCACTGGATATCGCCCTGGCCGGCGGCGCCTTCGACCTACCCATCGGCATGCTGTTTCTCGACGATGGCGTGTTCCAGCTAAGTAAAGCGCAGCAACCTGGTGCGCTACAGCAAAAAGACCTTGGCGCGAACCTACAGGCCTTGCCGATGTTCGGCGTAGAAGATCTGTACGCCAGCCAACGCAGCCTGGCCGAGCGCGGCCTGAGCGATGCCGAACTGAATCTGGCGGTAGAGCGACTGGACGACAGCGCACTGACCGCCCTCCTTGATCGTTATGACCAGGTGATCACCCTCTAATGGCCACCCTGCACATACTTTCCCATTCGCCGTTCGCCGATAGCCGGCTGGCCAGCTGCCTGCGTCTGTTGGGTACCGCTGATGGTGTGTTGCTCAGCGGCGATGCGGTCTACGCGCTGCAGCCCGGCACGACCAATCTGCAAGCGCTGCAACTGATGCCCGCCAGCGTTGCGCTCTATGCACTGGGCGAAGACCTAAGCGCCCGCGGCCTACAGGCGCCCGAGCGCGCACAGGTCGTGGACTATCCAGGTTTCGTCGAGCTATGCACCCGCTACGCCAAGGTCAACAGCTGGCTATGAGCACGCTCAACGTCGCCGGACGCGAAATCGCCCTGGACAAGGACGGCTACCTGGTCGATCTACAGGATTGGTCACGCCCCGTAGCCGAGGCGCTGGCCGCAGCGGAAGAGTTGCAGCTGAGTGAAGAACACTGGGAAATTCTCGAACTGCTGCGCGCCTTCTACGCCGAGTTTCAGCTATCGCCAGCCAACCGCCCGCTGATCAAGTACGCGGCCCTGAAACTGGGCGCGGACAAAGGCAACAGCCTGCACCTCAATCGCCTGTTCAAGGGCACGCCCGCCAAACTCGCCGCCAAGCTCGCCGGCCTGCCGAAACCGACCAATTGCCTATGAACCTGATAACGCCCGCCGAACACCCCTTCGCCCAGTTCGTGCGCATTCTCGGCAAGGGCAAGCGCGGCGCCCGCGGCCTGACCCGCGAGGAGGCCCGCGAAGCCATGGGCCTGCTGCTCGACGGCAAGGTCGAGGACACCCAGCTCGGCGCCTTCCTGATGCTGCTGCGACACAAGGAAGAGAGCGCCGAGGAGCTCGCCGGCTTCACCGAGGCCATCCGCCCACGACTCACCGCCCCCGATATTCAGGTCGACCTGGACTGGCCCAGCTATGCCGGTAAAAAACGCCACCTGCCCTGGTACCTGCTGGCGGCCAAGGCGCTGGCCGCCAGCGGTGTGCGCATCTTCATGCACGGTGGCGGCGCCCACACCGCCGGGCGCCTGTATAGCGAGCAACTGCTGACAGCGCTGGAAATCCCCTGCTGCCGCGACTGGCAGAGCGTGGCAAAGGCGCTCGATCAACATGGCCTGGCCTACAGCTACCTGGGCGACTGGATGCCGGCGCTACAGTGTATGATCGATCTGCGCAACACGCTGGGCCTGCGCTCGCCGATCCATTCCCTGGCCCGTGTGATCAACCCGCTCGGCGCCCGCTGCGGGCTGCAAAGCATCTTCCACCCCGGTTATCAGGGCGTGCACCGCGAAGCCAGCCGCCTGCTCGGCGATCCTGCCATCGTCATCAAGGGCGAAGGCGGCGAGATCGAGGTCAATCCGGACGGTGCGTGCCATCTCTACGGCACCCTCGATGGCGAGAACTGGGACGAAGAATGGCCTGCGCTGTCAGCGCAGCGCCATGTCAAACCCGAACGACTCGACCCAGCCGTGCTGGGCGCATTCTGGCGCGGCGAGCACGATGACCCTTACGGTCGTCTGGCGGTGATCGCCACCATGGCCGTCGCATTGCGTGGCCTGGGCTTGGCCCGTGAAGCAGCGTTCCAGCAGGCACAGCAGCGTTGGGATGCCCGCTTTCAATCTAATCAGTCGATCATTTAAGCCAGCTTTTTCCACCGTTCAATCGAGCTCATAACGTTAGACTCCAGACTCACTCAAAACGGAGGCAAGCGTCATGGGCTTGTTGATCGATGGACGCTGGCACGACCAGTGGTACAACACCGGCAACAGCGGCCGCTTCCAGCGCGAAAGCGCACAACGCCGCAACTGGGTAACCGCCGACGGCAGCGCCGGGCCAAGTGGTGACGGCGGCTTCAAGGCTGAAGCCGGACGTTATCACCTGTACGTCTCGCTGGCCTGCCCCTGGGCTCACCGCACCCTGATCCTGCGCAAACTCAAAGGCCTCGAATCGCTGATCAATGTATCCGTGGTGAGCTGGCTGATGCGCGAACAGGGCTGGACCTTCGACCGCGAGTTCGGCTCCAGCGGTGATCGCCTCGACAACCTGAGCTACATGCATCAGCGCTACACCGCCGATGACCGCCACTACAGCGGCCGTGTCACCGTACCCGTGCTGTGGGACAAGCAGACTGGCGGCATCGTCAGCAACGAGTCTGCGGAAATCATCCGCATGTTCAACAGCGCATTCGATGGCCTGACCGGCAACGCCCTGGACCTCTATCCCGAGCCGCTACGCGAGCGCATCGACCAGCTCAACGAGCGCATCTACCCCACGGTGAACAACGGCGTCTATCGCGCAGGCTTCGCCACCACCCAGGAAGCCTATGAAGAGGCCTTCGACGAGCTGTTCGCCATGCTCGATGAACTGGATGCGCTCTTGGACAAGAATCGCTATCTGGCCGGCGCATACCTGACCGAAGCCGACATTCGCCTGTTCACCACGTTGATCCGCTTCGATGCCGTCTATCACGGCCACTTCAAATGTAACCTGCGACGCATCGAGGACTACCCGAACCTGTCCAACTGGCTACGCGAGCTCTACCAGTGGCCAGGCATCGCCGAGACGGTGGACTTCACCCACATCAAATCGCACTACTACGCCAGCCACGCCACCATCAACCCGACTGGCGTGGTTCCCAAAGGGCCACAGCAGGATTTCACTCGCGCGCATGATCGCCAGCGCCTGCCGGGCAACGGCGTGTTTCAGCGCTAGAGTGACAGCGGATGATGGCTGAAGCCCGATCAAGGCCTCAGCCACCACGCGTCAGATGCGGTTCTGGGCGCCTTCGAACCAGGCCAGCTTGTCACGCAGGGTGACCACTTCCCCGACTATCACCAGCGTGGGCGCGTGCACTTCGTGCTCGGCCACCAGTTGCGGCAAAGTCTCCAGGGTGCCGGTGAATACCCGCTGATTCTGCGTGGTACCTTGCTGCACCAGCGCTGCAGGCGTGGCGCCTGAACGGCCGTGAGCAATCAGTTGCTCGCAGATGCCCGGTAGGCCGACCAAGCCCATGTAGAACACCAGGGTTTGCCCTGGCGCCACCAGGTCTTTCCACGGCAGGTTGCTGCTGCCGTCCTTGAGATGCCCGGTGACGAAACGCACCGACTGCGCATGATCGCGGTGGGTCAGCGGAATGCCGGCATAGGCCGCGCAACCGGACGCAGCGGTGATACCCGGCACGACCTGGAAGGGAATATCTTCCGCCGCCAGTTGCTCGATCTCCTCACCACCACGACCGAAGATGAACGGATCACCGCCTTTCAGGCGCAGCACACGCTTGCCCTGACGGGCCAGATCAATCAGCAACTGGTTGATCTGCTCCTGCGGCACCGCATGATCGGCGCGGCGCTTGCCGACGTAGATGCGCTCGGCATCGCGCCGGCACAGCTCGATGATGGCGGGAGCCACCAGGCGGTCGTAGAGCACCACATCCGCTTGCTGCATCAGGCGCAGGGCGCGAAAGGTCAGCAGATCGGGATCGCCCGGCCCGGCACCGACCAGATAGACCTCGCCCAGCGCACGCGGCGCTGCGCCGGCCAGACGTTCCTCCAGCAGGCGCTCACCCTCCTCCGGCTTGCCGGCAAAAACGCTCTCGGCGATCTGCCCCTGGAAGACATCCTCCCAGAACACCCGGCGTTGCTGCACGTCGGGAAACAGCTGCTTGACCCGATCACGGAAGCGCTTGCCCAGGTTGGCGAGTTGGCCGTAGGTGGCCGGAATCCAGGTTTCGATCTTGGCGCGGATCAGCCGCGCCAATACCGGCGCATCGCCGCCACTGCTGACCGCGACGATCAGCGGCGAGCGGTCGACGATGGCTGGGAAGATCACGCTGCACAGAGCCGGCGCATCCACCACGTTGACGGGAATGCCCAACGCCTGGGCCTCGGCGGAAATCTGCGCATTGAGCGGCACGTCATCGGTGGCGGCGATAACCAGGGCAACGCCCTGCAAGTCGCTGCTCGCGTAGCCACGCAGGAAGATGCCGCCAGGACCGGCCAGCTCCTGCAACTCGCTACGAATCTCCGGGGCGACCACACGCAAAACAGCACCAGCGTCGCTTAGCAGGCGCGCTTTGCGCAGCGCGACCTCACCACCGCCAATCACCAGTACCGGGCGATCCTGCAGCTTGTGGAACAGCGGAAGGAATTGCATCAGATCAGCCTCATCAGAGGTCGGTCGTTGGGTGCGCTGCGCGCACCAAACTACGGTGTAAGGCCCTGGTGCGCATGGCGCACCCTACCTCCATTGAAACGGGGCAGCTGCTAACACCCCGTTTTTTTGCGTCGTGATGGCCTATCAGCCGATCACTTCGATGCCGCCCATATAGGGTTTCAGAACCTCGGGCACACGAATGCTGCCGTCGGCCTGCTGGTAATTCTCCAGTACCGCCACCAGGGTGCGACCGACCGCCAGGCCGGAGCCGTTGAGGGTGTGCAGCAGCTCCGGCTTGCCGGTTTCCGGGTTGCGGTAGCGCGCCTGCATGCGGCGCGCCTGGAAGTCGCCACAGTTGGAGCAGGAAGAAATCTCGCGGTACTTGTCCTGGCTCGGCACCCAGACTTCCAGGTCGTAGGTCTTCACCGCGGAGAAGCCCATGTCGCCGGTGCACAGCGCCAGCTTGCGGTACGGCAGCTCCAGCAGTTGCAGCACACGCTCGGCGTTGGCAGTCATACCCTCCAGCGCCTCGAAGGACTTGGACGGCTCGACGATCTGCACCATCTCGACCTTGTCGAACTGGTGCTGGCGGATCATGCCGCGGGTGTCGCGACCGGAAGCGCCCGCCTCACTGCGGAAGCACGGGGTATGGGCGACGAACTTCAGTGGCAGCTGTTTGGCATCGAGAATCTCGCCGGCGACGATATTGGTCAGCGAGACTTCGGCAGTCGGGATCAGGTACAGATCGGCCTGGTCTTCACGACGGATCTTGAACAGGTCTTCCTCGAACTTCGGCAGCTGGCCGGTGCCCTGCAGCGCCGGAGCCTGCACCAGATACGGGGTGTAGGCCTCTTCGTAGCCGTGCTCGCCGGTGTGCAGGTTGATCATGAACTGCGCCAGGGCGCGATGCAGGCGCGCAATGGGGCCGCGCAGCAGGGCGAAACGCGCGCCGGACAGCTTGGCAGCGGTCTCGAAGTCCAGCCAGCCGTGCTGCTCACCGAGGGCGACGTGATCCTTGATCTCGAAATCGAAGCTGCGCGGGGTACCCCAGCGCGCCACCTCGACGTTGCCGTCTTCATCGGCGCCAACCGGCACGGACTCGTGCGGCAGGTTGGGAATGTTCAGCAGCAGGTTGTCCAGCTCGTTCTGGATGACGTCCAGCTCACGCTTGCCGGCTTCCAGATCGCTGCCCATCTGATCGACTTCCGCCAGCAGCGGCGCGATATCTTCGCCACGCGCCTTGGCCTGGCCGATGGACTTGGAACGGCTGTTGCGCTCGGCCTGCAGTTGCTCGGTGCGCACCTGCACCGACTTGCGCTGACTCTCCAGGGCCTCGAAGCGGGCGACGTCAAGGGCGAAGCCACGGGTGGCGAGGCGCTCGGCGATTTCGGTGAGTTGCGTGCGGACAAGTTTGGAATCGAGCATGTTCGGGTCTCAATACATCGACGAAAAAAGGTTGCGGCCACCAGCGTGACGCGGGTTGCCGAGTGTAAAGCTTTAGCGGGTCAGGATGCCAATCGAGCCAGGCTCAGACCAGCCCAGGCGGCCAGCAAACCACCAAGGATACTGAATGCCAGGTAACCGAGCGCTTCGAAGGCGCGACCGCCCTCCATCAGCTTCATGATTTCCAGGCTGAAAGACGAAAAGGTGGTGAAGCCCCCCAGAACGCCAGTGATCAGCCCGGTACGCAGCTCCAGCGACAGGTCGGTACGGGTAAGGAACAGACCTGACAGCAGACCAATCAGCAGGCACCCGATGATGTTTACCGCGAAAGTGCCCAGGTAGAAATGCCGGGGCCAGTTGCCGGCCACCCAGCTGGCGACCAGAAAGCGCATAACCGAACCAGCCGCGCCCCCTACAGCGACGGCAAGCGCCACACGAATCATCACTTTCTCCTCTGCCTTGGACTGTTGGCATCCAGGTTGCGCAGGTGCTGCAGCTTGTCGCGGATCTTCAGTTCCAGCCCACGCGGCACCGGATCGTAATACTGGCGCGGCTGCAGATTTTCGGGGAAGTAATCCTCGCCCGCCGCGTAGGCATCCGGCTCATCATGGGCGTAGCGGTATTCATCGCCATAGCCGAGCTGCTTCATTAGCTTGGTCGGTGCGTTGCGCAGGTGCAGCGGCACCTCCTGCGAGCCCTGCTCGGCAGCGTCACGCATAGCCGCCTTGAATGCGGTGTACACCGCATTGCTCTTCGGCGCACAGGCCAGATAGACGATGGCCTGGGCCACGGCCAACTCGCCTTCAGGACTGCCCAGGCGCTCCTGCACGTCCCAGGCATTGAGGCACAGGGTCAGGGCGCGTGGATCGGCGTTGCCGATGTCCTCGCTGGCCATGCGCACCACACGGCGGGCGATGTACAGCGGGTCGCAGCCGCCATCGAGCATGCGCGCGTACCAGTACAGCGCGCCGTCCGGGCTGGAACCGCGCACTGACTTGTGCAGCGCGGAAATCTGGTCATAGAAGGCTTCGCCGCCCTTGTCGAAACGGCGGCGGCTGTCGCCCAGCAGGTTCTGCAGCAACTCCACCCCGATTTCGCCACCGTCCTCGGCCAGATCGGCGGCATTCTCGAGAAAATTGAGCAAACGACGGCCGTCGCCATCGGCGGCAGCCAGAAGAATCTGAAAGGCCTCGTCCGGCAGGCTGAGATGGCGATCGCCAAGGCCTTTCGGGTCGCTCAACGCGCGATTGACCAGCTTGCGCATCGCGGCCTCGTCGAGGCTCTTGAGCACATAGACGCGGGCACGCGACAGCAGCGCATTGTTCAGTTCGAACGAGGGATTCTCGGTGGTGGCACCGATGAAGATCAGCGTGCCGTCTTCCACGTAGGGCAGGAACGCGTCCTGCTGGCTCTTGTTGAAGCGATGCACCTCGTCGACGAAGAGAATGGTGCGCCGACCATACTGGGCGGCGTGCTGCTGAGCCACTTCGACGGCCTGGCGGATCTCCTTGACGCCGGAGAGCACGGCGGAGATGGTTTCGAAATGCGCGTCGGTGACCTTGGCCAGCAGGCGCGCCAGGGTGGTCTTGCCTACGCCAGGCGGCCCCCAGAAGATCATCGAGTGCAAGGCGCCCTGCTCCAGCGCCTCGCGCAGCGGCTTGCCCGGCGCCAGCACATGCTCCTGGCCGACGTATTCGTCCAGGCTGGTAGCACGCAAACGCGCAGCCAGGGGCTGCGCGACGGGTTGGCGACCGAACAGATCCACGCCTTACTCCTGGATGACGTCAGCGCCTTCCGGAATGTCGAAGGTGAACAGATGGTCTTCGACCGGCTCGTTCATCTTCACATTGAGGAACAGGATGTTGGTGCGCTGACCGATGCTGTCGATCAGTTGCATGTCGTTGAGCACGCGATTGCGGAACGACAGCCGCAGGCTGTCGAACAGGCTGTCCTTGGCCTTGGGCTTGAGAATGAAGTCGACCACGCTGCCGCCTTCCTTGTAGTCGATCTCGAAGTTCTCGCGGATCTGCGAGACATCCCCGGAGAGCAACAACGCGGGAGTGTGGGTCAGGCGCTGATCGAGTGTCTGAATGGTGACCTGCTCCAGATCCGGGTCGTACAGCCAGACCTTCTCGCCATTGGAGACCAGCAGTTGCTCCATGGGCTGGTCGGTGTGCCAACGGAACATGCCCGGACGCTTGAGCGCCAGTTGCCCTGCAGTTTCCTGCAGCTGAGTGCCGCTGGCGTCGAGGGTCAACTGAGAGAAGCGCGCGCTGATGGTTTGCGCCTGGCTGAGCAATTCGCTCAAGCGCTTGGTGGCCGCCTCTTCATCAGCCTGGGCGGTCAGCAGGGTAAAGCTCAAAGCAGCCAGCATCAGCAGGCGAATAACACGCATATAAACCCCTTGAGTCCGTATGAGAATGGCGAGGCGACTCCGTACCCCGCATTGCTCGGCAGCACCTGGGCTGCCGTGAATCCTGTAGACCGCGAATTCAGCGGTTCATCCGCGAGACGCAACACTCAGTCACGAGATGAACCGGGCGCGAGTACCTCGCGTGAACCGTTGGTATTCATCGAGCTGACCACGCCGGCCATTTCCATCGCCTCGATCATCCGTGCGGCGCGGTTGTAGCCGATCTTCAGCTTGCGCTGCACGGCAGAAATAGAGGCACGGCGGCTTTCCAGCACGAAGTTGACGGCCTCGTCGTACAGCGGGTCTTCCTCGCTGCCCTCACCGCCTTCACCACCGCCACCTTCGAAGCTGCCGCCACCCTCTTCGGCCCCGGCAAGGATGTCTTCGTTGTAATCCGGCGCACCACGCAACTTCCAGGCTTCGACCACACGGTGCACTTCATCGTCCGAGACGAAGGCGCCGTGAACACGAATGGGCAAGCTGGTACCCGGCGGCATGTAGAGCATGTCACCGTGGCCGAGCAACTGCTCGGCACCGCCCTGGTCGATGATGGTGCGCGAGTCGATCTTGCTCGATACCTGGAACGCCATGCGGGTGGGGATGTTGGCCTTGATCAGGCCAGTGATCACGTCCACGGACGGGCGCTGGGTGGCGAGGATCAGGTGGATACCCGCCGCACGCGCCTTCTGCGCGATACGCGCGATCAGCTCTTCGACCTTCTTGCCGACGATCATCATCATGTCAGCGAATTCGTCGACCACCACGACGATGGTCGGCAGAGGTTTGAGCAAGGGCGCTTCGTCTTCCATGCTTTCGCGACGGAACAGCGGATCGGACAACGGCTCGCCGGCCTCGATGGCATCCTTGACCTTGCGGTTGAAGCCCGCCAGGTTACGCACGCCCATCTTCGACATCAGCTTGTAGCGGCGCTCCATCTCGGCAACGCTCCAGCGCAGGGCGTTGGCCGCTTCCTTCATGTCGGTGACGACCGGGCAAAGCAGGTGCGGAATGCCTTCGTAGATCGACAACTCGAGCATTTTCGGGTCGATCATGATCAGCTTGGCGTCTTCCGGGCTGGACTTGAACAGAATCGACAGAATCATCGCATTCACGCCCACCGACTTACCGGAACCGGTGGTACCGGCCACCAGCAGGTGCGGCATCTTGGCCAGATCGGTAATCACCGGCTTGCCGCCGATGTCATGGCCCAGGGCCAGGGTCACCGGCGACTTGGCGTCATCATATTCGGGTGTCGACAGCACTTCGGAGAAACGCACGATCTGACGATTCTCGTTGGGGATCTCGATACCGACGGTGGTCTTTCCGGGAATGACTTCCACGACCCGCACGCTGGTCACGGCCAGCGAACGCGCCAGGTCCTTGGCCAGGTTGGCAATACGGCTTACCTTGACCCCTGCGGCCGGCTGGATTTCGTAGCGGGTGATCACCGGGCCAGGATGGATCGAATCCACCGCGACCTCGACACCGAATTCCTTGAGTTTGATTTCCAGCAGATGGCCAACGCCCTTGAGCGATTCCGGCGAGTACTCGACCTTCTTGGCTTCCGCCGGGTCGAGCAGGGAAATCGGCGGCAAGGTGCCTTCCACCGCGCTGTCGACGAACAGCGGCGCCTGCTTTTCCTTCTGCACGCGCTTGCTCGGTTCTGGCGCCTTGGCCACGGGCGGCGGCGCAATTACCGGTGCGGGGCGCTTCTCGCGCTCGCTCATGTGCTTGCTCAGCGACTCTTCGCGTTCGAGCAGACGCTCCTTGACCTTGGCTTGCTCACGGCGATCCGAAACCACTGGCGCAGCCACTTCGGTGACCCGCTCATCCAGCTCGCGCAGCTGAATCTTCATCTGCTTGCGCTCGCTACGGGCATTCCACCAGCCGGTGATGGCGCCGTGAATCAGCTCGATCAGGTCGAGGGTGATCTTGCCGGTCAGGTCCATCACACGGAACCAGGACAGATCGGTGAATACAGTCAAACCGAACAGGAACAACGCCAGGAATACCAGCGTGCTGCCCTGCACGTTCAGCGCATGTACGGCCAGATCGCCCAGGCTGGCGCCGAGCATGCCGCCACCGGAGCCCTGCATGCCGGCGGCCGCTGCGAAGTGAATATCGCCCAGCGCTGCGCCGGAAAGAATCAGGAATACCAGACCGATGCTGTGCCAGGAAAATAGCCAGCCGTTCCAGTGCCAGGGTTGATTGCGGGTGCGGAACACCTGCCAGGTCTTGGCAGCCAGCAGGAGCGGAAAGATGTAGGCGAAGTAACCCAGCGCACCGAATAGTGCGCTGGAGAGCCAGGCGCCAATGCTGCCACCGGCATTCATGATCCGTTCGACCTGCACGCTGTTGTCCCAGGCTGGGTCGGCAACGTTATAGGTCAACAGTGCCATCAGCAGGTACAGGCACATAGCGCCCAGGGCGATCAACGCGCCTTCCTTCAGTCGATACTGAAGCTTCTGACGCCAGTCGGTAATCTGGGTGGTGGAATTCTTCAAAACAGCCATTTCCTGCGCCCTTGGCGCGTCCATCTGATGGTTAACCGCGAAGCGGCCTATTGTAGGGCCAGCCTGACGCCCAGGCCAATTGCCAAGCTCCCGCACCCACCCCGCTTCGGTGTAGCATAGCCGCCAGCAGCTTCCATGCGGCTCAATTGGAGCACGCATTCTCTTTTGTGACAAAGGCTTATGGGGTTTTTTTATGAGCGAAGTCAAGCATTCCCGCCTGATCATCCTGGGTTCCGGCCCTGCCGGTTACAGCGCCGCCGTTTATGCCGCGCGCGCCAACCTCAAGCCCGTGGTCATCACCGGCATCCAGCCTGGCGGTCAGCTCACCACCACCACCGAAGTGGACAACTGGCCGGGTGACGTCGAAGGCCTCACCGGCCCGGCGCTGATGGAGCGCATGCAGAAGCACGCCGAGCGCTTCGACACCGAGATCATCTACGACCACATCCATACCGCCGAGTTGCAGAGCCGCCCCTTCGTGCTCAAGGGTGACAGCGGCACCTACAGCTGCGATGCACTGATCATCGCCACCGGCGCCAGCGCCCAGTACCTCGGTCTGCCATCGGAAGAGGCCTTCTCCGGCAAGGGCGTCTCCGCCTGCGCCACCTGCGACGGTTTCTTCTATCGCAACCAGGTGGTGGCTGTGATCGGCGGCGGCAACACCGCTGTGGAAGAGGCACTGTACCTGTCGAACATCGCCAAGGAAGTGCACCTGGTGCACCGTCGCGACAAACTGCGCTCGGAGAAGATCCTGCAGGACAAGCTGTTCGACAAGGTCGAGAACGGCAATATGCGCCTGCACTGGAACCACACCCTGGACGAAGTACTGGGCGACCAGACTGGCGTGACCGGCATGCGCCTGAAAAGCACCCTCGACGGCAGTACCAAGGAGCTGGCTCTGGCCGGCGTGTTCATCGCCATCGGCCACAAGCCCAACACCGAGCTGTTCGTCGGCCAGCTGGACATGCATGACGGCTACCTGAAGATCAAAGGCGGCAGCGAAGGCAATGCCACCGCTACCAGCATCGAAGGTGTGTTCGCCGCCGGCGACGTGGCCGATCACATCTACCGTCAGGCCATTACCTCCGCTGGCGCCGGCTGCATGGCCGCGCTGGATGTCGAGAAGTTTCTCGACGGCAACTGATGGACAAGGGCGAGCACCTCCGCTCGCCCTCCCCTCCTCCGCTGGACAAGCGCACATGCTCACCTGGCTGCAACGCGACTCACTGCAGTTCCCGCCATTGGCTAAAGCCATGCGCGAGCCTAATGGCCTGCTGGCCGCTGGCGGCGATCTGAGCGCCGACCGCCTGATCAGTGCCTATCGACATGGCTGCTTTCCCTGGTTTCAGGATGGCCAGCCAATTCTCTGGTGGTCGCCCGATCCGCGCACCGTTCTGTTCCCTGATGAGCTGCATGTTTCCCGCAGCCTGGCCAAACTGCTGCGCCAGCAGCGTTATCGCGTCACCTTCGACCAGGACTTCGCCGCCGTCATACAGGCCTGCGCCGAGCCACGCGCCTACGCCGATGGGACCTGGATTACCCGCGGCATGCAGGAGGCTTACCTGCAGCTGCATCAGCGCGGTATCGCCCACTCCGTGGAGGTCTGGAGCGGGGACGAACTGGTCGGAGGGCTTTACGGCCTGGCCATCGGCCAGCTGTTTTTCGGTGAGTCCATGTTCAGCCGTGCCGACAATGCATCCAAGGTCGGTTTCGCCACGTTGGTCGGCAAGCTGCGAGACTGGGGCTTCGTCCTCATCGACTGCCAGATGCCCACACAGCACCTGCACAGCTTCGGCGCCAGGGCCATACCGCGCGCCAGCTTTGCCGAATACCTCAAGCGTCACCTCGATCTGCCCACCGGAGCAGATTGGCTCGCCTAGTCGATCTTCGCAGCCTGGCATACACTCTTTATCAGGCCCCCCCCGAGACACCGCCATGACCGAGCTGGCCCGCCTGAAGTTCTATGCCACTCAACCCCATCCATGCAGCTATCTGCCGGAAGAACAGGCCACAACCCTGTTTCTTGACCCCAGCCAGCCCATGGATGTGCTGGTTTATGCAGAACTTTCGGAAATGGGCTTTCGCCGCAGCGGCGACCACCTCTACCGACCGCATTGCCAGCAGTGCACCGCCTGCATTCCTGCACGCATTCCTGCTGCGCGCTTCACACCTAACCGCCAGCAGCGGCGCATCCTCAAACGCAATGAAGACATCGTCGTTCGCTGCGTGCGCCCGGCATTCACTGAAGAATATTACGATCTCTACGTGGGCTATATCGAGCAGCGCCACGCTGATGGTGACATGTACCCACCGAGCCGCGATCAGTTCTCGACCTTTCTGATTCGCGACCTGCCGTTCTCACGCTTCTACGAGTTTCGTCTACAGGGCAGGCTGGTCGCCATCGCAGTCACTGACGTTCTACCAAACGGCCTGTCGGCGGTTTATACCTTCTATGACCCCACCGAAGAACGCCGCAGCCTGGGGCGATTCGCCATCCTCTGGCAAATCGGCGAGGCCGAGCGCCTGGGGCTGGAGGCCGTCTACCTCGGTTACTGGATCAAGAATTGTCGGAAGATGAACTACAAGACCCAGTACCGCCCCATCGAACTGTTCGTTAATCAGCGCTGGACACTGCTTACCTAGCCTATCAGCCACCACCCCAGTCAGTTCGACACTCCAAGCCACTTGGCGCAGCCCACTGTTTTCGGGCACAATGCACGCCGCTTTTGCCTGGCGCCAGTTGCACCGGGCCATTTCCTGGATACCGAGGGCTTTACTGCATGTCGAAAGAAGACAGCTTCGAAATGGAAGGCACTGTCGTCGACACCCTGCCCAACACCATGTTCCGCGTGGAGTTGGAAAACGGGCACGTCGTTACCGCGCACATCTCCGGCAAGATGCGCAAGAACTACATCCGCATTCTCACTGGTGACAAGGTGCGCGTTGAGCTGACGCCTTATGACTTGAGCAAGGGCCGCATCACCTACCGCGCCCGTTAAGCCAAGCACCAAACGAAAACGCCCGGCCTATGCCGGGCGTTTTCGTTGGCTCACTGAAAGCCACCAAGGCTTTCAGTGCACTCGAGGCCATTCGATCAGGCGACCTCTGCCGCCGTCTCGAACTCGAAGCTGGGCTCGCCATCCTTGATGTCGATGTGCACCACACCGCCATGCTCGGCCAGCTCGCCGAAGAGGATTTCCTCTGCCAGCGGACGCTTGATCTTGTCCTGAATCAAACGCGCCATCGGCCGTGCGCCCATCATCACATCGTAACCGCGCTCGGCCAGCCAGCTGCGCGCCGCATCGCTGACCTCCAGCGTGACGCGCTTGTCCTCCAGCTGCGCCTGCAGTTCGGTGAGGAACTTGTCGACGATGCTCTTGATCGTCTCGTGACTCAGGCGACCAAACTGGATGATGGTGTCCAGACGGTTGCGGAACTCCGGCGTGAAGCTCTTCTTGATCACTTCCATGGCATCGGTGGAATGATCCTGCTGAGTGAAGCCGATCGACGCACGCGAGGCAGTTTCCGCACCAGCGTTGGTGGTCATGATCAAGATCACATTGCGGAAATCCGCCTTGCGCCCGTTGTTGTCAGTCAGCGTACCGTGATCCATCACCTGCAACAGCAGGTTGAAGACTTCCGGATGCGCCTTCTCGATCTCGTCGAGCAGCAGCACGCAGTGCGGCTGCTTGGTGATCGCCTCGGTGAGCAGACCGCCCTGATCGAAACCGACGTAACCGGGCGGCGCGCCGATCAGACGGGAAACGGTATGACGCTCCATGTACTCGGACATGTCGAAACGCACCAGCTCGATGCCCATGGCCTTGGCCAGCTGACGAGCCGCCTCGGTCTTGCCCACCCCGGTGGGGCCGGCGAAGAGGAAGGAGCCGACCGGCTTGTCCGGCGCCTTGAGGCCGGCGCGCGACAGCTTGATCGCGGTGGCCAGCGAATCGATGGCGGCATCCTGACCGAACACGGTGAGCTTGAGATCACGCTCCAGATTACGCAGCAGCTCCTTGTCGGAGCTGGACACGTGCTTCGGCGGAATCCGCGCGATCTTGGCAACGATATCCTCGACCTGAGCCACCTCGATACGCGCCACGCGCTTGTCTTCCGGCTGCAGGCGCTGGTAGGCGCCGGCCTCGTCGATGACGTCAATGGCTTTGTCCGGCATGTGCCGATCATTGATGTAACGCGCAGCCAGCTCGGCTGCAGCGCGCAAGGCCTCGTCGCTGTACTCGATGTGGTGATGCTGCTCGAAGCGCGCCTTGAGCCCCTTGAGAATGCCGACGGTGTCCTCCACCGAAGGCTCGACCACGTCGACCTTCTGGAAGCGTCGCGCCAGCGCGCGGTCTTTCTCGAAGATGCCGCGGAATTCCTGGAAGGTGGTGGACCCTATGCAGCGAATTTCACCCGAGGACAGCATCGGCTTGAGCAGGTTGGACGCATCCATGACTCCGCCCGACGCCGCGCCGGCACCGATAATGGTGTGAATCTCGTCGATGAAGAGGATCGCATGCGGCCTTTTGCGCAACTCGTTGAGCAGCGCCTTGAAGCGCTTCTCGAAGTCGCCGCGGTACTTGGTGCCGGCCAGCAGCGCACCGAGATCCAGTGAATAGACCACGCTGTCAGCCAGCAGGTCGGGTACCTGCTCGTCGACGATACGCTTGGCCAGGCCTTCGGCGATGGCTGTCTTGCCGACACCGGCCTCACCGACCAGCAGCGGGTTGTTCTTGCGCCGACGCGCGAGAATCTGCGCAACGCGCTCGACTTCATGTTCACGCCCGACCAGCGGGTCGATACGCCCCTGACGAGCCAGTTCATTGAGGTTGCTGGCGTAGGCATCCAGCGGATTGCCGGAAGCTGAGGACTCGCCGCCCTCCTCATCCTGCATGTCCTGATCATTCTCGTGGTGATCGCCATGCCCGGGCACCTTGGAGATGCCATGGGCAATGTAGTTGACCACATCGATGCGAGCCACGCTCTGCTGCTTGAGCAGGAACACGGCCTGGCTTTCCTGCTCGCTGAAGATCGCGACCAGCACGTTGGCGCCGGTCACTTCACGCTTGCCGGAGCTCTGCACATGGAAGACAGCACGCTGCAGAACGCGCTGGAAGCCCAGAGTCGGCTGGGTTTCGCGGTCTTCATCGTGCTGAGGAATCAGTGGTGTGGTGGAGTCGATGAACTCCTGCAGATCGTGGCGCAGCTTGTCGAGGTTGGCCCCACAGGCCCGCAGCACACTGGCGGCTGCCTCGTTATCCAGCAAGGCGAGCAGCAGGTGCTCGACCGTCATGAATTCATGACGCTTGGCACGGGCCTCCTTGAAAGCCAGATTGAGGGTGACTTCGAGCTCTCGATTCAACATAGCTTCACCTCATACCCAAGTGGCCGGCGTTAACCGTCCTTCTCTATTTCACAGAGTAGCGGATGCTGGCTCTCCCGCGCGTACTGGTTGACCTGCATTGCCTTGGTCTCCGCAATATCACGGGTGTACACACCACACACCGCACGCCCTTCTGTATGGACGACCAGCATGATCTTGGTCGCCAGCTCCCGGTTCATACCGAAGAACGTTTCAAGTACTTCGACGACGAAATCCATCGGGGTGTAGTCGTCATTGAATAAGACCACCTTGTACATCGGTGGTGCCTGCAATGCTGGCTTGGATTCCTGAACAGCGATACCAGAGGAGTCATCCTCATGCTCTGCCGGGTGATCCTGATTGAATGTTAGTCGAATCTGGCTACTTGCATGCATGCTGAAATCAGAGGTTCAAGGCCGGGCGAACGGGGATGCTAGAGGGAGTTTGACTGAGTTCTCAGCCATCCGCCGTATAGCCTTGACTAACGGCAAAAGGGTGTTACAACAAATGAATACCCACTGGTGGGTATCAGGGATTCCACGCCTTCGCCCAGCCTGGTCGGTTATCGCGTGGAGTCGAAGTGGATGATACTCCAGAGATGGAGTCCTTTGCAGAGGGATATCAGCATGCTCAGCGGTAAGGTCAAGTGGTTCAACAACGCCAAAGGCTATGGATTCATCCTGGCCGACGGCCGAGATGAGGACCTGTTCGCCCACTACTCGGCCATCCAGATGGACGGTTACAAGACACTCAAGGCCGGCCAGCCGGTCCGCTTCGAGATCGTGCAAGGCCCCAAAGGACTGCATGCCATCAATATCAGCGCGGTTACCGCCAACCAGGACGCCCCCGTGGCAGTACCCCAGGCGCAAAATATCGCGAGCACTGTCGAAGTCTGAGTACTCTGGCAAATCGCCACGAAAAGGCCGGTCATGTGACCGGCCTTTTTTTCACGCTCTGAATCGGTCTACCGATTACATATGGCTGATCATCGCATCGCCAAATTCGGAGCAGGACATCAGTTTTGCTCCCTCCATCAGACGCTCGAAGTCGTAGGTCACGGTCTTGGCAGCGATGGCGCCGTTGGTGCCCTTGATGATCAGATCGGCCGCCTCGGCCCAGCCCATATGACGCAGCATCATCTCGGCAGAGAGAATGACCGAGCCTGGGTTGACCTTGTCCTGCCCGGCATATTTGGGCGCCGTACCATGAGTCGCCTCGAACATGGCCACCGAATCGGACAGGTTGGCACCGGGCGCGATGCCAATGCCGCCGACTTCGGCCGCCAGAGCATCGGACAGATAGTCACCATTGAGGTTTAGAGTAGCGATCACGTCATATTCGGCCGGACGCAGCAGGATCTGCTGCAGCATGGCGTCGGCAATCACGTCCTTGACCACGATGTTCTTGCCGGTGCGCGGATTCTTGAACTGCATCCACGGGCCGCCGTCGAGCAGCTCGGCGCCGAATTCCTCACGGGCAATCTCGTAGCCCCACTCCTTGAAGGCACCCTCGGTGAATTTCATGATGTTGCCTTTGTGCACCAGGGTCACCGAGCTGCGGTCGTTGTCCACAGCGTATTGCAGTGCCTTGCGCACCAGGCGCTTGGTGCCCGCCTCGGAAACCGGCTTGATGCCGATACCGCACATGTCGGTGAAGCGGATCTTCTTGACGCCCATTTCCTCGGTGAGGAACTTGATGACCTTTTCGGCCTCGGGGCTGCCAGCCTTCCACTCCACGCCGGCATAGATGTCCTCGGAGTTCTCGCGGAAGATCACCATGTCCACGTCCCCCGGCTTCTTCACCGGGCTGGGTACGCCTTCGAACCAACGCACCGGGCGCAGGCAGACATAGAGATCGAGTTCCTGGCGCAAGGCCACGTTCAATGAGCGAATGCCGCCACCAACAGGCGTGGTCAGCGGGCCTTTGATCGAAACCACGTAATCACGCACAGCTTCGAGGGTTTCTTTCGGCAGCCAGGTGTCCTGATCGTAAACCTGGGTGGCCTTCTCGCCGGCATAAACTTCCATCCAGGAAATCTTGCGGGCGCCGCCATAGGCTTTTTCGACAGCCGCGTCGACGACCTTGATCATCACCGGAGAAATATCGACACCGATACCGTCACCCTCGATGAACGGGATGATCGGGTTGTTCGGAACGTTCAGCGACATATCGGCGTTGACGGTGATTTTGTCACCGCTGGCTGGCACCTGGATCTTTTGGTATCCCATGCTGGACTCCATCTTGTGGTTAGACAGTGTGCATCCCCGAGAGTAGCGCAAACCGCTCGCGGAGACACATGTGCAAAGGTCTTATGCAACTGGGCATTCTGTGGCGAGGTGTCGCAGTGGTATACTGCTTAGGTGACTAACGAGTCATAAGGGGCGACCTGTCTGGAACCAGACAGCAACCTCTTGAACCCGGTAAACGGCCACCACTGTCTGCCGGCTCGAAATGCTCGACACTCTACGGGTGCATCCAACATCACCGCGGCGAGTCCTCGACCCGGCCCCGCCATCATGGGGCTCAAGCGCCTACCCGCGCAGGTCGAGTTTCTATGCGCGCTCAGCAAAGAAGAGAGTTAACCCTAAATGTCCACCCCTTCGAAGATCATCTACACCTTCACCGACGAAGCTCCGGCCCTCGCTACCTATTCGCTTCTGCCAATTGTAGAAGCCTTTGCCGCCTCGGCTGACATCTCCGTTGAAACCCGCGACATCTCTCTTGCTGGACGGATCCTGGCAAGCTTTGCCGACCGCCTGGACGCCGACAAGCGCATCGATGACGACCTGGCCAAACTGGCCGAGCTGACTCTGCAGCCGGACGCCAACATCATCAAACTGCCGAACATCAGCGCCTCCGTACCTCAGCTCAAGGCAGCCATCGCCGAGCTGCAGGCTCAGGGCTATAACATTCCGGACTTCCCGGAAGATCCGCAGAGCGACGAAGACAAAGAAGTTCGCGCCCGCTACGCCAAAATCCTGGGCAGCGCCGTGAACCCGGTTCTGCGCGAAGGCAACTCCGACCGCCGCGCCCCGGCCGCGGTCAAGGCCTATGCACGCAAGCACCCGCACAGCATGGGCAAGTGGAGCATGGCTTCGCAGTCCCACGCCGACTACATGCGCGGCGGCGACTTCTTCTCCAGCGAGCAGTCGATCACCATGGCCAAGGCTGGTGACGTGCGCATCGAGTTCGTCGGCAAGGACGGCAAGGTCGAGGTCAAGAAACAACTCGCCCTGCAGGAAGGCGAAGTGTTCGACAGCATGTTCATGAGCTGCCGCAAGCTGCGTGACTTCTTCGAGAAGACCCTGCAGGACTGCAAGGAAACCGGCGTGATGTGGTCCCTGCACGTCAAGGCGACCATGATGAAGGTCTCCCACCCGATCGTCTTCGGCCACGCCGTCAGCGTTTACTACAAAGACGTGTTCGACAAGTACGGCGAACTGTTCAAGGAACTGGGCGTCAACCCGAACAACGGTATCAGCAGCGTCTACGACAAGATCAAGTCGCTGCCAGCCTCGCAGCAGGAAGAAATCCTCCACGACATCCACGAGGTTTATGCCCACCGCCCGGAAATGGCCATGGTCGACTCGGTCAAGGGCATTACCAACCTGCACATTCCGAGCGACGTGATCGTCGACGCCTCGATGCCGGCAATGATCCGCAACTCCGGCCAGATGTGGGGCAAGGACGGCAAGCAGAAAGACACCAAGGCCGTCATGCCTGAGAGCACCTACGCTCGCATCTATCAGGAAATGATCAACTTCTGCAAAACCAACGGCGCCTTCGACCCGACCACCATGGGCACCGTGCCGAACGTCGGCCTGATGGCGCAGAAAGCCGAAGAGTACGGCTCTCACGACAAGACCTTCGAAATGACCGCCGACGGCACCATGCGCGTCGTGGCTGCCGACGGCACCGTGCTGATGCAGCACCAGGTCGAAGCCGGCGACATCTGGCGCGCCTGCCAGACCAAGGACGCGCCGATTCGCGACTGGGTCAAGCTGGCCGTTACCCGCGCTCGTCAGTCCAACACCCCTGCCATCTTCTGGCTGGACCCGGAGCGCGCCCACGACCGCGAGCTGCAGAAGAAGGTCGAGCTGTACCTCAAGGATTACGACCTGACCGGCCTGGACATCCGCATGATGGGCTACAACGAAGCCATCCGCGTATCCATGGAGCGCATGATCCGTGGCCAGGACACCATCTCGGTGACCGGCAACGTACTGCGCGACTACCTGACCGACCTGTTCCCGATCATGGAGCTGGGCACCTCGGCCAAGATGCTGTCCATCGTGCCGCTGATGGCTGGCGGCGGCATGTACGAAACCGGCGCCGGCGGCTCGGCACCCAAGCACGTACAGCAGCTGGTCGAAGAGAACTACCTGCGCTGGGATTCCCTGGGCGAGTTCCTGGCCCTGGCCGTGTCGCTTGAGGAAACCGGCATCAAGACCAACAACACCAAGGCCAAGGTACTGGGCAAGACCCTGGATCAGGCCACCGGCAAGCTGCTGGACAACAACAAGTCCCCGGCGCGCAAGGTCGGCGAGATCGACAACCGCGGCAGCCATTTCTACCTGGCACTGTACTGGGCACAAGCCCTGGCCGAGCAGAATGACGATGCCGAGCTGAAAGCCCGCTTCACCCCGCTGGCCAAGCAACTGACCGAGCAGGAAGCGACCATCGTTGGCGAACTGGCTGCCGTACAAGGCAAGCCGGTCGAAATCGGTGGCTACTACCGCTCCAACCCCGAGCTGACCAGCAAGGTGATGCGCCCCAGCGCTACCTTCAATGCCGCTCTGGCTGCACTGAATGCCTGATAGGGCTTGAGTGTCAAAAGAACCCCGGTCTTGTGCCGGGGTTCTTTATTTATAGACGCGAACAATCTCCGTAGGAGTGAGTTCTGCTCGCGAAGCCGTTTTTCGCGAGCAGAGCTCACTCCTACAGAATCCTGCACTTGGAGCACCGAAAATGGAGTGGCAACCCCATATCACCGTGGCCACGGTGATCGAAGATGATGGCCGTTTCCTCTTCGTCGAAGAGTTCAAGGCCGGCCGCCTGGTACTCAACCAGCCGGCCGGGCACCTGGAAGCCAATGAATCGCTACGCGAAGCCGCGCTGCGCGAGACGCTCGAGGAAACCGGCTGGGACGTCGAGCTCACTGCCCTGCTCGGCATCTACCTCTATACCGCACCAAGTAATGGCGTGACCTATCAGCGCGTGTGCTTCAGCGCACGCCCCGTGCGCCATGACCCCGAGCGCGAGCTGGATAGCGACATCAGCGGCATCACCTGGTTGACGCGCGACGAGTTGGCCACCCAACCCGAGCGCTGGCGCAGCGAGCTGGTACTGCAGTGCGTGGATGACTACCTGGCTGGCATCAGCGGACCACTGGAGCTGCTGCGCTAACGCCAGGCGCACCGTTGCGCCCAAGGTTGTCGCTTACCTCAACACGGCCAACATAGCCGGTACGCTCAATACCGCCGTGTAGTAACCCATGAACTGCACGCCGATGTTGAACCCTAGGAAGCGCCCGAGGAAGCCACCAATCAAGCCGATGGTGACCACCACCAGCACTCCGAGCAGGCCACCCTCCCAGATACCCACGACCAGTGCCAGACCGATGAAGGTGGAGATCACCGCCTCGTGACTGATCTTGCGGAACACGAAGGATGCCGCCCGGTGGGCGAAGCTCATGGAAAATGGATAAGCGATCAGGATGGCGACAAACACCGCCAACATGCCGTAACCGAAGAACTCCCAGTAGTTCAGCAGGTTGTGCAGGTTGTTGACCTCACCTGTCGCGCTGTCGACAGTAAAACGCGGCGGTGCATTGAACAGCGGCGCAGCCGGCCCGGCAGCTACCGGGCTTAGCGGCAGGCCGAAGGCGATCAGGGGAATCAGCGCTTCCGCGATGTAGGTCGACTCAGTTACGCCATTACGTGCAGTGATCACCGTGGTCAATCGCTCGTATGCCTGCTTGATGCGGGCGCCGATCACCTCGCCCATGATCACGGTCATGGCCACGGGGCTGAAGACGAAGGTGGCACTGGTGACACTGGCAGCCATCGCGGTCATGCGTCTCTGACGCTTGTTGATCACTCGAAACGGATTGGGAAAGTAGCCTTTCCAGCCCTTCATATCCGGAGCCAGGGAAAAGACGCGAAAGCCATCGCGACGCATCTTCTCGCGCTCGCCCGGCGCCAGCAGCGAGAACAGCGAGGCGATCAGCGGCGCGACTGCGATACCGAGGAAATAGCTGACGGCGAGCTTGACGTCGTGCTGAGCCGTCAACGCCTGCAAGGCAACGATGACCAGCACGAATGGCAGCAGCGCCAGCACCGAGGCCCAGCGACCGGCCGAGAAATAAGCGATGGCAAAGGCCGCACAGAGGAAAACCCAGGGAGCGAACTGCTTGATCACATCGCCGAATGGCGCCAGCAACACCGCGAACAGCACCGATAACGGCACTGCGATCAGAGCGGCCATCGCGCCGCCGGTGATCATCTTGCGCAAGGCCACGTGGGGCACGCCGAGTCGGCGCAAGTAGTTGGCGTCCCCGATCAGAGCAGTCGCCATGGTGTCGCCGGGAATCCCCAACAGCGCAGTGGGTACGGCGTGGGTCATATGCTTGGCGACCGCCCCGGCCAGAAAGAAGGTGAGGATGCCGGCTGGCGGCGCACCCAGCATCACGACCAACATGGTCAAGGGCGCCAGGGTGGTGGTTTCATCAGTTCCCGAGACCAGACCGATAGCGGAGAACAACACCGCGCCGAACAAACCCAGTGCCAGAGCCATCAGGATTTCGTAGAGCAACCCCTCCATCACGAACGCCCTCCACTTGGCTGCAGAGATGCATGCTCATCCACCTCGGTGTCAGCGGCAGACTCACGCGCTCCCTCCTCTCGCCGCTGAGCGTCGCGAAATAGCTCGTAGAGCCCCAGATCGCGCAGCTCGGCGATCACCTCGGGCGACGTCTCCTCAAGGCGACCAAGGCTGCCGTACTCCTTGAGCAGGTCGTTGACCACTTGCTCACGAAACGCGGGATCCGCCACATGCTCGACCACATCGCGCTTGGGTTTGAACAGGAAGGCACTGATAGTCCCTCCACCCAGACAACCCAGAATTCCAAACAGCATGGCGTAAGCCTTGGCCATCTGCGCCGAATCCAGGATGTCGACAAGAATCCCTAATGCCAATGCATAGGTACCGAGACTGACGACTGCACTGATCAGAATGGCCAGCACGAGATGCCTGGAATCCACGGTGTCGCCCCACACCTCATAGAGGTTGTTGGTATCGCGCGTGACGTCGGACGGCGTTGCGGCCGGCCTGGCAAGTTCTTGAGTCATGATGTCCCTCGCCCTCGCGGGCTCTTGTTGTTATTGAGGAAGCGCTTGGATGGACGACCGCCAGGTCGTCGTTCATGGGGTGTCGGGATACTGGGCGGGACACAACCTGCCTGTCATCACCAGCCCTCCGGCACCGTCATCGCGGACGGGCTGCCTTGCTGCGCAGAGCCGTGGCCACTCTCGAGGCCGAGGCCTTGCCCAGCGCGGCATCGATAAAGGCTCCCGCTTCGAGCAGCGCCGGAAGATCAACACCGGTCGCCAACCCCTGCTCACGGAACAGGTAGACCAGTTCCTCGGTTGCCACGTTACCCGTGGCACCTGGTGAATATGGACACCCGCCAAGCCCGGAGATCGAGCTGTCGAACACACGCACGCCAGCCTCCAGAGCCGCCTGAACGTTGGCCACTGCCATGCCATAGGTGTCGTGGAAGTGCCCGGCCAGGGCTGTGATGGGCACCTCGCTGGCGCACGCTTCGATGAGCGGCCTGACCCGCCCTGGCGTACCTCTGCCAATGGTGTCACCCAGGCTGATCTCATAGCAGCCCATGGCATACAGCTCACGGGCGACTCGAACCACATCAGCCACCGGCACTTCATCGCTGAACGGACAACCAAGCACGCAGGACACGTAGCCGCGTACTGCCATGCCCTGCTCTGCTGCCTTGGCAAGCACAGGCTGGAAGCGCTGCAGGCTTTCATCGATGGAGCAGTTGATGTTCCGCTGCGAGAACAACTCGGATGCGGACGCGAAAACCGCGACCTCCCTGCAGCCCGCCGCCAGCGCGGCATCCAGCCCCTGGAGATTGGGCACCAGCGCCGTGTAGGTCACCCCCGGGTGCTGCCGAAGCCGTCGCAGCACCTCATCGGAGTCGGCCATCTGCGGAACCCAGCGCGGCGAGACGAACGCCCCGGCCTCCAGAGTTCGCAACCCGGCTGCGACCAGGCGCTCAATCAGCTCCACGCGTATCGCCACCGGCAGCGTCTGGGCCTCGTTCTGCAGGCCGTCGCGTGCGCCGACCTCTACCAGCCTTACCGCATCCATGGTCATTGCCCACGCTTTTCGCGCAGCAGAACCTCCGCGCGGTCGGCGCGCACATCTCGCGCCTCGACCATTCGCTTGACCAGCCAGTCCACCTCATCGCCACGGGCACCGGCCGACAGCGCGACATTGCGCGCATGCAGGGCCATGTGACCGCGCTGAATGCCTTCGGTGGCCAGGGCGCGCAGAGCCCCGAGGTTCTGTGCCAACCCCACGGCGACCGCAATTTCGCCCAGCTCCTGGGCACTCTTGACGCCCAGAATGCGCAGCGACAACTGCGCCAGGGGATGAGTCTTGGTGGCGCCGCCCACCAGCCCGAGCGGCATGGGCATTTCAATGGTTCCGACCAGATGACCTTGGCTGTCCTTCTCCCAGGTGGTCAGGGAACCATAGTGACCATTGCGGCAGGCATAGGCATGAGCACCGGCCTCCACCGCTCGCCAATCGTTGCCGGTGGCCACCACCAGGGGATCGATGCCATTCATGATGCCCTTGTTGTGGGTCGCCGCTCGGTAGGGATCGATCGCCGCAAAGGTATAGGCATCGATCACCCCTTCGATGACCTCGGCCCCCTTGTACTCCGGCGTATCCAGCTGCTCCGGCGCGATACGCACCTGGGCGCGGGCCAGACGCAGATCGGCGAGGTTGGAGAGAATGCGCAAACGCACCTTGCCGCCGGTGAGCTGCTCCATCAGCGGCGCCACCGCCTCTGCCATGGTATTGACCGTATTGGCGCCCATGGCATCGCGCACGTCGACGATCAGGTGAGCCACCAGCATCGGCCCGCGCGGGCTATCGATGAAGGTGTGTACCTCGATATCGCGACAACCGCCACCCAGGCTGTTCAGCAGTTGGTCCTTGCTGTTGGCCAGAGCGATGATCTCGTCCTTGCTGCGCAGCAGGCTGAGCCGCGCATTGTAGGGGTCGCTGACGCCAATGATCTGCACCTGAGCACGCATCAGTGGCGCACTGCTGGAGGTCTGGAAACCACCAGTCGGCCGCGCCAGCTTGGCCATGAACGAAGCCGCGGCAACCACCGAAGGCTCCTCCACCACCAATGGAATCACTACATCCCTGCCGTTGATGCGGAAGTTGCTCGCCAGTGCATAGGGCAACTCGAATGTGCCGATCACGTTCTCGATCATGCCGTCGGCGATTTCAATCGGCAGTGCACCGGCATCGCGGAGAAGGGCCGAGTCTTCGGCGGACAGACCAACCAGTTGCTGAACGTAGTCGAGTCGTTTCGAGGGCGACAGATTGCGGAAATTGGGCAGGCGGGAGTCGATGGACATCGGGGAGCTCTCTTGGAGTCGTTTGTTCTTGGTTGCGAAACACTATCCGCACTGTATCCCTGAAAAAAGGTACAGTTTGCCCAGACACTTCACCCATGTACCCACGACCTTTTCGCCATGCCCAGACAAACCCTTGCGCAAAGAGTGGCCGACGCCATTGCCAGGCAGATAGCCGAAGGCGCCCTGCAAGAGGGCAACAAACTGCCCTCGTTACGCGAGTACATGCGCCTGCATGGGTACGCCAAGAACACCGTAATCACCGCTTACGAACACCTGGCATCGCAAGGGCTGGTAGAAGCCCGGCATGGCAAGGGGTTCTTCGTCTGCAAGAACCTCAAAGCGCACAAGGAGGATGACGAACCAGAGCCTTACAGCCGGGCGCTGGACACCATCTGGATGATGCGCCAGCAGTTCGTGCGCGACCCAGGCCATTCACACCTGGGTGAAGGATTTCCGCCGATTGAATGGCTGATGGACATGCGCCTGGACAAATTCCACCGGCAAGTGGTGCGCGGCGGCGTGTCGACTCTGTTTCGCTACGGAACACGGCTGGGCAATCCCGACCTGCGCCAGCGCCTGGTGCAAAAACTGGCGGACTACCAGATTGCCGTGTCACCACGGCAACTGGTGACCACCCTGGGCGCCAACCATGCCATGGACCTGATTATCCGTCGCTACGTGGCCCCCGGCGACACGGTACTGGTCGAGGACCCTGGCTACTATCCCTTGTTCGGCAAGCTGCAACTACAAGGGGCGCGCATGCTCGGCATTGCGCGAGAGGCCGATGGCCCGGACCTGGATACGCTGGAGCGCCAGCTGAAGAAGCACCGCCCCAAGCTGTTCTTCCTCCAGTCCGTGGGCCACAACCCGACCGGCTCCGATCTGTCTCCAGCCAAGGCGCACCAGCTCCTGCAGCTTGCAGAAGCGCATGACCTGCTGCTGGTGGAGAACGACGCCATGGCCGACTTCAAGCCCAGCTCGGCGATAAAGCTGACGGCCCTGGACCAGTCCGAGCGCACCCTGTACCTGGGCAGTTTCTCCAAATCGATTTCCGCCGCCTTGCGCGTAGGTTTCATCGCTGGCAGCAAGAAACGCATCGAGGAACTGGCCGACCTGAAGATGCTGCTGCACAACAGCGGCGCCGAGTACAGTGAGCGCACCATCGACGTGATCCTCGCCGAAGGGCACTTCCTGCGCCACCTGTCGCGCCTTCAGGAACGCTTGCGCGCTGCCACGCAACGCGGTCTGGCGGTACTCGACAGTTTGGGCGCCGAGGTGTTCTGCCGGCCCGAACAGAGCCTCTATCTGTGGGCCCGCTTTCCTGGGGCAGATGATGCCAATACCCTCACCCGCCAATGCCTGAGCCAGGGCGTGATGCTTGCGCCGGGCTCGATCTTCGCGGTCGATCGGCAGATGCCCGTGGCCTGGACGCGGCTCAATGTCGCCTACCTGGACGATCCGGCCTTTCGCCGCAGCCTCATGCACCTGGGGCTAGCAGGATAAGAACGACAGTCGCTCTCGCCTGCGCACTGAACGGGCGCAGGCTTTCTGGTAGACTCGACAACTTTTCAGGCTTCACTCGCAGATTCCCATGCAAGCACCTAGCACCCAACGCGTGATCGTCGGCATGTCCGGCGGCGTCGACTCGTCCGTTTCCGCCCTGCTGCTGATGGAGCAGGGTTACCAGGTCGAAGGCCTGTTCATGAAGAACTGGGACGAAGACGACGGCACCGAGTACTGCACCGCCATGGATGACCTGGCCGACGCCCAGGCCGTATGCGATCGCATCGGCATCAAGCTGCACACCGCCAACTTCGCCGCAGAATACTGGGACAACGTGTTCGAGCACTTCCTGGCCGAATACAAGGCCGGACGTACGCCGAACCCGGATATCCTGTGCAACCGCGAGATCAAGTTCAAAGCCTTCCTCGACTACGCCCTGAGCCTCGGCGCCGACCTGATCGCCACCGGCCACTACGTGCGTCGCCGCGATATCGATGACCGTACCGAGCTGCTCAAGGGCCTGGACCCGAACAAGGACCAGAGCTACTTCCTGCATGCCGTCGGCGGCGAGCAGATCGCCAGGACCCTGTTCCCGGTCGGTGAACTGGAAAAGCCGCAGGTGCGCGCCATTGCCGAGAAGTACGAGCTGGCCACGGCGAAGAAGAAGGACTCCACCGGTATCTGCTTCATCGGCGAGCGCCGCTTCAGCGACTTCCTCAAGCAGTACCTGCCGGCGCAGCCTGGCGATATCGAAACCACTGACGGCCAGGTCATCGGCCGTCATCACGGCCTGATGTACCACACCATCGGCCAGCGCCAGGGCCTCGGCATCGGTGGTCTCAAGGACGCCGGCGACGATCCCTGGTACGTGCTGCGCAAGGACCTGACGCGCAACGTACTGATCGTCGGCCAAGGCAACGAACATCCCTGGCTGTTCTCCCGCGCCCTGCTCGCCTCGGACATCTACTGGGTCAACCCCGTGGACCTGAGCACTCCGCGCCGCCTCACGGCCAAGGTGCGCTACCGCCAGAGCGATCAGCACTGCATCCTGGAGAAGACCGAGAAGGGCTATCGCGCCGTGTTCGACGAGCCGCAGCGCGCCGTCACCCCGGGTCAGTCCGTGGTGTTCTATGACGGTGAGGTGTGCCTCGGCGGCGGCGTGATCGAAACCGCAGAAGCCTGGTACGAGGACGCCCGATGAGCCCGCTGCAGGAGCAACTGGTTGCCCTCGGCGCCGTATTCGAAGCCGCCGTACTGGCCGACAAGATCGCCCGCACCGGCCAGGTCAGCGAAGCCTCTATGGGCTGCATGCTGGGCAGCCTGCTGGTGCGCGACCCGAAAAGCACGCTGGACGTATACGGCGGCGACGACCTCAACCTGCGTGACGGTTATCGCGCCCTGATCAGCTCGCTGGAACGTAATCCATCCGCTCTGCAGCGCGAGCCGCTGCGCTATGCGCTGGCGATGATCGGCCTGGAGCGGCAACTGGACAAGCGCAGCGACATGCTGCAGGTGATGGGCAGCCGGCTGGATCAGATCCAACAACAGGTCGAGCATTTCGGCCTGGTCCATGACAACGTCATCGCCGCCTGCGGTGGCCTGTACCAGGACACCATCAGCACCTTCCGCCAGCGCATTCAGGTGCACGGCGACATGCGCTTCCTGCAGCAGCCGAACAACGCGGCAAAAATCCGCGCCCTGCTGCTCGCCGGCATCCGCTCGGCGCGCCTCTGGCGTCAGCTCGGCGGCCACCGCTGGCAGTTGGTGTTCAGCCGCAGCAAGCTGCTCAAAGAACTCTACGAACTGACGCGAAGCTGACCATGGAGCCCGCCAGCCGCAGCGTAAAACCCCTTCAGGGTGCCCTGCTGCTGGCGCTCTCGGCGCTGCTGTTCGCCTTTACCGGGGTCGGCATCCGCGAGATATCCGTCAGCGTCAACAACGAGTCGGTGGTGTTCTTCCGCAACCTGGTCGGCGTGCTGTTCTTTCTGCCGCTGCTGCTGGTACGCGGTGTTCGTCCTCTGCGCACGACACGGCTGAAATCCCATCTGTGGCGCACCACCTACGGCCTGGCGGCGATGTACTGCTTCTTCTATGCCATCGCCCACCTGCCACTGGCCGACGCCATGCTGTTCACCTATTCGGCGCCGGTGTTTACCCCGCTGATCGCACATATCTGGCTCAAGGAGCCGCTGACGCGGCGCATGCTGATCAGCAGCCTGATCGGCCTATGCGGGGTACTGCTGGTGGCCAAGCCCAGCGCCGCCCTGTTCGAGGGGCCCGCGCTGTTTGGCCTGGCCGCCAGCCTGCTGGCCGCCTTCGCCTTCGTCTCCATCCGCGAAATGAGCGACAGCGAACCGGCCACGCGCATCGTCTTCTATTTCTCGCTGTTCAGTGCACTGTTCTCCGCCATCCCGCTGACCTGGAGCTGGCAACCGCTCGACTCCACGCAACTGAGCTGGCTGCTGGGCATCGGCCTGCTGGCCACCGCCAGCCAAGTGATCATGTCACGTGCCTACGGCCTGGCACCGCCCGGGCTGATCGGTCCGGTGGCTTATCTGGCCATCGTCTTCGCCGGCATCATTGCCTGGCTGCTCTGGGGCGAGACGCCAGACGCGCTTTCGCTGCTCGGTGCAGCATTGATCTTCGCCGCCAGTCTGTTATCGGTCGCAAGACGCAGGGCATAGGCGGCCAAGCGCTGGTTTTCATGTATGATGTGCGCCCTTTTCGTCAGAGGTCGTCCCGGCACCTGAGCTAGCGCCCGCTTCATCGAAGCCAGCACGATGCGCAGTGACCCAGGATGGCTTTTCAGCCCGACAGCCCGAGAACGCCTACATGCAGCTTTCCTCGCTCACCGCGGTTTCCCCCGTCGACGGCCGCTACGCCGGCAAAACCAGCGCCCTGCGCCCTATCTTCAGCGAATACGGCCTGATCCGTAGCCGCGTACTGGTCGAAGTGCGCTGGCTGCAGCGCCTGGCTGCCCACGAAGGCATCCCGGAAGTCGCGCCCTTCTCCGCCGAAGCCAACGCCCTGCTCAACGAGCTGGCCGAGAACTTTGCCGTCGAGCATGCCGAGCGCGTCAAGGAAATCGAGCGCACCACCAACCACGACGTCAAGGCCGTGGAGTACCTGCTCAAGGAGCAGGCCGCCAAGCTGCCAGAACTGAACAAGGTCAGCGAGTTCATTCACTTCGCCTGCACCAGCGAGGACATCAACAACCTGTCCCACGCTCTGATGCTGCGCGAAGGCCGTGACAGCGTCCTGCTGCCGCTGATGAAACAACTGGCCGATGCCATCCGTGAGCTGGCGGTGAAGTTCGCTGACGTGCCGATGCTGTCGCGCACCCATGGCCAGCCGGCCTCGCCGACCACCCTGGGCAAGGAACTGGCCAACGTCGTCTACCGCCTGGAGCGCCAGATCGCTCAGGTCGCGGCTGTACCGCTGCTGGGCAAGATCAACGGCGCCGTGGGCAACTACAACGCGCATCTGTCGGCCTACCCGAGCATCGACTGGGAAGCCAACGCCCGCCAGTTCATCGAAGGTGACCTGGGCCTGAGCTGGAACCCCTACACCACCCAGATCGAGCCGCACGACTACATCGCCGAGCTGTTCGACGCCATCGCCCGCTTCAACACCATCCTGATCGACTTCGACCGCGACGTCTGGGGCTACATCTCCCTCGGTTACTTCAAGCAGAAGACCGTGGCCGGCGAGATCGGCTCCTCGACCATGCCGCACAAGGTCAACCCGATCGACTTCGAAAACTCCGAGGGCAACCTGGGTATCGCCAACGCGATCTTCCAGCACCTGGCCAGCAAGCTGCCTATCTCCCGCTGGCAGCGCGACCTGACCGACTCCACCGTGCTGCGTAACCTGGGTGTCGGCTTCGCGCACAGCGTCATCGCTTACGAGGCAAGCCTCAAGGGAATCAGCAAGTTGGAGCTCAATGCTCAGAAAATCGCTGAAGACCTGGACGCCTGCTGGGAAGTGCTCGCCGAGCCGATCCAGACCGTCATGCGTCGCTACGCCATCGAGAACCCGTACGAGAAGCTCAAGGAGCTGACCCGCGGCAAGGGCATCAGCCCCGAGGCCCTGCTGGCCTTCATCGACGGCCTGGACATGCCGGCCGCCGCCAAGGAAGAGCTCAAGCAACTGACGCCGGCGCGCTACATCGGTAACGCCGTGGCCCAGGCTAAACGCATCTGAGCCATACCAGCCTCGAGGACGCCCGGCTGAGCCGGGCGTTTTTGTTTTAAGGTTTTTATCTATTTCAAGGGCTTACTGATGAATCCTGATACTCCGCTGCAATTGCTGGGTGGCCTCACAGCCCGTGAATTCCTGCGCGACTACTGGCAGAAGAAACCCCTGCTGGTGCGTCAAGCCATTCCCGACTTCGAAAGCCCGATCAGCCCGGACGAACTGGCCGGCCTGGCGCTGGAAGAGGAAGTCGAGTCGCGCCTGGTGATCGAGCACGGGGAACGCCCCTGGGAGCTGCAGCGCGGCCCGTTCAACGAGGACACCTTCCAGGACCTGCCCGAGCGCGACTGGACCCTGCTGGTACAAGCCGTCGACCAGTTCGTCCCGGAAGTGGCCGAACTGCTGGAAGACTTCAAATTTCTGCCCAAGTGGCGCATCGACGATCTGATGATCAGCTTCGCTGCCCCCGGTGGCGGCGTCGGCCCGCATTTCGACAACTACGACGTATTCCTGCTGCAGGCTCATGGTCATCGCCGCTGGCAAATTGGCCAGATGTGCGATGCCGACAGCCCGCTGCTCCCCCACGCCGATCTGAAGATCCTGGCTCAATTCGAACCAACCGATGAATGGGTGCTGGCACCCGGCGACATGCTCTACCTGCCGCCATGCCTCGCCCACTGTGGCACCGCTGAGGATGATTGCATGACCTATTCCGTGGGCTTCCGCGCGCCGAGCGCCGCCGAAGTACTGACCCATTTCACCGACTTCCTCGGCCAGTTCCTGCCCGACGAAGAGCGTTACAGCGATGCCGACCTCCAGCCGAGCGAGGATCCCAACCAGATCCAGCGCGACGCCCTGGAGCGCCTCAAGGCCCTGCTCAACGAGCACATGAGTGACGAACGTCTGCTGATGACCTGGTTCGGCCAGTTCATGACCGAGCCCAAGTACCCCGAGCTGGTTGCCGGCATCGAGATCGAGGAAGAAGACTTCCTCGGCGCTCTGGAAGACGGCGCGATCCTCATCCGCAACCCCAGCGCGCGCATGGCCTGGTCGGAAGTCGGCGAAGACCTGGTGCTGTTCGCCAGCGGCCAGAGCCGTCTGGTTTCCGCCCGCCTGCGTGAGCTGTTGAAGCTGATCTGCAGCGCCGATGCGTTACATGTGGAAAACCTCGGCGCCTGGCTGGCCGACGACGAGGGGCGTACCCTGCTATGGGAACTGGTCAAGCAAGGCAGCCTGGGATTTGCCGATGAGTGAGATCTCCGTCCGAGTCGCGGACTGGCATAGGGACAATGCCGAGCTTCGTCGTATCCGCGACAGCGTGTTCGTTGCCGAGCAATCGGTACCGCCGGAGCTGGAATGGGACGCCGAGGATACCGACGCCGTGCACTTTCTCGCAGAGGAAGGCGATTACCCGGTCGGTACCGCACGCCTGCTGCCCGACGGCCATATCGGTCGCGTGTCGGTGCTCAAGGACTGGCGCGGCCTGAAAGTGGGCGAAAAACTGATGCAGGCGGTGATTGCCGAAGCGGAAAAGCGCGGCCTGCATCAGCAAATGCTCACGGCCCAGGTGCACGCCACGCCGTTCTATGAAAGGCTAGGCTTCAGGATTGTCAGCGACGAGTACCTCGACGCTGGCATACCGCACGTGGATATGGTGCGCACCAGCCAGTAGAGAGCACGATGAACGACAAAGACGCCCCGGTCGAACCGATCGATACGCCAGATCCCATTGAACTGGCGGCTATCGAATTCGAGTCGCCGGGGCGTTTTGCCGTGCACAACCCCGCCCCCATCACGCCGGATGCGGCGCAATGGGAGCCGGCCCCCTTCGTCCTGGGCGAGCACGAGCGCCTGGAGCGCTTCAGCCAGCCCCAGCAAGCGCGCGCTCACGTTCTCGCCCTGATCCAGCAGGCGCAGCGCAACCTGTGCCTGTACTGCGATGACCTGGAGCCCTGGCTCTATCACCACAGCAGCGTGCAACAGGCCTGCACCCGATTCCTGCTGAGCAGCCCACGGGCGCGCCTGCGCATCCTGCTGCGCGACCCGACCCGCGCCGTGAAGGAAGGTCATCGCCTGCTCGCCCTGTCACGCCGACTGTCCTCCAACCTGCATATCCGCAAACTCAATCCGGATTACGCCAACGAGGAACTGGCCTTCCTGATCGCCGATGACAGAGGCCTGTTCGTGCGGCCTGAACTCGATCAACAATCCGGCTACACCCTGTACAACGATCCGGCGCGCGTGCGCCAACGCCAAACCCAGTTCGACCAGGCCTGGGATACCAGCATCACCGACCCTGATCTGCGGAGCTTTCTGCTATGACCCTGCGCACGCTGTTCGCCGCCCTGCTTCTCGGCCTGTGCCTGCCGCTGCAAGCGGCCACCGAGGTAATCCCACTGAATTACCGCACTGCCGATGACGTACTCGGCGTGGTGCAGTCGATGCTCGGCAACGAGGGCAAGGTCAGTGCCTATGGCAACCAACTGATCGTCAATGCGTCACCGGCCAAGATCGGTGAAGTGCGCGTGCTGTTGCAGCAACTCGATACCCGCCCGCGTCGCCTGCTGATCACCGTGGAGAGCGCCGACAGCAATTACCAGAACGACCGCGGCTATCGCGTCGATGGCACGCTTAGTGCCGGCAATGCCGAAGTACAGGTCGGCCGCGGCGAAGTGAACGGTCGCGACCAGGTGCGCATCATCCGCCGCAGCACCGACAGCCGTGGCGGCGGCACTCAGCAGGTACAGGCCACCGAAGGTCATCCAGCGCTGATCCAGGTCGGCCAGAGCGTGCCGCTGACCACCACCAGTACCGGCCCTTACGGCCAGGTCTACCAGGATACCCAGTACCGCGACGTAACCCGCGGCTTCTACGTAACGGCCAGCCTCTCTGGCGAACTGGTCCACGTTGCCATCAGCAGCCAACGCGATCGCGTCAGCAACAGCCGCCCCGGCGTGATCGATGTGCAAAGCACCGATACCCGCGTCAGCGGCCGACTCGGCGAGTGGATTACCCTGGGAGGCGTCAGCGAGGAAACCAGCTCCAGCGGCCGTGACGTGTTGCGTCGACACACCACCCAGGGCCGCGAGGACATGTCGCTGCGCCTGAAGGTCGAAGCGATCGACTGACACCCCGACCAAAGTCGAATCCCTTTCCCTCGCAAGAACGATGGACAACACACGCAACCCGCGAAATGCCTGAAACGCCCACCCCATGGGCTGCCGAGCGTGACCAGCCAGTCGTCTACTGAATATGTAGTAGTTAGAAAAAACCACTACAAAACGTTTGACGAAGCATTTTCCCAGAGGCATGATGGCCTCGCTCCCGCTAGCCAGGGGTCCTGAAAAGGATCTCCAGACCGCCCGCGAAGTACTTCGCAACGGTCCGTGTCCCAACAGCCCACAAGGCCGTACGACGAGGTTGCGACTGGAACGAAGTTGTCCTGAGGGACGGGGAAGCGTTTAGCGTCAGACAGATCGAAAGCCCAGCAGGTGCCCAAGGTTTCCACGAGCCAACCGGCCCATGCGACGCTCTCGAACCGTTCGCCACATCCCCCTCCTCGCGGTCAATCCTCGCCCCAGCCGTCTTCTCGCCGTCAAAGTGGAAGCCTCCCGCAGCCGCTGCATCCGTGCACGCATTGCGTGGGTAGTCGGTGCTCAACCAACACATTTTTTGAAGGATTGACCATGTCCGCATATCAAAACGACATCAAGGCTGTAGCCGCTCTGAAAGAGAAGTTCGGCAGCAGCTGGAGCGCTATCAACCCCGAGTCCGTCGCCCGTATGCGCGCTCAGAACCGCTTCAAGACCGGTCTGGAAATCGCTCAGTACACCGCTGACATCATGCGCAAGGACATGGAAGAGTACGACGCAGACTCCTCCGTCTATACCCAGTCCCTGGGTTGCTGGCACGGCTTCATCGGTCAGCAGAAGCTGATTTCGATCAAGAAGCACCTGAAGACCACCAACAAGCGCTACCTCTACCTGTCCGGCTGGATGGTCGCTGCTCTGCGCTCGGACTTCGGCCCGCTGCCGGACCAGTCGATGCACGAGAAGACTGCCGTCTCCGACCTGATCGAAGAGCTGTACACCTTCCTGCGTCAGGCCGACAGCCGCGAACTGGATCTGCTGTTCACCGCCCTGGACGCTGCTCGCGCAGCTGGCGACCAGGCCAAGGCTGCCGAGATCCAGAACCAGATCGACAACTACGAAACCCATATCGTGCCGATCATCGCCGACATCGACGCTGGCTTCGGTAACCCGGAAGCCACCTACCTGCTGGCCAAGCGCATGATCGAAGCAGGCGCCTGCTGCATCCAGATCGAGAACCAGGTTTCCGACGAGAAGCAGTGCGGCCACCAGGACGGTAAGGTGACCGTTCCTCACGCCGACTTCCTCGCCAAGATCGCTGCCGTTCGCTACGCCTTCCTCGAGCTAGGCATCGACAACGGCGTGATCGTTGCACGTACCGACTCCCTGGGTGCTGGCCTGACCAAGCAGATCGCCGTGACCAACGAGCCGGGCGACCTGGGCGACCTGTACAACAGCTTCCTGGATTGCGAAGAAGTGTCTGCTGCCGACCTGGGCAACGGCGACGTCGTGATCAACCGCGGCGGCAAGCTGCTGCGTCCGAAGCGCCTGCCGTCCAACCTGTTCCAGTTCCGGGCTGGCACTGGCGAAGACCGCTGCGTACTGGACTGCATCACCAGCCTGCAGAACGGTGCCGACCTGCTGTGGATCGAAACCGAGAAGCCGCACGTTGGCCAGATCAAGGCCATGGTTGACCGCATCCGTCAGGTCATCCCCAACGCCAAGCTGGTGTACAACAACAGCCCGTCCTTCAACTGGACCCTGAACTTCCGTCAGCAGGTGTTCGACGCCATGGTTGCCGAAGGCAAGGACGTTTCCGCCTACGACCGCGCCAAGCTGATGAGCGTCGAGTACGACGAAACCGAACTGGCCCAGGTTGCCGACGAGAAGATCCGTACCTTCCAGCGCGACGGTTCGGCCCACGCCGGCATCTTCCACCACCTGATCACCCTGCCGACCTACCACACTGCTGCACTGTCCACCGACAACCTGGCCAAGGGCTACTTCGCCGACCAGGGCATGCTGGCCTACGTGAAGGGTGTGCAGCGTCAGGAACTGCGTCAGGGTATCGCCTGCGTCAAGCACCAGAACATGGCTGGCTCCGACATCGGTGACAACCACAAGGAGTACTTCGCTGGCGAAGCCGCTCTGAAGGCGAGCGGTAAAGACAACACCATGAACCAGTTCCACTAAGAACGGTTCCCCTGCTGCGGACCACGCATCCGCAGCAGCCTGTTTGCCTAATCCGCCCCGGCTTTGCCGGGGCTTTTTTATGCCTGGCCGCAGGGTGTATCCCGCGCACCAATGCCAGCGCAAACGCCTGCACTGCCTGCTCTGCACGTCCTCGTCACACCCGATGAAGCGGCACCGAACAGGGGATGGTCGTTACCCTTCCGAGCAGTTTTGTGCAATGGCGCACAGGCGCTGTCACTATTCCGTCGTTTTCCTTGGTTAGCGTCATGACTCCGTCGACAAGCCTGACAAGGAGCCCTCCATGCGCAATGAACAAGAGCAAAACGTGCTATTCGGCAATGGCGATGAACCGCTCAGCAACGCCTCCAGCAATCCCCATATCAATGACCTGATCGAAGCCGGCCTGAGCCGTCGCCAGGTGGTCGCCGGCGGCGCTGCGCTGGGCGTCATGGGCTTTCTCGGCGTGGCCATGCCCGGCAGTGCCGAGGCCGCCGACAACCCGCTCAAGGACCAGCTCAAGGAGCTGCTTGAACGCCTGAAGAAACGCAGCAAGCGCCTGCCGTTCAATCCGGTGGCGGTTACCCGTGCCGATACCATCACCGTGCCAGCCGGCTACAAAGCCACCACCTTCATCCCCTGGGGTACGCCGATTCGTGGCAGCTTCCCGGCATTCCTCGACAACGCCGGCAACAGTGCCGCCGATCAGGCTGACCAGATCGGCATGCACCATGACGGCATGCACTTCTTCCCCATCGACGGTCAGCGCGGCGGCGGTCACAAGAGCGACCACGGCCTGCTGGTACTCAATCACGAGTACATCGACGCACCGCTGCTGCACCCCAATGGCCCCACCCTGGTCGGCGGCAAGCGCAGCAGCGCCGATGAAGTGCGCAAGGAAATCAACGCCCACGGCGTTTCGGTGGTAGAAGTGCGCCGCGTGCGCGGCCAATGGGAGGTGCTGCCCAGCGCCCGCAACCGCCGCATCACGGGCGCCACACCGATGCAGATCAGCGGCCCAGCACGCGGTCACGCCCTGCTCCAGACTCGCTACAGCCCCGACGGCACCGCCACCCGCGGCACGCTGAACAACTGCGCCAACGGCTTCACGCCCTGGGGCACTTACCTGACCTGCGAGGAAAACTGGGCTGGTTATTTCGCCAGCGGCGATGCCGAGCGCCCGCGTGAAATGACCCGCTACGGTGTCGGCAGCGCCAGCCGCTACGGTTGGGATCACCTGTCCGGCGACGAATTCCAGCGCTTCAACGCCACCCGCCTGGCCGCCGAGGCTGCAGGCGACTATCGCAACGAGCCGAACCACTTCGGCTGGATCGTCGAGATCGATCCCTTCGCGCCGGAATCGACCCCGGTCAAGCGCACCGCACTGGGCCGCTTCGCCCACGAAGGCCTGGTATTCGCCCCGGTCAAACCGGGCAGTCCAGTGGTCTGCTATTCCGGCGACGATTCGCAGAACGAGTACATCTACAAGTTCGTCAGCCGCGGCAGGTACGTACCGGGTCGCAGCAACGGCAGTCTGCTCGACGAGGGCACCCTCTACGTGGCGCGCTTCAAGGCCAACGGCAAGGGTGAGTGGCTGGCCCTGGACCTCAAGGACAAGGCCTTCCAGGCCGCCTGCAGGGCTGCCGGGGTGAGCTTCGCCGACCAGGGCGAGGTGCTGATCAACACCCGCCTGGCTGCCGACATCGTCGGCGCCACCAAGATGGATCGTCCGGAATGGGGGGCGGTGAACCCGAACAACGGCGACGTCTACTTCACCCTCACCAACAACAGCTCGCGCACCGTCGCTGATGCAGCCAACCCGCGCCCGGCCAACGCCTTCGGTCACATCATCCGCTGGCGTGAGCAGAGCCGCGACTATGCTGGCCGCGAGTTCGTCTGGAGCCTGTTCCTGCTGGCCGGGCCGGAGAACGACAGCCTCGACCCCAACGGCAGACCGCTGACCGCCGACAACCGCCTGGCCAGCCCGGACGGCCTGTGGTTCGACGACGAAGGCCGCCTGTGGATCCAGACCGACATGAGCGGCAGCCAGCTCGCCAGCGGCCCGTTCGGCAACAACCAGATGCTGGTAGCCGAGCCCACCACCGGCGAGGTCAAGCGCTTTCTGGTCGGCCCCGTAGGCTGCGAGGTCACCGGCATCACCGCCACACCGGACTTCCGCACGTTGTTCGTCAACATCCAGCACCCGGGTGAAGGCTCGACTCCGACGGATTTTCGCAGCACCTGGCCGGATGGCCCCGGTCGCCGCCCACGCTCGGCCACCGTGATCGTCACGCGCGAAGACGGCAAGCCGCTGTTCTGATCCAAACGCCTGCCCTCTCATGCAAGACGAGAGGGCAGGCCCTCCATTCGCTGCATGGACAGGCAAAACGCGACTGCAACTTCTAAGCTGGAAGGCAATCGACTCGCGCAAGGACTGCTCATGCCCCGCTCCATTCTGCTGTTCGGCAGTTGCATTCTGCTTGGCAGCATGACACTCGCCTGGTACTGGCAACGCCCCAACGCCGAAGAGCCTGCCACCTCACCATCAGAGCAAACGCAAGTGCAACCGGCCGCGCAAGGCAGCGCCTCGCCAGCTCCAGCCGATCTGAGCCCCGAGCAAATGCACCTGCTGGCCAGGCCCGAAGTCCAGCAACAGGAACGCCGCCTGGATTTTCATCAGCGCTACAGAGGGTTCATCGAGAACGCCACGGAACTCGACAGCAGCAGTCGCGAAGCACAAGCGCAAGCGTTGAGTGAGGGCGTCGATGCACTGGAGCAGCGAGGGGAATTGGCGCTGAGCGAGGCCCTGTTGTTGCAGATCGCCCTGATCAAGGCAGTCAGCGAAGACGAAGCCGAGCAGAAGAGACGCGCTGAAGCACTGATCAAGCGTTACCAGGCCATCAGCGCTGAGCGTGAGGCCAAACTGGCGCAACGATCTGACCCGAACTTCGAACGCTACAAGGCCGAGGAAAGAAATATCGTCGAAGAAGTGCTCGGCCTGCAGAACATTCCCCATGGACTCACTCGCGATCAATACCTCAGGCAACGCCTGCAAGAAGCTCGCGAGCGCAGTTACCAACAAACTCCGGATGGCTGAACGCGGCGACAACCCAAGCTGCCGCCGCGTTGCTTTCGCGCCGCTTCAGAGCAACTGGTCCAGCAGGTAATAGAGCAGATTGAATGGTTTGTTGCGGTCAGCCACATCGCTGCTTTCCGAAGCATCCAGTACCTGCCCACTGCCATCGAGAACACTGCTGACGAAGTTGTCCAGCTGCAGATTCTGCTCCTGGATATCGGAGTTGGCGAACTCGATGATGCTGGTGCAGTGGCTTTCGTTGACGTTACGGAATTGCGGGAAATAACCACCGACATTGCCCAGGCTCGCCAGTTGGCTGCGCAGACGCGTGGTATCCGTTGCCCAGCGCTGCTTGATCAGTGCTTCCTTGGTAGCCTGATTCGGCGCGTTGACGATCTCAGGGTAGAAGCGCTCGTAGGAATAGGACGAATAGTTCAGGTCCTGCCAGAAATGCGTATGCCCCATGCGATCACCAGGCAGATTGCTCGAAAGCGCCGGATACAGGCTGCCCAGATCGTTGCTGTTGAAGCCTGGCAGGCGCGCCTGCAGGTATTGCAACGGCCCCTGTGCAGCATCCAGACCCCAGGCCTGACGAATCAGGGTCTGCAACGGATAGGAAGGATAAGCCTGGTTGTCGCCAGCCAGCGCGGTATAGACAGGCCCGGAATCATTGATCAGGTAACCCCGGTTCGGCGCGATGTCCTGGCGCAGGTTGGCGTAGTTGGTCAGGCTGCCCGCGCCGCCTGCACTGCATCCCGTGGTGAGCATCTGGGTCGGCCGCGGCAGATTATCCTTCAGCCACCCCACCACTGCGCGCATGTTGCGCAAGCCGTTGTGGTGCCACACCAGCGGGGGATTTACCCCCTGCGGGTCTTCGTATACCGCCACCTTGTCACCGGAGTAGATGTCACCCGTGCAATACGGCACATAGACCATGTTCCAGTTCTGCGTCTTGACGCGCGTCCAGGGGTGCAGACGCACGACGAACGGACTCACCAGACTGGCGCCCGGATTGAGCAGCGACATGTAGTCGTCGGCGATGCCATCGGGGTTGCGCGCACCGCGGATGCCGCTCTGCCCGCTGCAGCTGGCGTAATCCCAGCAGGCACCACCACCTTCCAGATAAACGATGGTATTGCGCGTGTTCGGCACACGATTGATGAAGAACTTGTAAGGCGAGCCATTGCCGCACACCGCACCGGTCTGCGGCGCCATCTGAATCGTTTGCCAGCCGTAGTAATTGCCGGGATTGAAGCCGCTGTTGAAACCACTCGGATTGGCCAACAACGGATACGGCCCCACACGCTGCGCAGGCGTCACCGGGTTATCGGCCCTGGGCGGCGACACCAGGTTGCTCAAGCTCTGCCAGAAACTGTAATCACCCAATTCCGCGCTGGCAGGCGCGCTCAGGGCTAGCAACAGAACGGTTGGAACAATACGCGGCAAGGACTGGACAACAGGCATGGCAAAACCCCTCATGTTGTTATTCGTACGAAGGGTCGGCATACCCAGGCAGGGGCAACTTCGCAGACCCAGCGAATGGTGGGCACTGCTCGATCGATGGCATATCGCTCTTTGGCGATTCATGCACGCTAGTACAAAATCAGCCAGGCAGCCTCATTGAATGAATAAAATTTGGTAATAGATCAGGCCCTTAAATATGCATTATTGGAATTTAACGCGGCACTCTGCTGCTTTGGCCTTAGCACCAAAGTGGCAGTGAATTGCTTATCTCGCCGAGTCTCATCAGACCTCGCAATGAGGCAGATTAGTCAGGTCGATGGCTCCTGGAAATTGCCAGAACAGAGCTGTCAGCTATAGTCCTGAAACGTCGGCCCATGCGGTTCGCTGCAGAATTGCATCGATGCGACAAGTCAATCAGAAGCTCGACAGAAACGATCAAACTGCGCGAATAATTTTTCTCTGAAAAATTTACTTACAGTTGGCTTGCACATAGTATTGTATACACACTTCGCGCCAGCGCCCTTGACGGTGTTTGGCAGCTACTAGATTAAAAGCCGTTCCTTAATTCAAGGAGTACCGGCATGCCTGATGCGGTAACGACCATGTCCCATAACTGGGCTTTCGCTGTGTTCTTGCTGGGTGTTTGTGGGCTGATCGCCTTCATGCTCGGCGTTTCCAGTCTGCTCGGCAGCAAAGCCTGGGGACGTAGCAAGAACGAGCCTTTCGAGTCGGGCATGCTTCCTACCGGCAGCGCGCGTCTGCGCCTGTCAGCCAAGTTCTATCTGGTCGCGATGCTCTTCGTGATCTTCGACGTTGAAGCCCTCTATCTCTTCGCTTGGGCAGTCTCGGTGCGCGAAAGCGGCTGGGCGGGCCTGATCGAAGCTACAGTTTTCATAGCAATTCTGTTGGCAGGTCTTGTCTATCTTTGGCGTATCGGGGCGCTCGACTGGGCACCTCAGGGACGTCGTGAACGGCAGGCGAAGCTGAAACAATGAGGCTTTGGCGATGCAATACAAACTTACTCGGGTCGACCCGAATGCGCCCAACGAGGCGTATCCGATCGGCCAGCGGGAGGTCGTCTCCGACCCGCTGCTAGAGGACCAGGTTCACAAGAACATCTACATGGGCAAGCTCTCGGACGTGCTTAACGGCGCGGTCAACTGGGGGCGCAAGAATTCCTTGTGGCCGTACAACTTCGGCCTGTCCTGCTGCTATGTGGAAATGACCACCGCCTTCACCGCCCCGCACGACGTGGCGCGTTTCGGTGCGGAAGTCATTCGCGCATCACCCCGCCAGGCCGACTTCATGGTCATCGCCGGCACCTGTTTCATCAAGATGGCGCCGGTCATCCAGCGTCTCTATGAGCAGATGCTGGAGCCCAAGTGGGTCATCTCCATGGGTTCATGCGCCAACTCCGGCGGCATGTACGACATCTACTCGGTCGTTCAGGGCGTGGACAAGTTCCTCCCCGTGGACGTCTACATTCCCGGCTGCCCGCCCCGTCCGGAGGCGTTCCTGCAAGGCTTGATGCTGCTGCAGGAATCCATCGGCCAGGAGCGCCGCCCGCTATCCTGGGTCGTTGGCGATCAAGGCATCTACCGTGCCGAAATGCCTTCGCAGAAGGAACAGCGACGCGAGCAGCGAATCGCCGTTACCAACCTGCGTAGCCCCGACGAAGTCTGAGCCGATGCTTGCCTGCGCAAGCGTCACGCCCACTTTCTACGTTGATCGACAGCGACCGAGACCATGACTCAAGACACCGTTGTGTCCATACCGCCTTACAAGGCTGACGACCAGGACGTCGTCGTCGAACTGCGCGCCCGTTTTGGCGACGACAGTTTCACCCTGCAAGCGACCCGCACCGGCATGCCGGTTCTCTGGGTCGCCCGTGAGCGCCTTATCGAAGTGCTCACCTGCCTGCGCAACCTGCCACGCCCCTACGTGATGCTCTACGACCTGCATGGCGTCGACGAGCGCCTGCGTACCCAGCGTCGCGGCCTGCCGGACGCCGACTTCACGGTGTTCTATCACCTGATGTCGCTGGAGCGTAACAGTGACGTGATGATCAAGGTCGCCCTGTCCGAGCGCGACCTCAACCTGCCCACCGCCACCAGCATCTGGCCCAACGCCAACTGGTACGAGCGCGAAGTCTGGGACCTGTACGGCATCACCTTCACCGGCCACCCACACCTGAGCCGCATCATGATGCCGCCGACCTGGGAAGGTCATCCGCTGCGCAAGGACTACCCGGCGCGCGCCACCGAATTCGATCCGTTCAGCCTGACCCTGGCCAAACAGCAGCTGGAAGAAGAAGCCGCGCGCTTCCGTCCCGAAGACTGGGGCATGAAACGCGGTGGCGAGCACGAGGACTACATGTTCCTCAACCTCGGCCCCAACCACCCTTCCGCCCACGGTGCCTTCCGCATCATCCTGCAGCTAGACGGCGAAGAGATCGTCGACTGCGTGCCGGAGATCGGCTACCACCACCGTGGTGCCGAGAAGATGGCCGAACGCCAGAGCTGGCACAGCTTCATCCCCTACACCGACCGCATCGACTACCTCGGCGGGGTGATGAACAACCTGCCCTACGTGCTCTCGGTGGAGAAACTCGCCGGTATCAAGGTGCCGGCCCGTGTCGACTTCATCCGCGTGATGCTCGCCGAATTCTTCCGCATCACCAGCCACTTGCTGTTCCTCGGTACCTATATCCAGGACGTTGGCGCCATGACCCCGGTGTTCTTCACCTTCACCGACCGCCAGCGCGCCTACAAGGTGATCGAGGCCATCACCGGCTTCCGCCTGCACCCGGCCTGGTACCGCATCGGCGGCGTCGCCCACGACCTGCCACGCGGCTGGGACGGGCTGGTCAAGGAATTCGTCGACTGGCTGCCCAAACGTCTCGACGAGTACGAGAAAGCGGCGCTCAAGAACAGCATCCTCAAGGCCCGCACCATCGGCGTGGCGCAGTACAACACCAAGGAAGCGCTCGAGTGGGGCACCACCGGTGCCGGCCTGCGCGCCACAGGTTGCGACTTCGACCTGCGCAAGGCGCGCCCCTACTCCGGCTACGAGCACTTCGAGTTCGAAGTTCCGCTGGCGGCCAATGGCGATGCCTACGACCGCTGCATGGTGCGCGTGGAAGAGATGCGCCAGAGCATCCGCATCATCGACCAGTGCCTGAAGAACATGCCGGAAGGCCCATACAAGGCGGATCACCCGCTGACCACGCCGCCGCCGAAAGAGCGCACGCTGCAGCACATCGAAACCCTGATCACCCACTTCCTGCAGGTTTCCTGGGGCCCGGTCATGCCGGCCAACGAAGCCTTCCAGATGATCGAGGCGACCAAGGGCATCAACAGCTACTACCTGACGAGCGACGGCAGCACCATGAGCTACCGCACCCGGATTCGCACGCCCAGCTTCCCCCACCTGCAGCAGATCCCCTCGGTGATTCGCGGCAGCATGGTGGCGGATCTGATCGCCTACCTGGGCAGTATCGACTTCGTCATGGCCGACGTGGACCGCTGATCATGAATACGCTTATCCAGACAGACCGTTTCGTTCTCAGCGAAACCGAGCGCTCGGCCATCGAGCACGAGATGCACCACTACGAAGACCCGCGCGCCGCCAGCATCGAAGCGCTGAAGATCGTGCAGAAGCAGCGCGGCTGGGTGCCGGACGGCGCCGCCGATGCCATCGGCGAAGTCCTCGGCATCCCGGCCAGCGACGTCGAGGGCGTGGCCACCTTCTATAGCCAGATCTTCCGCCAGCCGGTGGGCCGCCACGTGATTCGCGTGTGCGACAGCATGACCTGCTACATCGGCGGTCATGAGTCGGTGGTCAGTGAGATGCAAAAGCAACTCGGTATCGGCCTTGGCCAGACCACCAGCGATGAGCGTTTCACCCTGTTGCCGGTGTGCTGCCTGGGCAACTGCGACAAGGCTCCGGCGGTGATGATCGACGATGACACCTTCGGCGATGTTCAACCTGACGGCGTCGCCAAGCTGCTGGAGGGCTATAAATGAAAACCCTGACCTCCATCGGCCCGGCCAACCGTATCACCCGCAGCGAAGAAACCCACCCGCTGACCTGGCGCCTGCGTGACGACGCCCAGCCGGTATGGCTGCAGGAGTACCAGCAGAAGAACGGTTATGCTGCCGCACGCAAGGCCCTGACCGAGATGGCTCAGGCCGACATCGTGCAGACCGTCAAGGAATCCGGCCTCAAGGGTCGCGGCGGCGCAGGCTTCCCCACGGGTGTGAAGTGGGGTCTGATGCCGGCCGACGAATCCATGAACATCCGCTATCTGCTGTGCAACGCGGACGAAATGGAGCCCAACACCTGGAAAGACCGCATGCTGATGGAACAGCTGCCCCACCTGCTGGTGGAAGGCATGCTGATCTCCGCGCGCGCACTGAAGGCCTATCGCGGCTACATCTTCCTGCGTGGCGAGTACGTCGACGCCGCAGCCAACCTCAACCGCGCTATCGATGAAGCCAAGGCCGCCGGCCTGCTCGGCAAGAACATTTTTGGCAGCGGCTTCGATTTCGAGCTGTTCGTGCATACCGGCGCGGGCCGCTACATCTGTGGCGAAGAAACCGCGCTGATCAACTCGCTGGAAGGCCGCCGCGCCAACCCACGTGCCAAGCCGCCCTTCCCGGCTGCCGTCGGTGTGTGGGGCAAACCAACCTGCGTCAATAACGTCGAAACCCTGTGCAACGTGCCGGCCATCGTCGGCCAGGGCGTGGACTGGTACAAGGGCCTCGCCCGCCCGGGCAGCGAAGACCACGGCACCAAGCTGATGGGCTTCTCCGGCAAGGTGAAGAACCCCGGTCTGTGGGAGCTGCCGTTCGGTATCACCGCACGCGAGCTGTTCGAGGACTACGCCGGCGGCATGCGTGACGGCTACAAGCTCAAGTGCTGGCAGCCTGGCGGCGCCGGTACCGGCTTCCTGCTGCCCGAACACCTCGAGGCGCAAATGTACGCCGGCGGCATCGCCAAGGTCGGCACGCGCATGGGCACCGGCCTGGCGCTGGCGGTCGACGACTCGATCAGCATGGTTTCCCTGCTGCGCAACATGGAAGAGTTCTTCGCCCGCGAGTCCTGCGGCTGGTGCACGCCCTGCCGCGACGGCCTGCCGTGGAGCGTGAAGATCCTTCGTGCACTGGAGCGTGGCGAAGGCACACGCGAGGACATCGCCACCCTGCTCGGCCTGGTCAACTTCCTCGGCCCGGGCAAGACCTTCTGTGCTCACGCGCCAGGCGCCGTGGAGCCGTTGGGCAGTGCCATCAAGTATTTCCGTGAAGAGTTCGAGGCCGGCGTGGCCAAGGTGGCGACCACGCCCCGCATGCCGGCAAGAGCGAGCTGAACAGACGAATTCCCTTAGCCAGCCGCTTTTCTGAAGCGGGTAAACGAAGACTGAAGAAATGGCCACTATCCACGTAGACGGCAAAGATTTCGAAGTCGATGGTGCAGACAACCTCCTGCAGGCCTGCCTGTCCCTTGGACTCGATATCCCCTACTTCTGCTGGCACCCGGCGCTTGGCAGCGTCGGCGCCTGCCGCCAGTGCGCGGTCAAGCAGTACAACGACGAGAACGATACCCGTGGTCGCATCGTCATGTCCTGCATGACGCCCGCCACCGATAACACCTGGATCAGCATCGACGACGAAGAGTCCAAGGCGTTCCGCGCCAGTGTCGTCGAATGGCTGATGACCAACCACCCGCACGACTGCCCAGTGTGCGAGGAAGGTGGCCACTGCCACCTGCAGGACATGACGGTGATGACCGGGCACAACACCCGTCGCTACCGCTTCACCAAGCGTACCCACCAGAACCAGGAACTCGGCCCGTTCATCGCCCACGAGATGAACCGCTGCATCGCCTGTTATCGCTGCGTGCGCTACTACAAGGACTACGCCGGCGGCACAGACCTGGGCGTCTACGGCGCGCATGACAACGTGTACTTCGGCCGTGTCGAGGACGGCACGCTGGAAAGCGAGTTTTCCGGCAACCTGGTCGAGGTCTGCCCGACCGGCGTGTTCACCGACAAGACCCACTCCGAGCGCTACAACCGCAAGTGGGACATGCAGTTCGCCCCGAGCATCTGCCATGGCTGCTCCAGCGGCTGCAACACCAGCCCCGGTGAGCGCTACGGCGAGCTGCGCCGTATCGAGAACCGCTTCAACGGCTCGGTGAACCAGTACTTTCTCTGCGACCGTGGTCGCTTCGGCTATGGCTACGTCAACCGCGAAGATCGCCCACGTCAGCCGCTGCTGGCCGGCCAGGCCATCGGCATCGATGCCGCGCTGGACAAGGCCGCCGAGCTGCTCAAGGGCAAGCGCGTGATCGGCATTGGCTCGCCGCGCGCCAGCCTGGAATCCAACTTCGCCCTGCGCGAACTGGTCGGTGCCGACAACTTCTACAGCGGCATCGCTGCCAGCGAACTGACCAATATCCGCCTGATCCGCGACATCCTGCAAAACGGCCCGCTGCCGACCCCGACCCTGCGCGATATCGAGCTGCACGACGCCATCTTCGTCCTCGGCGAAGACCTGACCCAGACCGCCGCACGCCTGGCCCTGGCCCTGCGCCAGGCGGTCAAGGGCAAGGCCACCGAAATCGCTGCCGGTGCACGCATTCAGGACTGGCACATGGCGGCGGTGCAGAACGTCGCCCAGCACGCCCTGCACCCGCTGTTCATCGCCAGCGTCGCGGAAACCCGCCTCGACGATATCGCCGAGCAGTGCGTGCACGCCGCGCCGGCCGACCTGGCCCGTATCGGTTTCGCCGTGGCCCACGCCATCGACCCGAGCGCCCCAGCCGTCGACGGCCTGGACGCCGAAGCCGGCGAACTGGTGCAACGCATCGCCGATGCCCTGATCAATGCCAAGCGCCCGCTGATCGTTTCCGGCGCCTCCCTGGGCGACAAGGCCCTGATCGAAGCCGCCGCCAATATCGCCAGCGCGCTGAAGAACCGCGAGAAGAACGGCTCGCTGAGCCTGGTGGTGCCTGAGGCCAACAGCCTGGGGCTGGCCCTGCTCGGTGGCGACTCCGTCGATGCCGCGCTGGACGCCCTGAGTGGCGGCCAGGCCGATGCCGTGATCGTGCTGGAAAACGACCTGTACCGCCGCGCCGATGCGGCCAAGGTCGATGCTGCGCTCAGCGCCGCGCAGGCGGTGATCGTCGCTGATCACCAGCGCACTGCCACCAGCGAACGCGCCCATCTGCTGCTGCCGGTGGCCTCCTTCGCCGAAGGCGACGGCACCCTGGTCAGCCTCGAAGGCCGAGCCCAGCGCTTCTTCCAGGTCTATGAGCCGAGCTACTACGACGCGGGCATCCTGATCCGCGAAGGCTGGCGCTGGCTGCACGCCCTGCACAGCACCCTGCAGGGCAAAGCCGTGGACTGGACGCAACTGGATCAGGTCACCGCGGCCTGCGCCGCCAGCAATCCGCATTTGTCCGGCATCAAGGACGCCGCGCCTAGCGCCTCGTTCCGCATCAAGGGCCTCAAGCTCGCCCGCGAGCCGCACCGCTACAGCGGCCGCACAGCCATGCGCGCCAATATCAGCGTGCACGAGCCACGTCAGCCGCAGGATCAGGATTCGGCCTTCGCCTTCTCCATGGAAGGCTACGCCGGCAGCAAGGAAGATCGGCAACAGATTCCGTTCGCCTGGTCGCCGGGCTGGAACTCGCCGCAGGCATGGAACAAATTCCAGGACGAGGTCGGCGGGCACCTGCGCGCCGGCGACCCCGGCGTGCGCTTGCTCGAAGCGGCCGGCAACGCCCTGCCCTGGTTCGCCGTGAACGCCGCGTTCAATCCGGCAGCCGGCACCTGGCAAGTGGCGCCGCTGCACCACCTGTTCGGCAGCGAGGAAAACTCCGCACGCGCCAAACCGATTCAGGAGCGTATGCCCGAACCTTACGTGGCCCTGGCCCGCGATGAAGCGGCACGCCTGGGGGTGAACGACGGCGCGCTGCTGGCCCTGCGCGTCAATGGCCAGGCCCTGCGCCTGCCGCTCAAGGTACGTGACGACCTGGCCATCGGCCTGGTCGGCCTGCCGGTTGGCTTGCCAGGCATTGCGCCGACGCTCGCCGGCGCCAGCGTGACCCTGCTGCAGGAGGCCGCGCGATGAGTTGGCTGACGCCCGAACTGATCGAGATCGTCATCGCGGTACTCAAGGCCATCGTCATCCTGCTGGTGGTGGTGGTCTGCGGCGCGCTGCTGAGCTTCATCGAACGCCGTCTGCTCGGCTGGTGGCAGGATCGCTACGGCCCCAACCGTGTGGGGCCGTTCGGCATGTTCCAGATCGCCGCCGACATGATCAAGATGTTCTTCAAGGAGGACTGGACGCCGCCGTTCGCCGACAAGTTCATCTTCATCCTGGCGCCGATGATCGCCTTCTCGGCGATGCTGATGGCCTTCGCCATCATCCCCATCACCCCGACCTGGGGTGTGGCGGATCTGAACATCGGCATCCTGTTCTTCTTCGCCATGGCGGGTCTTTCGGTCTATGCCGTGCTGTTCGCCGGCTGGTCGAGCAACAACAAGTTCGCCCTGCTCGGCAGCCTGCGTGCCTCGGCCCAGACCATCTCCTACGAGGTGTTCCTGGCCCTGGCGCTGATGGGCGTGGTGGCGCAGGTCGGCTCGTTCAACATGCGCGACATCGTCGACTACCAGGCGCAGAACCTGTGGTTCATCATTCCGCAGTTCTTCGGCTTCTGTACCTTCTTCATCGCCGCCGTCGCCGTGACCCACCGTCACCCGTTCGACCAGCCGGAAGCCGAACAGGAGCTGGCCGATGGTTACCACATCGAATACGCCGGCATGAAATGGGGCATGTTCTTCGTCGGCGAGTACGTCGCCATCGTCACCGTGTCGGCCTTGCTGGTAACGCTGTTCTTCGGTGGCTGGCATGGCCCGTTCGGCATCCTGCCGCAGATTCCGTTCTTCTGGTTCGCGCTGAAAACGGCCTTCTTCATCATGATCTTCATCCTGCTGCGCGCGTCGATCCCACGCCCGCGCTATGACCAGGTCATGGCCTTCAGCTGGAAGTTCTGCCTGCCGCTGACCCTGATCAACCTGCTGGTGACCGGCGCCGTCGTGCTGGCCACGGCCCAGTAAGGAGAACCACAGAATGTTCAAATACATATGGGACGTGCTGGTCGGTACCGGCACCCAACTGCGCAGCCTGGTCATGGTGTTCAGCCATGGCTTTCGCAAGCGCGACACCCTGCAATATCCGGAAGAACCGGTCTACCTGCCGCCGCGCTACCGTGGCCGCATCGTCCTGACCCGCGACCCCGACGGCGAGGAACGCTGCGTGGCCTGCAACCTGTGCGCCGTGGCCTGCCCGGTGGGCTGCATTTCGCTGCAGAAGGCCGAAACCGACGACGGTCGCTGGTACCCGGAATTCTTCCGCATCAACTTCTCGCGCTGCATCTTCTGCGGCCTGTGCGAGGAAGCCTGCCCGACCACCGCGATCCAGCTCACCCCCGATTTCGAGATGGGCGAGTTCAAACGTCAGGATCTGGTGTACGAGAAGGAAGACCTGCTGATCAGCGGCCCCGGCAAGAACCCGGACTACAACTTCTACCGCGTTGCCGGTATGGCCATCGCCGGCAAGCCCAAGGGCGCCGCGCAGAACGAGGCCGAGCCGATCAACGTCAAGGGGCTGTTGCCATGACTCGTTCTTACCCTCTCCCCCAGCCCCTCTCCCGCAAGCGGGAGCGGGGTGCCATGAGGAGCTTCTGATGGAATTTGCCTTCTATTTCGCCGCCGGTGTGGCGGTGGCCGCAACGGTCGGGGTAGTCACCAACACCAACCCGGTGCATGCCCTGCTCTACCTCATCGTCTCGCTGCTGGCGGTGTCGATGGTGTTCTTCGCCCTTGGTGCGCCCTTCGCCGGCGCGCTGGAAATCATCGTCTATGCCGGCGCGATCATGGTGCTGTTCGTCTTCGTGGTGATGATGCTCAACCTTGGCCCGGCTGCTGCCGAGCAGGAGCGCAAGTGGCTGACGCCCGGTATATGGGTCGGCCCGGCGATTCTTAGCGCCCTGCTGCTCGGCCAGTTGCTCTATGTGCTGCTCAATCACGTCAGCGACGCCCATATCGGCCACACCACAGTCGAAGCCAAGGCCGTCGGCATCAGCCTGTTCGGCCCCTATCTGCTGGCGGTGGAACTGGCTTCCATGCTGCTGCTTGCCGCATTGGTCGCTGCCTACCACCTGGGCCGCCACGACGCCAAGGAGCCCACCGCATGACCGGTATTCCACTCGAACACGGCCTGGCCCTGGCCGGTGTGCTGTTCTGCATCGGCCTGGTCGGCCTGATGGTGCGGCGCAACATCCTGTTCATCCTGATGAGCCTGGAAGTGATGATGAACGCCGCCGCACTGGCCTTCGTCGTCGCCGGCGCCCGTTGGGGCGCGGCTGACGGCCAGGTGATGTTCATTCTGGTGATCACCCTGGCAGCCGCCGAGGCCAGCATCGGCCTGGCGATCCTGCTGCAGTTGTATCGCCGCTTCAACACCCTGGATATCGACGCTGCCAGCGAGATGCGCGGATGAACCTTCTAGCCCTGACTCTATTCTTCCCGCTACTCGGCTGGCTGCTGCTGGCCTTCTCGCGCGGGCGACTCTCGGAAAACACCAGTGCGCTGATCGGTGTCGGCTCCATCGGCCTGGCCGCCGCCAGCGCTGCCTGGGTCATCGCCGCGTTCCTCTGCAACCCGCCGGCCGGTGGCGCCTACAGCCTGACCCTGTGGCAGTGGATGAGCGTCGAAGGCCTGGCGCCGAGCTTCACCCTGTACCTGGACGGCCTGTCCGTGACCATGCTCGGCGTGGTCACCGGCGTGGGATTCCTGATCCACCTGTTCGCCAGCTGGTACATGCGCGGCGAGGAAGGCTATTCGCGCTTCTTCGCCTACACCAACCTGTTCATCTTCAGCATGCTGCTGCTGGTGCTCGGCGACAACCTGCTGGTGCTGTTCTTCGGCTGGGAAGGCGTCGGCCTGTGCTCGTACCTGCTGATCGGCTTCTACTACAAGCACGTACCCAACGGTAACGCCGCGCTCAAGGCCTTCATCGTCACCCGCGTCGGCGACGTGTTCCTGATGATCGGCATGTTCCTGCTGTTCATCAACCTCGGCACCCTGAACATTCAGGAGCTGATGGTGCTGGCACCGCAAAAATACGTGGCCGGCGATACCTGGCTGTGGCTCGCCACCCTGATGCTACTGGGCGGCGCGGTCGGTAAATCTGCCCAGCTGCCGCTGCAGACCTGGCTGGCCGACGCCATGGCCGGCCCGACTCCGGTGTCGGCGTTGATCCACGCGGCGACCATGGTCACCGCCGGCGTGTACCTGATCGCCCGTACCCACGGTCTGTTCCTGCTGACCCCGGAGATTCTCGAGCTGGTCGGCATCGTCGGCGGCGTGACCCTGGTGCTGGCCGGCTTTGCCGCGCTGGTGCAGACCGACATCAAGCGCATCCTCGCCTACTCGACCATGAGCCAGATCGGCTACATGTTCCTCGCCCTGGGTGTTGGTGCCTGGGACGCGGCGATCTTCCACCTGATGACCCACGCTTTCTTCAAGGCCCTGCTGTTCCTTGCTTCCGGTGCAGTGATCCATGCCTGCCACCACGAGCAGAACATCTTCAGGATGGGCGGGCTGTGGAAGAAGTTGCCGCTGGCCTATGCCAGCTTCGTTGTCGGCGGTGCCGCCCTGGCCGCCCTGCCGCTGCTGACCGCCGGCTTCTACTCCAAGGACGAAATCCTCTGGGAAGCCTTCGCCAGTGGCCACAGCGAGCTGCTCTATGCAGGCCTGGTCGGTGCCTTCCTGACCTCGATCTACTCCTTCCGCCTGATCTTCATCGCCTTCCACGGCGAGCAGAAGACCGAGGCGCACGCCGGTCATGGCATCGCCCACAACCTGCCGCTGCTGGTGCTGATCGTCCTGTCGACCTTCATCGGTGCCTGGATCACCCCGCCGCTGGCCGGCGTGCTGCCACAAAGCGCCGGCCATGCCGGTGGCGAGGCCAAGCACAGCCTGGAACTGCTGTCGGGGCTGATCGCGGTGAGCGGTATCGTCATCGCCGCCCTGCTCTTCCTCGGCCAGCGCCGCGTCGCCTCTGCCGTGGCGCAGAGCGCGCCGGGTCGTTTGCTGAGCGCCCTGTGGTTCGCTGCCTGGGGCTTCGACTGGCTGTACGACAAGCTGTTCGTGCGCCCCTACCTTGCGCTCTGCCATCTGCTGCGCCGCGACCCCATCGACCGCAGCATCGGCCTGATTCCGCTGCTTGCGCGCGGTGGTAATGCCACGCTGGTGCGCAGCGAAAACGGCCAGGTGCGCTGGTACGCCGCCTCGATCGCCGGGGGCGCCGTGCTGGTGCTCGCCGCCATCCTCTTTCTGAGTTAAGGAAAACAGCCTGTCATGATTCTGCCCTGGCTAATCCTGATTCCCTTCATCGGCGGCCTGCTGTGCTGGCAAGGCGAGCGCTTCGGCCACATCCTGCCGCGCTGGATCGCCCTGATCACCATGGGCCTGCTGCTGGGCCTCGGCCTGTGGCTGTGGGTCAGCGGTGATTTCACCCTGGCCCCCGCTCCTGGCGGCGAGCCGCGCTGGGCCCACGAGTTCGTCATCGACTGGATTCCGCGCCTGGGCATCACCATCCACCTGGCGATGGATGGCCTGTCGGTGCTGATGGTGGTGCTCACCGGCCTGCTCGGCGTGCTCTCGGTGCTGTGCTCGTGGAACGAGATCCAGAACCGCGTCGGTTTCTTCCACCTCAACCTGATGTGGATTCTCGGTGGCGTGGTCGGCGTGTTCCTCGCCGTCGACCTGTTCCTGTTCTTCTTCTTCTGGGAAATGATGCTGGTGCCGATGTATTTTCTCATCGCGCTCTGGGGTCACAGCGGCAGCGACGGTCGTACCCGCATCACCGCCGCCACCAAGTTCTTCATCTTCACCCAGGCCAGCGGTCTGATCATGCTGCTGGCGATCCTGGCCCTGGTGTTCGTGCACTTCAACCAGACCGGCGTGCTGACCTTCAACTACGCCGACCTGCTGAAGACCGAGCTGGCGCCAGGCACCGAGTACTTGCTGATGCTCGGTTTCTTCGTCGCCTTCGCGGTGAAGTTCCCGGTGGTGCCGGTGCACTCCTGGCTGCCGGACGCCCACGCCCAGGCACCGACCGCCGGCTCCGTCGACCTGGCCGGCATCCTGCTGAAGACCGCGGCCTACGGCCTGCTGCGCTTCGCCCTGCCGCTGTTCCCCAATGCCTCGGCGGAGTTCGCGCCCATCGCCCAGTGGCTCGGCGTGTTCGCCATCATCTACGGCGCCTTATTGTCCTTCGCGCAGACCGACATCAAGCGCCTGGTGGCCTACTCCAGCGTGTCGCACATGGGCTTCGTGCTGATCGCCATCTATTCCGGCAGCCAGATCGCCCTGCAAGGTGCGGTGGTGCAGATGGTCGCCCACGGCCTGTCCGCTGCTGCGCTGTTCATCCTCTGCGGCCAACTCTACGAGCGCGTGCACACCCGTGACCTGCGCCAGATGGGCGGGATCTGGGCGCGTATGCCCTGGCTGCCGGCCATCAGCCTGTTCTTCGCCGCTGCCGCGCTGGGCCTGCCGGGCACCGGCAACTTCGTCGGCGAATTCCTCATCCTGATCGGCAGCTTCCCCGGCGCACCCTGGATCGTGGTGCTGGCCGCCACCGGCCTGGTGCTCGGCTCGGTGTACGCCCTGGCGATGATTCATCGCGCCTACTTCGGCCCGGTGCAACAGGACGCGCCGCTGCCCGGCCTGAAAGCCCGTGAGCTGGCCATGGTGCTCGGCCTAGGTGTACTGCTGATTCTGCTTGGCGTTTACCCGCAACCGGTGCTCGACACCTCCGCTGCCAGCATGCATGGCGTGCAGCAGTGGATGGCTGGCGCCCTCGATCAACTCGCCTCGGGCCGGTAGGGGTAAGGATTAGAGACTCATGGAACATCACGCTGTCGAATTTACCCTGCAACACCTGATCGCCCTGCTGCCACTGCTGGTGACCAGCCTCACCGCTGTCGTGGTGATGCTGGCCATCGCCGCCAAGCGCAATCACGCCCTGACCTTCATCCTCTCGGTGGTCGGCCTGAACCTGGCGCTGCTGTCGTTGATACCGGCACTGGAAGTGGCGCCGCTGGAAGTCACCCCGCTGCTGCTGATCGACACCTTCGCCTGCTACTACATGGCCCTGGTGCTGGCCGCCAGCCTGGCCTGCATCACCCTGATCCATGCCTATCTGGGCGGCGCATCCGGCAAGGGCTACCCGGGCAACCGCGAGGAGCTGTACCTGCTGGTGCTGCTCTCCGCCGCGGGCGGCCTGGTGCTGGTCAGCGCCCAGCATCTGGCTGGCCTGTTCATCGGTCTGGAACTGCTGTCGGTGCCGACCTACGGCATGATCGCCTACGCCTTCTTCAACAAGCGCTCACTGGAGGCCGGCATCAAGTACATGGTGCTGTCGGCTGCTGGTTCGGCCTTCCTGCTGTTCGGTATGGCGCTGCTATATGCCGAGTCCGGCAACCTGGCCTTCGCCGATATCGGCGTCAGCCTGGCGCGCGAAAGCAGTCAGCTGGTGCAGATCGGCATCGGCATGATGCTGATCGGCCTGGCCTTCAAACTGTCGCTGGTGCCCTTCCACCTGTGGACGCCGGATGTCTACGAAGGCGCCCCTGCGCCAGTCGCAGCCTTCCTCGCCACTGCCAGCAAGGTGGCGGTATTCGCCGTGCTGCTGCGCCTGTACCAGATATCTCCGGCCATGAGCGGCGGCTGGTTGAGCGACCTGCTGACCCTGATCGCCATTGCCTCGATCCTGTTCGGCAACCTGCTGGCCCTGCTGCAGAACAACCTCAAACGCCTGCTCGGTTACTCGTCGATCGCCCACTTCGGCTACCTGCTGGTGGCGCTGATCGCCAGCAAGGGCCTGGCGGTGGAAGCCGTGGGCGTGTACCTGGCCACCTACGTGCTGACCAGCCTCGGTGCGTTCGGTGTGATCACCCTGATGTCCACGCCCTACAGCGGCCGCGATGCCGATGCGCTGTACGAATACCGTGGCCTGTTCTGGCGCCGCCCCTACCTGACCGCCGTGCTCACGGTGATGATGCTGTCGCTGGCCGGTATTCCGCTGACCGCGGGCTTCATCGGCAAGTTCTACGTGATCGCCGCCGGTGTCGAGGCGCAACTGTGGTGGCTGCTCGGCGCCATGGTGCTCGGCAGTGCCATCGGCGTGTTCTATTACCTGCGGGTGATGGTCACGCTGTTCATGCGCGAACCCAACATGCATCGCCACGACGCGCCCTTCGACTGGGAGCAACGCGCCGGCGGCATCATGCTGCTGGTGGTCGCCCTGCTCGCCTTCATCATCGGCGTGTACCCGCAGCCACTGCTGGAGCTGGTCCAGCACGCCGGACTGGTCGCTCTGGCGCAGTAAACGAACAGCCCCCGCAGATGCGGGGGCTTTCTTTATAAGGCTCGCGGCTAAAGCCCCTCCCACAGTCTTCACTGTGATCTGTGGGAGGGGCTTTAGCCGCGAGCTTGTTGCGCTACCGCCGAGCTACCAGAAACAGACGCGGAAACGGCAGCAACACCCGACCATCGGCCTGCGCCGGGTAGGCTTCAGCAATCGCCGCCTGATAGCGCTCGAGGAAAGCTGCCTGCTGCTCGACCTCCAGCGGCTGCAGGAACGGCAGCAACGCCGTTGACTTGAACCACTCCACCACCGCCGCGGCATTGTCCAGCACATGGAAGTAGGTGGTGCGCCAGATATCCAGCTCGCTGGCATGGGCGCCGAGGATGTCGTAATAGGCCTGCGCGCTGTGCCGCTCGGCATGGCGCACCTCGCCGATTTGTGAAGCCCAGGGCCCGGCGGCGGCCACCTCGCGGGCCAGGCGGTGTGCCGGCTCCTGCAGGTTGTCCGGTGTCTGGATCGCCAGCCAGCCACCAGGTGCCAGCTGCGCCAGCAATCTCGGGTAGAGCTGCGCGTGATCCGGCAACCACTGCAGCGAGGCGTTGGCCAGGATCAACTGCGGTGCGCGCTCGGCCTGCCAGTGCTGGATATCCGCCAATTGAAAGGTCACCTGGGGCAACCGCTCACGCGCTGCGCGCAGCATGTCTTCACTGCTGTCGATACCTATCACCCGCGCCTGTGGCGCATGAGCCTGCAATACGGCAGTGGAATTACCGGGGCCGCAGCCCAGGTCGACGGCCAGCTCGACATCATCGCGCGGCACCGCCGCCAGCAGATCATGCACAGGGCGGGTACGCTGGCGTTCAAACAGGGAATACTGCTGGGCGGACCAACTCATCGCATCACTCCTCGATTTCAATCGCGGGCCACAGGATAACAGGCTGACCAAAGCCCCAAGGCTTTCGCTGAAACCGGCAAGTTTCCGCTCTCGCTTGACACAGGCATGGCGGATATCCGCCACCCAATGTGCGACACGTCACAGCCCTTTTCACACACCAGGCAGGTTGGCGGAATTTCGCCACAATGGCATAAGCCTTGCGATGGTAAGTCGCCAGCTTCGTTCATGCCGCGACAGCTACCAGCGGCTGAGCGACCGCCAAAGTGACCAACACGACGTAGCCGAAAAGGCTCCGCAACCTGACAAGAAGAAAAGGAAGCAGTATGTTCAATACAGTTCGCGTCATGGCCATCTGCGCCATGGCGTTCGCCTCTCTCAGCGCAACCAGCGCGCTGGCCGATGAACCTATCCTGATCAAATTCTCCCATGTCGTGGCCGATGCCACTCCCAAGGGCCAGGGCGCACTGCTGTTCAAGCAGTTGGTCGAAGAACGTCTGGCCGGCAAGGTGAAGGTCGAGGTCTACCCGAACTCCAGCCTCTTTGGCGACGCCAATGAGCTGGAAGCCCTGCGTAACAACGATGTTCAGTTGCTGGCACCGTCTCTGGCGAAGTTCGAGCAGTACACCAAGCAACTGCAGGTGTTCGACCTGCCGTTCCTGTTCGATGACCTGGATGCGGTCAACCGCTTCCAGAAACGCGCCAAGGGCCGCCAGTTGCTGCGCTCGATGGAAGACCACAACATCGTTGGCCTGGCTTACTGGCATAACGGCATGAAGCAGCTTTCCGCTACCCGAGCACTGAACATGCCTGGCGATGCCAATGGTCTGAGCTTCCGTATTCAGCCGTCGGCGGTACTGGAGGCACAATTTGCCCAGGTGGGCGCAAATAGTCAGAAACTGCCGTTCTCGGAAGTCTTCAAAGCGCTACAGAGTGGCCAGGTACAGGGGGCGGAAAACCCCTGGTCGAACATCTATAGCCAGAAGCTGCATGAAGTGCAGCCCTTCATCAGCGAAACCAACCATGGCGTGCTGGACTACATGCTGGTGAGCAATTCGCGCTTCTGGTACGGCATACCGCATCAGATCCGGATGGAGCTGGAAGCCATCATCGATGAGGTCACCTACGCGGTGAACAAACAGGCCGAGGCCGCCAACCAGGCCGACCGCCAGCGCATCGTGGATTCTGGCCGCAGCCAGGTCATCAACCTGACCGCCGAGCAGCGCCAGGCCTGGCGCGATGCGATGCGTCCGGTATGGGAACAGTTCCAAGGGCAGATTGGCAGTGACGTGATCAAGGCGGCGCAGACGGTGAACCGCAAGCATCGCGAATGACCCACAGCCGGCATGGCGGTTTCCCGCCATGCCGGCTGATTAGTTCCCCCACCTACTGGGGCGCCTGCTGTTGCAGTCGCTCCACCTGCCAGCCGCCACCGAGAGCAGCGATCAGTTGCACACTGGCAGTCAGCCGGCTACCCAGCAGCGTGAGATTGGTACGTTCGTTGTTCAGCGCGGTGGCCTGTACGGTAACCACGCTGTTGTAGTCCACGGTACCGGCGCGGTACTGGTTCTCGATCAGCCGCAGCGACTCGCGCGCCGCATCCAGCGCCTCCTGCTGCACCCCGCTCTCCTGCTCCAGCACGCGCAGCTGCACCAGGTAATCCTCCACTTCACGGAAGCTGTCCAGCACGGCCTGGCGGTATTGCGCCACGGTCTGGTCATAGACGGCTTCGCTACGTTCCAGCTCCGCACGCCGCGCGCCGCCGTCGAACAGGGTCAGTGCCAGTTGCGGGCCGAGCGACCAGAAGCGATTGGGTACCTCGATCCAGTCGGCGAAGCTGCTGCCGCGATAGCCACCGGTCGCCGAAATGCTCAGGTCCGGGAACCAGGCCGCTTCCGCTACGCCGATCTGCGCGTTGGCTGCCATCACCCGGCGCTCGGCCGCAGCGACGTCAGGGCGACGTTCGAGAAGTTGCGATGGCAGCGCCACGGGTACCTCGGGCAGCGCTGGCAGGCTCTCGCGCGGTGCGATGGACAGCTCGGCCGGGCTGACGCCGACCAGCACGGCAATGGCATGTTCGAGCTGCGCGCGCTGCCACTCGAGATCGATTGCCTGCGCCTGGGTGCTCTTGAGCTGAGTGGTGGCCTGGGTCACGTCGGACTTGGGCACGATACCGGCTCGATACTGGTTCTCGGTCAGGCGCAGCGAGCGCGCGTAAGCGGCCACTGTCGCGTCGAGCAGGCGCTTCTGTTCGTCGAGGATGCGCAGTTGCAGGTAGTTCTGCACCAGTTCGCTCTGCAGGCTCAGGCGCGCAGCGGCGAGGTCGGCGGCGCTGGCTTCGAATTCGGCGCGGCTGGCCTCCAGCCCCCGGCGCAGCTTGCCCCAGAGATCCAGCTCCCAGGCTGCATTGAGGCTGAGGTCATAACTCTTGGAAATGCTTGACGCTCCAGAACCGCTGACAGTGACGCCATCGGCGGTACGGATGGTGCTGTCACCACCACCCTGCCCGGCCCGAGTCACCCCGGCGCTGCCGGACAGCGTGGGATAGAAGCTGGCCCGTGCACTGCGCACCAACGCCCTTGCCTGGCGGTACTGGGCCTCGGCGGCGGCCAGGTTCTGGTTGGACAGCTGCAGGCGCTCGGCCAGTGCATTGAGCTCGGCGTCGCCGTACAGCGCCCACCAGTTGCCACGCTCCAGAACATCTGCCGGCGCGGCGGCTTTCCAGCCCTCGACCTGTTTGAACTGTGCAGGTGCCGCCAGTTCGGGGCGCTGATAGTCAGGCCCCAGGGCGCAGCCGCCCAGCACGCCGGCCAGCAGCAAGGAAACAAGAGTTCGGGCGAAAGGAGCTCGATTCATAGCGGATTTTCCAACGAAGCATCGGTGCGCACGCCACGCCAGCGGTTGACGCGGTGGCGCAGACGGTCGAAGTAGAGGTAGACCACCGGAGTGGTGTAGAGGGTCAGCATCTGGCTCAGCACCAGACCACCGACAATGGTGATACCCAGTGGTTGGCGCATCTCCGAACCTTCGGCACTGCCCAGCACCAGCGGCAAGGCGCCAAGGATCGCAGCCAGGGTGGTCATCATGATCGGTCGGAAACGCAGCAGGCATGCCTGGCGGATGGACTCCTGCGGACTCAGGCGCTCACCGCGTTCCAGTTGCAGGGCCAGATCGACCATCAGGATGGCGTTCTTCTTGACGATACCGATCAGCAGGAACAGACCCAGCAAGGAGATCAGACTGAACTCCATGCCTACCAGTTGCAGCGCGAGCAAGGCGCCGACGCCGGCCGACGGCAAGGTCGAGAGGATGGTCAGCGGATGTACGTAGCTCTCGTAGAGCACGCCCAACACGATATACACCACCACCAGTGCCAGCAGGATCATCAGCGGCTGATTGCCCTGGGTCTGCTGGAAGGCCGCACCGGTGCCGCCCAGCATGCCCTGCACTTCGGTGGGCAGGCCGACCCGCGCCACGGCATTGTCGATGGCGCGGCTGGCCTGATCCAGGCTGACCCCTTCGGCCAGGGAGAAGCCGATGTTCTCGGCGGCGAACTGGCCCTGGTGGTTGACCCGGTCCTCTTCCAGGCTGCGTTCCCAATGGGCGAAGGTGGACAGCGGCACCCGTGCGCCATCGGCGGTGATCAGCTGAATCTGGTCCAGCGCCTCGGGATGCTGGGCATAGAGCGGGTTGATTTCCATCACCACGCTGTACTGGTTCAGTGCTTCGTAGATGGTGGAAACCTGGCGCTGACTGAAGGCGTTGTTGAGCACTGCGGTGATCATGCTCATCTCCACACCCAGGCGCTGCGCGGCTTCGCGATCCACCACCAGGCGAATCTGCTGGGCACCACTGTTCTCGCGGGCGTCGATATCGGTCAGTTCGGGCAACGCGCGCAGGGCTTCACGCACCTTGGGTAGCCACTCACGCAGGGCATCGAGGTCGCCCGAGAGCAGCATGTACTCGTTCTCCGAACTGCGCCCCTCGCGCCCACCGATCTGCAGGTCCTGATCCGGCATGAGGAACATGCGCCCACCGGGCACCTTCGGCACGCTGGCGCGCAGGCGGTTGATTACCTGTTGCGATGACACGCTGCGCTCGCTGATGGGCTTCAGGCGCACGATCATGAAGGCGTTGTTGATGCCGCCGGCACCGCCGATGAAGCCAGCGACGCTGTCCACCGCCGGATCGGCCAGCACCGCCTTGCGGAAAATCTCCATCTTCGGCTGCATGACCTGGAACGACAGGCCATCGTCGCCGCGGATAAACCCGATCAGTTGGCCGGTGTCCTGCTGCGGCATGAAGGTCTTCGGAATGCTGACGAACAGGTAGACATTCAGCGCGATGGTCGCCAGCAGGCTGATGACCATCAGCAACGAATGGCGCAGTGCCCAGTCCAGCGAACGCCCGTAGACAGCCAGCACCCGCGTCTGCAAGCGGTCGCCCCATTGTTGCAGGCGGCCGCGCGGTTGTTCGTCCTCGGCTTTGAGCCAGCGCGCGCAGAGCATCGGCGTCAGCGTCAGCGACACCAGCAGGGAAATCACCACCGCCACGGCCAGGGTAATGGAGAACTCACGGAACAGCCGCTCGACGATGCCGCCCATGAACAGGATGGAGATGAACACCGCTACCAGCGACAGGTTCATCGACAGCAGGGTGAAGCCTACCTCGCGCGTGCCTTTGAACGCCGCCGCCATCGGCTTCTCGCCGTTATGGATGTGCCGGGCGATGTTCTCCAGCACCACAATGGCATCGTCCACCACCAGCCCGGTGGCGATAATCAGCGCCATCAACGACAGGTTGTTCAGCGAGAACCCCAGCAGGTACATGGCGGCGAAACTGCCGATCAGCGACACCGGCACCGCCAGCGCCGGAATCAGCGCTGCGCGCCAACGCCCGAGAAACGCCAGCACCACCAGGATCACCAGGCCCACGGCGATCAGCAGGGTCTGCTCGGCCTCGTGCAGGGTGGCGCGGATTACCGGCGAGCGATCCATCGCCACTTCCAGCTCGACGCTGGCTGGAATCACCTCGCGTAGCGCCGGCAGCTCGGCGCGGATGTCGCTGATGGTCTGCAGGATGTTCGCCCCGCTCTGCCGATTGATCACCAGCAGCACCGCTTCCTTGTCGTTGTAGAAGCCGCTGTTGTAGCGGTCCTCGACACCATCGGTGACCGTGGCTACATCGCCCAGGCGCACGGCAGCGCCGTCCTGGTAGCGGATGATCATCGGCAGGTAATCGGCGGCCTTGGCCAACTGGTCGCTGGCCTGCACCTGCCAGCGACGCTGCTCGTCCTCGACCGCGCCCTTGGGACGCAGGGCATTGCTGGCGGCGATGGTCTGGCGTACTTCGTCCAGCGCAATGCCATAGTGATCGAGCAGACGTGGCTCGAGGGAAACCCGTACTGCCGGCAGCGAACTACCACCGACCTGCACCTCACCCACGCCACCGACCTGGGACAGTTTCTGCGCCAGGATGGTCGAGGCCACGTCGTACAGCTGGCCCTTGTTCAGCGTGGCACTGGTCAGCGACAGCACCATGATCGGTGCCTGCGAGGGGTTGATCTTGCGGTAGCTGGGCATGGTGCGCATGCCGCTGGGCAGCAGTTCGCGCGCCGCATTGATCGCCGCCTGGACCTCGCGCGCGGCGGTGTTGATGTCCTTGTCCAGGTCGAACTGGATCATGATTCGCGTGCTGCCCTGGCTGCTGCGGCTGTTCATCTGGCTGACCCCGGCGATCGAGCCGAGCGAGCGCTCCAACGGCGTGGCCACGGTCGAGGCCATGATCTGCGGGCTGGCTCCTGGCAGGCTGGCCTGCACGGTGATGGTGGGGAAATCCATCTGTGGCAGCGGCGCCACCGGCAGCAGGCCGAAGCTGACACCACCGAGCAGCATGATCGCCAGGCTCAGCAGCAAGGTCGCCACCGGACGGCGGATAAAGGGGGCGGAGAGGTTCACCGTCCTTCTCCCTCTGGGAGAAGGTGGCGCGCAGCGCCGGATGAGGGTTGCGACGGTGCCCCGATTGAAGTTCGGGCAACCTTCATACTCTCACCCCCAGCCCCTCTCCCGAAGGGAAAGGGGGGCAAAAGCGCTGCGCCGCTCATACCGCCACCCCCGCCGCACTTCGCCCGCTGACGCGGCGCGACAGGCGATCGAAGTACAGGTAGATCACTGGCGTGGTGAACAGCGTCAGCACCTGGCTGACCAGCAGGCCGCCGACCATCACCAGCCCCAGCGGCTGGCGCAGCTCGGCGCCGGAGCCCGAGGCGAGCATCAGCGGGATGGCGCCGAACAACGCCGCCAGGGTGGTCATCAGAATCGGCCGAAAGCGCAGCAGCGCAGCCTGGTAGATCGCCGCCTCGGGCGCCATGCCCTGGTTGCGCTCAGCCTCGAGGGCGAAGTCGATCATCATGATCGCGTTCTTCTTGACGATACCAATCAGCAGGATGATGCCGATGATGGCGATCAGCCCCAGGTCGTTACCGGTCAGCAGCAATGCCAGTAGCGCACCGACGCCCGCCGAAGGCAGCGTGGACAGAATGGTGATCGGGTGGATATAGCTCTCGTAGAGCACGCCCAGCACGATGTACATGGTGACGATGGCCGCCAGGATCAGTAGCAAGGTCGACGACAGCGACGCGCGGAACGCCTCGGCAGCGCCCTGGAACTGGGTGTTGATGCCGCCTGGCAGGCCGATCTCCTGCTCGACCCGCTCGATCACCGCCACTGCCTCGCCCAGCGACACGCCAGGCGCCAGGTTGAACGACAGGGTCACCGCCGGGAACTGACCGATATGGTTGATCAGCAGGCTGGCCGGACGCTCCTCGACATGCGCCAGGGACGACAACGGCACCTGCTGGCCGTCACCGGTGGCTACATGAATCTGACGCAACGCGGCCAGGCCGATACGCCCGCCATCGCGGCTCTCCAGCACCACGCGGTACTGGCTGGCCTGGGTGTAGATGGTGCTGATCTGGCGCTGGCCGAAGGCGTCATACAGCGCATCGTCGATAGTGCCGACGTTGATGCCCAGGCGCGCCGCGGCATCGCGATCGATATCCAGAAACACCTGCAAGCCGCGGTTCTGCAGGTCGCTGGCCACGTCGGTCAGCTCCGGCTGCTCGCGCAGCGCCTCGACCAGACGCGGCGTCCAGGTTTCCAGCAACTGACTGTCGGGCGACTCCAGGGTGAACTGGAACTGGGTGCGGCTGATGCGATCTTCGATGGTCAGGTCCTGCACCGGCTGCATGAACAACTCGATACCGGGAACCTTCGCCAGCTCAGGACGCAGACGTTCGATTACCTCACTGGCGGTGACGTCGCGTTCGGCGTGGGTTTTCAGGTTGATCAGCAGACGGCCGCTGTTGAGCGTCGGATTGTCGCCATCCACGCCAATCGACGAGGACAGACTGGCCACCGCCGGATCACGCAGGATGACATCCGCCAGGCGCTGCTGACGCTCGCTCATGGCGGCAAAGGAGATCGACTGCGGCGCCTCGGAAATACCCTGGATCACGCCGGTGTCCTGCACCGGGAAGAAGCCCTTGGGTACCGCCATATACAACAGCACGGTCAGGCCCAGGGTCGCCACGGCCACCAGCAGGGTCAGCGGCTGATGCCTGAGCACCCACTGCAGCCACACGCCGTAGCGTTCGATCATGGCGTCGATGGCGCCACCGGCGACGCGATAGAAGCGCCCTTCCTGCTCGGGTTTCTCGGCCTTGAGCAAGCGCGCGCACATCATCGGCGTGAGGGTCAGCGACACCACCAGGGAAATCAGGATGGCCACGGCCAGGGTAATGGCGAACTCGCGGAACAGCCGGCCGACCACATCGGCCATGAACAGCAGCGGGATCAGTACGGCAATCAGCGACAGGGTCAGCGAGACCAGGGTGAAGCCGATCTGCCGAGCGCCCTTGAGTGCGGCGTTGAGCGGCGTCTCGCCCTCCTCCAGATGACGGGCGATGTTCTCCAGCATGACGATGGCGTCGTCGACCACGAAACCGGTGGCGATGGTCAGCGCCATCAGCGTCAGGTTGTTGATGGTGAAACCGGCCAGGTACATCACGCCGAAGGTGCCAATCAGCGACAGTGGCACGACGATGGACGGGATGATGGTCGCCGACAGCTTGCGCAGGAACAGGAAGGTCACCATCACCACCAGGGCGATGGCCAGCAGCAGTTCGTGCTGTACGTCGCGCACTGCAGCGCGGATGGTCTGCGTGCGGTCGGTGAGCACCTTGACCTCGACGCTGGCCGGCAGGCCTTCGGTCAGGTGCGGCAGCAGGGTCTGGATGCGGTCGACCACATCGATGACGTTGGCGCCGGGCTGACGCTGCACATTGACCAGTACCGCCTGGTTGCGGTTGGCCCAGGCGGCCAGGCGTTCGTTCTCGGCGCCGTCGATGATCTCGGCGACATCCTTCAGGCGTAGCGCGGCACCATTCTGATAGCTGAGGATCAGCTCGCGATATTCCTCGACCGACTTCAGCTGGTCGTTGGCATCGAGCTGGGAAACCCGCGTGGGCCCGTCGAAGTTGCCCTTGGGCTGGTTGACGTTGCTGGCCGTGATCAGGCTGCGCACGTCGGCCAGGCTCAGGCCGTAGGACGCCAGCGCCTCCGGGTTGACGCGGATACGTACCGCCGGACGTTGCCCGCCGGCCAGGGTGACCAGGCCGACACCGCTGGTTTGCGCGAGCTTTTGCGCCAGACGGGTATCGACCAGGTCGTTGACCTGCGGCAGCGGCATCGTCTTTGAGCTCACCGCCAGAGTCAGCACCGGCGTATCGGCCGGGTTGACCTTGTTGTACACCGGCGGCGCCGGCAGATCGCCAGGCAGCAGATTGCTCGCCGCGTTGATCGCCGCCTGCACTTCCTGCTCGGCCACCGCCAGGGAGACATCCAGATTGAAGCGCAGGGTGATCACCGAGGCGCCGCCCGAACTGGTCGAGGACATCTGCTTGAGCCCGGCCATCTGCCCGAACTGGCGCTCCAGCGGCGCCGTCACGGCACTGGTCATCACATCCGGACTGGCGCCTGGATATAAGGTCAGCACACGGATGGTCGGGTAATCGACTTCCGGCAGCGCCGACACCGGCAGCAGGCGATAGGCGATCAGACCGCTGAGGAAGATCGCCACCATCAACAGCGTGGTGGCGACCGGCCGCAGGATGAAGGGGCGGGAGATGTTCATGCGTCGTTCCGTGCCGCGGCCTGGCCAGGCTCACCCTGCCGTTCATTTTCGGATTCCTGCACGGCAGTGGGGTCGACTACCTCCACCTCGCTACCGTCACGCAGACGATCGGTACCTTCCATGACCAGCCGCTCACCCTGCTGCACGCCCTCGTTGACCATGCTGCGTTCAGCGTCGCTGGCAGCGATGGTGACCTGACGGATGCTTACCTTGTTATCGTCACCCACGACATAGACGAAGGTACCCTGGGTGCCGAACTGCACCGCAGCGGACGGAATGATGGTGGCGGCCTCACGGGTTTCAACGCGCAGACGCACGTTGACGAACTGATTGGGGAAGAGCATCTGCTCGGCGTTGTCGAAGCGCGCCTTGAGCTTGACCGTACCGGTGGTGGTGTCGATCTGGTTGTCCAGGCTTTCCAGCACGCCCTCGGCCAGTTTCAGGCGTTCACCACGGTCCCAGGCCTCGACGGCCAGGATCGTGCCGTCGCGGCGGCGCTGCAGCACGGCTGGCAGATCGCCCTCGGGGATGGTGAAGATCACCGCAATCGGATCGGCCTGGGTAATCACCACCAGAGGCGTGGTATCGCCACTGCTGACCAGGTTGCCGATATCCAGCTGACGCAGACCGAGGCGACCGTCGATGGGCGCGCGAATCTGGGTGAAGTCGAGGTTGAGCTTGGCCGTGGCGACGTCGGCCTGGTTGCTCTGCAGACTGCCACGGTACTGATTGACCAGCGCCTGCTGGGTGTCCAGGGTCTGTTTGGCGATGCTGTCTTCGTCGTACAGCCCCTTGTAGCGCTGCAGGTCCAGCTCGGCGTTCTTCAGTTGCGCCTGGTTTTCCTGCAGCGCCCCCTGCGCCTGCTGCAAGGCCACCTGATAAGGACGTGGATCGATCACCGCCAACAGGTCGCCAGCCTTGACCTGCTGGCCCTCCTCGAACAGCACCTTGACCAGCTCACCGTCGACTCGCGAGCGTACGTTGACCGTGTTGTAGGAAGTTACCGTGCCAAGCGCCTTGAGCTCGATGGCGAACTCGCCCTGCTTGACCTCGGCCACGCGCACCGGCACCGGCCCCATGTCACCGAAACGGCCACGGCCCATCTGCTGGCTTTCTGGCTTGCTCGGCCAGAACCACCACAGCAGCAGAAGCAGTACGGCGAGCAACGTCAGGCCAATCAGCCATTGACGGGAGGAATTCGAGGAGGACGAGGAAGCATTCGACATGGCAGGCGCAATATCACTTTTAATGGGAGTCGGCACGATAAGCACTGGCCCGCGTCAAGCAAAGCCCATTTACCCGCTTTTTACGCTGCCCTTACGTTACTAACTGTTTGAGACACAAATAAAAACGGCCTGCGAGGCAGGCCGTTTCATCGAACCAGCTGCGAGTTACTTCAGCACCGCCAGGGCGGCTGCGTAGTTCGGCTCGTCAGCGATCTCGCCAACCAGCTCGCTGTGCAGCACCTTGTCGTTTTCATCCAGCACCACCACGGCGCGCGCAGCCAAGCCGGTCAGCGGGCCGCTGGCAATGGCCACACCGTAGTTCTTGAGGAAGTCGGCGCCACGCAGGGTGGACAGATTGACCACGCTTTCCAGGCCTTCGGTACCACAGAAGCGTGCCTGGGCGAATGGCAGGTCAGCGGAGATGCACAGCACCACGGTGTTGTTCAGTTGACCGGCTTCGGCGTTGAACTTGCGCACGGAGGTAGCGCAGGTCGGGGTGTCGACGCTGGGGAAGATGTTCAGCACCTTGCGCTTGCCGGCCAGGCTGGTCAGGGTGACGTCGCTCAGGTCGCCAGCGACCAGGCTGAACGCCGGCGCCTGTTGGCCGGCCTGCGGCAGTTGGCCGTCGACCTGCACCGGGTTGCCTTTGAGAGTGACTTGCGCCATGGGAGTTTCCTTATCGTTCAGGGAGTTGAAGGGCAAATGTGTGACATGGGGTTCGCCGTGGCGAATGCTCCATCGAATGGCAGGTCACGGCCCGACCATGCGTCCAGACTAGCGCAGAAGCGCCGCCGATACACCCGCAGCCATGTAGGGATTTAGCAAAAGGTGGCGCGACCATCAGAAGTCCCGGCGATAGAACAGGTCGAGCGAGCTGGCCAGACCGCTGGCGGCCTCAAGGTACAGGCGCCGGCTCAGCTCGTAACGCAGAGCGATGGTGTTGGCCGGCTCGAACACACCCACACCGTAACGCAGGCTCAGGCGCTCGGTGATATTACCGCTGGCCACCACGCTGGTGGTCACGCCACTGCCCTCGGTGTCGAGCTGAAAATCCTGAATACCCAGACTGGTGGCCAGGCTGGTGGTGAGCGAACTGCTGCCGGCCAGACCGAGCGCCAGCGCTGCCTGGCCAAGCATGTTGTTGTCCCCCGTGCTTTGCCCCAAAGGCCGGCCCAGCACCAGATAGGACAGCGCCTGTTCCTGGCTCATGGCCGGCTCGGCGAAGACCGTGGTGCTCGGCTGCTCGGCGCTGCCGGACAGACGGATACCGGCGACGACCGTGTCGACCCGGCGAATCGCTTCCACATCGAGGAACGGCTGATCGATGGGCCCGGTGAACAGCAGGCGCGCGCGGCGAATGGTCAGGCGCTGGCCGTAGGCGCGATAGCGGCCGTTGACCAGATCCAGTTCACCGCGGGTATCGAGGTTATCGCCGATGTGCACGCGTCCACGCAGGTCGGCAGTCAGGCCGAAACCGCTGAAGGCCAGCTTGTCCTGCCCCACCTCGACATCGACATCCATGGCGACGCCCATGCCCTGCTCAGCTTCCGGGGTTTCACGACCGACCACCCGTGCATCACCGGAAACCTTGACCGTCGACGGCGGTAGTTCACGTACGCTGATCAAACCACGCGGCACACCAACCTTGCCGCTGACGGCCAGACGCTGGGCACGCAGTTGCAATTGCAGATCAGGCTCGACTTCCAGCTCGGCATAGGGCTCGACCTTCACCGGCAAGCGCTGTCCCTGCAATGCCAGATCGCCGCTCAGCCCCTCGGCCCAGGTCAGTTCGCCACGCAGATTGCCACGCCCCTGCTCACCGCTGCGCCAGTCACCGGAGAGCTGCACCTGCTCGCCCGCGATCAGCGCCTGCAATTGCAGGTTCTCCAGGCTGATCGGCAGTTCGCTGCCGGACAGCTCGCCGCCGTCCAGGCTCAGCTGGCCGTTGATCTGCGGCGCCAGCAGCTGGCCGCTTATAGTGCCGCTGCCCCGCAGCTTGCCTTCGAGCCTTTCCGCCATGGGTACGAAGGGACGCAGCACGGCCAGGTCGAAACCGCTCAATCGAAACTCACCGTTAACCGGCTTGCTCGCCGGGCGTGGGTCGATCTGCGCCTGCAGCAGCAGCTCACCCAGGCGGCTACTGACGAAACGCAGCTCACTGTCCACCCGCTGTGGTCGCAGCGTGCTGTCCAGGCGCAGGCTGTCGTAGGGAAAGTCCAGCCACTGCTCTTCATCCGGCTGACGAATACGCAGGTTGCCGCCGCCGGCATCGAGCCTGATCTGGCCGTTGGGACCGCTGTCGGGTAGCTCGACTTTCAGCTGACCATCCAGCCGCCCCTGCCAGGCAAAGTCCTCGGGCAGCCAGGGCTGCAGGCTGGCCAAGGGGAAATTCTCCAGGCGCCAGTCCAGGCTGGGCTGTGGCATCAGCCGCTGCTGCCCGCCGCACAGGCTGGCATCGCCGGACTGCCAGCAATGCGCGCCCAGGTTCATGCGGCCGCTGGCCAGGCGCTCCAGGGTCGCCACCTGTTGCAATTGCCAATCCTGCCCGCCGCTCTGCACCCGGCCACTGGCAATACGACCGCGCCAGTCGCCCTGCTCGCTCAAGCTACCGTCCAGGGCCAACGCCAGCTGCAACAGCGGACCTTGCAAATCAATGTCCAGCGCCTGGCGACGCTGATCGCCACGACCATCAGCCTGCAGGCGCCCAAGATAGGTATCGCCGATGCGGATGCCACGCAGATTCAAACCGATGCGCGCCTGCTGGCGGGCATCCAGCGTCGCGTCAAGCTGCAGTCGCCGCAGACTGGGGTCGCCAAAGGCCAGACGCTCCCCACTCAGCGCAAGCTGGCCTTGTGGCGCCTGCAAGGTGCCCGCCACGGACAGCTGGCCCTGCATCTGCCCTTGCAGACCGGGCCAGAGTTGCCCCAGACGCGGCAAGGCCAGTTGTAGCTGACCACGCAAACGCTGATCCAGCGCGCCCTGGCCGCTGATCCGGTTGTCGCCCAGACGCACCAGCAACCGCTCGAGCTGCCACTGCTCGCCGCTACCGGCGCCCTGTACCTGCAATTGCGCGGGCTGGCCACGCAGACGGCCATTGAGGTCGATATCGGCCTTGGCCTGCAGCGCACCGGCATTGAAGCTGCCCGAGGTATTCAGCGGCCCTGCCAGGTTACCTGGCATTTCCGCCAACCAGTAACCCGGGTCGAGGGCGCTGAGCTGCAGCATGGCCTGCCAGTCGACGCCGTCGGCAAAACCGACCTTGACCACCCCTTCGGCGCGGCCCTGACCAGCCACCAACTGCAATTGCGGCAGGCTGACCTGGCCGAGATCGCCACTGACCGGACTGCTCAGGCTGAAGTCCCCTGCCGGCCCCTTAAGCTGCGCAGCGAAGTTACCCAGGTAATTGCCTTCGCTGTAGCTGACTTCTGCCTGCAGTTGCTGCAGCGCCACGGGTGGCGGCTCGTCCAGCGGGTACAGACGCTGCCAGGGGAAATTCAGCCAATCGAGCGTGGCATCGGCCTGAAACGCCTCGCTCCAGGTGAGCGTACCGCTGAGCTGCAAATGCTGCTGTTCCTCGGCTTCGATGCGCAGCAATTCGATATCCGCGCCCCTGGCATCGACCCTGCCGCGCAAGGCCAGCGGCATCGGCGCCTGCTCGGCGGGCAGAGTGGCGCTGCCGTCGATTCGATAGCCGCTGCTCAGGTCACCCTTTGCCGACAACGTCAGCGCCTGCAGGTGCAACGTCTGCGGCAAGGCGCTGCTGGCCTGGAAATCCCGGCTGGTCAGGCGCAGCTCGGCGGGCAGGTGCTCGGCCAGCGCCTGCACCTGTCCTTCGAGACGGGCGTCGAGATAACCGCTGCTGTCAGCCTCGACGTTCAGGCTGCGCTGCAATTCGCCACCTACCTGCAGCGCCACCTGCCAGGCCTTGCCATCGACTTCCGGCAACTGCAGACGGCCGCTCAGGGCCAAGGGCCAATCGCCCTGCGGCGTCAGCTGGCCACTGAGGTCCAGGCTCAGGTCATCACGTTGCAAGGCCAGGCGCTGCAGCGCCACACCCTGCTCGTTCCAACTGGCGATCAGTTCGAGATCGCTCAGTTGCGTCTGGCCGTCCAGGCGCAGTTCGCCCAACTGGATATCGCCCAATTGCAAGCGCAGTGGCAGTTTGAGGCTCGGCAGGCTCAACGGCTCATCGCTGGTCTCCCCACTGTCGGGCAGGGTCACGGCCACCTGCTGCAGATGCAGACGATCCAGGCACAGCGTCAGGCGCAGCAGGCAGGACGGCGACCAGGCCATGTCCAGCTGCTGCAGCTCAACCCGCATATCGTCTTGCTGCCAGATCAGCGCATCGGCCTGCCAGGCTCCGCCCAGACGCCCTGCGAAGTTGTCGACCTGCAGGCCTGGCACCTGGGCCAGCAGCCAACGACTGCCACCCTGGGTGCCCAGCAGCGCCCACAGGGCCGCGACGAGCAGCAACACCAGACCGAGCAGACCGCCGGCCAGCCATTTCAGCAGGCGCCGACTCATAGCTCAGGCCCCATGGAGAAATGCAGGCGCACGCCACCGTCGTCGTCCAGCGCATGAGCGAGGTCCAGGCGCAGTGGGCCAACTGGCGATACCCAGCGCACGCCGAAGCCGACGCCGGTCTTCAAGGTGGGAATGTCCAGCGAATTGAAAGCGTTGCCCTGATCGATGAAGGTCGCCAGGCGCCACTTGTCGGTGAGGCTGTACTGGTACTCGGCGCTGGCAGCGAACAGGTAGCGGCCGCCAATCTTGTCGCCGCGATTGTTCTCCGGCGACAGACTCTGGTAGTCGTAACCACGCACGCTCTGATCGCCGCCGGCGAAGAAGCGCAGCGACGGCGGCACGGCAGAAAAACCATTGGTTTCGGTACCGCCGAACTGCACCCGCCCGAGCAGACGGTGATTATCGAATACGGTAGTCAGGCCCTTGAGCATGACATTACCGTGCAGCACGTTGGCGTCGGACAGCACGCCATCGACAGCGCCGCGCACGTCGAACTGCACGCGGTAGCCCTGATTCGGGTCGAGGCGGTTGTCGCTACGCAGCAGCGAATAGCTGACGCCCGGCATCAACAGGGTGCTCAGCCCGGAATCGTCACCCAGGCGATATTCCTCACGTTGCCATTTCACCGACAGCACGCGCTGCCAGCCACCGGAGCGCTGGCTGTGCCATTCCGGGCCGAGGGTAAGCAGCCGGCTCAAGCTGTCCTTGCTAGCCAACTCCTCATACTGATAACCGCCGGCCAGGCGCAGTTTGTCGGTCAGTGGCGGGTCACCGGGAATGTCGTACCACAGGCCAACGTTCTGTCTGGGAGCGGACAATTCGGTTTCCACCCCGTAGCTGTGCCCCTGCGGATTGCGCCAGTGGCGCGTCCAGTTGGCGCGCAGGCGCGGCCCGACGTCGGTGGAAAAACCCAGCCCCAGGCCCATGGTACGCGGCTCACGCACCTGCAGCGCCACCGCCACTGGAATACGCAACTGGTCGGCCTGGGTCGGGATGGCATCGACCCGCACCGACTCGAAATAGCCACTGGACTGCAGCGCCTGATACAGCTCGGCGATCAATTCGGAGTCGTAGGGTGTGTCCGGATCGAACGGCACCATGCGCAGCAGCAGCTCTTCATCGAACGGGAAGTCACCGCTGAAGGCGATATCGCCCAGGCTGTAACGCGGCCCGCTGACGAACACCAGCTCGATATCGGCCACCCCGGCAGCCGGATCGATTTCCAGGCGCTGCCTGGAGAATCGACCGTCGAAGAAGCCATAGCGCGAGGCCTGATTCTGGATCAGTCGCTTGGCATCCTCATAGCGCCCATGGTTGAGCACCGAGCCTGGCTGCAAGCGACCGGCACTGGGTACACGAAAGGCAGACAGCTCGCTGGCAGGCCCTTCGATACGAATGTCGACATTGCGCAGGCGAATGCGCTCGCCGGGCTCGACCTCGATCACCAGGCGCGGCGTTGCGCCCTCTTCGATACGGCTACGAATGCGCGCCTGGTAATAACCCAGAGCCTGAGCCGCCTTGTCGGCCTCGTTCTCGGCGATACGACGTAAACGCCGCAACGACTGCGCGTCACGCCCATCGAGGCTGCCGACATAACCTTCGATATTGGCCTTGAGAGCCGAATTGCTCGGGGTGATTCGTACGTCGAGTTCGCTCGCTGCGAAAGCACCCGTACTGATCAGCAGCAGCGCCAGGCTACGCTGAAAATGTCCATATACGCTCATGGCGGAGGATGCTACCACGGAGCGGAGCCCACGCCAGAGCAGTTGAACGCGCGCCAGACAGCCGCAGTTCAGGCGCTGGCTCTGACCACCGGTTGTGGGTTGGGATGAAAGAACACGTGTTCGACCACCGGGCCTATGGCCAGCTCGCCGATTTCCTCGTAGCCCTGGCGCCGGTAGAAATCCAGATAGCGCGCATTGCCGGTATCCAGCACCACGCCTTGCGAGCCGCTGTCCTGGGCACACCAGTCGTGCAGCGCCTCGAGCAACTGCTCGCCGCGATGCTGCCCCTGAAACTCGGGGTGAATGCCCAGTAGCGGCAGCACGTGGTAAGGCCCGGGCGGCAGACTGGTAAGCACCGCATCGTGGTACTCGAGATAGCGCTTGGTGCAGCTGAAACCTGTGCTCAGCAGCATGCGCAGACGCCACCCCCAGCTTTCGGTGATATCCAGACGGCGCTGCGGTGGCGCGATCAGCGCTGCGCCGATCAGGCGGTCATCGATCAGCAGGCCAATGGCCGGCAGATCCTCGGCGAAGTGCTGCTGCACAAGTTCGCGAATCGTCGCGCGCACACGCTGATCAAAACCCGGCCGCTGCGCTTCGAACAGGTAGGCGAAGGTAGGCTCGTGGCGATAGGCGTGGTAGAGCAGCGAACGGACCTCGCGGGCGTAACCACCATCGAGCATGCGCACTTCTGCTGGAGCGTTGTTGGGCATGGCAGACCTCTGTTGTTATGCGTTGTGGGTCAGGCGCGTCCCAGCCAACTTAGCACCACCTCATGATGCCCGCCAGGCGCTGGCCGCGAGCGCCGAGGATCGGCTAGCATCGCCGTTTAATCTGAAAGTCGCGCAGCGACACCTTCCTCATACCCTTCTCCCTCCGGGAGAAGGTGGCGCGAAGCGCCGGATGAGCGAGGGTATGCCGCGAAGGCTTTCATCATCCGGGATGCCTCTCGTGGCATGCCCGTTAGCCCAGGACCCGCTGCCCATGAAAATCGTCTCTTTCAATATCAATGGCCTGCGTGCGCGCCCTCATCAGTTGCAAGCCTTGATCGAAAAACACCAGCCGGACGTGATAGGCCTGCAGGAAACCAAGGTGGCCGATGAGCAGTTCCCCGAAGCCGAGATCCGTCAGCTCGGCTACCACGTGCATTACCACGGCCAGAAAGGCCACTATGGCGTCGCCCTGCTCTCGCGTCAGGAGCCACTGAGCCTGCACAAGGGGTTTCCCGGCGATGGAGAAGACTCTCAACGCCGCTTCATCTACGGCACCTTCGCCGATGCCAATGGCAACCCGGTCACTGTCATGAACGGCTATTTCCCGCAGGGCGAAAGCCGTGACCACCCGGTGAAATTCCCGGCCAAGCAGCGCTTCTACGCCGACCTGCAGCAACTGCTGGTGGAGCACTTCGATCCGCAGCAGGCGCTGGTAGTGATGGGCGACATCAACATCAGCCCGGAAGATTGCGACATCGGCATCGGCGAGCCCAATCGCCTGCGCTGGCTGAAAACCGGCAAGTGCAGCTTCCTGCCGGAGGAACGCGAGTGGCTGGCGACGCTGAAGAGCTGGGGCCTGGTGGACAGCTTCCGCCACCTCAATCCCGAGGTGAATGACCGTTTCAGTTGGTTCGACTACCGCAGTCGCGGCTTCGAAGACGAGCCAAAGCGCGGCCTGCGCATCGACGTGATCCTCGCCAGCCAGCCGCTGCAGGCGCGCTTCAAGGATGCCGGCATCGATTACGACCTGCGTGGAATGGACAAGCCATCGGACCATGCGCCGATCTGGCTGGAACTGGCCTGAAACTGGGCGCGCGTGAGATGACGCGCCCCGTCACATGACTGCAATCTGACTGACTTAATCTGCGCGGCACTTTCTCTCACCCACTAGAAGGTGCCTGCCGCATGCCGCGCGCCCTGTCCGCCGACCGCGACCTCTGGGGTCGTACTCTGTCCCTGCTGCTGATCGGTTTCATCTGCTACGCCCTGCCTCTTTCCGTCTTCGCCGCACTACCAGCCTCCGAGGGCAACCAACCGGTACTGCGCATCCAGGGCTCCAACACCATTGGTGCCAAGCTCGGCCCGGAGCTGGTCAAAGGGCTGTTCGAAGCTCAGGGCCTGCACGATATCCACAGCGAAGAAGGTGCCCGGGAAAACGAGCAGCGCCTGCTCGCGCGACGGGCCGACGGCCGCCAGGTGATAGTCGAAGTCGCCGCTCACGGCTCTGGCACCGGTTTTACCTCGCTCAAGGACGGCAGCGCCGATCTGGCCGCCTCGTCGCGGCCGATCAAGGATAGCGAAGCCGCTACCCTGGCGACCCTTGGCGATCTGCGCAGTCCGCAGAGTGAACAGGTCATCGCCATCGATGGTCTGGCGATCATCGTCCATCCATCGAACCCGATTGGAACGCTGAGTGTGGAGCAGATCGCGCAGCTATTTTCCGGCGAGATCGGAGACTGGGCTGCGCTGGGCGGCAAACCCGGCAAGGTTCGCCCCTACGCACGCGATGACAATTCCGGCACCTACGACACCTTCAAGGAGCTGGTGCTGGCTGCAGGCGGGCGCACACTCGCCGCAGGCGCGCAACGCTTCGAATCCAGCACCCAACTGTCCGACGCGGTGAGCAGCGATCCCAATGGCATCGGTTTCATTGGCCTGCCCTACATCCGCCAGGCCAAGGCTGTCGCCGTCGCTGCGGGTAATTCTCAGCCGATGCCACCGAGCACCACGCTGATCGCCACCGAGGACTACCCCCTGGCACGCCGCCTGTTTCTCTACAACGACCCGCAACTGGCCAATCCCTGGGTACGCGCGCTGATCGACTTCGCCCACAGCCCACGCGGCCAGGCCATTGTCGACAACAGCGGTTTCATCGCCCAGACCGTCCAGGCGATCAAGGTCGCCGCAGATGCGCAGATGCCAGCGGAGTACCAGCAACTGGCAAAGCAGGCGCAGCGCCTGTCGGTGAACTTCCGCTTCCAGGAAGGCAGCGCAACGCTGGATAACAAGGCACATCGTGATTTGCAGCGAGTGCTGGACTATCTCAAGCAGCATGACAAGCTGCAGGACAAGGTGGTGCTGGTGGGTTTCGGCGATCCGAAGAGCGACCCCGAGCGCGCCGAACTGCTGTCGAAACTGCGCGCCATGGCCGTGCGCCGCGAGCTGGCCAAACAAGGCGTACTGTTTCGTGAAATTACCGGTATGGGCAGCGAGCTACCGGTGGCGGCCAATGATCAGAACAATGGTCGCATCCGTAATCGCCGTGTCGAAGTCTGGGTCTACTGACGCCTGAAAATATTTCCTTACAAAGGGCTTGGCAGAGTAAGGGCTCGGCGCTAGTCTTTGCAGCGCGTGACGCCGGGCCCCTCTGGCGGTGAGTTTTCTCACCGTGATGTCGGAGTCACTGAGTCGATTTCTTTCAACTCAGGCAGACATAAGGGAGGGCTCATGGACGCTCTACTTGCCTTTTTGACATCCCCCATCTTCGGTACCCCAGGCTGGTTCTGGCTGGCCTTTCTGGTACTGATCATCACCCTTCTGGTACTCGACCTCGGCGTGCTGCATCGCGATCAGCATGAAATCGAGATGCGCGAGAGCCTGCTGCTGTATTCCGGCTATTTCAGTGTCGGCGTCGCCTTCGGCGGCTGGATCTGGTGGCAGCTCGGCGGTACCAAGGCGATGGAGTACTACACCGGCTTCCTTGTGGAGCAATCGCTGTCGATGGACAACGTCTTCGTCATGGCGATGATCCTCGGCTACTTCAACATCCCGCGTAAGTACCAGCACCGCGTGCTGTTCTGGGGCATTCTCGGGGTGATCGTGCTGCGTGCGATCATGATCGGTCTGGGCACGGCCCTGGTGCAGCAGTTCGACTGGATTCTCTACCTCTTCGGCGCCTTCCTGCTGTTCAGCGGCGTCAAAATGCTGCGCAGCGGCGGTGACGAAGAGTCGCATCCGGACCTGGCGCAAAATCCGGTGATCCGCTTCGTGCGTAAGCACATTCGCGTCACCGATGAGCTGCACGAAGGCAAGTTCCTGGTGCGCCTGAAGGATCAGGTCAGTGGCAAGCCGCTGCTCTATGCCACCCCGCTGCTGCTGGCGCTGGTGATGATCGAACTGGCCGACCTGGTGTTCGCAGTGGACAGCGTGCCGGCGGTACTGGCCATCTCGCAGGACCCGTTCATCGTTTACACCTCGAACATCTTCGCCATTCTCGGCCTGCGCGCGCTGTACTTCGCTCTGGCCGCACTGATGCACCGCTTCATCTACCTGAAGTACGCCCTGGCGCTGGTGCTGATGTATATCGGCGGCAAGATCTTCCTGCACGACCTGATCAAGGTTCCCGCCCTGCTCTCGCTTGGCGTCACCCTGGGGCTGCTGGCAGGCGGGGTGATCCTGTCGCTGCTCAATACCCGCGACCAGAGGGCCCCGGAACACTGAGCAACGGCTAGCCGGACGACCGAGCAGTCGACGACTGACAAACAAAGAGGCCCGCAGATGCGGGCCTCTTTGCTTTGGCTTGCAGGATCAGCGGCTGGCTTTCATCACGTCGCGCGGCACGTACTTGCCAATCTCGAACTTGCCGATGGCGGCGCGATGCACCTCGTCCGGGCCATCGGCCAGGCGCAGAGTGCGCTGCATGGCATACCAGTAGGCCAGCGGGAAGTCGTTGGAGACGCCCGCGCCGCCGTGTATCTGGATCGCCCGGTCGATCACCTTGAGTGCCACGTTGGGCGCCACCACCTTGATCTGGGCGATTTCGCTGGCGGCGATCTTGTTGCCCACGGTATCCATCATGTAGGCCGCGTTCAGGGTCAGCAGACGCGCCTGGTTGATCTCCATGCGCGAATCGGCGATGTGATCGATATTGCCACCCAGGCGCGCCAGCGGCTTGCCAAAGGCGGTCCGCGAAACAGCGCGCTTGCACATCAGCTCCAGGGCGCGCTCGGCCATGCCGATCGAACGCATGCAGTGGTGGATACGGCCCGGGCCGAGGCGCCCCTGGGCGATCTCGAAGCCACGCCCTTCACCAAGCAATACGCTCTCGTAGGGCACGCGCACGTTCTCGAACAGCACTTCGGCATGGCCATGTGGCGCGTCGTCATAACCGAACACCGGCAGCGGGCGCAGTACGGTGACGCCTGGCGCATCCATCGGCACCAGGATCATCGAGTGCTGCTGGTGGCGCGGCGCGTCCGGGTTGGTCAGCCCCATGAAGATCATCACCTTGCAGCGCGGGTCGCAGGCACCGGAGGTCCACCACTTGCGGCCGTTGATGACCCACTCATCGCCCTCACGACGAGCATTGGCCTGCATGTTGGTGGCGTCGCTCGAAGCCACGCCTGGCTCGGTCATGGCGAACGCGGAACGAATCTCGCCGGACAGCAGCGGCTCCAGCCATTGCTGCTTTTGCGCCTCGTTGCCGTAGCGCACCAGCACTTCCATGTTGCCGGTATCCGGCGCGGCGCAGTTGAACGGCTCGGGGCCGATCAGCGAACGCCCCATGATCTCCGCCAGCGGTGCGTATTCGGTGTTGGTCAGGCCGGCACCGTAGTCCGACTCGGGCAGAAACAGATTCCACAGACCTTCGGCTTTGGCCTTGTTCTTCAGCTCCTCCATGATCGCTGTCGGCTGCCAACGATCACCTTCGGCTACCTGCTGCTCGAACACCGCTTCAGCCGGGTAGACGTGCGCCTCCATGAATGCGCTGACGCGCTCACGCAGCTCTTGAACCTTCGGGGAATAGGCGAAATCCATGGAATTACCTGTTTGCAATAAAGGGTGAGAGGTTGTGGAAATGATGCTAGAACAGCGCTTAAGATTTATCTAACCTATTTTCAGCGTGTATGAACATTCATAACCGATATATGATCGATTGATATCGACGCCCCCTGGAGCACTGCCGGCATGAACCTGACCAAGGTGGATCTGAACCTCTTCATCGTCTTCGACGCCATCTACACCGAGGCCAACCTGACCCGTGCCGGGCAGATCGTCGGCATTACCCAACCAGCGGTTTCCAACGCCCTCGCCCGTCTGCGCGAAACCTTCAACGACCCGCTGTTCGTGCGTACCGCCCAGGGCATGGTGCCGACGCCGATGGCGCAGAACATCATCGGCCCGGTACGCAATGCCCTGCAGTTGTTGCGCGTTTCCGTGCAGGAAAGCCGCACCTTCAACCCGCAGCAGGCCGGCAAGACCTACCGCATCAGCATGACCGACCTGTCGGAGCAGATCCTCCTGCCACCGCTGTTCCAGCGCCTGCGTCGCCTGGCGCCGAACGTGTGCATCGAGAGCTTCCTGGCCAAGCGCCGCGAAACCACCAAGGAACTGGCCGCCGGCCGTCTCGATTTTGCCGTCGACGCACCACTCAATACCGACCCGCAGGTTCGTCACGTCAAGTTGCTGGATGATCGTTATGTCTGCGCCATGCGCCAGGGGCATCCGCTGGCCAAGGAAAAGATCAGCCTCGACGACTACCTGTCACTGAGCCACATCCACATCTCCAGCCGCCGCAGTGGCCTCGGCTATGTGGATCTGGCCCTGGGCAAGATGGGCATCCAGCGCAAGATTGCCCTGCGCTCGCAGCACTATCTGATGGCCGGCAGCGTGCTGCAGCAGACCGACATGGTGATGACCGTGCCGGAGCGCTTCGCCCGCCGCCACAACCTGCATCATGTGGCCCTGCCGGTCGGTGATGTGCCGGCCCTGGAAACTCACCTGTACTGGCACGAAAGCACCGATCAGGACCCGGCCAACCGCTGGATGCGCGAGCAGATGATCGAGCTGGCGCAGCAGGTCGCCGCGCAGGAAAAAAGGGCCGAGCAAGCCGCTAACAACTGACCGCTCGGCGTTGAACGCAAAAAGGCCCCGCATTTGCGGGCCTTCTCGTTGTTGCAGGGTTCGATCAGCGAGCGATCTTGCCATCCACCGACAGCTTGCCGGCGCCTTCGAACACCAGCGCTACGCTGATGGCCAGCAGAGCCAGGGCGAACTCGTAGCCATTGTTGCTCATGAAGAAACCGTTGGCGAAGTGCACAGTGAAGATCGCCACCAACATGGTCACCGCCAGTACCGCCGCAGCCGGACGTACCAGCAGACCGATGATCAGCGCCACGCCGCCGAAGAACTCGGCGCTACCAGCCGCCAGCGCCATCAGGTAGCCCGGGGCCAGACCGATGCTCTCCATCCACTGCGCCACGCCAGCCAGGCCATAACCACCGAACCAGCCGAACAGCTTCTGCGCGCCATGGGCGGCGAAGGTGATGCCGGCGACGATACGCAGGATGGTGATGCCGAAGCTGGCCTGGGTGGCGGTGATGTTCTTGATCAGGTTGTTCATTACAGCGCTTCCTTCGTGTGTGGGAGTTGATGGCGCACAGAATAGCCAATTTATTCGATTAAAAAACAGCAAAATACCGGTAATTAATATCGAATAAATAAATACTTAGTTAGCCGTCAGACGCTGTCTTTGCGGTTCGAGCAGATAGCGCTCACGGTCATAAGCAAGGTAGTACTTATTCACCGCATTCACATAACTCACCACGCCCATGCCCATCTGCTCCATGGCCACACGTTCGACCTGGAAGAACCACTGATTGGGATTGAGGCCACGCCTGCGAGCCTCGGCGCGCAGGCTCTGCACCCGCTGCGGCCCCAGGTTGTAGCCAGCCAGGACGAAGGCCATGCGCTCGCGCTCGTTGAGCTGCGGGCTGTTGAAGAAGTTGCGGCGGATCAGCGCCAGGTACTTGCTGCTGGCCTGGACGTTACCGTCGAGGTTCTGGATGTTGCTCACCCCGACGCTACGCGCTGCCGCCGGGGTGATCTGCATCAGCCCGGTCGCGCCGCTGGCGCCCCGCGCCGATGGGTTCAACGTCGACTCCTTGAATGCCAGCGCAGCTAGCATCAGCCAATCGAAACCCTGCTGCTCGGCATGCTGCTGCAGCACCGGGCGCACCTTCTCCAGACGCTGTCGCTCGGTGCGCCCCAGCGGCGAATGCACCTTGTATAAGCGGCGATAGACACGCTGGAACGCCGCATCCTGGTCGGCCGGGCTCTGATAGCTGCTGAAGAATCGGTCGATGCTGGCACGCAGCATTGGCGCATCGGGGCGCACGAACCACTTCATGTCGCCATCGCGCGCCAGGATAAGATGCTTGTCGACGCGCAACTTGGGCATCACCTTGGCCCAACGTTCGGCGATCGGCAGCTCCACCGCAGTACGCTCGAAGATGCCGGCCTGAACCATTTCCAGCACATCCTCGACGGCCAGGCTGGGATCGACCCACTCGACCACGATGGGTGGCAGTTTGCGATCAGCCAGTTGCTGGTTGATCAACCGTAGCGCATCACCCACGGCGCTACCCGCTGGCAATGAAAGACTACGCCCGGCCAGCTGTTCGAGGCTGCGGTAATGCCGGTTGCCCTGCTTCGACACCAGCACCAGCGGTACTTCGCGGCGAATCGCCGTACTGGCACTGACATCGTGCCCGGTGCGTACGTTGAGCAGTTCGCCGGGCGCAACCAGGTCGCCCTCGCCACGCTGCAATGCGCCAAGCAACTGATCCTTGGCTTTGGGGATGATCTTCAGTCTGAGGCTGCGACCATCTCGAGAATTGCGGTTGAGGTACTGCTCGAATGCCCGCAGGCGGTGGTATTCGACGCCAATGCTCTGGCCCTTGACCGAGCCCGAGCTGTTGCGGCTCTGATTGACCAGCACCCGCAGTTCACCGCTGCTGCGAATCGTCGGCAGATCGCGCGCGCTGCGGGCCTGACTGCCGACCTCCGGCGGGCCAGCCACGCGCGCGCTGACCGACAACGGCAGCGCAGCCAGCAGGCACAGGATCAGCAGCAATCGCGACATCGACTCTCCTGGGAAGGCGGTAGGCCGCCGAAGCCTCATCCGGTTGGTGGCTGCTGTGCGCCGATGCGCGACAGACGGCTACTGACCGTAAACCCGCCAAACAAGTTCCAAGGTCGGCAGGGGCGCGGAGATTGGCACAGCCGAGCGCTGCCGCGCCACCCCACAACCTTGCATCAACCTTAAAAACAGCGACCAACTTATTGTTTTAAATCGACTTCCTGACGAACGGATGGCATCTGCTATTCTGCCCCTTCGCGTTCAACAGGTGGCACCATGCAACTCATCGATATTGCCGTCAATCTCACCCACCCCAGCCTCGCGGTGCAGGCCGAGGCGCTACTCGAACGCGCTCATGCAGCCGGCGTGTGTCAGCTGGTGCTGACCGGCACCAGTCTGAATGAAAGCGAAGCCAGCCTCGCACTTTGCCGACAGCTGGATAGCAGCGGTCAACGCCTGTTCAGCACCGCCGGGGTTCATCCGCACGACGCCAGCTCGTGGAACGGTGCCAGCAGCGATGCCCTCAAGGCGCTCCTGGCGCAACCGCCAGTACGTGCCGTGGGTGAATGCGGGCTGGACTTCGATCGCGACTTCTCGCCACGCCCGGCACAGGAAAAAGCACTGGAGGAACAACTGGCGCTTGCCGTCGAGTTGCAGATGCCGGTGTTTCTGCATGAACGCGAAGCCAGCCAGCGTCTGCTGGAAATCCTGCGTGGCTATCGCGATCAGTTGCCCGCTGCGGTGGTGCACTGTTTCACCGGCGAGCGGCGCGCGCTCTATGCCTATCTCGATCTCGACCTGCATATCGGCATCACCGGTTGGGTCTGCGATGAACGTCGCGGCACGCACCTGCATCCGCTGCTCAAGGACATCCCCGGCGAGCGCCTGATGCTGGAGACCGATGCGCCCTTCCTGCTGCCGCGCAGCCTGCGGCCGAAGCCCAAGAGCGGGCGTAACGAGCCCGCCTTTCTCGGCGAGGTGCTGCGCGAAGTGGCGTTGCACCGCGGGCAAAGCGAAGAAGCCCTGGCGGCTCAGACCACAGCCTGTGCGCGAGCGTTCTTCGATCTACCGGCCATGCTGCAGGGCTCGACACCAGAGTATTGATTGACGTCAAGACTCTGGTCATTCATCGAGGCATAATGCTGGCACTTAGCCGGCAGTTGAAAAACTACCTACGTTGCCATTGCTGCGTTAAAAACAGGCTCACAGTCGCAGACTGAACGCGCTTTAGCGCGGCCCCGAAGGGGTGAGCGAAGCGAATCAAGTGCTCATTTACAATTCGTAAAGTCGAACGCGACTCCGAGCGTTTTTCGCCTGTTTTTGCGGGGCCGCCATCGGTATTGCACTGGCTGCCTCGCCTACGTTTTTCAACGGCCTGCTAGCCAATAGCGAACGCAGCGAGACGGATAACAACAGCATGGGCGCCTGGATCAGCGATCTTTCTCTCAAGTACAAATTCTGGGCGGTCAACGCCGTCGCCTTCGTCATCAGCCTGATGCTGGTGCTGTTCGCCCTGCATACCGAGCAGCAGGCCCGCAGCGCCGATGCCAAGCAGGCTGCAATCGCGCAGGCGCGCCTGCTTCAGCAGTGGCCGCAGCAGGCGGCACTGCCCAGTTCGAGCAATATCCAGGTGGGCAACGGCAGCCTGCCAGGCGCTCAAGGTGGCCCCGACGCCAGCGGCTGGCAGGCAGTGAAACATGACGCCCGGTTCAGCGACTCCCCCGTGATCGGCGCGCAGCACGTCACCCTCAACGATGGACGCACCCTGGCGGTCATGGCGCGCGCGCCCAGCCTGCTCGACCTGTTCGCCCAGCACGCGCTGACCTATGCCGTCGCAGTCGCCGTGTTGATGCTGTTGCTGCTGGCTGCTTCGCAGCTGTTGATCCGCTTTCTGCTCAGCCATCTCAACACCCTCAAGGACGTGATACTGCAAGCCGAGCGCAGCGGCGACCTGTCCCTGCGCGTCCCACTGAGCAGCCGTGACGAGGTCGGTCAGATGGCCGCCGCCTTCAACGCCATGCAGGCCGGCTATCAGCGCGTGGTCGGCACCGTCGGCCAGGTGGCTGGCGAGCTGAACAGTGGCACCCGCGATATGGCCGAGCGCATGGGGGCGGTGCGCCAGGGCATGCTCAGCCAGCAAAGTGAAACCGATCAGGCTGCCACCGCAATCAACGAGATGTCGGCGACCGTGCAGCATATCGCCGATCACGCTGGCACCACCCGTGATCAGTCGCTCAATGCCGATCAGCTAGCGCGTGCAGGCCAGCAGGTGGTCGAACGGGTCGAGCAATCCATCGCCGCCCTGTCGCAAGGTGTGCGCCAGAGCGCCGCCAGCATCGAGCGCCTGGCCGAAGACAGCCAGCACATCAGCCGCGTGGTCGGTGTGATTCACGGCATCGCCGAACAGACCAACCTGCTCGCCCTCAATGCTGCCATCGAGGCCGCCCGCGCCGGTGAAATGGGTCGCGGCTTCGCCGTGGTCGCCGACGAGGTGCGCAACCTGGCCAAGCGCGTGCAGGAGTCCACCGACGAAATCACCCAGATGATCGGCAACCTGCAGGGCGGCACCCACGACGCCGTGGAGTTCATGCGCGAAAGCTCGGAGAACGCCAACCACTGCGTACAACTGGCGCAAGAAGCCGGCGAGTCGCTGGCGGCGATCACCGCCGCCGTGGCGCTGATGCGCGACAGCAATACACAGATCGCCGTGGCCGCCACACAGCAGAGCCAGGTGGCCGAAGAAATGAGCCGCTCGGTGGTGGGCATTCGTGACGTCACCGAACAGACCGTCGGCCAGACCCTCGAATCGGCCGCCACCAGTCAGCAACTCGCCCAGCTGGCAGGCGAGCTGAACAAGGCCATCGGCCAATTGCGCCTGTAAAGGTGGCCCTTTAGGCATAAGCCTATCTGCGCCATAGCCAGGAGCAATTCGCTCTGCATTGGCGGCGATCCTAGACTGGTTTCATTGAGCCGAGGATCGTCCCATGAGCAAACGTCACCCCAACCTGCTGGCCTGGCAATGGCGCCTTTACGCCAGCCAGCATCGGCATCCCACCAATCTGCTGCTGCACCTGATCGCCGTACCACTGTTCCTGCTGTCGCTGATACTGCTGCTGATCGGCCTATGGCATCTGCGGTTCGTGCCGTTGGCACTGGGCAGCATCGGCCTGATCGCCTCCCTGGCGCTGCAAGCTCACGGCCACAGACTGGAACAACAGCCTGCGGAGCCCTTTGCCAGCAAGAGCGATGCGCTGAAGCGTCTGCTGTTGGAGCAGTGCGTGACCTTCCCACGCTTTCTCTTCAGCGGCGCGTGGTGGCGCGCCTGGCGCCAACGCCGGCGCCACTGAGTCAGGCAAATACGGTCACGGTCTGCCGGCTCAAGGCGATCAGCTCACCTGTAGGTGTCCACATCGCTGCCGCCACGTGCCCGTAACCATCGCGGGCATGTTCGATGTCCGCGCGATACAGACACCAGTCTTCGCTGCTGAGGGTGTGTAGCGGCTGGACGAACTCGATGGTCCAGGTCAGCGAGCTGCCCGGCGCCGGGCTTTTCAGATACGGCAGCACCGCAGGCGGCCAGGCGTCGACCAGTGCCAGCACGTGCGCCTCGCTGAGCGCCTGCGGCTCGCGCTCACCGCGCAAGCGCACCCAGCCGCCCATCTGCCGTGACGGCGTGTTGCTGAAAGGCATGCCGCCAATCCCCCAACGCATGGCCAGAAAGCAGGTGAACTCCGGCGTGACGTTGCGCACGTAGGGCAACTCCTGGCATTGCTCGACCGGCGTGATCTGCGGCGCGGCAAGTGCCTCCACGGCAATCGTCGAAGGACGCGATGCGCCAAAGCTGCCCTGCACCACGGTCACCACCTGGCCATCCTGAACTGCACGCAGGGACATCTGGCTGACCGCCTTGCCCTCGCGCAGCACCTCGGCCTGAAAACTGACAGGAACATCCGGCGCCACTGGCCCGACGAAGGTGATGGCCAACGAGCGCACCGGTCGGTCCTGCGGCACCTTGGCGCGCATCGCCTCGAACGCCAGAGCCGCCACCAGACCGCCGAAACTGGCGCGTCCCTGCCCCCATTCGGCCGGGATCACCACGGCGTCGGCATCGCGGTGCACCGCTTCGAGCATTTCGGAAAAGATCATACGCACCTCGGCATTCATCGATGGCGACGATCTTAGGGGATGGTGGCAACTGAACGATAGCCCGCAAGGATGCTTATTCGGCCATATTTGCGGCGAAAATGTCGCCTTATTCCACGCTGGGAAAATCGCCATACAGTGCCAGCAAGGCTCCATCAGCACGTTGCTCGGCCGCCTGCTGAGCCTGTAACCAGATTGCCCGGCAAGGGCCCAGCGACGCCAGCGCATCGGCCTGCGCCAGCCATTGCAGGTGATCGTGCCAGTCGCCTAGGGCGCTTTGCGCACGTTTGAGTCTGAGCTGCGCCGCCTTGCTCAAACGACTTTGTGCCGGGTAGGTTTCAGCAGCGTAGCGCACACGTTTGATCAGCAGGCGCAGGCGATGGCGGTCATGCGCCGGATCGCGTAACGCGCGGGCCAGTTGTCGTTGCTGACGCCGCAGGCGGCGCCGGATGCGCTTGTCCACATCGTTCAATTGGCCTTGCCTGGCCGCTTCACGCCAATTCGCCGGCCAGCCGTCGAGCAACAGCATCAGGTCGGCCAACTCGCGACTGCTGGCAATGGCAACGTAACCTGCGGCGCGCTGCGCTTCATCGGCAGGCGCCAGATGCACCAGGCCCAGACGCGTCAGCTCGGCCACCAACACCTCACGATCACGCAGCGGCCCACTGAGGCGGCCCAGCACTGCGGCTCCCTGCTCCAGAGCATCCACAGCCGGCAGGCCGCGCAGCGGACGCAAGAGGCTGCGCAATTGCCGCAGGGCGATGCGCAGGTCGTGCAAGGCCTCGGTGTCAGTGCAGTCGGCCAGCCGCGCCTGGCAGGCATACAGTCGCACCTGCAGAGCCAGGACACGCGCCAAACAATGTTCGATGAAATCGCTCATGCTCGATCCTCCCAAACGACGATGCGCCAAGCTAACAACCCGGCCCCCCACTCAAACAAGTGACCAATGGTCGCTAACGCGACAGGCGCCAGGGTAATGCTCTGCGCAAATCACTCAATGCCTGCCGCAGGGCATCACGCGAAGCTGGCCCACCGGCATAACGCTGCTGCTCGAAACAACGGGCAAATGTCTCGATCTGCGCCGCCTGCTCAGGCAACTGCTGCGCAGCACGCGACGCGAAGGAGCGTGCGCCCTCACCCGCTTCTCGACGCACGTCATGGCGCGCCAGCAGCCGCTCGAACTTGCGAAACGCCTGGCGTTGCGAATCAGGCCGTTGCTGCCAGGGCTTGAGCAACCACAGCGCCAGCAGGCCAATCACAAGCGCTCCAGTGCCCACCAGAACGAGCGCCAGACGCTGCCAATCGAGGCTGCCGAACCAGTTCTGCAGCAGTTTCAGCTGCTGCTCGCCCTGGTACCCCAGTACCCAGCGCTGCCAACCGTAATTGAGATTTTCCCAACTCATGCGCAACTGATTGAGCCAGGCCAGCTCGCGGTAGCGCAGTGGCGAGAAGGGTTGATCGTCGAGAAAACCATCCTCTTCGGCCAAGGCCTCTTCCAGCCCTTGTTCGATACGCTCCGGCGCTACCTGAAAAGTCGGATCTACGCTGCGCCAGCCACGGCCCGGCTGCCAGTACTCGACCCAGGCATGGGCGTCGAACTGACGTACCTGGATGTAGTTGCCATTGGGATTGAGCTCGCCGCCCTGATAACCGGCTACCACTCGCGCGGGAATACCCGCGGCACGCAGCACGAAGGTCATGGCGCCGGCATAGTGCGCGCAAAAACCACGTCGGGTGTTGAACAGGAAATCGTCGATGCTGTCGCTGCCCAGAGGCTGCGGGCGCAGTGTGTACACATAGGGTTCACGGTTGAAATGCTGCAGCACTGCCGCCACCAATGCGTCGCTCTGCGGATACTGCGCCTTCAGCTCAGCCGCCCAGGCGCGACTGCGCGGATCGCCCTGCTGCGGCAATTGCAGCGCCTGACGAATACCTGGCGGTTCGGCCTGCGCCTCCCGCACGGCCTCTGGCCAGGAGCGCACCTGGTACAACAGCGGCCGATCCACCGGACGCAGTCTCTGCCAACGGAAGTCGTTCATCATCCGCCCGCTGTCCTGCGCCATCTCGCCGACATCCAGGGCGTACAGCCAGCGCTTGCCGCTGGGCTGCATGATGATGCTGTAATCGAGCGGCTCGCCGGCCTTGCTCCACTGCGGAGCCACCGGAACATCAGCGTAACCGGACTGCGACCAGCGCCTGCCATCGAAGCGCTCCAGCGTCAGAGCACGCCAGTACAGCTGCCCTCTGGGCGGCGCTTCACCCTCGAAACTGGCGCGAAAGGCCAGTGCCGAGGAGCGACTGAGTTCGGCGATATCAGCCGGCTCCATGCTGTCCGACAGGCCAGTGACGCCCTTGTCGCTGGGCAATGGCAGCGACCACAACGGCCCCATGCGCGGAAAGAACACGAACAGCAGAAGCATCAGCGGCACCGCTTGCAGCACCAGGCCACCTGCCAGGCGCAGGGGCGGCCAAGGGCGTTCGGCAAAACCACTGTGCTGCAGGCCGACCAAGGCGGTCAGCAGCGCCGTGACCGGCAGCAGACTGTAGAGCGCGGCAAGAATGCCGTCCTCGAACAGATAGGCGGTCACCACGCAGAAGAAACCGAGGAAGATCAGCACCAGCGCATCACGCCGCGTGCGCATCTCCAGCAGCTTGAGAGTGAAGGTGGCGATCAGCAGCACCGACGCGGCATCCAGCCCCACCAGCGTGCCGCGCGAAAGCAGGATGCCCGCCAGTACCAGCAGCACCAGACCGCCCTTGGCCCAGCCATTGGGATAGCGCGCCCGCATGCGGAAGATCTGCACGCGCCAACCGGCAGCGCCCAGCCATAGCGCGATCATCCACAGCGGCAGATGCACCAGGTGCGGCACGATCACCAGCACCTGGGCGACCAGCAACCAGGTCAGGGCGATCCTCGGGATACCCGGCAGGCTGCTCATGCGCGTGCTCCGAACAACGCCAGGGCGCGCAGGCAGGCATCGCGATGACCCTCACCATAATCCGGGGCGATTACCTGCCCAGGCAATTGCAAACCGAACACCTGTTGCCGCTCGGTAAATTGCAGCACCCAGTGACAGAGCAGCGACAAACGCATTTCGCTGTCGCCACCCAGGCTGTCGAAGTCCAGCCATAGATCGCGGCCGCTGAGCATGGCGAAATCCTTGACCAGCAGGCCCTGTCCACGTGAATAGGCCTTCCAGTCCAGGCGCCGTTTCGAGTCGCCTGGTTGATACTCGCGCAGGCCCTGGAAATCATCGGCGCCCTGGCCACGGGCACGCATGCCCTCTTCCTCCTCCTCGTCGCCCAGGCCCGCCGACAACGGCAGCTCCCCTTCCAGTGGACGCGGGTAGACCAGCACCGCCTGATCCAGATCGACCCAGCTCCAGGCCACCAGCAAGCCCAATGGAAAACGGCTTTCCACCCGTAGACGCTCGGGTCGCAGCCAACCACGTCGCACGGCTGGCTGGCTCAGATCCACCTCGGTCTGCCCCTGGCTCGGTACGTCGCGCACCACCAGATCAGATGGTGGCCAGCCCAGCGCCACGGCCTGGCGCTCACGCTCAGGGCTCTCCAGGCGCACGCGAAAACGCGCATGCTCACCGACGAATACCGCACCACCACCACCGGCCTTGAGCACCAACCCGGCCAGGTTGCGGTAGGTATGCAGGATGGTGACGACAAACACCGATACCAGCAGGAAGGTCAGGCCATAGGCCAGGCTGTTCTGGTAATTGATGCCCACCAGCAGCATCAGCAGCAGGGCCACGGCAAAAACCGCCCCCACTCGGCTGGGTAGAATGAAAATGCGCCGCTGATTCAGGCGCACACTGGCCGCTGGCGGAATACGCCTGGCCAACCAGCGCCGCCAGAGCGGCTTCAGCGCTGCACGCATCAGAGCGCCGGCACTTCGCGCAGCAGCCATTGCACCAGAGTGCCGCCACCATGACCGGTGGGGTCGGCGCGCTCGCGCAGACGATGCCCCACCACTGATGGCAGTACCGCTTGCACATCTTCGGGAATGACGTAATCACGCTCGGCCAGCAAGGCCCAGGCCCGTGCAGCGGCCAGCAATGCCAGACTGGCACGCGGCGACAAGCCCCAGGCGAACTGCGGTTGACTGCGCGTCGCCTCGACCAGGCGCAGCACATAGTCGATCAGCGCATCGCTGGCACGTACCTTGGGCACTTGCGCCTGCAGGCGGGCCAGTTCGGCATGGTCGAGAATGGATTCCATGCGCGGCAACAGATCGCGCCGGGCATCGCCCAGCAGCAATGCACGCTCCGCAGCTTGCGCCGGATAGCCCAGCGACAGGCGCATGAGAAAACGATCGAGCTGGGATTCGGGCAAGGCGAAGGTGCCGCCACTGCTGACCGGGTTCTGCGTGGCGATGACGAAAAATGGCTCGGGCAGCGGCCGCGTCGCGCCCTCGATGGTCACCTGGCCTTCTTCCATGGCTTCGAGCAGCGCACTCTGACTCTTCGGCGTGGCGCGGTTGATTTCATCGGCCAGCACCAGCTCGGCGAAGATCGGCCCGGGATGAAAGACGAACTGCCCGCTGTCCTTGTCGAACACCGAGGTGCCAAGAATGTCGCCCGGCAACAGGTCGGAGGTGAACTGGATGCGCTGAAAGCTCAGCCCCAGCACCCGTGCCAGGGCATGACTGAGGGTCGTCTTGCCCATGCCCGGCAGGTCTTCGATCAACAGGTGACCGCGCGCCAGCAGGCAGGTCAGCGCCAGGCGTACCTGCGCCTCTTTGCCCAGCAACACCTGATTGACCGAGTCGAGACAGGTATCCAGTTTGCTTCGCATCATTCGCTCCTTATGCAGAACGTCGATGCTACTGGGGCGCCGGGGCGTGGCATAGCGCTATGCAAAGTTTGCTCACGAAACTGTGAGGGCAGACGCTATGTCAGGCGAAAGTGCCCCGCCATACCCTGCAGCTCACGCCCCAGCTCAGCCAGCTGGATGCTCGAGGCGGCGGTTTCGTCCATGGCCGTGGCTGACTGATCGGCAATATCGCGGATCGAGGTGACGCTGCGGTTGATTTCCTCGGCCACGGCGGTCTGCTGCTCGGCCGCGGCAGCGATCTGCTGATTCATCTCCGAGATCAGGCTCACCGCCTCGGCAATGGCCGCCAGGGCGCCTTCGGTCTGGTTGGCGTCACCAACCGTGAGGTTCACCAGGCTGGCGCTCTGCTCCATGTCCGTCACGGCGCGGCGGCTACCCTCGCGCAAGGCCACGATCAGCGACTCGATTTCCGCCGTGGATTGCTGAGTGCGTTTTGCCAAGGCCCGCACCTCATCGGCGACCACCGCAAAACCACGCCCCTGTTCTCCGGCGCGCGCCGCTTCGATAGCCGCGTTGAGCGCCAGCAGGTTGGTCTGCTCGGCCACGCTCTTGATCACGTCGAGTACGGCATCGATACGCTGAGTGTCCTGGCTCAGGCGCTGAATGCTCTCGGTAGTGGCGTCCATGGCGCGAGCCAATTGTTCGATGCGCTGCAGGGTCTGGCGCACCACCTGGCTACCGGCACCGACACGCTGGTCAGCCTGTTCGGTGGAAGCAGCTGCGGCCTCGGCATTGCGTGCCACCTCATGCACCGTGGCCGTCATCTGGCTCATGGCGGTGGCAACCTGATCGGTCTCCAGCTTCTGACCATTGACGCCCTGGCGCGTCTGCTCGGCAGTTGTCGAGAGGGTCTGGGCGGAGCTGGAAATCTGCGCCACACCACCCTGCAGGCGGCCGACCATATCGCGCAGGTTGGCGGACATCCCTTGCATGGCAGCCAGCAGTTGACCGATTTCATCGCGCCGATCCTGTTCGATGCGTACGCTGAGGTCGCCACTGGCAATGGATTCGGCGAGGCCGATCACGCGCTTGAGCGGACGCACGATGGCCAGGCTGATCATGATCGCCGCGCCAAGACCGAACAACAGCGCCAGGGCCGCTGCCAGGATGATCAGACCGCTGCTGGCCTGACGCTCGGCATGCATGGCCTGGCGTTGCGTGTCCAGGGCCAGCTCGACCCGCTGCAGCAACTGTTCGACCTGAGCGACCAGTTGCCCGTATACCTGTTTTTGTTGCTGCAGCTGGGTGGCGTAGTCCTTCAGGCGCTCATTGAAGGAGTCGACGTTGACCACCACCTCGCCGAGCACCGCAGCATAGCCGGGATCGTCCAGCGCATCGCGCAACTCGGCAGCCAGGGCTTGCGCCTCGCCTGCCTGGGCAATGTCCGCCTGCTCACTGCTATCGCTGCGCCGACTTGCCTCCAGGCGCTGGCGTGCCTGATCCAACGCCTGCAACAGCAGCTGATGAATCTTGCCGACCTTGCCGGCCTGCAGGACAGAATCACCGCCCTGCTCGCCTTGGGAGCTCTTGAGTAGGTCGACGCCGTCTTCGGCCAGCCCTTCCTGCAGCAGATCCAGACTGTTGGCCGCGCTGACCACCAGCCAGTCGGCGGCTTGCAAGGACAGCTGCATGTTGTCGGTGAGCTCAACGTAGCGGGCAAAGGCGCTGCGGTAGTCGGCCAGTGCGGGCTCGACCTGCGCCAGAATCGCGGCCGTGTTGCTATCGAGCTCACTTTGCAGTGCCTGTCCGGTCTGCAAAATGCCCTCAGCCTGTTCGGCCAGGCGCTCGGCGTGCTGGCTGTCACCACTCAACGCAAACGCCTGCTCACTCTGACGCATACGCAGCGCCTGCTCGCCCAGCGCGCTCATGCGCTGTTGCAGCTCGGCGCCAGCACTGACCTCACGCAACGCCAGCAAACCGGTAACAGCCACCAAAGCGGTCAGAATCAATACCAGAGCAAAACCCAGCATCAACTTGCTGGCCGTGCTCAGACTGGCCAGCCGCTTGCTCAATGAGCCACCCATGACATCCCCCTGCCTACTGCAGCTAGCCCCGAATTCTGGAACATAGGAGCGCAGCGCTACTGGCGACAAGCCAGCAGACAGCAAGATGGCCGGGAGAGTTAACTGGACGTCGTTTTCAGAACGGGTTCAGGGCCGCCGCATCTGGAAAAGATCCCGTGTGCGGCAATAGGCACTGCCACCGAGGCGACCCACCAGATCGAGTTTGAGCGGGTCGATGCGCCCCTGCTCGTTGAGCACTGCGTCATCGATATGCGCCAGCAACACTTCGGCGAAGATCAGATGACAATTGGGTTGCTGCGCCGGATAGGGCTGGATTTGCGTCACACGGCATTCGAAGGTCACCGCGGCGCCGACGACTCGCGGCACGTCGATGCGCTCGCACGGCTGGCTGGCAATGGCGCAGTGGGCAAACTCGCTGACCTCATGAGGCAGGATCGCGGCACTGGCATTCATCGCCTCGACCTGAGCGAAGCTGACCAGTTGAATCGCCAGCTCGCCGCTGGCCTGGGCATTGCGCAGGCTGTCCTTGAGGCTGCCATCGTCGCGGGTGTTGACGTTGACCAGCAAGGTCGGCGGGTTGTCACTGATCACCTGAAAGAAGCTGAACGGCGCCAGATTGGCCACGCCCTCGGCCGAACGGGTGGAGACCCAGGCGATAGGTCGCGGCGTGACAGTGGACGCCAACCAGCGATAAGCCTCGAGCGGGCTCAGATCGGAGAAATCGAGCTGCATCAACGCCCCGCTCGCGATTCACGGATGTAAAAGCGCGCACGCTCGGCCTTGCTGGTGCAGCCTTCGTAGGCTTCGAACTGCTGCTGGGTCTTGGCAGCGGTAAGCAGCGAAAGCGCCTTGGAATAGCTCACCGTACCAGCGAAACCCTCGGCCTCGGCGATGCTCAGCTCTTTCCAGGCAGCATCCAGTTGATTGGCACAGGTCTCACGGTAGACGGTCTTGCCGGCGCAGCCGGTGAGCACCACCGCAAGCAGCGGTAAACAGATCCAGTGTTTCATCGACCACACTCCTCGAACGGATTGACTACGGGTTGGCCCAGTCTATGACGCTACGGCAGAAGGAAAGTGCCACCTCACCCGCCGTTTCGCTTACGCAGGTATTCCACCACAGCCAGCTGCTCCCCGGCGAATTCAATCCGCCCGGATTTGCTCTCGCGCTGGAACACGTACATGGGATCGTAGTACTCGACCAGCAAAGCCTCGATCCAGCCGCGGTGCGTATCCACCTGGCCATCGACCTGCTGCTCCTGCAGCGCTTGCTCCATGATCGCGGCCAGGCGCTGGTACCGCTCGCCACCCAGGCGACGGGTGATATTGGCCAGGCTCTCGCGCAGGCGCGCGGCGAACGCGGTGAAGCCTGCCTCGGCGCCCTGAACTGCAACGAACTCGGCACACAACTCGACCACGTAGGCCTGCAGAATCCGCTCCACACGGTTGGCCACACTGTCCTCCAGCCACACCAGGGGATGATGCTGCATCGCCTGATACAGCGGTAATGGCAAGGAGCAGCGGCCGATCAGACGCGCCTCATCTTCCAGCACGAACTGCTGCTGTCCCGCGGCACGGCGCTTGAGCAGATCGATGGCCAGAGCATTCTCGAAATCGATCTGCTCGGGCTGGCCAGTGGCGCGCTTGCCGAAGCTGGAGCCTCGGTGATTGGCGTGCGCCTCCAGGTCCAGGCTGTTGCTCAGCTGGCTGATCACCTCGGTCTTGCCGGTGCCGGTCATCCCGCCCACCAGCACGAAATCGCACGCCTGTACCGCCTCGTCGGTGGTTTGCAGTAAGAAGGTGCGCATGGCCTTGTAACCACCGACCACTCGTGGATAGTCGATGCCCGCCTCGCTTTTCAGCCATTGCTGGACGATCTGCGAGCGCAGGCCACCGCGAAAGCAGTACAGGTAACCGTCAGGGTTGGCCTTGGCAAAGGCGGCCCAAGCCTCGATGCGCTCGGCCTTGGTCTGGCCGCTGACCAGTTGATGGCCCAGCTCGATTGCAGCCTGCTGGCCTTGCTGCTTGTAGCAGGTGCCAACCTTCTGCCGCTCGATGTCAGTCATCAGTGGCAGATTGATCACGCCGGGGAAGGCGCCTTTATGGAATTCGACCGGTGCACGGGTATCCATCATCGCCCGGTCATGCAGGAACAGATCGCGGTAGTCGGTGCAGTCGTCGCGCATCAGAGCACCTCGACCGCGTAACGCTGTCGCTCGACCATCTCACCGATGGGCGCCAGGCTCAGCCCCAGTTCGGCGGACACGGCGAGGAACTCGGCCTCGCCTTCCGGCGCCACGGCGATAAGCAGACCGCCGCTGGTCTGTGGGTCGCACAGCAGCAGCTTGGCCAGCTCCGGCAGCGGCGCGATCTTCTCGCCGTAGCTGTCGAAGTTGCGCAGCGTACCGCCGGGCACGCAGCCCTGCTCGAGGTAATGCTCGACGCTGTCCAGACGCGGCACCCTGGCGAACTCGACGCGCGCGCTGAGGCTGCTGCCGTCGGCCATCTCCACCAGATGGCCGAGCAGGCCGAAGCCGGTGACGTCGGTCATCGCCCGCACGCCAGCGAGCTTGCCAAAGCGGCTGCCGGGCTTGTTCAGGGTGCACATCCAGTCACGCGCCAGGCCAACGTCCGCATCGCGCAGCTTGGCCTTCTTCTCCGCCGTGGTGAGAATGCCGATGCCCAGCGGCTTGGTCAGGTAAAGCTTGCAGCCGGCTGTCGCGGTGTCGTTGCGCTTCATGTTGCGCTTGGCGACCAGGCCGGTGACCGCCAGGCCGAAGATCGGCTCGGGCGCGTCGATGGAGTGCCCCCCGGCCAGCGGGATGCCGGCCTCGTCGCACACCGCGCGACCGCCACGGATCACTTCGCGGGCGACTTCCGGCGCCAGCACATTGACCGGCCAGCCAAGAATGGCGATGGCCATCAGCGGATCGCCGCCCATGGCGTAGATGTCGCTGATGGCATTGGTGGCGGCGATACGGCCGAAATCGTAGGGATCGTCGACAATGGGCATGAAGAAATCGGTGGTCGAGACCACCCCGCGTTCCTCGTCGATGGCATAGACCGCGGCATCGTCGCGCGAGGCGTTGCCTACCCATAGGCGCGGGTCGATATTCTGCGCGCCGCTGCCGGCGAGAATCACCTCCAGCACCTTGGGGGAAATCTTGCAGCCGCAACCGGCGCCATGGCTGTACTGGGTCAAACGGATTGGCTCGCTCATGTCTCTCTCTTGCATCGACGACTGGCGGCGGATTCTAGCAAAGACTGCCTTGGCTAAGCCCAATTGCGCGAGTAAGGTCGAAGCTTCACTGGGGGAATCGGTCAATGAGCAAGAAAGTGGCGCTGGTATTGGGCTCGGGAGGTGCGCGCGGCTATGCGCACATCGGTGTGATCGAGGAGTTGCAGGAGCGCGGTTATGAAATCGGCTGCATCGCCGGCTGCTCGATGGGCGCGGTGGTCGGCGGCATCTTCGCCGCCGGCAAGCTGCGCGAGTACCGCGAATGGACCGAAAGCCTGGATTACCTGGACGTGCTGCGCCTGCTGGACGTCAGCTTCCGCCTCGGCGCCATCCGCGGCGAGCGAGTGTTCGGGCGCATCCACGACATCGTCGGCGAGATCAATATCGAGGACCTGTCGATCCCCTTCACCGCGGTGGCCACCGACCTGACCAACCAGCAGGAAATCTGGTTTCAGGAAGGCTGCCTGCATCAGGCCATGCGCGCCTCGGCGGCGATTCCCAGCCTGTTCACCCCGGTGGTGCAGGGCAAGCGCATGTTGGTCGACGGCGGCCTGCTCAACCCGCTGCCGATCGTGCCGGTGGTGTCAAGCCACTGCGACCTGATCATCGCGGTCAACCTCAACGCCACCAACCAGAATCACTACCAGTTGCCGGTGATCGAGCGGCCGGCGGCGCTCAAGGGGCGCATCGACCAGTTGATGACGTCACTTGGCTCGCGACTGCCCAGTTTTCGCCGCAAGAGCGAGGACGATGCCCTGCTGCTGGCCGAGGAGCAGCAGCGCGCCGATGCCGTCAGCCCGGCTGCTGCGCCGAGCCGCGCCTGGGAGGATGAGGCGGCGCCGAAATCCGCCAGCGGCTCACGGGTAGCCGAATTCAGCGGGCCGGCATCGCTGCTGGAGCTGGTCAACCAGAGTTTCGAGGTGATGCAGACCTCGCTGGCGCAATACAAGATTGCCGGCTACCCACCGGACATCCTGATCAACGTACCCAAGCGCGCCTGCCGCTTCTTCGAGTTCTACAAGGCGCCGGAGCTGATCATGCTCGGTCGGCAGATCGCTCGCGACACCCTCGAGCGCTACGAGCGCGAGCGTTGATCACTCGCTGTGCAGCGCCTCGACCGGTTGCAGGCGCGCCGCCCGCCGCGCCGGGGCGATGCCGGAGAGCACCCCCACCAGCCCCGCCAGCAGCAGCGCCAGCAGCAGCCCCCCCGGCTGTACGGCAAGCGGCAACCCCGGTAGCGCCAGCTGCAGAGCGCCGAGCAGCGCGCCCATCAGCAGCAGCCCGGCCAGCCCGCCGAGCAGCGACAGCAGCAGCGCCTCGCCGAGAAACAGCGCCAGCACCTGCCGCGAGGTGGCGCCGACCGCGCGCAACAGGCCGATTTCCGCCGCGCGCTCGGCCACCGCGGTGGTCATGATGGTGAGGATGCCCACCGCCCCCACCAACAGCGAGATGCCGCCCAGCGCCGCCACCGCGACGCTGAACATGGCGAGGATACGATCCAGGCTGCGCAACATGTCGTCCTGGGTGGTCAGGTTGAAATCCTCCTCGCCGTGGCGCTCGATCAGCAGTCGGCGCACCCGCTCGCTCATCTGCGGCGCGGCGATACCGGCGTTGAACACCAGGTTGATCTTGGCCAGGCCGTCGCGGTTGAACAGGCTTTCAGCCCAGTCCACCGGCACGTAGGCGATGTCGTCGATATCGAAGCCGAGCAACTGCCCCTGGCGCGCCATCACCCCGATCACCCGAAAGCGCGTGCCGCCGACCCGCACCGTCTGCCCCAGCGGGTTGGCCGCGCCGAACAGCTCCTGGCGCAGGGTGTGGCCGAGCACCACGTAGGGCGGCGAGCGGCCGTCGCGCGGCTCGGGGAGGAACTGGCCGAGGGCCAGCGGCAGGCGCCAGGCCGTGGCCATCTGGTGGCCGCAGCCGAGCACCCCGGTGTAACGGGTCAGGCCGGCGAACTGGATGTCGCCGTTGCCCTGAATGATCGGCACCGCCGCCTCGACGTGGGCCAGGCGGCGCAACGCATCGGCGTCGGCGATGGTCAGCGGGCGCACGTTGCTGAGCACGCCGCCGAGGCCGCCGGTGCGGGTCATGCCCGGGCGGATGGTCAGGTTGCGCGTGCCGAACTGGGCGAAGTTGTCCTGCACGTAGCCGCGCAGGCCGTCGCCGATGGCGGTGAGCAGGGCCATGGCGGCGATGCCGATGGCCACCCCGAGCAGGGTCAGCAGGCTGCGCAGGGGCCGGCTGAGCAGCGCCGAGCCGCTCAGGCGCAGACCGTCGCGCAGTTGCATCAGCCGGCCCCCGCCGCGCCGTGCAGCGCCCGCACCGGCGCCATGCTCGCGGCGCGGTTGGCCGGCAGCCAGGCGAACAGTGCGGCGCAGGCCAGCGCCAGGCCCAGGCTGACCAGCCGCGCCCACCAGGGCGCATGCAGCGGCAGCGCCGTAGCCAGACGCGCGCCCCACAGCAGCAGCTCGGCCAGCAGCAGGCCAGCCAGCGCACCGACCAGGGCCAGCAGCAGCGCCTCGCCGAGAAACACCAGGCGCACCTGCCCGGCGCTGGCACCGAGGGCCTTGAGCAGGCCGATCTCGGCGGTACGCTGGCTGACCGAAATCCAGGTCACGTTCATCACCAGGATGCCGGCCACCAGCAGGCTGATCGCGGCGATGCCGCCGAGCGCCTGGGTCAGGCGCACGAGAATCTGCTCGAAGGTGCCGCGCAGGGCGTCCTGGCCGACCAGGGTGAAATCCTCCTTGCCCTGGTGACGCCGGCTCAGGCTGGCGCGGATCTCCCGCCGCGCGCTGTCCAGGTAACTGGCGCCGCGCAGCTCGACGAAAATGCGCAGCAGGCCCTCGCGGTCGAACAGCGCCTGGGCGTTGGCCAGGGGTATCAGCAGGCTGTCGGAGAAATCCATGCCCAGCGACTCGCCGCGTTCGGCCAGCACGCCGATCACCCGCAGCCGCCGGTCGCCGGCGCGCAGCCACTGGCCCAGTGCCGGTCCGTCGCCGAACAGCTCGCGGCGCAGCCGTGCGCCGATCACGCCGACCGCCTCGCCCTGGCCCGCGGCCAGTTCCGGCAGCGCCTGGCCCTGGGCCAGCTGCAGGCCGCGCATGGCGAAGAAGTGATGGTCGGTGCCGACGATCAGCGTCTCGCGGTGGCGATTGCCGGCGCGTACCTCGGCGCGCCCCGACTGCTGCGGCGCCACCCGGCGCACCTGCGGCAGGCGGGCGATGGCCAGGGCATCACCGAGGGTCAGCTCGCGCGGCGCCAGGCCGGTGACCGGCGGCATGCCGCCGGTGGTCTGGTTGCGCCCCGGCACCACGATCAGCAGATCGCGGCCGAGCTGGTCGAACTCGCCGATGACGAAGCGCCGGGCGCCCTCGCCCAGGCCGCTGAGCAGCACCACGGCGAACACGCCGATGGCGATGGCCAGCAACAGCATGGCGCTGCGCGAACGGTGCCCGCGCAGCCCGCCTAGCCACAGGGCGCAGAGGTCGGCGGCGCGCATCAGGCCACCCGCAGTTGCGGTGGCCGCGCCTGGCCGTCGTGCAGCCACAGCTGGCGTCGTGCACGCGCCGCATGCTGCAGGTCGTGGGTCACCACCACCAGGGTCTGGCCTTCAGCATTAAGCGCTTCGAGCAGGGCGAACACCTCGCTGCCGGCCTGGCTGTCGAGATTGCCGGTGGGCTCGTCGGCCAGCAGCAGTGCCGGGCGCATGACCATAGCGCGGGCGATGGCCACCCGCTGACGCTGGCCGCCGGACAGCTCGGCCGGGCGATGGCCCAGGCGCTGACCGAGGCCGAGGCGTTCGGCCAGCTCGCGGCTGCGACGGCGGCGCTCGGCGGGGTCGATGCCGGCCAGGAGCATCGGCAGCTCGATGTTTTCCAGCACGTTCAGCCGTGGGATCAGGTGGTAGGCCTGGAACACGAAACCGATATGGCGGCGGCGCAGCTCGGCGCGGCCACGCTCATCTAGCGCCGCGGTGGCCTCATTGTTGAGCCAGTATTCGCCGGCATCCGGCACGTCGAGCAGGCCGAGGATATTGAGCAGGGTCGACTTGCCCGAGCCGGACGGGCCGACCACCGCCAGGTAGTCACCGGCGGCGATCTGCAGATCCAGCGCCGCCAGGCCGACGACCCGCTGCTCGCCACTGACGAAGCCGCGCGTCACCCCCTGCAGGCGGATCATCACTGTGCTTCCGCGCTGCGCGAGATCACCGCGATACCGTCCTTGAGTCCCTCCTGGTGGAGGCTGGCGAGAATCCGCTCGCCCTCGTGCAGGCCGTCGAGCACCTCGGTCCAGCGCCAGTTGGCCAGCCCGGTGTTGAGTTCTACCTCGCGCAACACGCCGGTGGCCGGGTCGTAGCGCAGCACCCGGCGTCCCTCCAGCAGGGTCTCGGTGGGGATACGCAGGCTGCCGGCGCTCTGCTCCAGGAGAATTTCCACATCGGCGCTGTAGCCGGCCAGCAGGGTCACGTCCACCGGCAACTGGGCGAAGCGCACCTCGACGTCGACAGTGCGTGCCTGTTTCTCCAGCTCACGCACGAAGGGCGCGATGCGGCTGACCTGGCCGTGGAAATGACGGCCGCGAAAGGCGTCCAGGCTGATCCGCACCGGCATGCCGATACGCACCCGGCCGGCGTCCACCTCGTCGATCGGCGCATCGACGTAGAGGCAGCTGTCGTCGATCAGGTCCACCGCCGGCGGCGTCGGAATGCCCGGCGGTGAGGGAGTGACGAATTCGCCCAGCTCGCCGTTGATCTGCGCTACCACTCCGGCGAAGGGCGCACGCAGCACGGCCTGGTCGAGCAGCGAGCGCTGCAGCGTCAGGTTGGCCTCGGCCTCGCGGATCTGCACCTGCTGCGCGGTGCAGGCCAGTTGCGCCAGGCGCGCCTTGGTCTCGGCCTGGTCGAGGCGCTCGAGCGAGGTCAGCTTGCGTTCACCCAGGTGCTGCAGGCGGCGGTGATCGCGCTGGTACAACTCGGCCTTGCGGCACAGCTGCTCGCGCTCGCTGCGGCGTACCTCAAGACGCGCACTGGCCTCCTCGACCCGCGCCAGGCGGTCGTCCTGGCGCAGGCGCATGAGCACCTGGCCGAGTTCGACCTGCTGGCCTTCGTCGACCAGCAGCTCGCTGACCTGGCCGCCGACATTGAACGACAGCCGCGAACGGCGACAGGATTTCAGGGTGCCGGCGCGGGTATTGGCGACCAGGGTTTCCACCGGGCCGCGCTCCACCGCGATCAGTTGCACGGGCATCGGTTGGGGTCGCTGCCACCACCATACAACCGCCAATAAACCGGCGAAAACAATGAGGTAAATCGACAGACTGCGCATAAGTGCCTCTTTATTGACACCCCGGCTTCAGCCTAGGTCAGCCTCCCTCCGTCAACAACGCGGTATGTCCGCCATTGGTCTCTTGATAGAGGTTCTTAGTTTCAACGGTTGATACGTCTCATGCCTGTTTATCCGGCGGCAGCTGGTCGAGGGCTGCCTGGTTGTCCGGCGCCTTCTCCGCCACCCAGTCGCTGAGCAGGCTGTAGGCCACCGCCAGCAGGGTCGGGCCGAGGAACAGGCCCATGAAGCCGAAGGCGAGGATGCCGCCGAACACCCCGAGCAGCACCACCACCAGCGGCAGGTTGCCGCCACGGCTGATCAGGTAGGGTTTGAGGATGTTGTCCACCCCACTGATGATGAAGAAGCCCCAGATACCCAAGAAGATCGCCATGCCGATTTCGCCCTGCCATACCAGCCAGGCCACGGCCGGGCCCCAGATCAGCGGCGGTATCATGATGAAGCTGAAGGCGAAGGTCAGCAGGCCCAACACCAGTGCACCTGGTACCCCGGCGATGACGAAACCGATGTAGGCCAGCACGGCCTGCGCTGCGGCGGTGCCGATCACGCCGTTGACCACACGCTGCACGGTGCCGGCGACCAGCTCCAGATAATGATCGGCACGCTCGCCGATCAGCCTCTCCAGCAGGCTGTGCACGAACACCGCCAGGCGCGGCCCGTCACGGTAGAAGAAGAACACCAGCACCAGGCTCAGGGCCAGCTCGACCATGCCCGCACCGATCTTCGCGCTGCGCGCCACTAGCCAGTTACCGACCTGGCCCAGATAGGGACGCAGCGTGTCGAAGAAGGCAGCGCCCTGCTGGTCGATGGTGCGCCACAGCTCCACCAGGCGATCACCGACCAGCGGAATACTGGCCAGCCAGCTCGGCGGTGGCGGCAGGCCTTCGACCTGAAGATCCTTGACCAGGGCGTTGGCGTCCTTGATGTGATCGGCCAGGTTGAAGCCCAGCCAGACCAGCGGCACCGCCACCATGATCACCCAGACCCCAGTCAGGATACCCGCCGCCAGCGACAGGCGCCCATTGAGCAATTGCGTCAGCAGGCGCATCAGCGGCCAACTGGCAAAGGCCAACACGGCGGCCCAGAACAGCGCCGACCAGAATGGCGCCAGCACCCATAGGCTGGCAGCCAGCAGGCCGAGCAGAAGAATCTGCACCAACAGACGATCATTAGTGGCCATCAAGCGAAACTCCCTTCGACGAAACGACAAAGCGCCCCTACGGGCGCTCTGTTACAGGCGATTGCGAGTGCTAGCTTAACGCAACAAACGCACGCTCAGTGTTTCATCCGAACGCTCACCCAACTCCAGGCGCGCTTCGCGCACGCGCTGCTCGATCAACGCCTCGCGCCAGGCTTCGGCCTGGCTACCGGCGAGGCTGACGCGCAAGGTGCTGTCGAGGTTCAGGCTGCGCGCCAGCACCTCGACCCAGGCGCTGTCGGCCTTGGCTTCATCGGGCAGTTTCAGTTGCCCATCGGTGCGCAACTGACGCAGCAAGGTCGCCGGCGTCGGCAGTAATACGCCCAGAGGGGCTTCGGCATCCAGTTGCTCGGCATGCAGGTAAGCACGGCGATTACCACGAGTGATGCTGTATAGCGCCAGCAGGCTCTCGTGATTCGGCTCGGCCAGGCGTAACAAGGCATAGGCCTGCTGGTCGTCAGAGCCATATAGCGTGGCATTACCGAATACCGAGTTGGCCCACAGGCTGCTCGCACCACACTCACGGCCCTGGCACCAGTAGAGCAGCTCGGCGTCCTTTTCCAGCAGCGCTTCGCGCGCTGCGGTGAACACCTGATCGGCACTGTGGGTGCGTGGCAGCTCGTAGGTCACCGCACTGTGCTTGCCCTGAACCAGAATCTCCCGCTCATAGCGCAACCGCCCGCTGATGCGGCGAATGGAGCCTTGCGGGTAGATACGCTCGACATCGGGCGCTTCCTTGTACGCGACGATGTGACTGGCGGGAAACCGCGGCAGTACCTCGAGGTCGCGACTGCCAGGTAGATCGGCCGCCAGTACGGCACCGCTGCAGACCGTGGCAAGCACCGCAGAAAAAAACTGCACAGCCCCCTTCATGAGGTGGCAGTCCACTGACAAAACACGACGGGTGAGCTTGCTGTACAGCGAGTGGCGACTTTTAACGGGTCGATCATGCGATCCTCCATGGCAGACCGCCACACCTTTCCCCACGGCCGCAGGCAAGTCAAGGCAAGCGCAGGAATGGATTGAAACAATCCGCTACGAGCTGCGCACCGGCTTCATCGTCCAGATGCAGGTGATGCCCACCGGGCAGACGGTGTACCTCGAACGGCAGATCCTGCAGCAAGGTCTGCACGGCCGCCTGCGCCCCCATCATGCCCTGCTCCGCCAACACCAGACTGACCGGGCATTGCAGCGCGCGAACGAACGCCTGGGCATGCGCCCAGCTCAGACGCAGCGGCGACGGCAGGGTCAGGCGGCTGTCGGTACGCCAGGTATAGCCGCCCGGCACCGGCATCAGCCCACGCTGGGCCAGCAATTCGGCCGCCTCACGGCTAACCGCACCCACGCCTTTCATCCGTGCCTCGACCGCGCGCGCCATCTGGGCGTACACCGGCTTGCGCTTGTCAGTCAGCGCCTGCCTGGCGCGCAAGGCTTCACCCAGCTTCTGCGGCGCCTGCTCGGCTTCACCGGTGTAAGGCACCAGGCCGTCGATCAGGGCCAGGCGCGCGATCCGCTCCGGCATCGCTCCCGCCAGCAACACTGCTGTGATCGCACCCATGGAATGACCGAGGATGGAGAAACGCGCCCAGCCAAACTGCTCGGCGACCTGCAGCACGTCAAAGGCATAATCCCACAGCGCGTAACCGGCGCCTGCCGAGCGATGCTCGGAATGCCCATGACCGGCAAAATCCAGGGCGACGATGCGCAACCCTTCGAGTTTCGGCGCCAGCCGCGCAAAGCTCGCTGCGTTATCCAACCAGCCGTGCAGCGCCAGAACCGGCACACCATCCTCTGGACCGTAGAGATGAGCCGCCAACTCGATATGCGGCAGGCTCAGGCGCACTTCCTCGAAATCCATGCTCATGCACGTTGCTCCTGGCTACCAGCCCAGCGGGTGAACAGTTGACGCAGCAGGTCGGCGGTAGCCTGCGGGCGCTCCAGCGGGAACATATGGCCGCCCGGCAGGTTGTGATATTCCGCGCGCGGCATGCGCCGCAACAGATGCGCATGATGCGGCAACACCACCCGACTGTGGCGACCGCGCACCATCGCCAGCGGTACCGCCAGCTGCTGTGGCCGGCCCGGCGAAGTGTGCGGCACGCTGCGGTAGATACTGATCTCGGTGGCCGGATCGAATTTCAGGCGCAGCCCCTGCTCACTCAATTGCAGGCCATGGCTGACATAGGCGTCCAGGCACTCGGGGTCGAAACGGCGAAACAGGCTCTTGCCGGCGAAGTAGTCTCGCGCCTCGACGAGATCCGCAAAGGCTTCACGGCGCCCAAGCGTGCGGCCGGCCGGGGTGATGCGGTCGATGAAGCCGAAGCGCTTGGCGGCGCGAATCACTATGCGGTCGGCCAGGGTCAGCACTGGCGAATCGAGCATCACCACGCCGCGATACAGCTCAGGACGAAGCAAGGCAGCGTGATAATGCAGCACACCGCCGAGCGAATGGCCGACGCCCCAGACCGGCTCATCGCCGCCCTCGAGATGATGGATCAGCTCATCGACCAGATTCGACCAGTTGTCATTGACCGGAAAACGCGGGTCGTGGCCATGCTGTTCCAGGTGCTGCACCTGAAAATCCGGCGCCAGCGCGGCGAACAGCTTGCCGTAGGTGGCCGACGGAAAGCCGTTGGCATGAGCGAAGAAGATCGACTGCGGCATGCATCAAACTCGAGAAAGCAAACATGCCCGGATTCTCCGGCAGCCGACGACGCGCGGCAATGACCGTAACGGCCATTGATGGCGGCGCAATGGTCAGGGCTATAGCAGCAGACGTCCTACGATACTGGCCGCCACCAGCAGAAATACCAGGCCGCAAACGAAGTCGATGGTCGGCGCCACCTGCAGCAGCCGCTGACGCATCAGCGGGCGGCTCAGGGTCAGCCCCAGCAGGCTGAACCAGAACAGGCTCAGGCCGAACAGCAGCGCCGCACAGGCCACCTTGCCGGGCAGCGACATATCGGCGGGTACCAGACTGCTGAGCAGTGCCAGGAAGAACACCAGCGCCTTGGGATTGCCCAGGTTGGTGAGCACGCCGCGTAACCAGGGGCCGAACAGCGAAGGCGTCAGCTCGCCATCCAGCCGCCTCGGGCCAGCACTGCCACGCCACCAGGCACGCACAGCGCCGATACCCAGCCAGCCCAGATAGAGTGCACCGCCGACCTGCACCAGATCGAACAGCCACTCGGTACGACTGAGCAGCAAGGCCACGCCGCTGAGCACCAGGGTGCCGTGCAGAAGAATGCCGCAGGCCAGGCCCAACGCACTGAGCAAGCCGGCACGCTGCCCCTGATGCAAGGCGGTGCGCACCACCAGCGCTACATCCGGGCCGGGGCTTACAAGGGCCACCGCGAACACGGCAGCCAGCGACAGCAAGACGGACGTCTCCTGCATGTTGATCTCCAGAAAAATGAAAAACAGGATGTGCGGGTGGGTCAGCCCTGGCGCAGGCGCGCCGGTGGCAGGCCATAGGTGCGGCGGAACAGCCGCGAGAAATGCGCCTGGTCGTAGAAGCCCAGGCGCAGGGCGATCTCGCTCAGAGGCTCACCCGCCAGCACCAGCGGCAATGCCCGCTGCAGACGCAGTTGTGTCAACCACTGATGCGGCGGCAAACCGGTGTGCTGGCGGAAACGCCGCAGCGCCTGCCAGGGACTCATGGCGCAGAAAGCGGCGATTTCCTCCAGCGTGGGCGGATCGTCCAGGCGGCTCTCCAGCCAATCGCGCAGCCGCTGCCAGGTCTGCTGATCGAAGACGCGATGTGGCTCGCTGACGCGCAAGGTCGAGCCCATCTCCAGCAGATGGGCCAGCGCCTGCCAGAGCGCTTCTTCCTGGGCCAGTCTCGAGCCGCCCAGCATCGCCGTATGAAAACGCTGCAGGTGCTGTGACAGCAGCGGGTGACGCAGACTGCTGGTGGTCAAGCGTGGCGCACCCTGACGACCGTCACTCAGGGTCCGACTGGCTTCATCCAGCCAGGAGGGATCGAAGGCCATTACCCGAATACGGTAACTCTGGCCATCCAGGCAGGCGCCGTCATGAATCCCTTCCGGCGCCATCAGCAGTACGTCCCCCGCTCCGACATGCCGGCGCTCACCGCCATAGGCGTAGCGATGCTGTCCCTGTATCAGCAGGCCGACGTGGTACTCCAGGTGAAAGTGCCGGGGAAAGGCGAAGCGACGGTACTCGGCATCGATCAGGCGCACGCCGGGCAAGCTGCTTTGGATATGAGTGATCTGGTCCATGGCGCGTACTGTAGCGCCACGGACCGGGCAAATCTTGGATGAAATTGCAGGCAGAAACTTAAAGTTTCGGGGGCTGATCGCCCAGGGGAACGATGGCCATGGTCAGCCGCGAGATACAGCTGGCCTTGCCGTCGTCGCCACTGAGGCGAATGTCCCAGACATGGGTGGTACGGCCCAGATGCACTGGCCGCGCCACCGCATGCACACGCCCGCTGCGTAAACCGCGCAGATGGTTGGCGTTGACTTCCAGGCCGACGCAGTAGAAGCGGCTGCTGTCGATGCACAGGTAGCTGGCAGTGGAGCCTAGGGTTTCCGCCAACACCACCGAGGCACCACCGTGCAGCAGGCCATAGGGCTGGTGAGTGCGCGAGTCGATCACCATGCTGGCGCTGAGCGATTCGTCGTCGAAGGCTTCGAAACGGATGTCCAGCACTTCACCGATGCTGTTTTTCAAGGTCGCGTTGAGTGCATCGATATCGGGCGTTCGTTGCCACAGTCCCATGGATGCGTTCCTTGTGCGTTGAAGACAGGGCCGTTCAACCCGGCCCATTCAGGCTCAATCGTGCCAGAGCACGGCCTCGCTGCGCTGTTGCCACTCGGCGAAACGCTCGCCATAAGTGCCCTCGATCACCGCGCGTTTGATTTTCAGGGTCGGGGTCAGGAAACCGTTCTCCACTGCCCAGACCTCCTTGACCAGTACCAGGCCTTGCAGCCGCTCATGATGATCCAGACGACCATTGACCTCGGCGAGCAGGGCCTTGAGGCTATTCTCCAGCTCATCGCGGCTGTCATTGGCTGCTTCCTGACGCCCCACATCGGATAGCACGCACAGGGCTATGGGCTGCGGCAGGCCGTCGCCGACCACGCACACCTGCTCGATACGCGAGTGCTCGCCGATGCGGTTTTCGATCGGAGCAGGCGCGACATACTTGCCCTTGCTGGTCTTGAAGATTTCCTTGATGCGGCCGGTAAGGCGCAGGTTGCCTTCGGCGTCCTGCTCGCCCTTGTCGCCGGTGCGCAGGAAGCCATCGTCCGTCAACGTCTCGGCGGTCTTGATCGGGTCCTTGTAGTAACCCTGCATGGTCGCGCCGCTGCGCACCAGGACTTCGCCATCCTCGCCGATACGCACCTCCACCCCCGGATTGTTCTGACCGATCCAGCCCTGCTTGAACTTGCCCGGCAAACAGACGTGGGAATAACCACAGTTCTCGGTCATGCCATAGACCTCCTGAATCTCCATGCCCAGGCGGCGATACCAGTTGAGCAGTGCCTCAGGCACCGGCGCGGCACCGGACAGCGCATAGCGAATGGCATCCAGGCCGAGGCCGGCGAGTACCTTGCGACCGATGAAGCGGCCGATGATAGGAAGCCGCAGCAGGCGGTCGAGCTTCTGCGCCGGCATCTTGCTGTACACGCCCATCTGGAACTTGGTCCAGATGCGCGGCACGCCGAACATCACGGTCGGCCGCGCACGCTTGAGGTCTTCCAGAAAGGTATCCAGGCTCTCGGCAAAGAAGATCGTCTGCCCGGCATAGATGGACGCCAGCTCGACGAACATGCGCTCGGCCACGTGGCACAGCGGAAGGTAGGAGATCAGCCGATCATCTTCACCGACACCGAACAGCTTGATGGCGTTGCTGGCGGCGAAACCGAAATTGGAGAAGTTGTGCATCACACCCTTGGGCGTGCCGGTGGTGCCGGAGGTGTAGATGATGGTGGCCAGCTGGTTGGCGGCGGGCTTGGGGTCGTCCTGAATCGGAGCGCTGCGCTGCAGATCATCCCAGCTGTAGTCGAAGCTGCCCTGCGGATGCAGCGGCAGGCTGACGGTCGGCAAGCCCTGCGGCAGGCCCGGCGCCATCGAGGCCCAGTCATCGAGCTTGCCGACAAAGGCCAGGGCTGCTTCGGAATGCTCCAGCACCTGCCCCATGGAGTCGGCGGTGAGGTTGGGATACAGCGGTACCGAAACGTGGCCCGCCATCCAGATCGCCAGATCGGCAACGATCCAGTGCGCGCAGTTCTTGGAGATGATGGCGATGCGGCTGCCCTGTGGCAGTTCGCGGCTACGCAACCAGCTGGCTGCGCGACGCGCCTGCTCGCCCACGTCGGCCCAGCTCAGCTCCAGCAGCTGGCCGCCCCCCAGAGGTTGCACCATGTAGCGTTTGTTCGGGTGCCTTGCTTCACGTTCGTAAAACAGCTCGAGCGGCAAACGGATTGCATCAGCCACAGGGCTTCCTCCTTTGTTGTTTTTGTAGGAATCAACCAAGCACTTGCTTGGTTGAATATTCCACGCAGACAAAGGAGGCGCAAGTTAAGAAATGTTTCTCGCCTGGAACATTTGCACATGCCGGCGCTACATCGGACGGGACACCTGTGACGCCGCCAGGGCGCCACAGCGTGATGAATCAGCGAGGGTGGATCAGCGCCAGCAGCTCCATCAGCCCGGCGGCCGGGATATCGCCTTCCAGCTCAGCCAGGCTGGCGGTGCGCATGGGCAGCGGCTCCTGGCGATGACCGTGCACCAGCAGTCCGCCCAGCGCGCCGATCAGCGGTTGATGGCTGACCAACAGCACCTCGGCACGCTCACGCTCATCGAGATACTTCAGGGCATCACGCGGATCACTGTCCGGCGTCAGCCAGGTCACGGTGTTTATCTTGCCGGTGAACCCCAGCTCACTGCGTACCAGCTCGGCCGTCTGTTGAGCACGCACGTAGGGGCTGGCGACGATGGCGGTCAAGGGCCGACCGGCGAGCTGAGCGGCGGCTTGCAGCACTTCCTTGCGACCATGGGCGGTCAGCTCGCGGACAGCATCAGTGGCCGCCTGCGGCTCGGCCTCACCATGGCGCAGCAGCCATAACCTCACAGCTTGGGCTCCTCGTCGCGCACAGGGTGCGGCGCCGGCGGGATACTGTGCGCGGTTTCGCCGTCAGGCGCCCGCGGCGTCGGCCAGTCGGCGAACGGCCATGGTTTTTCATCGGTGTTGAAGGTGCCGAAACGACCGATCTGCGCCAGATACTGGCTGAGACTGTCGCCAAAGCTCAGCAGGCTGGCGTTCGGCGCGCCGTAGAACAGGCGGTAACCCAGTTGCAGCAGCACCACGGCGCCGAGCAGCAGCTCGGCCAGTTGCCAGACGATGAGAAAGATCACCATCCACAGAATGCGCAGCAGAATCGACTCGCGCTCCAACTCCTGCTTTTCATCACTCATGACTCACGCTCCTTGATTGGCTGCCGGGTTCAGAAACCGGCAGTGGGGATGAAATCGACGTCGGTCTTGGGCTCACCGAGCATCAGCAATTCGATGACCTGAGCCAGCGTACGCCCCTCGAAGAGGATGGCATGCAGGCCAGCGACCAGCGGCATGTAGACGTCCAGTTCTTCGGCACGGGCCTTGAGTACCTTGAGCGTATTGACCCCTTCGGCGACTTCGCCAAGGCGCTGCACGGCGTCTTCCAGGCTGAGTCCTTCACCCAGGGCGAAGCCGACCTGATAGTTGCGACTTTTCGGTGACGAACAGGTAACGATCAGATCGCCGACGCCGGCCAGGCCGAGGAAGGTCATCGGATTGGCGCCGAGCTTGACCGCGAACCGGGTCATTTCCGCCAGGGCGCGGGTGATCAGCATGCTTTTGGTGTTCTCACCCATGCCCAGCGCCGCCGCCATGCCGGACATGATGGCATAGACGTTCTTCAACGCGCCGCCGAGCTCGACACCGAAACGATCGGCGCTGGCGTAGACGCGGAAGGTTCTGCCATGCAGAGCCTGCTGCACGCGCAGGCACAGTTCTTCATCTTCACTGGCGATCACCGTGGCGGTCAGGGCGTGATCGGCCACTTCCTTGGCCAGATTCGGCCCGGACAGCACGCCGATACGCGCGTCGGGGGCGATCTCTTCGAGAATCTGGCTCATCAGCTTGAAGGTTTTGGCCTCGATGCCCTTGGTGGTGCTGATCAGCATCTTGCCCGCCAACTGCGCCGCCACCGGTTGCAGGGCATCGCGCAGGGCGCTGGAAGGCAATGCGACCAGCACCAGCTCGGCCTGCTGCAGCACGCCGCTCAGGTCACTGGTCGGCTCGATACCGCAATGCAGCTTGACACCCTTCAGATAGCGCGGATTTTCGCCGCTCTGACGCATCTGCTCGGCCTGCTCGGGGTCACGCATCCACTGCAGGACGCGCTGGCCGTTCTCCGCCAGCAGGTTGGCCAGGGCGGTACCGAAGCTGCCGCCGCCGAGTACGGCAATGGGTTGGAGCTGTGTCATAGGTCTTCCGAATGAGGCCATGCGTGATGGCGGTCTGCGGGCATTATACGGAGCCGAGAGTACCCGGCCAGGGCAAAAGTTCAGTGCAGACCATCCGCAGAGCCGGGCAAACGAGAATTACCGCAGAGTGCAGGCGCCTGACACTGGCAAAGCGCGTCGGGTCGGTTAACATGCGGGATTGACCATAATTGCCAAGGACGATTCGTGCCCACAGGCAGCCCCTTGCCCCCGCCCTGCGCCTCTCGTCAGGCAGCAGCGCCGCTTTCCAGGGACGGTAGAGCCATGAACCAGCGTCGCGGCTGGAACATTCACACCCGCACTCAGCTGATCAGTGTCGGCCCTGCCCTGCTGCTGACCCTGCTGCTGACCGGTTTTCTCACCTTCACCCGCCTGCAGGATCTACGCCTGGAGCAGGGTCATATTGGCCAACTGATCGCCAACCAGTTGGCGCCTGCCACCGAGTACGGCGTGCTCAACGACAACCTCGACACGCTGGAAAGCCTGCTGCGTGCAACCCTCGGCACCCCTGACGTGCGTTTCGCTGAAGTGCGTGACCGCGACGACAACATTCTGGTGTACGTCGAACGGCCCAAGGAACAAGGCCATAGCACGCCGCAGGTCGAGGTGTTCCAGGCACCGATTCGCCTGCAGGGTCAGCCTGCTCGTGCGCAAGCGCTGCCCCCCTTGGGTAAGGCACTCGGCGACGGCTACCTGGGCCGGGTGGTGGTGGGCATGTCCAACGACACCTTCAATACGCGCCAGCAGGAAATACTGTTCAAGGCCGGTATTCTGTCGCTGCTGGCGCTGCTCCTGACCTTCCTCCTCGCCAGACGCCTGGCCAGGCGTCTGGCGCAGCCGCTGAGCGCCATGGGCCAGGCCCTGGAACGCATCCAGAGTGGTGACTACCGCCCGTCCCTGATCGAGCGCGGCAATGACGAACTGACCGACCTCGCCCGGCATATCAACAACCTCGCCTGCGCCCTCGAGCAGAGCGGTCGCGAGCAGCAACAGGCGATTGCCGAATTGATCCAGGCGCGCGAGGAATCCGAGCAGGCCAACCGGGCCAAGTCCGACTTCCTGGCCATGATGAGCCATGAGCTGCGCACGCCCATGAATGGCGTGTTGGGCATGCTACAACTGCTGGAAACCACCAGCCTGAACGACGAGCAGAACGAGTACGCCGCCCTGGCCACCGAGTCCACCGAGCACCTGCTCAAGGTGATCAACGACATTCTCGACTTCTCACGGATCGAGCGCGGCGCCCTGGAGCTCGAAGCCATTCCCTTCAGCCTGCTGGAGCTGCTGCAAGGCTCGGTGCAGGTATTTCAGCACAGCGCTCAGCAACGTGGCCTGCAACTGCTGCTGGAAACCCAGCCAGGTCTGGAGCAATTGGAAGTGCGCGGCGACCCCACGCGCATCCGGCAGATTCTGGTCAACCTGATCGGCAACGCACTGAAGTTCACCGAAGAAGGCCAGATTCGCGTGGAGACCCGCTGGCAGAAGCTGGACGACCAGGTGCTGTGGTTCACCTGCGCCGTGCGCGACAGCGGCATCGGCATCGACGACGAGCGCCTGGAGCATATGTTCGATGCTTTCCAGCAGGCGGATACCTCGATTTCCCGCCGCTACGGCGGCACCGGCCTGGGCCTGCCGATCGCCCGCACCCTGGCCGAGCGCATGGGCGGCACCCTGCGCGCGGAAAGCCAACTGGGCACAGGCTCGGTGTTTACCCTGGAAATACCGCTGCCCTTTCTGGCCCGCAACGAACCCGTACAAAGCAGTGACTCTCAGAACCTGGGTGGTGGCGAGGGTCAGTCGGTCTTGCTGGTGGAGGACAATCCAGTCAACCAGACGGTCATCGAGGCCATGTTGCGCAGCCTGGGCTATCAGGTCAGTCTGGTCGGCGATGGTCAGCAGGCCGTACAGAACTGCAGCCGACACGATTACGCCGCTATCCTGATGGACTGCAGGCTGCCCCTGATGGACGGTTACGAGGCGACGCGGCAGATCCGCCAGCTCCAGCAATGCCAGCAGGTGCCGATAATCGCCCTGACCGCCAATGCCCTGCAGGGCGACCGCGAAGCCTGCCTGGAAGCAGGAATGAACGATTACCTGGCAAAACCGTTCAAACGTGCAGATTTGCAACGCATTCTGCTGCGCTGGCTGCCAGCCCGACCATAGGCGAGTAGCGCCCGTGACAGTGCAGGGTTACAAGGAGAAACTGCTGTGCCTGTGACAACGCCAGTACAGCAGAGTACAACTGTACTCACTGCGCTGTGACTTTCACCACAACGCAACAGTCTATGACTAGGCTGCCGGCAGACGCCTATCCAGACGTCGCCGGCCAGGACGATTCGCCCAGCCTTAGAAGCGTGGGGACAATTGAGGAGCTCGCATGACAAGACAAAACGCCTACACCCGGGAAGATCTGCTCGCCTGCAGCCGCGGCGAACTGTTCGGCCCGGGGAACGCGCAACTGCCCGCCCCAAACATGCTGATGATCGATCGCATCGCTCACATCAGCGAAACCGGCGGCAAGTACGGCAAGGGCGAAATCGTCGCTGAGCTCGATATCAATCCGGACCTGTGGTTCTTCGGCTGCCACTTCGAGGGCGACCCGGTCATGCCAGGCTGCCTCGGTCTCGACGCCATGTGGCAGCTGGTCGGCTTCTACCTCGGCTGGCAAGGCAACCCGGGCCGCGGCCGTGCACTGGGTAGCGGCGAAGTGAAATTCTTCGGTCAGGTACTGCCGACCGCCAAGAAAGTCACCTACAACATTCACATCAAGCGCACCATCAGCCGCTCGCTGATCCTCGGCATCGCCGATGGCACCGTAGCCGTCGACGGTCGCGAAATTTATAGCGCCGAAGGCCTGCGCGTCGGCCTGTTCACCTCCACCGACAGTTTCTGAAGGACTTGCACATGCGTCGTGTAGTGATCACCGGTCTGGGCATCGTTTCCTGCCTGGGCAATGACAAAGAAGCCGTTGCCGGCAGCCTTCGCGCGGGCAAATCAGGCATCCGTTTCAACCCCTCCTACGCCGAAATGGGCCTGCGTAGTCATGTCTCCGGTTCGGTCAACCTGAATCTGGAAGAGCTGATCGACCGCAAACTGCTGCGCTTCATGGGCGACGCTGCGGCCTACGCCTATCTGTCGATGGAACAGGCGATCAAGGATTCCGGCCTCAGCGAAGAGCAGATTTCCAATCCGCGCACCGGCCTGATCGCCGGTTCCGGTGGCGCTTCCACTGTCAACCAGATGGAAGCCATCGATACCCTGCGCGAAAAAGGCGTCAAGCGCATCGGCCCATACCGCGTGACCCGCACCATGGGCAGCACCGTATCGGCGTGCCTGGCGACTCCGTTCAAGATCAAGGGCGTCAACTTCTCCATCTCCTCGGCCTGCGCCACCAGCGCGCATTGCATCGGCCAGGCCATGGAGCAGATCCAGCTGGGCAAACAGGACGTGGTCTTCGCCGGTGGCGGCGAAGAAGAGCACTGGAGCCAGAGCTGCCTGTTCGACGCCATGGGCGCCCTCTCCACCCAGTACAACGAAACCCCGGAAAAGGCCTCGCGCGCCTACGACGCCAAGCGTGACGGTTTCGTCATCGCCGGTGGCGGCGGCATGGTCGTGGTCGAGGAGCTGGAACACGCTCTGGCTCGCGGCGCCAAGATCTACGCAGAAATCGTCGGTTACGGCGCCACCAGCGATGGCTACGACATGGTCGCTCCGAGCGGCGAAGGCGCGATCCGCTGCATGCAGCAGGCGCTGGCTACCGTCGACACCCCCATCGACTACCTCAACACCCACGGCACCTCGACTCCGGTTGGCGACGTTGCGGAAATCAAAGGCGTGCGCGCTGTATTCGGCGACAAGGCCCCGGCCATCAGCTCGACCAAGAGCCTGTCCGGCCACAGCCTGGGCGCTGCGGGCGTGCAGGAAGCGATCTACTGCATGCTGATGATGGAAGGCAACTTCATCGCCGCGTCGGCCAACATCGATGAGCTCGACCCGGAAGTGGCCGACATGCCGATCCAGCTCACCACTGTCGAGAACGCCAAGCTCGACACCGTGATGAGCAACAGCTTCGGCTTCGGTGGCACCAACGCTACCCTAGTGCTCAAGCGCTGGGCCGGTAAGTAACAGCTACCGCGGTAAAGAAAACGGCGCCTTCGGGCGCCGTTTTCGTTTGTGCTGATTTCCTTCCTCTCCCGCTGGCGGAAGAGGAAATGGGCCGAGCCTCAGACCTTGAAACGCGCTACCAGGTTGTTCAGGTCGATCGCCAGACGCGACAGCTCCTGACTCGCTGCACTGGTCTGGTTGGCACCCGCCGAACTCTGCAGCGACAGATCGCGAATATTGACCAGGTTGCGATCCACTTCCCTCGCCACCTGAGCCTGCTCTTCCGACGCGCTGGCAATCACCAGGTTGCGTTCGTTGATCGAGGAAATCGCCTGAGTGATCAACTCCAGCGCCGTGCCCGCAGCCTGGGCCACCTCGAGGGTGGAACGGGCGCGACTGTTGCTGCTCTGCATCGAACCGACGGCCTGATCGGTGCCGCTTTGAATGGCACCGATCATCTGCTCGATCTCCTGGGTGGATTGCTGAGTGCGATGCGCCAGTGCGCGCACCTCGTCAGCCACTACCGCGAAGCCTCGTCCCGCATCACCGGCCCGCGCCGCCTCGATGGCAGCGTTAAGCGCCAACAGGTTGGTCTGCTCGGCGATGGAGCGGATCACGTCAAGCACCTTGCTAATCTCCCGGACCCGCTCGGCCAGCTTCTCGACCTCACCCGCGGTGCCGTTTACATCGTCGGCCAGCTGACTGATCGAGCTCACGGTCTGGCGCACCTGCTCGCGACCCTGCTGCGCCGTAGCATTGGATTCGCGCGATGCCTCGGAGGTGCTCACAGCATTGCGCGCGACCTCTTCGACCGCGGCAGTCATCTCGTTGACTGCCGTAGCGGCCTGTTCGATCTCGGTGTTCTGCTGATGCAGGCCGCGAGTCGAATCCTCGGTCACCGCGTGCAATTCTTCGGAAGCAGATGCCAGTTGATTGGACGAGTCGGCGATGCTCTGAATGGTGTTACGCAGGCTCTGCTGCATGCTTTTCAACGCCGCCAACAAGCGCGCCGGCTCATCGCTACCTTCAGCATGAATGACCTGAGTCAGGTCACCAGATGCCACCACCTCAGCCACCCGCACGGCTTCGCTCAGCGGCGCGACGATACTGCGGGTCAGCAGCAGTGCCAGGCCCACGGTAGCCAGCGCCGCCAGTGCCATCATCACCACTACCCAGGTACGCGCCGAATCGAACACCCGCCCGGCTTCGCGAGCAGCCCCGGAAGCCCCCTTGCGGTTCAGCTCGGAAAGATCAGTTAGAGCACGCGCCATATCATCGGCATGTTGATTGAGCGTGCCACGGGTCACGGCAATGGCATCGTCGAAGTTACCTTGGCGAACGAAGGCGACGATCTTGCCCTGCTCCTGCAAGTAGGCCGCTTCAGCTCGGCGAAAAACCTCGTAAAGGCCACGCTCCTCACTACCGGAGATAAGCTTTTCATACGAAGAGTCAGCCGCACTCAACTCGGTACGCAGTTCATCGGCAAGGCGCAGGTTCCTCTGAAGCTCATCAGGGTCACGGTTGAGCATCAGTCGCAGCGTCACGGCACGCAGACGCAGGATGTCCTGGCTGACCTCCCCCAGCGCCATCACACTTGGCAGCCAATCCTGATCGACTGCCTCGGACTGCTTGCGCATCTCGGTCATCTGGAACAGTGAAAAAGCCCCAAGCAACAACACCAGCAAAGCCACTAGACCGAACCCCAAAGCAGCCCGTGGTGCGATTGAAAGATTACGCAGCGACATTTTTGCAACTCCCATTGCGCGCAGAAATCGAGACATCCTTTACCGCACTTGGCAAAAGACCTTAAGAGATTGCGCTAATCCCTTCTTTCTTATCGACGTGATTCAGTCGCTCTTGATAAGGACATAAAGAAATTTCTAACGACGCAGTGCCTTGGCCATCGCCTGATCGACATGGTGGCGCCATTCATCATCGCGCCACTGCTCCTCCCGGCGTGCCTGCCTGTCATCGATACGCTGCACGTCCTCGCACTGGCGAAACCCGTCATCCCAGCCCTGAGTGTAGAGCGGCTCGGCCATATAGCGTGGTACGTCCTTGTCGAACTGTCCTAGCGGTCCTGCCGCCGAGCGCCCGCTGCTGCAACCGGCCTCGAAGCCATCGACGAAGGCCGGCGGATAGTGGGCCGCCAGCATCTGCTCGCGCAGGCTCTGACACCCCAGCAAGACCAGCAGCGAGAGGCCACAGATCAGTAAACGCGCGACCTTCATGGCTTCATACCCCCTCGATCGCGCCGAGCAGCCGATCCTTTAGCGCACACAGCGCCCAAGCACTGGTGCTACAGGCACCTGTGGCCAATGCTGAACGCAACGCCGGAATGTCGGCGTCGCGCAGGTAACGCTCGGCGTCGCCCATACGCTCCTCGCCGCCAAAACCGCCACCGCGCATTTCTGCCAGTGCCTGTTCCTTGCTCCAGTTCTGGTAGATCACCCGGTACAGAGCGGCGATCAGCCCGGTACGGTTTTGCCCATGCTTGCAATGAATCAGTACCGTGCCGCGACTCTGCGCCTGGCGGATGCTGCGCAGTACCTCGATGACATCGGTGTCTTCGATACGGTCCGTACGCAGCGGTAGATGAACCTGCTGGACGCGCGGATCGACCAGCCATTGCTCGTCGCCGTGCTGGTAGAAGTTGATCACCGTGGCGATGCCGAGCGACTGCAGCTGCGGCCAGTCCCGCGCCGCTGGCAATGCGCTGCGGTACAGATCAGGCGTCATGCGATACAGGTTTATGCGGGTGTCCAGTGGTTGTGCCCAGCTGGCTGGGCGCACGCCTTGCAGGGGCGCCGCCGATGTCGTCGCGCCCCACGCCATGCTCAAGGGCAGCGCCAACAGCGCACTGAAGAAAACCACGGCGGCCAACGCCAGGCGCAAGCCTTGTTGGAGTCTGTTCATCGGCAGGTTTCTCCCCAGACCACCTGATTCCCTGCGCTTTGTGCGACAGGCGCTCGGTAAAGCAGCCAGCGATAGGTCAGCACACAGATCACCCAGTCGATCAGCAGCGTCCACAGGTTGTGCGAGAGAAAGTGCGCGCCCTGCAACATCCGCCCCAGGGAAAACAGCGAACCCAGCCCCAACGCCACCACCAGCGCGATTCGCGCGGCACGTGGGCGGCTGTCGCGCAAGACGAAGAACAGCGCCAGCAGCGAGAATCCTGCCGAAGCATGCCCGCCCGGCCAGCATCGGCCGGGGTTGGCGGTGGGTGCACGTTCGCTAAGCAGCGGGGTGAACTGCTCCTGGCCACCAAACTCGCTAAGGCTCCAGGGGCAATGCATACCGGTCAGAGTCTTCAGCGGCGTGACCACCGAAGTCGACAGACCCAGCGCCAGCACCAGATAACCGAGCTGTCGACGCCAGGCACGCAGCCGTGTCGGCATCAGGCTGAGCAGAAAGCCGGCGATGGCCAGCACACCGAGCATGATCACCGCCTGCTTGGCACGGTCATGCAGGATGTCTTCGAGCCAGAAACTGCTACGACCGATGAAGCCCAGGCCAGGTTCGTAGAACAGACGGGCCAGGGCGAAGTCCACAGGGCTGGGATCGACTACCAGCAACAGCGCCATCAGCAGCAGCGGAATACCCAGCGCCAGGCGAAAATCGAAATAACGAGACGGCATCTTCATTCCTTAGCGCTGGCTGAGCTGCTGGCTCGATTGAGCGTCTGGTTGCCAAGCGATCAGCCGCTTGCCGAAGGCATGGCTGGCGCCCTGGTAGTAGGCGATGTCGCGCCGCAACAGCGGATCGGCATCATCCACCCGCCACTCATGACTCAGGCCCAGAGCATCGTTGTGGCGACGCATGCCCTGGCGCGGACTGAGAATCGCCAGGTTCTGCCCATCGAACAGGCCCAGATGTTGGTAGTTGCCGAGCAGGGCCCGCCCAGGAGCGTGGTCGGCGCGCAGCAGGTTGCGACCGAAGAAGGTGGACACGTAATCCAGATTGAGCAGCCCAAGCAGTGTCGGCGCTACGTCGATCTGACTGGCCACATCGGCGTACTGCGCCGGTTTGACGTACCTGGGCGAGTAGATGAACAGCGGGATCTGGTAGTTGGCCACCGGCAGATCCTCACGCCCGGCGCTGCCTGCAGTGTGGTCGGCGACGAAGACGAACAGCGTGTCGTCGAACCAGGGCTTGCTACGCGCCTGCGCCAGGAACTGGCCGATGGCGTAGTCGGTGTATTTCACCGCACCCTCACGTCCCCCGCCGGAGGCGATGTCGATGCGCCCGTCCGGGTAGGTGTAGGGCCGGTGGTTGGAGGTGGTCATCAGTTGCAGGAAGAACGGCTTGCCGGCCGCATGGTCGCTATCGGCCACCTTCAGCGCCTGATGGTAGAGATCCTCGTCGGCCATGCCCCAGGCGTTCTGGAAGCTCATCTCGGACTCATCGACGCTGCTCTGATCGACAATGCGATAGCCATTGCCGCCGAAGAAGGCGTTCATGTTGTCGAAGTAGCCGCGCCCGCCATAGACGAAGACGCTGTCGTAGCCCTGCGCGCCCAACTGCTGGCCCAGGCTGGCATAGCCGGACTCGCGGCCGATGCGCTTGACGATGGAGCGCCCCGGGGTCGGCGGTACCGACAGGGTCAGCGCCTCCAGACCGCGGTCGGTGCGCGTACCCGTGGCGTAGAAATTAGTGAACACCAGGCTGTGCTTACGCAGCTCGTCCAGGTTCGGGGTCAACCCACGGGTATCGCCAAAACTGCCCAGGTACTTGGCACTCAGGCTCTCGATGGTGACCAGCACCACGTTGAGCTTGCGCGCCTGGCCGGGGTTGTCGATTACCCGGCGGATGTCCTGCGGGTCACTGCCGATGAAGCGCGCATTGGGCTCGGCCACTTCGGTGCGCAACTGCTCGGCCACCGCAGCATCGGGCAAGGTGGCGTAGAACTGCTGATAGTCCAGCTCGTTGTTACGAAACGCAGCGAAGAACTGGTACGGGCCATTGCTCGCCAGCTCGCGCTGGTAGGTATTGCCACCCAGGCTGCGCGGCGCGTCCTGCCCTACCAAGCCGCTGCACAGCCCGACCAGCAATGCCAACATGACCAGTGCATAGGCCGCACGCAGCCGTGGCAAACGCGGCGCCTGCAACGCAGCACGCAACGGCCGGCGCAGCGCTACGGTCAAGCCGATGGCCAAGACCGCCAACAGCGCCAGCAGCGGATAGATCGGGTAGGACTCGAGAATGTTGTCGACGACCTCTTTGGAGTACACGAGGTAGTCCACGGCAATGAAGTTGAAGCGCACGCCGAACTCGTCCCAGAACAGCCATTCAGCCACTGCGGTGAAGAACATCGCGAACAGGCTGACGGCCGCCAGGGCGATCAATAGACGCTGATGCCAACGGCGCTGCCATAACCAGGCAGGACACAACAACAGGTAAAGCGCCAGTGGCGCGGCGGCGTAGACCAGGAAGCTCAGGTCATAGATCAGGCCGACGCCATACAGGCCAAGCAGGTTCGCCAGGCTGACACCGGCATCGCCCAGATGTGCGATCAGCAGCACACTACGAGTAAGGAAGAAAACCGCCAGCCAGGCCAGCAGAATGATCGACAGATAACGAAGTTGCGAGTAATGGAGCCGTGGCATCGTATGATCCTTGCTGGATGAACGGGCCGCAGTCTGCTGGGCGAGCCGTGAGCCACTCGTCAAAGCCCTGTGAAAAAATCGTCAAACCCAGGAATAACCCGCGATGCGCATTCTGGTCATCGAAGACAACCGAGACATCCTCGCCAACGTGCTCGACTATTTGCAGCTCAAAGGCTTTTCCGTCGATTGCGCGCAGGACGGCCTGAGCGGCCTGCATCTGGCCAGTAGCGGCCACTATGACCTGATCGTGCTGGACATCATGCTGCCCGGCATCGACGGCTATCAGGTGTGCAAGCGCCTGCGCGAGGATGGACGCAGTGAGGTGCCGATCCTCATGCTCACCGCACGCGATGCCCTGGATGACCGCCTGCAGGGCCTCAACGCCGGCGCCGACGACTATCTGATCAAGCCGTTCGCGCTTTCCGAACTGGTGGCGCGCATCGAGGCGATCCTGCGCCGCAGCCGCGGCAGCCGCAAACGCCAGCTGCAGGTCGCCGACCTCAGCTACGACCTCGACACCCTGTACGTCAGCCGCGCCGGCCAGCTGCTCAAGCTCAACCCGCTGGGCCTCAAGCTGCTGGCCATTCTCATGCAGCGCAGCCCGGCGGTGGTACGTCGTGAAGCGCTGGAGGAAGCCTTGTGGGGCGACGACTGCCCGGACAGCGACAGCCTGCGCAGCCATATTCATCAGCTACGCCAGGTGCTCGACAAACCCTTCCCCACACCACTGCTGCACACTATCCACGGCGTCGGCTATCGCCTGGCGGAGAACCCCGATGCTGTCTAAGCAGCCCTTCCAGCGCCGGATTCTGATCGCCTTCGTGCTGATGACGGTGATGGTCAGCGGCCTGTTCTCGTTGAGCATCGTCGGTGTGGTGCATTTCATCGAGGAGCATCTGGTTTCCCAGGAGATGAGCCGCGAGCTGGGTGAAACGCTGAACGAGGACATCCGCCAGGGGCGCCCACCGCGCCTGGACTCCAGCACCCGTTTCTTCTCGTCCAATAATCCCGACTATGCCATCCCGCCCGAATACGAGGGCCTGCGGGAAGGGTTCAACGAGGTCGTCAGCGGCAACGAGGCGTTTTACGTCTACGTGCAGAAGATCAACGGCGAGACCTACATGCTGGTGCAGGAGCAACAGGAATTCGAAGCCCGCGAGAATACGCTGTTCAATGTGGTGCTGGCGGGCTTTCTGCTGACGGTGATCGCCGCCTGGGGCCTGGGCTTGATGATGGCGCGCAAGGTCATGGCGCCGGTCAGCCGCCTCGCCCAGCAGGTGCGCCATCGCGACCAGCTGCACCCACTGGCGCCGCCATTGGCACCAGATTACCCCGACGATGAAATCGGCCAGTTGGCCGCTGCCTTCGACAGCACGCTGGGCCAGGTGCGTCAGTCCCTGGAGCGCGAGCGGCTGTTCACCAGCGATGTCAGCCACGAACTGCGTACACCGCTGATGGTCATCGCCACCTCCTGCGAGCTGCTTGCCGAGGCGCCCCTGGGCCCGCGCGAGAAGGAACAGGTGGCGCGCATCGCCCGCGCCAGCGAGGAAATGCGCGAGCTGGTGCAGACCTTTCTGCAACTGGCGCGCGACAAGAGCAACGAAGCCGTGTTCGTCGGCGACCGTACCTTGACCGCCGTCGCCCATGAGCAAGCCAGTCGCTGGGGCGTTCTGATGAAAGAGAAAGGCCTGGACTTCCGACTGCTCGAGGAAGGCCAGGACGACGGCCGCTACAACGCCACTTTCCTCGGTACGGTAATGGCCAACCTGTTGCGCAACGCCCTGCACTACACCGAGAACGGCAGTGTGCGCCTGATCCTCGAAGCGGGAGCGTTTCGTATCGAGGACAGCGGTGCCGGCATTCCTGCCGAGCAGCACGAGCGCATCTTCCAGCCGTTCGTGCGCGGCTCGCAGGCCCGTGGCGAGGGGCTTGGACTGGGGCTGTCGCTGGTCAAACGCATTTGCGCCAAACAGGGCTGGAGTGTCAGTTTGCAGAGCGAGCCAGGTCATACCCGCTTCCGGGTCAGCCTGAACAATGGCGCTTGACGAAATTTTCACGCCCCTTTGACGTGGCCTTGATGCCCTGCTCTTTAGGCTGATGAACGTATCCATCAAGGGACGTTCGTCATGCCCAAGCCTAGCCCCATCGAACTGGACTTTTCCCGCAAGTACGATTTCGAGCATTCGCAGCAATACCTGCACAAGCATCAGGATGGCCTGGCCCGACGCCTGTCGCACTGGCGCGACGTACAGGTGGCGCGCCGTGCATTGCAGATGGCCGATGAGCCGAATCTGGTACTCGACCTGCCCTGCGGCGCCGGGCGCTTCTGGCCGATGCTCTGCGAGCAGCCGAACCGGGTGATCTTCGCCGCCGACAACTCGGCCGACATGATCGCCACCGCCCGCGCGGCGCAAACGCCTGAAGTGGTGGCGCGGATCAACAGCTTCCGCACCTCGGCCTTCGATATCGACCTGGGCGCCAATGCGGTGGACTGCGTCTTCTGCATCCGCCTGCTGCATCACATCGAATCGGCCGAACACCGCCTGGCCATCCTTCGCGAGTTTCATCGCGTCAGCCGCGATACGGTGATCGTCTCGCTATGGGTCGACGGCAACTACAAAGCCTGGAAACGCCGCCGTCTGGAAGCCCGCAGAACGGCTCAGGGCCGCGCCGCGGAAAACCAGAACCGCTTCGTCGTCGCCCGCAGTACGGTGGAAGAGGAATTTCGTCAGGCCGGCTTCGCCATTCTCGGCCATCTGGACTTCCTGCCCGGCTACGCCATGTGGCGCACCTACGTCCTGCGCAAGGTGGCCTGAGATGGGCGTCCTCAGCGAACAGGCAATGGCCGCCCTGCCCTCGACCGAATTCGACCGCTGGTGGTACAGCCCTGGGGAATGGGTCGAGCCCGCCAATCAGCGACGCGGCGGCGAAAGTGGCGTGCGCCTGCTGCAACACTGGGACACAAGCCGGCCCCTGCTGTTCTGCAAACGCCAGAGCGGACATCTCTACCGCTCGCTGCGCCACCCGTTGGGACGGCCGACCATCCTGCGCGAGCTGCAGGCCTACCGCGCCCTTGCCCGCCTCGGCATTAGCACGCCGAACATCGTCTACTGCGCCGCACGCAAGCAGAGGGGACAGTGGCAGGCACTGTTGGTCACCGAAGCGCTGCAGGACTTCGTCAGCCTGGAACAGTGGTACGAAGAGGCGCATGCAGCGAAGCTCAACCAGGCCATGCTGCAACGCCTGGCCGTCACCCTGGCGCGCCTGCACCTGGGTGGATGGCAGCATGGCTGCTGCTACGCCAAGCATCTGTTCGTCAAAGCTCGCAGCGACGGTGATGTCGACATTGCCCTGCTGGATCTGGAGAAAAGCCGACGGCATTGGCGTATTGCCAGCGCTTCGCGGCGTGATCTCGGCCAGTTGCAACGCCACGGCGGCAGCATGCCCGAAGCTGACATGCTCTATCTGCGCCAGGCTTACCAGCGTGCGCTGAACGATCCATGGGGTGGGCTGCAATCATGAACGACAGCCCCGATCTGGACGCCCTATCCTTCAAGGGCCGCCGAGGCCTGGCGCGCATCTTCGACGCCACCGGTTATTCGCTGGCCGGGCTGCGCGCGGCCTACCAGGGTGAAGCCGCGTTCCGTCAGTTAGTGTGGTTGAACCTGGTGCTGCTGCCGCTGGCCTGCCTGGTCGATGTCGGCCGCGCCGAGCGCGCGCTGCTGATGCTGGTGCCGCTATTGGCGCTGGTGGTGGAATTGCTCAATTCCGCCATCGAGGCGGTGGTCGACCGTATCTCGCTGAATCTGCACCCGCTGTCCAAACAGGCCAAGGACATGGGCAGCGCGGCGCAAATGGTCGCGCTGCTGATGATCGCCCTGACCTGGGCGATCATCCTGCTCTGATCAGCGCACCATGAAACGCTGTTCGGCCAGTTTGCGATCCCCCTGATAGACGATGAAATGCCATTCGCCGGGCACCACTTCGTGGTGTTCGGTGAATTCGAAGGCCATCACGTCCTGCGGTGCACCGACCACCAGCTTCTGCTGCACTTCGAACTTGTCATGACGCTGACCATCCGGGGTGACCACACCCGGGGTGAGATACAGCAGCGTCAGCGGCGTATCCCCCTCGCGCTTGCCGGCCAGGCTGTAGCGCATGCCGAACTTGGTACCGAGCTTGGCGGGAATCTGCTCGGTGCGCTCGATGTCCTGATTGCTGCGGGTCAGTACCCGCTCGCCGGGCTGAAAATCCTGATACTGGCTGCTGAAGATGCCGTATTCCACCGCCCCTTCGACACGGACGTCAGCCTGGCTCAGACCTGCCCAGGCGAATAGACCGGCCATCATGGCCACTCGGGTGTAATGCATGGTGCGCTCCTCGTTGAGATGAGCGCGAGCCTATGACGCCCGAGTGACAGCCTGATGACAACCGCGCTAAGGGGCATCCCCTCCCTCATCCGGCGCTACGCGCCACCTTCTCCCAGAAGGAGAAGGGCATGTGAGGTCGTCACTGCGCGACGTCCACTCTAAGGATCCAGCTCGGCCTGCACCTTACGCGGCAACACGGAAAGGAAGTTATCGCGCGCCACCTTGTGTGCCACGTCTTCGGGCAAGGCATCGAGGAACGGGTCGAAGCCCTTCATGTAATCCCCCAGGCTACCGAAGCGCCCGACCACGTCCGAGCCGAGCATGAAACGCTCCGGGTAACTGCTGACCAGATGCACCCATTTCGGATCAGGCTTGCCGTCCGCGTCCAGCAGATAGGGGCGCAACATGGTCCAGGACAGGTCGATATAAAGATTCGGGTACTGGCCGAGCATGCGCTCGACCGTGTCCAGGAGGAAGTCGAGCTTCTCCTGATGACGGTGAATCTCGGCGCTGGTGCCGGCATGCGCCCAGATGAAGCGCACATGCGGGTGGTTGCGCAGCGGCGCCTCGATTTCCTCCAGGAACAGCGGTTCACGCTCACGCTTGGAGGTGATGTTCGAATGCAGCATCACCGGCAGGTCGTACTCGGCGGCCAGATGAAAAACCCGCGCCAGCGCTTCGTTGTTGGCACGCGGCGCACTGCCGTGAATCAGCGCGGTGAGATCGTCATGCCGGGTGAAGACCTCGCCGATGCCCTGCCACAGGCCAGGGTCTAGCTCGAGCATGCGGCGGATGTGCGCATCGGCGTTCTTGTCGTTGGGATTGAAGCCGGAAAGAAACGGATGGAAGCGCTTGCGCTGCTCGGCGGGCAGACGCTTGTAGGCGGCGGCGATGAATACGTCGGTAGCGCTGTACCAATAGGCATTGGCGTCATCACCGGCGTAATAACGCGGACGCTTGGGCTCGTCCTCATCCCACTTCTTGGCCACTGGAATGCCGGAGAACATCACGTGATCGACGTTGTTTTCCGCCATCTTCTCCAGCAGTTCGTCCATGCCGGCGCTTTCCTGAAAGAAGTCGACGTAGTGCAGGTGGGCGTCGCTGTAGCGGTATTCACGGGCCTGGGCGCTGCAGACGATAGCGGCACTGAGCGCGAGTATCCATGGCATCGTTCGAGATGTGAGCAAGGCGAGTCCTCCTGACGGTACGAGCAGCATAGACCGCCGAGCGGCCCGGCAAGTTCGGAGATCCCCCCACGCCATTCGCATCAGCGCCCCCAAAAGAAGCAGGCAACCAGGGACTGCACCAAGCCGGAACATTAATAGCTGGCTAACGGCCTGAAACGGCCATGGGTACGTCAGCCGATGATGGCACCTGGCTTGCAGTGACTCAGGCAGACCAGACAGGGGAATCATCATGTTGCAGTTGCTGCGCAAGCCAGCCCGCAAGGCCAAGGACGAGGCCGCATTGGACGCTCTGTTCCAACAGCACGACCTCACCATTCGCCTCCCGGAACACTATCAATGGATGACACGCCTGAACGACTTCAGCGCAGGTCTCCAGCAACGCATTCGCGCCAGCCTCGGCGCCGCCGTCGGCATCGCCGCGCATGCGCCACAACTGGCGCGCATCGCCGCTGCCAACCAACAAAGCGGGCAGACGCTGGCACAGTCATCGGAGTTGATCGCCAGCGCCAGCGAGCAGGTCACCACCACACTGGACGCCGAACTGGTGCCCGGTGCCGGCGAAGTCGCGCGCCTGTCCGCCGAGGTTTCCGCCACCCTCAACCAATGCCAGCAAAGCGGCCAGGCGGTACTACGGCAGGTCGAAGTGATCGATGCCAGCGAGGCGCAACTGGCTCAGGTGATCCAGCAACTGGCCGGACAGCTCGATGAAGTGAGCAAGGTCATCGGTGTGATCGCCAGCATCTCCCAACAGACCAATCTGCTCGCCCTGAACGCCGCCATCGAGGCCGCACGCGCGGGTGAACATGGTCGGGGCTTCGCCGTGGTCGCCGAGGAAGTGCGGCGTTTGGCTGGCCATACCACCGATGCCACCGGCCAGGTCAGCGGCATCATCGAGCGTTTCCGCGAAGGCATGCAGCAGCTCGGCAGTGCCGGCCAGCACATGAACCAGGCGGTGGCCGACGGCCGCGCCGGCATTCTCGCCGTCAGCGGCGGACTGGACAGCACGCGCCAGGCCATGGATCGCCTGGACGCTCAGGTCGGCCAGATCGCCGCCGGCACCGAGCAGATCGGCCAGGCGGTGCGCTCGATCAACGGCGATGTGCAAAACATCGCCCAGGTCGCTGGCGAGCTGCTTGGCAAGGCAGGTCAGGTGCTGCATCACAGCAAGGCCGTGCGCGAAGACGGTGATCGCCTGCTCGCCGGGCTCGGCGACTTCCGTCTGGAAATTCACGCAGCCGTGCGCGCCAGCGTCGAACAACTGGCCAAACGCCCCGAGCTGGCCAGCGACGTGACAGCGGCCGAACGACTGCTTGCCGATACGCTGACGCGCGACAGCCGTTTCGAGCTGTTCTACCTGGTAGACAGCCGCGGCGTGCAGATTTCCGAGAACATCTTCGCCGCCGATGTGGCGCACAGCGAGGATGCCAGCTGTCGCGGCCGCGACTGGAGCCAACGCCCCTGGTTCCGCGCCGTGGCCGAGCGCATGGAGAGTCATATCACCCAGGTCTACCGCTCCTCGGCCACAGACGACTTCTGCTTTACCGTTTCAGTCCCCATTGTCGATGAGCGCGGCCAACTGCTGCGCGTGCTGGGAGCGGACGTGAGGCTCTCGGCGCTGGTGTGATCGGTGCCGGCTGGGCTAGGCTGGCCACTGTCGATTAGTCACACCTCAAGGGAAGCGCCATGATCCGCATTCACAACAACAAGGGCCTGCAGCAGCAGATCGAAATCGGCTCGCACCAGCTCATCGGCGACGTCTCGCCCGAGCAGGGCGGCGATGGTGCCGGACCGGAACCGCACGATCTGTTCGACGCGGCCCTCGGCACCTGCAAGGCCATGACCCTGTTGCTCTATGCGCGCCAACGCGGCCTACCGCTGGAAGGCATCGACGTGCACGTCGAGCGTGACGACAGCGAGGAGCGTCAGGGCAACTACCACCTGATCGTCGACCTGGCGCTCAAGGGGCCACTGGACGAGACACAGCGCCAGCAACTGCTGCGCGTGGCGGACAAATGCCCGATCCACAAGCTGATGACCACCACCGACATCCAGGTCGAAACCCGCCTGGCGGGAGCTCCGGCATGAGCGAGCTACAGCTGATCCGCCCGCGCGCCGAGGACATTTCCGGCCAACCGATTCTGCGTCCCCTGCCCTCGGCACGCTTTCGCAGCATCGGCCCCTTCGTCTTCTTCGATCACATGCTGGAGCATGATTACCCAGCCGGCAAAGGCATTAATATTGCTCAGCATCCGCATATCGGCCTGTCCACCCTTACCTACCTGTTCGAGGGCCAGCTGCAGCACAAGGACAGCCTGGGTTCGGACCAACTGGTGGGCCCTGGCGATGTCAGCTGGATGACCGCAGGGCGCGCCGTCGCCCACGTCGAACGTACGCCGCCCGAGCAGCTCGGGCAGAACAAGCGAGCCCACGGCCTGCAGGTATGGCTGGCCTTGCCGGAAGCCGAGGAACAGTGCGAACCGGCTTACAGCCATCACCCCGCCGCTTCGCTACCTCGCAGCGAAGCCATGGGCGTGCAGATCACCCTGATCGCCGGCAGCGGTTTCTGCCTCGAATCGCCAGTGCCGGTTCGCTCACCGACCCTGTATGCCGAGCTGCGCCTGGCCGCCGGTGCCAACCTGCTGATACCCACCGAGCACAGCGAACGAGCCCTGTACCTCATCGATGGTGAAGCGGAGCTGGATGGCGAGCCCCTGCCCCGGCATACCATGGCGGTGATCCCGGCAGGCGAAACGCCCGTGCTCAGCGCCTGCGGTGAATGCCACCTGGCCCTGATCGGCGGTGAGCCCATCGGCCCACGACGGATCAACTGGAACTTCGTAGCCACTACCCCGGAACTGATCGACCAGGCGCGCCAGCGCTGGGCCGCGGGCGACTGGCCGCAAGTACCAGGCGAAGCCACACGCATCGAACTGCCTAGCTGAAAGCGCGCCATCAACGACAGGCGTGCAAAGGCGCCTGTCGCTCGCAAAGGATTGCCCTCTTGTACTGGTATCGCCCCCTCGCTGGCCTGCTGTTGTTGCCCACATTGGCCCTGGCTGATCTACCCCATTTCGAACCTGAACATGGGCTGCATGCCCAGGTACAACAGCAAGGCGAAGGCTATTTCCTGCAGCAACCCGACGGCACCCGTCTGGAACTGAGCATCCCCGAAGGCAACGACGCAGAACCGCCGAGCTTCGCCGTCGAGGACTACGATTTCGACGGCCACCCGGATCTGGCGATCCGCATGCCGGCCGGGATGGTCAACTCCGCCTACCACGTTTACCTCTACCGCCCGGCCCTGCGCCGTTTCGAGCAGTTGCAAATACCGCCTGCGCTGATGGAACGCGTCAATTGCGCATGGCTGTCGGAGCTGCAGCCCGACAGTGAGGAACGAGCGCTCTACAGCCACTGCCGCAGCGGGCCACGCTGGTACTACGACGCCCCTATCGCTTCGCTGAATCCGGTGCCCCCTGGCTGTACAAGACGCTGCAAGTACGTCACGACTACGATCCGCAAGCACCTGTATTTTTCCCGGTGTTCGAGAAGACACTCGATCCTCAGGGCAACATCATCGCCAGCCGTGCGCTCGACGACGATGACCAGCCGCAGACCTGGACGGTACCCACCTCACGCCTTTACCTCCACACCCGCCCGGCCGAAGCCAGCCGCAGCAAGGCCTACCTGATTGAAGGGGACGTCTGCGAAGTCCTGGATCAGCAGGGAGACTGGCTGCTGATCCGCTACGTCTCGCACAAAGGCCCGCTGCAGCGCTGGGTTTCACTCGACGAGGCCTACAGCCTCACCCATTGAATGCACTGCAACGCCTTCGCAGTTTTTTGTTACCTGTGCGTGATCCAGAAGCGCAGTAGCCGGGTATAAGCTGCATGCGGATTTCTCAGGCCAACGGATGACCCATGGCAGATCGCGAGTTCGATTACGAAAGCACCCTGGAAGCCTGCGCACGCGGCGACGAACGTGCCTTCCAGACGCTCTACCGGCAAGAGGCCGGGCAATTGCTCGGTTTGGCCATCAGCATGCTGGGCCGCCGTGACATTGCCGAGGACTGCCTGCACGACGCTTTCGTGCGTATCTGGCAGCACGCCGCGCGCTATCGGCGCGAACTGGGCAGCGGTCGCGCCTGGGTGCACAGCATCCTGCGCTACCGCGTGCTGAATGCGTTGCGCAGTGGCAACCGGCATGCCGAAGTGGACGATGACTTCATCGAACGTGTGCTCGACGACAGCCCGCAGGCCGAAGCACAGGCGCTGGAGCAATCCGAGCAGCGCCTGCTGCGTCGCTGCCTACAGCGCCTGGAAAGGCCGCGCCGCCATCCGATCCTGCTGGCGTTCTACCGGGGCCTGACCCACGAGCAGATCGCCAGCCGCCTGAGCACACCGCTGGGCACCATCAAAGGCCGTATCCGCGCCGGTCTGCGCGCGCTGCAGGAGTGTCTGCAAGCATGATTCCGCACGAACCCGAAGAACGCCGTGCCCTGATTGGCGAATACCTGCTCGGCTTGCTCGATGAGCATGAAGCGGCCGAGGTGCGCCAGTTGCTCGAAGAAGATGAGGGTGCCGCCCGTATGGCCCTGGACTGGGAACGACACTTTCTCGAACTCAGCGACCAGCTACCGGCACATGCACCCTCCCCGGCACTCTGGGCACGTATTCGGCAGAGTCTGGGCCTGCACGATGAGCCACATTCGAGCCCGCTGGCCAACTGGTGGAACAGCCTGCTGACCTGGCGTCTGACTACCGCGGCCCTGGCCATGGCGCTGCTGGTCGCCGTGCTGATGCCGCTGTTGCGCGCCCCGGATATCGCCGGCGAACGCTATACCGTGGTGCTGCAGCAGCCGGGCGAAGCGGCCAAACCTGGTTGGGTGATCCAGGTCAGCAGCGATGGCACGCTCTTGCTCGATCCGCTGGTCGCCGATCAGGTCCCCGAAGGTCGCGCCTTGCAATTCTGGACGCTGATCGATCCGGCCGAAGGCCCACGCTCGCTGGGCCTGGTCGAAGCCGGCCAACCGCTGCGCCTGCCTGCCGAACTGATCGGCGCGGTGCAGGCGGGGCAACTCTTCGAGCTGACCCTGGAACCGGCCGGTGGCTCGCCCTACAACCGTCCCAGCGGTCCGGTGCTGTATATCGGTCGAGCCGTGCTGGCCAACGCCAACTGAGTGGGTTGCCGGCCGCACGGCCGGCAACCTTTCCTCCCTCCGATTACCCTGCGAAAAAATATTTTCCCCCGCCGACATCCAACTCCGTTCCTCGCGGGTATAGCTCCCAGGTGTTTCGTCGAGGCACCTGCGAAGCCGGCCAGCCGGCTTCGTCTCGATGCTGAAACCTTTATGAGGAACAACCATGAAACGCATCACTACCCTTTGCACCGCCAGCCTGCTGACCCTGAGCGCAGGTGCCGCCAGCGCCACCGAACTGCTCGCACTGGGCGCCGATGGCAAGCTGTTCAAGGTCGATGTCGCCAGCCTCAAGGTCACCGCCAGCATGGCGGTCAGTGGCGCCAGCGACCTGCGCGGCCTGGATGTGCGTCCGGCCAGCGGTCAGCTCTACGCCCTCAGCGGTACCGATCAGCTCTACACCCTGGACGCCACAAGCGGTAAAGCAACTGCAGGTAGCAAGCTGCAAACTGCGCTGTCCGGCAGCGGCCAGGCCGTGGTCGATTTCAACCCGGTGGCCGACCGCCTGCGCCTGCTCGGCCCGGACGGCACCAGCCTGCGGGTGAACGTCGATACCGGTGAAGTGGCCGTAGATGGCAAGGTCGCCTACGCCACCGACGGCCCCTACGCCGGCAAGCAACCCAAGGTGGTCGCCGGCGCCTACACCAATTCCTATGCCGGTACGCAGAGCACGGCGCTGTACAACATCGACCTGGCCAGCAGCAGCCTGATGCTGCAGAACCCGCCAAACGATGGCGTGCAGCAACTGGTCGGCAAGGTCGCCGATGGCCTCAAGGCAGCTGCGCTGGATATCGCCAGCGACGGCAAGGGTGGCAACACCGCCTACGTATTGACCGGCAAGACCCTGCACCAGCTGGATCTGGCCAGCGGCAAGCCCACTACCCTGGGCGACATCGTCGATCTGCCGGACGGCATCATCGACATCGCCGTGCTGCCCGCGAAGTAAGATGAAAAAAGGCTGCGCCCATCGGGCGCAGCCTTTCGTTCAACGCATGCGCAAACCTGGCGTCACTGCTCGGCGAATACCTCATCGAACAGATCGTTCATCGCCTTGAATGCTCGCGCGGCGACCACCGGATGGTATTCGTTGCGACCCGGCACGTTGGCCTTGGGATTGGTGAACGAGTGCACGGCACCGCCATAGCTCACCAACTGCCAATCAGTCTTGGCCGCCTTCATCTCGGCGATGAAGCCGTCGACCTGCGCCTGCGGTACAGCGGGATCATCAGCCCCATGCAGCACCAGCACCGGCGCCTTGATGTTCTGGGCATCAGCCGGATTGGGCGTATCCAGATTGCCGTGGAAGGATACGAAGCCTTTCAGCGGCGCCCCTGAACGCGCGAGTTCCAGCACCGTGCCGCCACCAAAGCAGAAGCCGATGGCACCCAGCTTGCTCAGATCCAGTGCCACCTCGCCGCTCTGCGCCTTGAGCACATCGACCGCTGCCTGGGCGCGCTTGCGCATCAGTGGGCGGTCGGCGCGTACCTTGCTGGCCGCGGCGCCTGCCTCCTCAGCGTTGCTGGGACGAATGGATTTACCGTACATGTCGGCGACGAACACCACGTATTTGTCGCCTGCTGCGCGGGCGGCCTTGGCCACGGTGTCTTCATTCACCCCCATCCAGTTGGGGACGGCGAGCAGCCCAGGGCGCGGCGTGGTGACCGAATCGTCGTAAACCAGGACGCCTTCGAAGGCTTCACCATCGATTTCGTACGCAACCGTCTTGGTCACGACCGCCGCATCGGCAAGACCGGCGAATGCGGCGCACAACAGGGGAACCAGTGTCTTCTTCTGCATGGTGAGGCCTGCCCTTGGCAATGGTAGGCCCCTAACAATAGCCTCACCTTCGACAATGACCAAGTCGAGAGGGCAGGTTTTAGACAGGAGATTTCAGGCGTCAGGTTGTTCGGCCCAGCGCTCCTTGATCTGCAGAATCTCGGGCAAACAAGTGATGAACAGCTCGACCAGACGCGGATCGAAGTGGCGCCCACTCTGTTCACGCAGAAAGCCGACTGCATCGTCCACGGACCAGGCCTGTTTGTAGGGACGCACGCTGGTCAGCGCATCGAACACATCGGCAATGGCGACGATGCGGCCCTCCAGGGGAATGTCCTCGCCACTCAAACCGTTGGGGTAGCCGCTGCCATCCCACTTCTCATGGTGCGACAAGGCAATGCGTTGCGCCGTGCGCAGCAGCCCCGAGCTGTGCTCGCCGATGATTCGCGCACCGATCTCCACGTGCTGGCGCATCACTTGCCATTCCTCCTCGTCCAGCTTTCCCGGCTTGCGCAGCACGGCGTCGGGAATACCGATCTTGCCGACATCATGCATCGGCGCCGCGTTGAGCAGCTCCTCGGCCGCGCTTTCGCTGAAACCGGCGGCCAGCGCCAGCACCTTGGAGAAATGGCTCATGCGAATGACGTGCAGGCCGGTCTCGTTGTCCTTGTACTCGGCAGCCATGCCCAGGCGCTGGACGATCTGCAGGCGGGTCTGCTTGAGCTCATCGACACGCACCAGCGACAGGTGAGTACGCACCCGGGCACGCACGATGGGCGGGCTGATCGGCTTGGTGATGTAGTCCACCGCACCAACTTCGAAGCCGTGTGCCTCATCCTCGACATCGCCCAGAGCGGTCACGAAGATCACCGGAATCGTCTTTAGCAGAGGGTTGGCCTTGAGCCGCTCGCAGACCTCGTAGCCGGTCATGCGCGGCATCATCACATCGAGCAGAATCAGGTCAGGCCGTTCCCGTTCGGCCATTTCCAGCGCACGCGAACCCTCCTTGGCGAACAGCAGGCGATAGTCCTCTTGCAGGACATGGCGCAGCACCTGCAAGTTGGTGGGTTCGTCATCGACCAGCAGCAACAGCGGACGAGTATCGGCAGCCAGGGTCATGATGGGGTCGTTTCCTCGTCTTGCAGTTGCAGCAACAGTCGATCGAGCACCAGCAGAGCCTGATCGAAATCGAAATCCTCCAGCGCCTGACGCATATCGTTCAGCGCGGCGCCATAGGCTGTGCCCCTGGCGGCCTGCTCCATGACAGCAAGGGTTTCATCGTCCAGGCCGCCCCGCTGCAGCGCCTGTCGCAGCTGACTTGCCTGTTCACGCAGCGAGCGCAAGTCGACAGCCGCGCTTTCAGCCGAAGATACGGCCTCCGGTACCTGCGGCACCACGTCCTTGACCGTCAGCAGAGCCTGCTCGAGCTCCACGATCAGTGCGGGCAACGCCTGCTCGTCTCGCGTTTGAAAGGCCCGCTCGATCGACTGTCCAAGGCTGGCAAGGCTGCTCATGGCCAGGTTGCCGGCGGCGCCGTGCAAACGATGCGCCAGCGCCTCACCCTCGCGCCAGTCGCGCGCCGCCAGCAGGTGGCTGAGGCGCGCCGCCAGAGCATGTTGTTCGCCAATGAAGGTATTGATCGCCTGAGCCATGCGCAGCGGCCCGCCCCACAGGCTGCTGCCACGGACCCAGTCGAACAGGCCATCGTCGGCAACCCGGGTGGCACTGACCACTGCGCTGGATACATCGGTCAGCCCGAGCAGGCGGGCGATTTCCCAGAGCAGCGCGTTGACATCCAGGGGCTTCGAAGCAAAGCCATTCATACCGGAGTCCAGTGCTGCCTGACGATCCTGGTCGAGCACGCTGGCGGTCAGGGCAATGATCGGAATCGGCTCTCGCGCTTCGGCGGCTTCCAGCTGACGAATTCGCCGCGACGCTTCCAGACCGTCGACTCCCGGCATCTGCACATCCATCAGGATCAGATCGAAACGCTGCTGGGTGAACGCCTGCAGTGCGCCTTCACCATCGGCGACGCAATGTACGCGATGGCCGAAATGCTCCAGGGTCAGTTGCAGCAGCTCGAGGTTCTGCGGCACGTCATCGGCCGCAAGAATGTTCAACTGCCCCAGCTCAGGCAGCACGGCACGTTGCTGCGAGGCCAGACGCTTGCCGGCACGCAGCGGCAACTCGACGCTGAAGCAGCTGCCCTGCCCTTCGGTACTCTCGACCCGCAAGCGCCCTCCCATCAACTCGACCAACTGCCGGGAGATGGTGGTGCCGAGGCCGGTGCCGCCAAAGCGCCGACTCATCGAGGCATCAGCCTGAGCGAAAGGCTCGAAGATCTTCTCCAGGCGGTCGGCTGCGATACCGATGCCGGTGTCCTTCACCGCCAGGCGCATCGCGCCCGGCTCACCGGTCACTTTCAAGCGAACCTCGCCATGCAGGGTGAACTTGACCGCATTACCGAGCAGGTTGGTCAGGACCTGTTGCAAACGCAGTGGGTCGCCGCAGAAGAACTCGTTGGTCGTTGCCGGGTAATCCAGATGCAGCTGCAGGCCTTTGCTTTCGGCCGTCAGGCGCTGCGTCGCGAGCACCTGCTCGCACAGCTCACGCAGGGAAAAATCCAGTTGTTCCAGCTCGATGGCACCACGGTCGAGCTTGGCCGTGTCGAGGATATCGTTGAGCAAGCCCAGCAACGAACGCGACGAATGCTGCACGGTGCTCAAATGGCGACGTTGCTCACTGGAAAGCGGCGTTTCCAGCAGCAGGTCGGTAAAACCGATGATGGCATTCATCGGCGTACGAATTTCATGGCTCATGTTGGCCAGGAAGCTGCTGCGCGCGGCAGCGGCGGCCTCGGCGCGATCACGGGCAGCCCGCAGATCCTGCTCCATGACGCGGCGCGGGGTCAGGTCGGTCGACAACTTGACGACCTTGAACGGCTTGCCGTCGGTATCGAGGATCGGGTTGTAGCTGGCCTGAATCCAGACTTCCCGCCCGCCCTTACCGAAGCGCTGGTATTCACCTGCACGAAAATGACCTGCGCGCAGATCCATCCAGCCCTGGCGATAAGCATCGCTTGCCACCAGTTCAGGATCGCAGAACATGCCGTGGTGGCGCCCTACCACCTCCTCCTTGTCATAACCATACAACGCCAGTGCATTGTCGTTGATGTCGAGGATGTTGCCGTCGAGGTCGAACTCGATCAATGCCATCGCCTTGCTGATCGCGGTGACCTTGCCTTCGTATTCGGCATTGCGCCGCTTGGTTTCGGTCTGGTCGAGCAACACGCCATCGATCCAACGCGGCACACCGTTTTCGTCGCAAACTGCGCTACCACTTTCCCAGATCCAGTGTTCCGCGCCATCGCGGTCGAACAAGCGGTATTCGACGGCGTAGTTGCGGCCTTGCTCGATAGCCTGCATCACCTCGGCGGCGACTCGCTGATAGTCGTCCGGGTGATACATATCGGCAATCGAACAGCGGCGACTGATGAAATCCTCCGCACTCCAACCGGTGAGGGGCTGCACCGCATCGCTGATAAATATCATGGTCCAGTCCTGATCCAGCGTGCAGCGGAACGACACACCAGGAATGTTGCTGATCAACGAACGGTACTGCTGCTCGCTGTCCCGCAGAGCCTTCTCCATGGCTTGTCTTTCGCTGATATCGGCGACGAATACCACGAACAGCGGACGACTGCCTGAATGGGTGATGCCAACGCTGATGCGCACCAATTTCTCTTCGCCGTCACGGGTCAGACACACCAGTTCCTGCTCACCGGCCGGCATCGTCAGGCGACCCGTTCTGAGGTAGTTCGCCAGCAGCACCTCCACCTGCTCGACATGGCGAGCAGGCATCAGTGAGCGCATGTGCATGCCCACCAGCTCCTCCGGCGTCCAGCCGAACAGACGCGAGACCGCGCGATTGGCCGAGCGCAACGTGCCGGTGTGATCGACGGTGATGATGGCATCCAGAGCCGTGTCGAAGATCGAGCGCAAATGCTGCTCGCTGGCCTTGAGTTGAAGACTCATGCGGCGGTAGCGCAGCAGCGTATTGACCGCCACCACGAATACCGTCAGAGCGACGGTCAGCAGCGTGATGGCAATGGCGATATAACCACTGTCGACCACCGCCATCGGAGCTTCGGACTCCGGCGTACCGACGAAACGCGCCGCAGCCATGCCGGTGTAGTGCATGCCACTGATCGCCAGGCCCATCACCAGGGCGCTGAGCAGAAGCGCCCAGAGGGTCGGCAAACGCCCCTCCAGACCGAAGCGTACCCACAACGCCAGAATGGCCAGGGCGACGGCAACGACGATGGACAAGGCGAACATCCAGGGGTCATAGCGCAGCAGCGGTGCCATCTGCATCGCCGCCATACCGCTGTAGTGCATGGCTCCGATACCGGCTCCGACCAGTACGCCCCCCACACACAGCTGCAACAGGCTCAAGTCACGCCGCGCCAGCAGGCTCAGCGCGACCCACGAAGCAGCCAGGCTCGGCAGCATCGACAGTAGCGTGATGCCCAGATCGAATCGCACCGCCGCACACAGCTCGAAGGCGAGCATGCCGAGAAAATGCATGGACCAGATGCCGCCGCCAAGAGCGAGCGAACCGGTGAGAATGGTGATTTGCCTGGCGACCGGATGCGAACTGTCGCGTGCTTCGCCAGCCAGCTGCAGCGCCATACCGGCGGCGAATACGGCAATAGCCAGTGACAGCAGCACCAGGGAAGTGTCGTAACTACTGAGCACAAGGACACTCGGGTCCGCGCCCATCAAGAAGAACAGCTCGAAAATCGACATACCACCCCAGGGCACTGCAGAAAGCCAGCCAATTGCCAGCATCTGAAACGACGGGGTCGCGCTTGTCAATTAAACCCGATCAATCGCGCGCATAGAAAAGCCCGCCGAAGCGGGCTTGTTCCAATACCTGACCTATCAGGCAGAAAGTTCCACCAACAACTTGTTCAGACGCTGCACATAAGCGGCAGGATCTTTCAGGCTGTCACCAGCGGCCAACGCGGCCTGATCGAAGAGAATGTGCGACAGATCGGTGAAACGGTCCTCGTCCGGCTCGGCATCCAGACGCTCGATCAGCGGATGCGCGGGGTTGAACTCGAAGATCGGCTTGGACTCCGGCACCTTTTGCCCGCTGGCCTCGAGAATCTGGCGCATCTGCAGACCGAGATCCTGCTCACCGATGGCGAGAATCGCCGGCGAGTCGGTCAGTCGGTGAGACACGCGAACCTCGGCGACCTGCTCGCCCAGGGCACCCTTGAGGCGTTCGATCAACCCCTCCTTGGCCTTGGCGACTTCTTCCTGGGCCTTCTTGTCCTCTTCCGAGTCCAGCTCACCCAGATCCAGGTCACCACGGGCCACGTCGACGAACTGCTTGCCGTCAAACTCGGTCAGGTAGCTCATCAGCCACTCATCGATACGATCGGTGAGCAGCAGCACTTCGATGCCCTTCTTACGGAAGACCTCAAGGTGCGGGCTGTTCTTGATCTGCGCGTAGCTTTCACCAGTGAGGAAGTAGATCTTGTCCTGACCTTCCTTGATGCGGCCCAGGTAGTCAGCCAGCGACACCGATTGCTCGTCGCCTTCGCCAGCAGTGGAGGCGAAACGCAACAGGCCGGCGATCTTCTCCTTGTTGGCGAAGTCTTCCGCCGGGCCTTCCTTGAGCACCTGGCCAAAGGCCTTCCAGAAGGTCTTGTAGTCGTCCGGCTTGTCCTTGGCCAGCTTCTCCAGCATGTCCAGCACGCGCTTGGTCAGCGCCGATTTCATCGAGTCGATGACCGGGCCGGACTGCAGGATCTCGCGGGAAACGTTCAGCGACAGGTCGTTGGAGTCGACCACACCCTTGATGAAGCGCAGGTACAACGGCAGGAACTGATCGGCCTGGTCCATGATGAACACGCGCTGCACATAGAGCTTGAGGCCCTTGGGTGCTTCGCGGTGATACAGGTCGAACGGCGCACGGCCCGGCACGTAGAGCAGCGAGGTGTACTCCAGCTTGCCTTCGACCTTGTTGTGGCTCCAGCTCAGCGGGTTCTCGAAGTCATGGCCGACGTGCTTGTAGAACTCCTGGTACTCCTCGTCCTTGATCTCGGTACGCGGACGGGTCCACAGGGCGCTGGCGCGGTTGACGGTTTCCCACTCGACTTCGGCAGGCTTGTCTTCACCGTGATGCTCTTTCGGCAATTCGATGGGCAGCGCGATATGGTCGGAGTACTTCTTGACGATGTTGCGCAGGCGCCAGCCATCGGCGAACTCCTCTTCACCGCTCTTCAGATGCAGAACGATGCGGGTACCACGCTCGGCTTTCTCGACGGTGGCGACTTCGAACTCGCCTTCGCCTTTGGATGACCAATGCACGCCTTCGCTGGCCGGGCTACCGGCACGGCGGCTGAACACTTCGACCTCGTCGGCGACGATGAAGGCCGAATAGAAGCCCACACCGAACTGGCCGATCAGGTGCGAATCCTTCTTCTGATCGCCGGAGAGGTTCTTGAGGAAGTCGGCGGTACCGGACTTGGCGATGGTGCCCAGATGCGCGATGACTTCCTCGCGGCTCATACCGATGCCATTGTCTTCGAGGGTGACGGTCTTGGCATCCTTGTCGAACGACAGGCGGATCTTCAGCTCGGCGCCACCTTCGAGCAGCTCCGGCTTGGCCAGCGCTTCGAAACGCAGCTTGTCAGCGGCGTCTGACGCGTTGGAGATCAACTCGCGTAGGAAGATTTCCTTGTTCGAGTACAGGGAATGGATCATCAGGTGAAGCAGTTGCTTCACCTCGGTCTGGAAGCCCAGGGTTTCTTTTTGAGTTTCCACACTCATGGTCTGCTAACTCCATCTGTAGGACAGGAACCGCTATCGCGGCGATGACCTACAGATGGGGCCTGCTGGATGAATTTCAAGGGCTTGGAGCAGGCGCATCATCGTCTCGGGCAGGTGAAAACCACCTGCAAGCCGAATATGGCGGGTTGCACCCGCCCTACGGCTCCAGCAGTTCCAGGCGACCGATTTCTTCCGGTTTGAAACTGAAGCTGGCCTGGCCGCCGCCACTGCCCATCTGTTGACTAAGGCGAATGCTGCCATCGTCATCGACACCGACGAAACGCCCCTCCACCGTGCCGCCACTGGCGCGGCTCAGGCGCATGCTGAGGTTGCGGTACTGCTCCGGGTTGCGCTGCAAACGCGCCAGGCTGAAACGCTGACGTCGGTCGACCGGACGACTCAGGCGCTCCTCGACGGCAGTCGCTTCAATTTGTTGTGTCGGTTGCTTGGCCGCAACGGAGGGCAATGCCGGGAAGCGATCGCCCTCCACCATCCAGCCTTGCTCAGAGCGCTTGTGCAAACGAATTGGCAAGCGCTCGTTACGCCCGTCGATCTGCGCGTCAACCTGCAATTCCAGGGTATCGCCCTCGAAGGTGAACACCGGCAGTTTCAACTCGCGCACGTCGCGCGTAGCGAAACGTCGTTGCAGATAGTCCTGCAGGAGATGGGCGATGGTGTCATTGGAGTCGTACCGGGTATCGACCTTGCCATCCACATAGCGCAGGCGATCACGGTACAGCTCGACCCGGCCACTCAGGCTGGTCTTGAAGCGTGGCGGCATGACCAGATGGAAATCGCCGACCAGTCGATTCGGTTCCTGCGGTTGCAGGTCCAGATGCAGGGTGTAGCCACGGCTCAGGCGACGCGCCTCGGGCAGATCCTGCTCCGGTAACAGCCAGCTCAGCTCGACCTCTGGCAGGCTACCGCTGTCCTGGGGCAGCACGTCGATACGTACAGGCCCCTCGACTGGCTGCGGCAGGCGGATACTCAGTTCGCGCAGGGCGAAGAAATCCAGGCCCTCGCGCAGCACCAACACACCATCGATCAGTTCACCCTGCTGCGGGCGAAATGGCTGGCCGTTGAGCTCACCGTCCAGATCGATGGCCAGCTCTGCCGGCACCTGCACCTCGGGCTTCAACCAGTCCAGACGGACGATCGCCGCCAGACGCTCGGCATCCTTGCTGGCCAGCAAGGTCAAGCCCACCACCAGCGGGATGACGCCAAGCCCGATGAGCGTGACCGCGCTACGCGCTCGTCGCCAGTGGCGCACGATGTAGATCAGGGTGATCGGTGGGATCAGACTGCCCCAGCCCCACAACAGGCTGGTGGCGAACGCCCGCATGACCAGCCATACCAGACCGGCCAGCATCAGCACCAGGCCACCAATTATCAGCAACGCATCCATCTACAGGGTCCTTGTCATGATTTCGCTGCGCTGCCGATCCGCTCCAATTGCCGGGCAAGTCTCAACGACTCAGGGCTCATCGACCTTGAAGTGGGCACGGGCGGTGGCAATCGGTTCGGTCTGTTTGGTCTGCCAGGCGGTGATCGCCACGTTGGCCACCCGACGCCCCTGCCGCCAGACCTGGCACTGCGCATAGGTGTCACGATAATGGCCGGCGCGCAGGTAATCTATCGAGAAGTCGATGATTTTGGGCAAATGTGGAATGCCCATGAACATCAACAGATGGAGCATGGCTGCATGTTCCATGAAACCAGCGATTACGCCGCCATGCAGCGCTGGTAATACCGGGTTACCGATGCAGTCGCGGTTGGCTGGCAGACGAAAGACCATGTCGTCGCCTAGACGAAGGCATTCGATGCCCAGCAGCTTGGCGTAGGGGATCAGATTGATCAGCGGGTCATAATCGTTCTGCTGGTGCGCACGCGCTACCAGTTGCTCCAGTCTCAACTCGCTCATGCGCCACCGCCTTGCTGGATGTTGCGCTTCAGCTCACCGCCGCCCTGCACGGCCTTGCCCATGCGCATGAAGGCACCGACCACGTGAGCAATTGGCTGCTCGGGGTCGTCCTGATAGGCATAGCCGCGCGTGAAGATGATGTTGGGCGTGACCCGATAACACTCGGCGAAGCCAAAGACGTCCTTGCCAGGCTCGGCCGGGTGCATGTAGTCGATGCGCAGATCGAGAGTCGGGCAGATTTCGAACTCCGGCAGCACGCAGACCGTGGAGATACCACAGGTGGTGTCCATCAGCGTGGTAATGGCGCCACCGTGGATCACACCGGTGTCCGGGTTGCCGACAATGTGCAGGCTGTAGGGAAGGCGCAGGGTCAGGCCCTCGGCGCTGGCCGCATGCACCTGCATGCCAAGCACCTGGCAGTGGCGCAAGGCCGATAGAAAGCGCTGGGCGCGCTCCAGAACTGGGGAAGTGATCATCCTCGTAACTCGTGATGGCGATGCAAGGTCGCGCATGATAGCGCCAGGCAGCAGACGCGGCACGGCTTGCCGAACACAATGACAATGAACTTATGACGCCCTGCTCTTTCGAAAAATGTACTGGCATTTTTTCCAAGGAGAACAACATGCAGAAAACACTCGCTTATGCCGTCATGCTGGCCGCCACGCTGGGTCTCGCCGCGTGCGACAAGCCCTCCGAGAATGCCGCCGAAGATGCCCGCGAAGCGCAGTCCGAGGCGCAAGAGTCGATGAACGAAGCAGCCGAGGAGCGCAGCGAAGCGGCTCAGGAGCGTGCCGAGGAGCAGCGCCAACAAACTCCGGAGCCGATGCCAGCTCCAGCCCCCGAAAACGAATCGGAACAGCCGGCCACTCCCTCTACCGCACCGGCCGAACCAGCCAATCAGTAATCCGCCCTGTTTCACCGCCAAGCCCGTGCCCCTTGCACGGGCTTGGTTTTTTAGCGTTTCGGAACTTCGCTTCGCTTGTTCGCTCCAAGTTGCACGGATGACGCCACACGCCATCATCCGCATCACACATGGAGATGTAACCGTGCAAAAACCATTTACCTATGCCCTGCTGCTCGCGGCCATGCTAGGCCTGGCGGCCTGTGAACAATCCCCTGAAGACAAGATGGAGTCCGCCAAAGAGTCCGTTTCCGAAGCGGCCGAGTCCATGGGTGAAGCGGCCGAACAAGCCGGTGAAGCCATCGAACAGAAAACCGATGAAGTGATGGGCACCGAACCCACCACAGGCGAGAAGATCGAGGATGCGGCCGACGACGCTGCCGATGCGATCGACAATGCCGGTGACGAGATCGGTGACGCGGTCGAAGGCCGATAAGCCCCTTCGCTGGAATGACAAGGCCCGCTCGAAGCGGGCCTTGTCGTTTCTGTCAGCGCCTTTTACAGCGCCGGGCTGATCATCAGCAGCAGGCTACAGGCCAGGCCCACCACCCATACCAGACTGCGCTGCCAGTGCAGATCCCACCAATAGAACAGCAGATACAGCACGCGACTGACGACGAAGGTGACGGCCAGCATATCGATCAGAAAACCGTAGGTCTGCGTAGTGTGCGCCATCAGCACACCTGCCGCGAACAGCGGGAAGGCCTCGATACTATTCAAGTGCGCCGCCAGGGCACGCGCGCCGAACCCCGTCAGACGCGCCTGCTGGGCACGCGGGTGATGGTTGTCATAACGACCACCGCCCTCCTCGGCCATGGCCCTGGCCACCGGGGCCTTGGCGATGAAGATCAACAAGGCGCTGATGAAGACACACCAGAACGGCAGGCTCATTCACTCTTCTCCTTGGCCACCTCGGCGGCCGGCGTTGGGGTATACACCATCACTTCCAGCACGTCCGAATGGAACTCACGGCGATACAGCACCACGACCACGCCGGCAGTCACCAGCATGAAGAACCAGGGGTTGATGAACCACGCCAGGGTTGCCATACCGAAATAGTAGGCGCGCAAACCGAAGTTGAACTGGTTGGCAGCCATCGAGATCACCCGTGCTGTGCGCTCTGCGAAAGCCTTGCGCTCCTGCTCGGTGACATGCCGCTCGCCCACCATCGGCGCCGACCCCACCAGTACCGCTGCGAAGTTGTACTGACGCATGCACCAACTGAAGGTGAAGAAGGCATAGACGAAGATGATGCCCAGGCACAGCAGCTTGATCTCGGATAGACCACGACTGGCCTGTTGCACGAAAGGAATGTCGGCCAGCAGCGACAGCGCGCGGTCGGAGGCGCCCAGCACGGTGAGGATACCGGCCAGGATAATCAGCGTGCTGGAGGCGAAGAACGAGGCGTTGCGCTCGAGGTTACCGATCACGTTGGCGTCGGCAATGCGATTGTCACGCAGCAGCATGCGGCGCATCCAGTCTTCACGGTACAGATGCAGGACGCTGGCCAGACAGGGGGTGGTTCGCGCCTTCGAGGAGGCATAGCGGGTGTAGCCGCCCCAGCACAGAACGAACCACAGTGCGGCCAGAAAATGAGGCAGGTACGGATAGCTGTTGAGCATGCCAACTCCTTGTAAGACTGCTGCGGATTATAGCCAGGCTGCCTGTTTTCTTGTTCGACAAAAAAGGCCGCCTCGTGGGCAGCCTTGTTTTGTTTCGCGGGTCTCTTACGCAGCGGTAGCGCTCTGACGCAGGCCCAGAAGGCGGTCGAGCGCCACCACCAGGACCAGCGTCACCGCAACCGGCAGCAGCCAGCCCAGGCTCTGACCGGCCAGAGGCAATTGCCCGAACCAGGCGGGGACCTTGTCGGCCCAGGGGGTCGCAGCAACACCGTCGGCAACACCGAAGACCAGCGTAACGGCCATCACCGGCACGAAAACCAGCGCCTGGGAAACCCACAGGCGATCGGCCAGGCTCAGCGCAACCAGCACGATAGCCAGCGGATACAGGCCCACCAGAACCGGAATCGAGAAACTGATCAGTTGGGTCAGCCCCTGATTGGCCACCACCAAGCTGAACAGGCCGAAAACGATTACCACCGTGCGATAGGAAACCGGCATCAGCTTGCTGAAGAACTCGCCGCAGGCCGTCAACAGGCCAACCGCGGTGGTCAGACAAGCCAGGGTGATGACCACCGCCAGCAACAGGCTGCCGGTAGTACCGAAAGTATGCTGCACGTAGGTGGTCAGCACCTGCACGCCATTTTGCGCATCACCCGCAATGCCCTGGCTGGTAGCGCCGAGATAGAACAGCGCCAGATACACCAGCGACAGACCGATGGCCGCGATAACGCCGGCGATTACCGAATAACGGGTTACCAGGCCTGCATCACTGACACCGCGGTCGCGAATGGCGCTGGCGATCACGATGCCAAACACCAGCGCGCCCAGGGTATCCATGGTCAGGTAGCCCTGCAGGAAGCCCTGCACCAGCGGCGCCTCACGATAGCTCTCGGCTACCACGCCAATCTCGCCTGCCGGCGCGAACAGCGCAGCGCCGCCCAGCACCAGCAGCGCTGCCAGCAGTACCGGCGTGATGAATTTGCCGATACGGTCGACCAGTTGGCCGGGATTGAGCGAGAGGAACAGCACGGCCGCGAAATACACCAGGGTATAGATCAGCAGCGGCGCACCTTCGTTACCCGTGAACGGCGCAATGCCCATCTCGAAGGACACCACGGCGGTACGCGGCGTGGCGAACAGCGGACCGATGGCCAGGTAAACCGCTACCGCGAGGATTGCACCCGCCACCTTACCCAGGGGAGCGGTGAGCAGATCCATACCGCCGCCCACTCGGGCCAGGGCCACCACAGTCAAAAGCGGCAAGCCGACGCCGGTCAGCAGGAAGCCGAGTGCTGCGGGAAGCAGATTCTCCCCGGCGGCAAGACCAGCACTGGGCGGGAAGATGATATTGCCTGCGCCGAGAAACAACGCAAAGGTCATGAAGCCGAGGGCCAGGAGGTCCGAGCCTTTCAAACGAGTCATAAAGGGAAATACCACAAGCAGGAAATCGAAGAGTTGCGGGGGTTTCCTTGAGGGATCGGGGAAACGTCGCCCGAGCGTTTGGCTCGAACCACTGCTGGCATCGCCAGGCGCTTGTGGCGCCACGGACACGATAAGCCGCGCATACTAACGAAAAGCGCCCGCCAGCAGCACAGTTGGCGGACGAGCTGTCGAACTGGCGTAACTGACTGTCGCATCGGCAAAAGTTATGGGAAATCTGACCGCCACACTTTCGTTCCCTACCTGGACCGCCCCTTAAGGGTCTCGGCAGCTCGCTCACAGCGTAAGAAACCGAAAAATGAAAAAGGCCGCGACAGCGGCCTTTTTCGTTGAGCGCGAGGTTTACTCGGCCAAACGCCAGGTAGTGCCACCCTTGCCGTCTTCCAGCACCACACCCATGGCGGTGAGCTGGTCGCGGATGCGGTCGCTTTCCGCCCAGTTCTTCTCCGCACGCGCTTGCAGGCGTGCGGCGATCAGTGCATCGACCTCAGCAGCATCGACCTTGCCGGCAGCACCGGCCTGGAGGAAGGCCTCTGGCTCCAGTTGCAGCACGCCGAGCACACTGGCGAGCTGCTTGAGCTGGGCAGCCAGGCCGGCAGCGGCCTGCACGTCCGACTCACGCAGACGGTTGACCTCACGGATCATCTCGAACAGCACCGCGCAGGCTTCCGGGGAGTTGAAATCGTCGTCCATCGCCGCGCCGAAGCGCTCGACGAACGCCTCGCCACCGGCAGGCGCAGCGTCTGGCAGGCCTTTGAGGCCATTGTAGAAACGTTCCAGGGCGCCTTTGGCTTCCTTGAGGCTCTCTTCCGAGTAGTTGATCGGGCTGCGGTAGTGGCTGGACACCAGCAGGTAGCGCACCACCTCCGGGTGGTACTTCTCCAGCACCTCGCGAATGGTGAAGAAGTTGCCCAGGCTCTTGGACATCTTCTCGCCATCCACGCGCACGGCGCCGGCGTGCATCCAGGCATTGGCGTACTGCTTGCCAGTGGCCGCCTCGCTCTGCGCGATCTCGTTCTCGTGGTGCGGGAACACCAGATCCGGGCCGCCGCCGTGGATATCGAAGGTCTCACCGAGACAGCAGGTGGACATCACCGAGCACTCGATGTGCCAGCCTGGCCGGCCCTTGCCCCAGGGCGACTCCCAGCTCGGTTCGCCCGGTTTGGCCGCCTTCCACAGGACGAAGTCCAGCGGGTCTTCCTTGACCTCGTCGACCTCGATGCGCGCGCCGATCTTCAGCTCGTCGATCTTGCGGCGCGACAGCTTGCCGTAGGTCTCGAACTTGGTGACGCGGTAGTACACGTCGCCATTGCCCGGGGCGTAGGCGAAGCCCTTGTCGATCAGGGTCTGGATCATCTGGTGCATGCCGGCGATATGGCCGGTGGCGCGCGGCTCGATGTCCGGGCGCAGCACGTTCAGGCGCGCCTCGTCCTCGTGCATGGCCGCGATCATACGCTCGACCAGCGCCTCGAACGGCTCGCCGTTCTCGTTGGCGCGCTTGATGATCTTGTCGTCGATATCGGTGATGTTGCGCACGTAGGTCACGTCATAGCCGCGCTGACGCAGCCAGCGGGTGACCACGTCGAAAGCGACCATGACACGGGCATGACCGATATGGCAGAAGTCATAGACAGTCATGCCGCATACGTACATGCGCACGCTGTTACCGATCAGCGGCTTGAACGGTTCCTTGACCTTGCTCAGCGTGTTGTAGATCGACAGTGCCATTACTGCCCCCAGGAATCGCGCAGGGTCACGGTGCGATTGAACACCAGGGCACCGGCGGTCGAATCCTTGTCGAGGCAGAAGTAGCCTTCGCGCTCGAACTGGAAGCGATCATCGGCACTCGCCTGGGCCAGCGATGGCTCAGCGCGGCAGCCGGTGAGCACTACCAGCGACTCGGGGTTGATGTTGTCGAGGAAGCTGCCGCCCTCTTCGCTCTTCTCCGGGTTGGCCGAGCGGAACAGGCGGTCGTACAGGCGCACTTCGCACTCGACGCTTTCGGCGGCCGGCACCCAGTGGATCACGCCCTTGACCTTGCGGCCTTCCGGGTTCTTGCCCAGGGTGTTCTCGTCATAGGAGCAGCGCAGTTCGACGATATTGCCGGCGGCGTCCTTGATGGCTTCGTCGGCACGAATCACGTAGCTGCCACGCAGGCGCACTTCGCCACCGGGGATGAGGCGCTTGAAGCCGTCCGGCGGGGTTTCCTCGAAATCGCTGGCGTCGATGTAGATCTCGCGGGAGAACGGCAGCACGCGCACGCCCATATCCTGCTTGGGATGACGCGGCAGCTCGAGGTTCTCGACCTGGCCCTCGGGATAATTGGTGATCACCACTTTCAGCGGCTTGAGCACGCACATGGCGCGAGCGGCGTTGGCGTCCAGATCATCGCGGATGGCGAATTCGAGCATGCCGATATCCACCAGGCCGCCGGCGCGGTTGACGCCGATCATGTCGCAGAAGGCGCGGATCGACGCCGGGGTATAGCCACGACGACGGTAGCCGGACAGCGTCGACATGCGCGGATCGTCCCAACCATTGACGTGACCTTCGTCGACCAACTGCTTGAGCTTGCGCTTGCTGGTAATGGTGTAGTTCAGGTTCAGCCGGGCGAATTCGTACTGACGCGGCTGCGCTGGCACCGGCAGGTTGGCCAGGAACCACTCGTACAGGGGGCGGTGATCCTCGAACTCCAAAGTGCAGATGGAGTGGGTGATACCCTCGATGGCGTCCGACTGACCGTGGGTAAAGTCGTAGCTCGGGTAGATGCACCACTTGTCACCGGTCTGGTGGTGATGGGCGTGGCGAATGCGATAGAGGATCGGGTCGCGCAGGTTGATGTTCGGCGAGGCCATGTCGATCTTGGCGCGCAGCGAACGTGCACCATCGGGGAACTCACCGGCCTTCATGCGGGCGAACAGGTCGAGGTTTTCCTCGACAGTGCGGTCACGGAACGGGCTGTTCTTGCCCGGCTCGTTCAGGCTGCCACGGTATTCGCGCATCTCTTCGGCATTCAGGTCGCAGACGAAGGCCTTGCCGGCCTTGATCAGCTCGATGGCCCAGGCATGCAGCTGGTCGAAATAGTTGGAGGCGTAGCGCTCCTCGCCGGCCCACTTGAAGCCCAGCCATTCGACGTCGGCCTTGATTGCGTCGATGTATTCCTGGTCTTCCTTGGCCGGGTTGGTGTCGTCGAAACGCAGGTTGCACTGGCCGCCAAACTCTTCGGCCAGGCCGAAGTTCAGGCAGATGCTCTTGGCATGGCCGATATGCAGGTAGCCGTTGGGCTCCGGCGGGAAGCGGGTCACGATCTTGGCGTGCTTGCCGCTGTCCAGATCAGCCTGGACGATGGGGCGCAGGAAGTTGGCAGCTTTTTCGACGGTAGGCTTGCTCATGGTGTCCTTAACAATACTGGCGCGGCACAGGGTAGGCCGCTTCGGGCAAAGTCCGTATCATAACCAACCTGTCAAGCCCCTGACAGGGTGCACACCACCCTGACAAGCGCTGTTCACCTCAGGGCCACTGGCTCGAACCTGCCTCATCACGGATACGACCATGATCAAACTGCACACCAACCACGGCGTCATCACCCTGAACCTGTTCGCCGACAAGGCCCCGGAAACCGTGGCCAACTTCGAGCAATACGTGAAGGAAGGCCATTACGACGGCACCATTTTCCACCGCGTGATCGGCAATTTCATGATCCAGGGCGGCGGTTTCGAGCCGGGCATGAAGCAGAAGCCGACCCGCGCACCGATCAAGAACGAAGCCAACAACGGCGTGGCCAACAAGGTCGGCACCATCGCCATGGCCCGCACCATGGAGCCGCATTCGGCCAGCGCGCAGTTCTTCATCAACGTCGCCGACAACGGTTTCCTCAACCACAGCGCACCGACCGTTCAGGGCTGGGGTTACGCCGTATTCGGTGAAGTGGTCGAAGGCATGGACGTGGTCGAGAAGATCAAAGGCGTCGCCACCACCATGAAAGCGGGCCACCAGGACGTACCGGTCGACGACGTGATCATCGAAAAGGCTGAAATCGTAGCCGAGTAAGTGATGATCCTGCTGATCTCCGATCTGCACCTCGAAGAGAAACGCCCGGACATCACCCGGGCGTTTCTGCATTTTCTCGCCACGCGCGCACGCCAGGCCGAGGCGCTGTACATCCTCGGCGACTTCTTCGAAGTCTGGATCGGCGACGACGGCATGACGCCCTTCCAGCACGAGATCGCCGGCGCCCTGCGCGAACTGAGCGACGCCGGCACGCGCATCTACCTAATGCACGGTAATCGCGACTTTCTCATCGGCAAGGCGTTCTGCCGCGAAGCCGGCTGCACCCTGTTGAGTGATCCGCACAAACTGCAGATGAATGGCGAGCCGGTACTGCTGATGCACGGCGACAGCCTGTGCACCCTGGATGTCGGCTACATGAAGCTGCGCCGCTGGCTGCGCAATCCGCTGTCGCTGCTGATCCTGCGCAACCTGCCACTGAGCACGCGACAGAAGCTGGCGCGCAAGCTGCGCAACGAAAGCCGCGCACAGACGCGGATGAAAGCCAGCGAGATTGTCGACGTCACGCCAGAGGAAGTGGTCAAGGTGATGGCCGCGCATGGTGTGCGCACGCTGATCCATGGCCACACCCACAGGCCGGCTGTGCATGAGCTGGAAGTCAACGGCCAAGCGGCACGGCGCATCGTGCTGGGGGACTGGGATCGCCAGGGCTGGGCGCTGCAGGTCGACGACGACGGCTTCAACCAGGCGCCGTTCGAACTGACGCCAGCCTGACCGTAGCCCGGATGAAATCCGGGGAAGCAACCCTCAAGGTCGCCCCGGATTTCATCCGGGCTACGACTGCAAGGCTTTGCTCCCCTCTCCCGCTTGCGGGAGAGGGTCATCAGATGGCCGCTTCGCGGCCGCTTTCTACAGGCACGCCACTATGGAAACGGAACTGCTCATCTGGCGTGGTGATCAGTTCCTGCTCCACTGCGCGCACCACCTCGATACGCGCATCCACGTCGGCCGCGTCGCCATACAGGTAGGCAAGCTTGAGATAACCGCGGTAGTGGCGTCCTTCGCTCTCCAGCAACCCGGCGTAGAACTTGGCCAGTTCGGCATCCAGACGCGGTACCAGGGCCGCGAAGCGTTCGCAGGAGCGCGCCTCGATGAAGGCGCCCACCACCAGCACATCCACCAGCCGCTCCACTTCGCCACCGCGCAGCAACGCGCGCAGGCCGGCCGCGTAACGCGAGGCGGAAACATGACGAACCTCGATGCCACGCCCGCGGATGATCTTGCTCACCTGCTCGAAGTGCACCAGCTCCTCACGAGCCAAACGCGACATTCTCGCGGTCAATTCGGTCTTGGTCAGGTAGCGCCCCATCAGGCTCAGGGCCGTCTGCGCTGCCTTGTACTCCAGGTTGCGGTGGTCGAGCAGGAGGATTTCCTGCTGGCGCAGGGCCTCGTCCAGCCAGGCATCAGGCGTGGCGACGCCACCAAGAAACCCGAGAATTTCCTGCAGAATCGACACAGGTTCCTCACCGTTAGTCGGAATTTGCTCGGCATTTGACATCATATTTGAAGCGCTCTAGGTGCTGGCGAGGTTGGAAATGGCGGGCCATTATACGAGTGGCAGACCGGACGACCAGCACGCCGTTGATACAGGTCAAGAAGCGGCTGGTAATGACGCACCTATAGTTGAATAAGCGCTATTCACTCTCAGGGAGACGACCATGCAAGCGATCCGTAGCATTCTGGTGGTGATGGAACCCCAGCACCCCGAAGGCCTCGCACTGAAGCGGGCAAAACTGATAGCGGGAGTCACCCAGTCGCACTTGCACCTGCTGGTCTGTGACAAGAAAGGCGAGCACAGCGCCTGGCTCAACGATCTCAGCAGCAGCCTCGGCGAAGAAGGCTTCAGCGTCTCCACCCAGCAGTCCTGGCATGACAACCCGCACCAGACCATCATTGCCGTACAGCAGGCCGAAGGCTGCGGATTGGTGATCAAGCAACACCTGCCGGACAATCCGCTGAAAAAGGCCCTGCTCACCCCGGAGGACTGGAAGCTGCTGCGCTACTGCCCGGGCCCAGTGCTGATGGTCAAGACCGAGCGCCCCTGGACGGGCGGCAACATCCTCGCCGCCGTGGACGTGGGCAACGCCGATGGCGAACACCGCACCCTGCATGCCGGGATCATCAGCCATGGCTACGACATTGCCGGCCTGGCCAAAGGCACCCTGCACGTGACCACCGCGCACCCGACACCGATGCTGTCGGCAGCCGACCCGACCTTCCAGCTCAAGGAAACCATCGAGGCACGCTACCGCGAACAGTGCCGCAGCTTCCAGGCCGAGTACGACATCAGCGACGAGCGCCTGCATGTACTCGAAGGCCCGGCCGACGTGGTAATTCCGCAGGTTGCCCATCAACTCGACGCGGCGGTCACGGTGATCGGCACCGTCGCGCGCACCGGGCTTTCCGGCGCGCTGATCGGCAACACGGCGGAAGTCATACTCGACGCACTGGAAAGTGACGTACTGGTGCTCAAGCCGGACGAAATCATCGCCCACCTCGAAGAACTCGTCGCCCAACGCTAGGACGTAGGGTGCGCCGTGCGCACCAGCGGTTTGACGAGGCACTGAAGCTGAAGCCGCCCCCGAAGCGGTGCGCGCAGCGCACCCTACGGGGCATAGCCTCTCACACGCGGAGCTCCAGCCCTTCGCGCAAGAACTTCGGCGCGATATAGCGCTCGTAGTGCGCCTCGGAGAGCAGGAAGAACTCCCTGTCGATGGCATCGCGCAGCTCAGGCAGCGCCCAATTGCGAAACTCGGGCAGCAACACCATGCCGTAGGCTTCCAGCTGATTGATCACCCGCGCGCCCCGCGCGATCAGCTGATAGGCCCAGCAATAAGGCGACTGCTGCGGCACGAAGCGGATCTGCCGCTGCTCCAGTTGCCCGCGCAGACGCTGCTCGTCGAACACTTCCACCTTGGCGGTCATCACCTGCACCAGCAACACTTCCAGCCGCGTCCACACCGCACGCTTCTCGTCATCGTTGTAGCTGTTCCAGTTGATCACCTCATGGTGGAAGCGCTTGCAACCGCGGCACACGACATCGCCGTAAACGGTCGAACACAACCCCACACAAGGCGTCTTGATGCGCTGATTGGACATGGCAAAACAGAATAGACAGCAGAATGGCCTGGCATCTTAGCCCTTTGTCTAATCCAGATCACCCCTGCCGACAGGCCACCGAAAACTACCTGCGTTGGCACTACTGCGTTAAAAACGGCCTCTAAATGCTCATTTAGAACAGCTAAACTGCGCTTTTTCGGCCATTTTTGCGGGGCCGCCATCGGTCTTGGCTTGTCTGCCAATCCTTTTTCGGCAGCCTGTCGATGCGGGGACATCGGCTTAACTTTATCTGCGCTTTCCATTAGAATCGGCCCGCCTTTTACGGCGCCAATGTCCGTTGGAAGCTGTTTTCAAAGCGTCACGAGCACAGTCGATCCTGCAGGTACGATGGCGGCGCAGCCACTTGGAGTCCCCCCGAGCGTCTGCGTCAGCCCTCATCAGAAACCGTCCTGCCGGCGTAAAACTTTGAAAGCAGCTTCTACAAGAGACTCATGAAACCTCGGCTGATCGGCTCATAAAGTCGAAAAGCGCCTGGTCATGAGTATCTGGATCGCGTCCCGGACAACCCTTTGGGACCACTGATGAGGGTAATAACTGTGCTTGAAGCCTATCGCAAACACGTAGCAGAGCGTGCCGCTCAGGGTATCGTGCCCCAGCCGCTGAACGCCGAACAAACCGCAGGCCTGGTCGAGCTGCTGAAAAACCCGCCGGCTGGCGAAGAAGAATTCCTCGTAGACCTGATCACCAACCGCGTACCGCCAGGCGTGGACGAAGCGGCCTACGTCAAGGCCGGCTTCCTCTCTGCCATCGCCAAGGGCGAAGCCACCTCTCCGCTGATCAGCAAGCAACGCGCTGTCGAGCTGCTGGGTACCATGCAGGGCGGCTACAACATCGCCACCATGGTCGAGCTGCTGGACGATGCCACCCTGGGCACCGTTGCCGCCGAACAACTCAAGCACACCCTGCTGATGTTCGACGCCTTCCACGACGTCGCCGAAAAAGCCAAGGCGGGCAATGCCAACGCCAAGGCCGTGCTGCAGTCCTGGGCCGATGGCGAGTGGTTCACCAACAAGCCGGCCATCGCCGAGAAATACAGCCTGGCCGTGTTCAAGGTACCTGGCGAAACCAACACCGACGACCTGTCCCCTGCCCCGGACGCCTGGTCGCGCCCTGACATCCCGCTGCACGCCCTGGCCATGCTGAAAATGGCTCGCGACGGCATCGTGCCGGAGCAGCAAGGCGCCATCGGCCCGCTGAAGCAGATCGAAGAGATCAAGGCCAAGGGTTTCCCGGTTGCCTACGTCGGTGACGTGGTCGGTACCGGATCGTCCCGTAAGTCCGCCACCAACTCGGTGCTGTGGTTCTTCGGTGACGACATTCCGTACGTTCCGAACAAGCGCGCTGGCGGCTTCTGCTTCGGCACCAAGATCGCCCCGATCTTCTACAACACCATGGAAGATGCCGGCGCCCTGCCGATCGAGTTCGACGTATCGAACATCAACATGGGCGACGTGATCGATGTCTACCCGTACGCTGGCAAAGTCTGCAAGCACGGCACCGACGACGTCATCACCACCTTCGAACTGAAAACCCCGGTGCTGCTCGACGAAGTCCGCGCTGGCGGCCGTATCCCGCTGATCGTCGGCCGTGGCCTGACCGAGAAGGCGCGTGCCGAACTGGGCCTGGGCTCCTCCGACCTGTTCAAGAAGCCGGACCAGCCTGCTGCCAGCACCAAGGGTTTCACCCTGGCGCAGAAGATGGTCGGCAAGGCCTGCGGCGTCGAAGGCGTGCGTCCGGGCACCTACTGCGAACCGAAGATGACCACCGTCGGCTCCCAGGACACCACTGGCCCGATGACCCGCGACGAGCTGAAAGACCTGGCGTGCCTGGGCTTCTCGGCTGACCTGGTGATGCAGTCCTTCTGCCACACCGCGGCCTATCCGAAGCCGATCGACGTCACCACCCACCACACCCTTCCGGATTTCATCCGCACCCGTGGCGGTGTGTCCCTGCGTCCGGGCGACGGCATCATCCACAGCTGGCTGAACCGCATGCTGCTGCCGGACACCGTCGGCACCGGTGGCGACTCGCACACCCGCTTCCCGATCGGCATCAGCTTCCCGGCCGGTTCCGGCCTGGTCGCCTTCGCCGCTGCCACCGGCGTCATGCCGCTGGACATGCCGGAATCCGTTCTGGTGCGCTTCAAGGGCAAGATGCAACCGGGTATCACCCTGCGTGACCTGGTCCACGCCATCCCCTACTACGCCATCCAGAAAGGCCTGCTGACCGTCGAGAAGAAGGGCAAGAAGAACATCTTCTCCGGCCGTATCCTCGAGATCGAAGGCCTGGACAACCTGACCGTCGAGCAGGCGTTCGAGCTGTCCGATGCCTCCGCCGAGCGTTCGGCTGCCGGTTGCACCATCAAGTTGCCGGAAGCGGCCATCGCCGAATACCTGCAGTCCAACATCACCCTGCTGCGCTGGATGATCAGCGAAGGCTACGGTGATGCCCGTACCCTGGAGCGTCGTGCTCAGGCGATGGAAGCCTGGCTGGCCAACCCGGTACTGATGGAAGCCGACAAGGACGCCGAGTACGCCGAAGTCATCGAAATCGACCTGAGCCAGCTCAACGAGCCAGTACTGTGCGCCCCGAACGACCCGGACGACGCCCGCCTGCTGTCCACCGTGGCTGGCGACAAGATCGACGAAGTGTTCATCGGTTCGTGCATGACCAACATCGGTCACTTCCGCGCTGCCGGTAAGCTGCTGGACAAGGTCAAGGGCGGTATCCCGACCCGTCTGTGGCTGTCGCCGCCGACCAAGATGGATGCTCACCAGCTGACCGAAGAAGGCTACTACGGCATCTACGGCAAGGCCGGTGCACGTATGGAGATGCCGGGCTGCTCGCTGTGCATGGGTAACCAGGCACGTGTGGCTGCCAACTCCACCGTGGTATCGACCTCCACCCGTAACTTCCCGAACCGTCTGGGCGATGGCGCCAACGTGTACCTGGCCTCTGCCGAACTGGCAGCGGTCGCTTCGATTCTCGGCAAGCTGCCGACCGTCGAGGAGTACATGGTTTACGCCAAGGATATCGACAGCATGGCTGGCGACATCTACCGCTACCTGAGCTTCGACCAGATCGCCGACTTCCGCGAAGCGGCGGCGAACGCCAAGATCCCGGTCGTTCAGGCCTGATCAAAGCGTTGTAGAAAAAGCCCCGCCTAGTGCGGGGCTTTTTTATGCACGCACACATGGGCCTTTTGCCGCACCCGGCTTGCAGCCAGTGCGCCACCGTCTACCTTCTGAAATGGGAGCCCCCAGATCATCATTCAGGAGCACGTCATGAAGCCATGGATCATCGCCGTCCTGTGCCTGTTCGGCCTGGCCGGTTGCAGCAGCGAGTACATCATCACCACCACCGATGGCCAGATGCTCACCAGCGACGGCAAGCCGGAACTGGACAAGAACACCGGCATGCTCGAATTCACCGATAGTGAGGGCCGCAAGCAGCAGATACCACAAAGCAGCGTGAAGCAGATGCTGGAGCGCTGAACGCCTCATCCAACAGCGCATGCTCCGCGCACTGGCATATGCCTTGCTTTCTCTACATGCAGTGAGCCTCTCCGGCGACGGACAAGGCCCGAACGACAACGGCGTCGTATCCGAACTCGGCCCTTTACGGCGGTGATCGGTACGACGCCTTTTTTGTGGGCCACCCGCACAGCCCTGCAAACCTCAGCCGGCAGCTCGGAACCCAATGCGTGAATGAAGGAAGTGACATGAGCGAACAGCATATCCCTCGCGGCGACGCCCTGGCCTGGGTCGGCGGCAGCGATGCACCGGAAAAGAGCGTGCTGAACATCGGTTTCATGGCCCTGAGCGATTCCGCCTCGGTAATAGTCGCGGCCACCCAGGGCTTTGCCGAAAAATACGGCCTGAGCCTCAAACTGCAGCGCCAGGCCTCCTGGGCCGGCCTGCGCGACCGCCTGCTAAGCGGCGAGCTGGACGCCGCCCACAGCCTGTACGGTTTGATCTACGGCGTGCAGCTCGGCCTCGGTGGCGCCGCGGCAACCGACATGGCGGTGCTCATGGGGCTGAACCAGAACGGCCAGAGCATCAACCTGTCGCACACGCTGCAAAGCGCCGGCGTGACCAGCGGTGAAGCACTGCACCAGCATGCGCACCAAAATAAAGCGCGACTAACCTTCGCTCAGACCTTTCCCACCGGCACCCATGCCATGTGGCTTTACTACTGGCTGGCCAGCCAGGGCATCCATCCGCTGCGCGATGTCGACAGCGTCGTGGTGCCACCGCCGCAGATGATCGAACACCTGGAGGCCAAGCGCATCGACGGCTTCTGCGTCGGCGAACCCTGGACCGCCAAGGCCGTCGATGAACAACTCGGCTGTACCGTCACCACCATCCAGGCAATCTGGCCGGATCACCCAGAAAAGGTCCTTGGCTGCACCCGCGCCTTCGCCGAACAGCACCCCAATACCGCCCGCGCGCTGATCATGGCGGTGCTCGACGCCGCACGCTTCATCGATGACAACGAGGAAAACAAGCGCAGCACCGCCCTGCTGCTCAGCGGCAGCGAATACGTCAACGCGCCCGTCTCGGCAATCACCCCACGCTTTCTCGGCCATTATCAGGACGGCCTCGGCCACGCCTGGCAGGACGAGCATCCGTTGCGCTTTCATGCCGGCGGCCTGGTCAACCAGCCCTACCTGTCCGATGCCATGTGGTTCATGACCCAATTCCGCCGTTGGGGCCTGCTACGCAACGACCCCGACTACCTGGGCGTGGCCCGCGAAGTTCAGCAGCTGGCCCTGTACCGCGAGGCCGCTACGGCGCTGGGAATTGCCGTGCCGGGCGAGATGCGCAGCTCCATCCTGCAGGACGGCACCTGCTGGGACGGCAGCGACCCCGCAGCCTATGCCCGCAGCTTCCGCCTCCACGCCCTGGCCGACAGCCCGGCTGTCGCCCTGTAACCGCCGGGAGAGTGATCGATGCTGCGTATTCTTCTGATCAACGACACCCCGAAGAAGGTCGGCCGCCTCAAGTGCGCGCTGATCGAGGCCGGCTTCGAGGTCATCGACGAATCCGGGCTGACCATCGACCTGCCGGAGCGGGTCGAGGCCGTGCGCCCCGACGTCATCCTGATTGACACCGAGTCCCCTGGCCGCGACGTGATGGAACAGGTGGTACTGGTCAGCCGTGACCAACCGCGTCCGATCGTCATGTTCACCGACGAACACGACCCCAGCGTGATGCGCCAGGCGATCCAGAGTGGCGTCAGCGCCTACATCGTCGAAGGCATCCATGCCCAGCGCCTGCAACCCATCCTCGACGTGGCCATGGCCCGCTTCGAGAGCGATCAGGCATTGCGTGCCCAGCTCCAGGCACGCGATGCCCAGCTGGCCGAGCGCAAGCGCGTCGAGCTGGCCAAGGGCCTGCTGATGAAGATGAAGAGTTGCAACGAGGAAGAGGCCTATACGCTGATGCGCCGGCAGGCCATGAGTCGCCAGCAGAAGCTGATTCAGGTGGCCGAACAGATCATTGCGATGCATGACATGCTGGGTGGTTGAGCATTTGGCAAATTTGATGCCATGAAGCCATTACAGAGGCAACCGCTCGTCAGAAAGCGAAATGAAGGGCTAGAACGAAGCTGAACTCAGTCATGCAGCCACGGGTCATGTTTGGGGTTCAACGGGGGAATCAGGGAGCTATCGACACCCCGTCGAACCTTATCAATGGACAGGTCCAACCCGCATCGCTGATGCCACGGAAGATCCGTCATCTAGAGCATGACTTCAGGAAAAACAACGATGAACAACAATCTTGTTGCAACGTCTAGCAAGCGTAGTTACGCCACCGCAATTGGAGCTGCAGTGACAGGTTCCCTGCTGAGTTTCACCAGTCAAGCCGAACTGCGCCCGGAGCTGGCTCCCGGTGGCAATTTCGCCCTGGAGAACTGGTCACTGACCTTGCCGGTGGACGAGGAAGGAGGCACCCAGGGTCGCGCTCAGACCCTGTATCCCGACCAGCTCAGCGGTCCGCAGGGCTACACATCGCCCTATTTCCGCACCGATACCGACGGCGCCATGACCTTCTGGGCGCCCTCCAACGGCGCACTTTCAGCTCGCGCCGACTACGCCCGCGCCGAACTACGACAGATGATCGATCCCAGCTCGAACGCAGTGAACTGGGACAACCAAGGCCGCGCACACCTGGACGCCCGCCTGCGCGTTCTGCAGGCGCCGGTGAGCAACGGCCTGGTAACCGTTGGCCAGATCCACGCCTATGAAGCCATTCCGCTGGCCACCCTGTACTACCAGTACGACATGGACGCTCAGACCGGTCGAATCATCGCCAGGATCAAGGAAAGCCCGGTGGACACCGAGGAGGCCAAACGCTACACCGTGGCAGAAGGTATTCAGCTGGGCCAGGCATTCGTCTACCGCCTGGGTATGGCGCGCAACCGCGACGGTGTGGCCGAGGTCGCCGTCACGATCAATGGTTCGCCGGTCCTCCAGGTTCCGCTGAACCCCGCCTGGGACAGCCGCACCTTCTACTTCAAGGCAGGCGCCTTCCTCAACAGCCGCAGCGACAACAGCGAAGATGGCGCGCTGGTCAAGTTCTATCGACTGGCCACCAGCCACCCCGCTGCAGGGCTGCACATCACCCAGCTCTCCGCACTGCCGCCGGCATCGGTTGGCACCCCCTACTCCGTGCAGCTGCAATCGCGCGGCGGCGTGGGCGGCGCGACCTGGCGCCTGGTCAGCGGCTTCCCGCCGGCCGGCCTGACCCTGGGCAGTGACGGCGTACTCAGTGGCGAACCGCAGAATGCCACGTCGATTCCCGATGACTTCACCGCGCAGATTCGCGACGCCAACGGCAACACCGTTTCCAAGAAGTTCTCCATCGTCGTCAATCCCTGAAACCTGCCTCGATTGACGAAGGCTGAGCCCCTGCCTGGGGCTCAGCCAACGCTCGACAGAATCCTCCGCTGCGCTTATCTTCTCGCCAGGCCGCCAGATGCGGCCAACGTCGCTCGGACGGTTCCGGGCGCTTACGTACTTCGAGGAAATCATGGCTGATAACGCCAAGCGCCGCTTTGCGCGCATCGATCGTCTCCCCCCTTACGTCTTCAACATCACCGCCGAACTGAAGATGGCTGCGCGCCGTCGCGGTGAAGACATCATCGACTTCTCCATGGGCAACCCCGACGGTGCGACCCCGCCGCACATCGTTGAGAAGCTCGTGCAGGTCGCCCAGCGTGAAGATACCCACGGCTACTCCACCTCCCGCGGTATTCCCCGCCTGCGTCGCGCCATCTCGCGCTGGTACAAGGATCGCTACGACGTGGAGATCGACCCGGAAAGCGAAGCCATCGTAACCATCGGCTCCAAGGAAGGCCTGGCGCACCTGATGCTCGCCACCCTGGACCATGGCGACACGGTGCTGGTACCCAACCCCAGTTACCCGATCCACATCTACGGCGCGGTGATTGCCGGCGCCCAGGTGCGTTCCGTGCCGCTGGTGCCGGGCGTGGATTTCTTCGCCGAGCTGGAACGCGCCATTCGCGAATCGATTCCCAAGCCGAAGATGATGATTCTCGGCTTCCCCTCCAACCCCACCGCGCAGTGCGTGGAGCTGGACTTCTTCGAGCGTGTGGTGACCCTGGCCAAGCAGTACGACGTACTGGTGATTCACGACCTGGCCTACGCCGACATCGTCTACGACGGCTGGAAAGCGCCATCGATCATGCAGGTGCCGGGCGCCAAGGACATCGCCGTGGAGTTCTTCACCCTGTCCAAGAGCTACAACATGGCCGGCTGGCGTATCGGCTTCATGGTCGGCAACCCGGAACTGGTCAGCGCCCTGGCGCGGATCAAGAGCTACCACGACTACGGCACCTTCACGCCGCTGCAGGTGGCGGCCATCGCCGCACTGGAAGGCGATCAGCAATGCGTGCGCGATATCGCCGAGCAGTACCGCCAGCGCCGCAACCTGTTGGTCAAGGGTCTGCACGAGATCGGCTGGATGGTGGAAAAGCCCAAGGCCTCCATGTACATCTGGGCCAAGATTCCCGAGGCCTATGCCCACCTGGGCTCGCTGGAGTTCGCCAAGAAGCTGCTGGCAGAAGCCAAGGTCTGCGTCTCGCCCGGCCTGGGTTTTGGCGACTATGGCGACGACCATGTGCGCTTCGCCCTGATCGAGAACCAGGACCGCAGCCGTCAGGCGCTGCGCGGCATCAAGGCGATGTTCCGCGCCGACGGCCTACTGCCGGGTAAACCGGCCAAGGTCGAGAGCCAGTAGATGTTGAAGGGCGCCGTGAGGCGCCCTTTCTGCATGGGCGTGGAAACCGACAAGTTCTGCGACAATTCATGACGTTACGCACGCCAAGCGGTAGTTTCGAGCAATTGCCCGGCAGAGTGAACGCCCGTACACTGCGCGCCCCTTCCCAGACGGTTCTCCCCAATGCTCTTCGTCTTGCGCATGCTGCTGATGGGCGTGCATTTCATCCTGGCCGGCCTGCTGGGTCTGCTGCTCGGCCTGTGCCGCCCGTTCAACCCCGACAACAGCCGCCTCTGCGCACGTCTTTATTCGCTGCCCGCCCTATGCCTGCTGCGCCTGAAGTTGAAGACTGACGTACGCCCACTGCTGGAACACCAGCGCTCCTGCGTGATCATCGCCAACCACCAGTCCAACTTCGATCTCTATGTGCTTGGCCGTGTGGTACCGGAGCGCACCGTGAGCATCGGCAAGAAGAGCCTCAAGTGGGTGCCATTCTTCGGTCAGCTCTACTGGCTAGCCGGTAATGTGCTGATCGATCGCAGCAATGCCGTGGCCGCCAAACGCGCAATGCTGACCACCACCGAAACCCTGCGCAATCGCGACACTTCGATCTGGGTCTTCCCGGAAGGTACGCGCAATCTTGGCCGAGGCCTGCTGCCGTTCAAGAAAGGCGCGTTTCAGATGGCGATCACGGCAGGTGTTCCGATCATCCCGGTGTGCGTGAGCAACTACAGCAAAGCCATGCGCCTGAATCGCTGGAACAGCGGCCGCATCCTGATTCGCTCGCTGCCGGCAATTCCTGCTGCCGGCCTGAGCCTGGACGACATGCCCGCGCTGATGGAGCGTTGTCAGCAGGCCATGAGCGAATGCATCAGCAGCATGGACAAGGAGCTGGCATCTGCGTGAAGCGTGACGCGGGGTGCCGGAGCGAGCAGGCAACTCGCGCCTGCTATCAAATCCATCGATAGTTACTCTGCAGAGCATCCATTATTCAATCGAAATGACTTAGACGATTCTGTGCTCACCCCCCACTCCTGACCTGGAGCACAGAACATGTCCCGCCTCTCTCAAGCTGCCCGCAACGGCGCCTTCGCTGCCATCGGCCTGTACCTGATCAGCACCTCGACGGTGCTGGTCGTGAGTTACGCCACCTTGCAGCCAAGCACTCCAACCTTTGAACAATCAGGCCCACTGCAAAGCCTGATCACTTATTTGCCCGCCCTGCTCGGCGCGCTCTCGCAGGGATGAGGGAACGGCCATGATCAGAACCCAACGCACTCGCCTGCTGATGCTCGCCAGTCTGTCCCTGCTGACCACCCTGCTCGCACTCGGCGGTATTGGCAAAAGCTCGGCCGGTGCCGTGGCACGCAATATCGAATGCTGCCATAAACTCGCTCATCACCTGGACTTGGCCGAGAGTCTCAAGCGGCAACGTAGCAGCCCACCGCCAAGCAGAAGCGAAAAGCTCTCGCCTTACTTCGTGCTCACCCAGCAGGCATGAAAAAGCCCGGAAAACCGGGCTTTTTCATGGACCGAATCAGGCTCAGGCCTTGCTCTCCTTGCCTTGAGCGACAAAGCGCATCATCCACTCAGCCACTGCACTGCCCTGTTGCGAATGCTTGAGGCTGTCCACGCCCTGCTGATAGACCTGCTCACCGAGATGCTGCTGGCGCAGATCGAGCAATGCCCGCGAGTAGTCGTGAACGAACTCTGGATGCCCCTGGAAGCACAGCACCTGATCCTCGATGTGGTAGGCGCCAATCGGGCAGAAGTCACTGGAAGCCAGCAGCGTGGCCTTCTCCGGCAGGCGGGTGACCTGATCCTGGTGGCTGATCAACAGTTGCAGTTCGTCCAGAGCCGGGGTCATCCACTCGGGCTTGCCCGCCAGGCGATAACTGTGCACGCCAACTCCCCAACCCTGTTCGGCACGCTCGGCCTTGCCGCCAAGCAGCAGCGCCAGCAGTTGATGACCAAAACAGATGCCCAGCAGCTTGTCGCCGCGCTTGTAGCGCTCGAGCAGATACTCCTTGAGGGTCTGAATCCAGGGATCGCTGCCGAAAGAATCCGCCTTGCTGCCAGTCACCAGATAGGCATCGAATTTCTCGCTATCGGGCGGGTAATGCCCTTCCACCACGTTATAGACACTGAACTCTGCCGTGACCGGCTGTTGAGCGAACAGCTGCTCGAACATGTGGCCATAGCCCTGGTACTGGTCGACCAGTTCGGGGCGGAGGATGTCAGTTTCCAGGATGCAGATACGCAGTGACATGAGGTTTCCTGTGGTGAACACGCGGGCGGGTGATTTGTGCGTTTTTCTTAACACATCATGCAGCCCAATGAAATAGCGCCATCACCCTGGACACCGACAGAAGTGCCGCATACCAGGCTCCGAGAGGAGCCAGGCTCTCGTCAATAAAATTTGACAACCTGCCGAACGCGCCCCGTCAGGCGCCGTTAGCGCATGAGCGAGCCAAGACGTCAGGCCCCACCGAGCGACCGGATTGATTAAAAAATGCTCAACAGGTCACAGCCCAAGGCCCCATGAACGACGAACGGCTGATCAAAAAATGAACTACAGCGCTTACCATTGCTCTCATAGTCGTGGGCCCTCCCCGGCTCGAGCACGACCCCTGTCCATCGCCCCCCGAATCTGGAAGATTCCTTGACTGCAAGAGATTGCGTCGGTGGTTTGCTATTGCCCAGATAAACGAGGTTTTCTGCAGTTCATAATTACCAGAAAGTGATTAGCGATCAGTAACCACACAAAAAACAAAGTCAGTGCCAATTAAATATGCTCTGACGCATGGCTATTTTTATTTATTTTTTGCAGAGTCCGAGGTATCTACATGGACCTTTACACCCTTCTAATTTCCGCAATCCAAAACAAAGAAGCAATGGAACTATTACGTCTAGGGATCATTTATATACACCTCATCGCCTGTTGCGTTGCCATTGGCTTGATACTAACCAGCGATCTCGCCATGGTTAAGCAGCTGCTTAAAGGTGAAGGCGCCAAACAGTGTCGCGAACATCTGGCACATCTGAAAAGCGTGGTCGGCATCTCACTTATCGCCCTATGGATCAGTGGCATCGCCATCATTGCGCTAGACGCGTCCAGCGCCGGCATGCAGTACTTCATGAACCCCAAACTGCAAGCCAAAATCAGTATTGTCGTGCTATTGACCCTCAATGGCATGGTCTTGCACAACTCGATACTGCCAGCGCTGCAAAAAACCGGGTCTTTGCTCAAGCTGTCAACGAACATGCGTCACCTGGCCATTTTTTCTGGCGCACTGTCTGGTGTTTCCTGGTTCTACGCGGCCCTTCTCGGCGTTGGCCGGCCGCTGGCCTGGAAGTATTCACTGGCCGAACTAACGGTAGCCTATCCCCTTATGATTATCGGCGGCACCGTGGCTATGCTGGCACTCACCAACTGGTCGATGAACCGCAGCGAAAGGCATCATCATAGTTGGATGCAGAGCAACTACGCTCTGGCCACTCGCTGAGATAAAAACATGAACAGGGATGTTCACCCCCCTGCAATGACTTAACCCTCATATAACCGCTCACCACGCAAACAGTGGTTTTCCCGCCAAAGGCCACCGCGTAGCGTCTTATCAGCACGCTCGATAGTTATCATAAATACCTTTCACTTCTGAAGCGGCTGCGCCTGCCGGATGATTTCGTCATCGGGCCCTGCCCACTTGTACAGAAGGAAATCAATCATGAGCATCTACGCCGCACTCGCCAGCTTTGCCGCTGCATCCGCCTTCCAGACCGCCGCCCCGGCCCGTACCGAGCAGGTTGCCCCCGCAGCCCGCGACGTTCGTCCGAGCTGATACAAGCGCAGGAGAGCAGCCATGCACAGCCAACTCAGCCATGACGCCTACGGCGTCACCTATGTCCACCTGGAAGACGGCGGCCTGCAGTTCGAGACCGAAGCCGCCCTACAGCTCGATGACGGCAGCATGCTGACCCTGCGCATGCCGACTCGTCACAGCGAGATGCTGGCGATCCACGAGGCCGTGTGCATTCGCCAGGGCTGGTGCCAGGCGGCGTGAAGTCGCGATGGTCTAGACTCCTCGGGCATCTTCAACGGAACGAGGAACTGGCTCATGCAGATACGCAACCTCATCACCCTGTTTGCAGGCGGCCTGTTACTGGCCGGCAACGCCATGGCGGATCGCCCCGGCAGCGACTGGATCAGCATCGAGGACGCCCTGAGCAAAGCCCGTGCAGCCGGTTATACCGAACTGCACAAGATCGAAGCCGACAATGATGGCTACTGGGAAGGCGAAGGCTTGAAACAGGATGGCCGGCTCTACGAGTTTCGCATCGACGGCAAGAGCGGCCAGGTGATCCGCGATCAGTTGGAAGACTGAGCAAAATGGAAACGGCCCTTGCGGGCCGTTTCTGCTTGTGTGGCAGGCGCACGCTCGGCGCACATGGCGCACCCTACGTAGCCCGCCTGACTTTTCACCTCAGAAGGTTTCGCCCTTGGCCGCCTTCTCCAGCAACAGCGCCGGTGGCAGGAAACGTTCGCCGTACTGCTCGGCAAGGTACTGCGCACGGGCGACGAAGTCCTTCACCCCATACTGGTTGATGAACTGCAGGGCGCCACCGGTCCAGGCGGCGAAGCCGATACCGAAGATCGAGCCGATATTGGCGTCGGCCACCGACCTCAGCACGCCCTCTTCCACGCAGCGCACCGTTTCGATGGCCTGGATGAACAGGATGCGGTCGCGCACGTCCTCCTGCGAGATCTGCGCATCGGCTTTCTCGAAGCGTGCCTTGAGCTCCGGCCACAGGTGCTTCTTGCCACCGCCCGGAGCGCCGGCCGCCGGGTAGTCGTAGAAGCCCATGCCCGCCGCCTTGCCCGGACGCTTGTACTCATTGAGCATCAGGTCGATGACGGCGAAAGCCGGATGCTCGGGGATGGATTTGCCCTCGGCGGCCAGGTCCTTGATGGTCTGCTGGCGGATATGGTTCATCAGGCTCATGGACACTTCGTCGCTGATCGCCAGCGGGCCAACCGGCATGCCGGCCTTGCGCGCCTCGTTCTCGATCATCGCCGCGTTGACGCCTTCGCCAAGCATGGCCAGGCCTTCGTTGGTAAAGGTGCCGAACACGCGCGAGGTGAAGAAGCCGCGGCTGTCGTTGACCACGATGGGCGTCTTCTTGATCTGCATGACGTAGTCGAAGCCACGCGCCAGCGTCTCGTCGCTGGTCTTCTCGCCGCGGATGATCTCCACCAGCGGCATCTTGTCCACCGGGCTGAAGAAGTGCAGGCCAATGAACTTCTCCGGTTTGGCCACGGCAGTGGCCAAACCGGAGATCGGCAGTGTCGAGGTGTTGGAGGCGATCACCGCGTCGCTCAGCGCCGCGGCCTCGGCGGCAGCAGTGACCTTGCCCTTGAGCGCGCGATCCTCAAACACAGCTTCGATGATCAGGTCGCAACCGGCGAAATCCGCCTCGTTGTCGGTGGCCTTGATCAGCGCGAGGAAGGCTTCGCGCTGCTCGGCGCTCATATGGCCCTTGCTGACCTTCTTGTCCAGCAGCTTGGCCGAGTAGCCCTTGCCCTTCTCCGCCGCTTCGAGGGACACATCCTTGAGCACCACCTCGATGCCGGCCGCCGCCGACACGTAGGCGATGCCGGCACCCATCATGCCGGCGCCGAGCACGCCAACCTTCTTGGTCTGAGTTTTCGGGTAGCCCTGCGGGCGCGAGCCGCCGGCATTGATCTCGTTCAGTTGGAACCAGAAGGTGCCGATCATGTTCTTCGCCACCTGACCGCAGGTCAGCTCGGTGAAGTAGCGCGCCTCGATGATCTGCGCGGTATCGAAGTCGACCTGCGCGCCCTCTACGGCCGCGCACATGATCTTCTCTGGCGCCGGGAAGCAGCCCTTGGTCTTGTCGCGCAGCACGCTTGGGGCGATGGCCAGCATCTGCGCCACATTCGGCGAGCTGGGCGTGCCGCCTGGGATCTTGTAGCCCTGCACGTCCCACGGCTGCTTGGCGGCCGGGTTGGCGGCGATCCAGGCACGCGCTTTGGCCAGCATCTCCTCACGGTCGCCGGCCAGATCGTGGATCAGGCCGGCCTTGAGCGCAGCGTCCGGGCGTACCTTCTTACCCTCGGCCAGGTACGGCAGGGCCTTTTCCAGGCCAAGCAGGCGCACCATGCGCACCACTCCGCCCCCCCCTGGCAGCAGGCCGAGGGTGACCTCCGGCAAGCCGAGCTGGACGTGGCTCTCGTTCAGCGCGATGCGGTGGTGGCAGGCCAAAGCGATTTCCCAGCCGCCGCCCAGCGCTGCGCCGTTGATGGCGGCAACCACCGGCTTGCCGAGAGTTTCCAGGCGGCGCAGCTGGCCCTTGATCCTCAGAATCATCTCGTAGAAGCCCTGGGCCTCGGCCTGGGTTACCTTGATCAGTTCATTGAGGTCGCCGCCGGCGAAGAAGGTCTTCTTCGCCGAGGTGACGATCACCCCGGCGATCGAGTCCTTTTCGGCCTCCAGGCGGTCGACAATCTGGCCCATGGCCTCGCGGTAGAGCGCGTTCATGGTATTGGCGCTCTGGCCGGGCATGTCCATGGTCAGGACGACGATATTGTCCTGGCCTTTTTCGTAACGGATGGCGTCAGTCATTTTTGTATTCTCTTCCCAAAGCTGTGGGAGCTGCGTAGGGCGGGTGCAACCCGCCTGCACACGAATGGCGGGTTGCGCCCGCCCTACCGATCAGATTCGTTCGATGATGGTGGCGATGCCCATGCCGCCGCCCACGCAGAGGGTGGCAAGGCCGTAGCGCAACTGGCGCTTCTCCAGTTCATCGAGCAGTGTGCCGAGGATTGCGCAGCCGGTGGCGCCCAGCGGGTGGCCCATGGCGATGGAACCGCCGTTGACGTTGACCTTGTCCTCGCTCACGCCCATGTCCTTCATGAACTTCATCACCACCGAGGCGAACGCCTCGTTGACCTCGAACAGGTCGATGTCGTCGATGGAGAGTCCCGCCTTGGCCAGCGCCTTGCGCGTGGCCGGCGCCGGGCCGGTGAGCATGATGGTCGGGTCGGTGCTGGTCACCGCCGTGGCGACGATGCGCGCGCGCGGCTTCAGGCCCAGTTCCTTGCCCTTGGCGGCCGAGCCGATCAGCATCAGCGCCGCGCCGTCGACGATGCCGGAGCTGTTGCCCGGCGTGTGCACGTGGTCGATGCGCTCGACATGGCTGTAGACGCGCAGCGCGGTGGCATCGAAGCCCATCTGCCCCATCATCTCGAAGCTCGGCTTGAGCTTGCCGAGGCCTTCCAGAGTCGAATCGCCACGGATGAATTCGTCATGGTCGAGCAGCACGATGCCGTTCTGGTCGATCACCGGCACCAGCGACCTGGCGAACGAGCCATCGGCGCTGGCGCGCGCCGCCTTCTGCTGCGAGCGCAGGGCGAAGGCATCGACATCGGCGCGGCTGAAACCCTCCAGGGTGGCGATCAGGTCGGCACCGATACCCTGCGGTACGAAATTGGTGTGGATGTTGGTTTCCGGGTCCATCACCCAGGCGCCGCCGTCCGAGCCCATGGGCACGCGCGACATGGACTCCACGCCACCGACCACCACCAGGTCCTCGAAGCCGGAGCGTACCTTCATCGCGCCCATGTTCACCGCCTCAAGCCCCGAGGCGCAGAAGCGGTTGAGCTGCACGCCGGCGACGCTGACGTCCCAGTCCGCGACCATGGCTGCGGTCTTGGCGATATCGGCGCCCTGGTCGCCCACGGGCGTCACGCAGCCCAGCACGATGTCGTCGACCTGGCTGGTATCCAGATCGTTGCGCGTTTGCAGGGCATTGAGCAGGCCGGCAATCAGCTGAACCGGCTTGACGCTGTACAGCGCGCCGTCCTTCTTGCCCTTGCCACGCGGTGTGCGCAGCGCATCGAAAATATATGCTTCGGTCATGGCGTCCTCGGAGACTGATACGGCGCTGGCGGAACATCACAGACCGGCCGCGCCTGTTCTTATTGAGCCTGACTACCATAGCGCTGGCACATCAGCGCTCAATGACCTAAGCGCTCAGCACCATTGACCGCTGAGCTCAGACGAATGGTCGTTTGCTCGAACTGACAGCTGCAAGGGCGAGCAAGCTGTCTGCTTCAAGGCCTGCATTGTTCTGGAGGATGTCGCACATAGCCCCAGCTTCCTAACAGCACTTCGTTAGCAACCAAACCATCTAAGGAAACTGTGACGCCAGCCCTAGAGTTACTTCTACGCCCGCATAGAAAAACGGGTGCAGGGAACCGTCGCCGGGTCATGCCGGGGCGGGCAATCAAAGCAACGCCCAGGTGTGACGCAGCAGCCTGCCGCATGGTGATGCAGGCTCCCGGTGCCACCCCCATAACAACAAAAGGCATGCAGCCATGTTCAAACAGCCGAAATATCGCCAGGCTGGCGTAATACTTTTCGCCACGGCAATCATCCTGATCCTTCCCAATCTGACCCGTCTGGTCAGCTGACTTTATACTTCCCCGCTGCTGCGCCGACGCCGTGGTGCGCTCAGTGCAGGGCGGGCGCTTGCTTGTGGACGGAGTGCTGACTTCGGGCAAAGATAGGCAAAAGCCCCTTGCCCTGGAGCCGGACATGCGTTTTCTCATCTTGTTGAGCGGCCTGCTCACCTTTCTTGGCGCCCAGGCTGAAGAAGTCGATCAAGCTGCCGCTCTGGCCACCCTGCAACGGGCCGACAGCCTGCTGATCGACGTACGCAGCAGCGAAGAATTTTCCGCTGGCGCCCTGCCTGGCGCCATTCGCATCGGTCACGAAGAGATCGCTGCGCAGATCGCCAGCATCGCACCGGACAAGGACCGACCTCTGGTGCTCTATTGCCGCAGCGGTCGCCGCTCGGGACTGGCCAAGCAAAGCCTGGAGAACCTGGGTTACCGCCAGGTGATCAATGCCGGCGCTTATGACGATCTGCTACCTCTGCTGGAGGCCGAGGAGTGAGGGCTCTGCTACTTGCACTGTTGGTTCTGGGCGGCACAGCGCAGGCGGCGCAGCTTGAGATACATCTGAGCGGCGGACAACGCAGCTGGAGCAGCAGTGAGTTGCTCGGCCATCCGCAAGCACGTGATATCGAGATAGACGAAGACGTGAGTTACAAGCGGCCCATGCGTTACCGAGCGGTGCCCATAAGCGCCCTGCTGGACGGCGTAACCGCTGGCGACCACCTACAGGCCGTGGCCCTCGACGGCTTTGCTGCCGAACTGCCGGCCGCCACCCTGCTGGCGCGCGAGGGTGCCAAGGCGTGGCTGGCCATCGAGGATCCGCAACACCCCTGGCCACCGTTGGCCAAGGATAAGCCCAGCGCCGGTCCCTTCTATCTGGTCTGGACCGATCCGGCCGCCAGCCAGATCGGCCCGGAGCAGTGGCCCTTCCAGGTCGCCCGGATTCGCCAGCTCGCCACGGTTGAACAACGCTTCCCTGCCTTGCTGCCGGCAGTGGATGCCAGCGCCGAAATCCGTGCCGGCTTCGCCGCGTATCAGAAGAACTGCATGGCCTGCCACCGACTCAATGGCGCTGGCGACGCAGAGTTCGGCCCGGACCTGAACATTCCGTACAACCCGACCGAATACTTCACCGGCGATTTCCTGCGCCAGTACATCCGTGACCCACAAAGCCTGCGACGCTGGCCGCAGGGGCGCATGCCGGGATTTAGCGAGCAGGCGCTCAACGCCATGGAACTGGAGCAACTGATCGGCTATCTGCAGCATATGGCGCAACGCAAGACCACACGCTAGGACAACTGCATGCATCGCAGCAGATTGGGCAATATCGTCATCGACTGCAATACAGGCGACCTGCTGGCCGAGGCCCGATTCTGGAGCCAGGCGCTGGGCTATCCGCTGCCGGAGAAAATCGACGGCGACAGCCCGTTCATTCAGCTACAGACCCCGCCGGAAGAGGTACAGGTGATCATCCAGCGCGTGCAGCACGAGGCCCGCGCCCATCTGGACATCGATACCGATTCGATCACCGATGAAGTCACGCGCCTGGAACGCCTCGGTGCCACGGTCGTAACCCGCAAGGACGCCTGGGTGGTGATGCAGGCACCAAGCGGTCATCGCTTCTGCGTCGGCAGTCCTTATCGCGCCGGCTTCTACGAACACGCCAACCACTGGAGCACAAGTAAGAATGGAAAGACCTGAATTCACGGACGAAGAACGCGCCCTGATCCTGGCGGTCGCCAGCGGCAGCGACAGCCAGGTCGAACTCATACTCGGGCACCTGCCCTGGATCGCGCCGGGCATCGCCTTCATCGCCTATGGAGTGGTAACAGAGCAACTGCATGCCGTCGCCATTGGCGCCCTATCGATCCTCCTTTACCAGCTCTGGGGGCTGGCCCAGGAGCTGCGGTATTCGGCGCTCTACGCGTCCATCTTCCGCAAGATCGCCCGACAGCTGAGTGAGCCGACGCACGCCGCGCCACAAGATCCGCCCGCGCCGCTATAGCAATTACTGCTGGCGCACCTGCAACAACGGCGCAACCTGCACCTGTGCGTGCATCTGCTCGCAACCGCCGCCTCGGCGCATGCCACGCACCGGGCAGGCATCGAGGTAGTCCAGGCCGACTGCCAGCTTCAGATGTCGTTCCGGGCGTGCCAGGCAGTTGGTCACGTCGAAGCTGTACCAGGCGTCGTCCAGCCAGGCTTCGGCCCAGGCATGGCTGGCCAGGTGCTCGGCGTCGTCGGTGTAGAGATAACCCGACACGTAGCGCGCCGGCACGCCGAGGCTGCGCGCGCAGGCGAGGAAAGTATGAGTGTGATCCTGGCAGACGCCACGGCGACCGGCGAAGGCCTCGGCGGCACTGGTGTCCACCTCGGTAATGCCTGGCTGGTAGGCGATATGAGCATTGAGCGCATGCATCAGGTCGATCAGGCCGTTGCGATCCGCGCGAGCCTTACTCTGCTGCGCGGCGAATTCGCGGATGGCGTCGTCGGCCTGAGTCAAGCGAGTGAAACGCAGGAACGGTAACGCCGACTGGCGCTCGTGCTCGGCCTCGCAGCTTTCGTCGATCTCCACCTGGCCGCGGGCGCCGATGACGATGGACTCGTGCGGCTCGTCCAGGGTCAGCACATGCAGAATGTTGCCGTAGGGGTCGAGCTGGGCATGCACCGGGCGCGGCAAGTCGAGCTGCCAGCTGAGCACCTGCTGGCGCTCGCTGTCGTGTGGGGTCAGACGCAGGTACTGGATGCTGGCGCGTACCTGATCATCGTAACGATAGGTGGTGTCATGGCTGATCGAGAGTCTCATGCGACCTCCAGGTAGGACGTATGGATGGTGTTGCCCAACTGGCGTACCAGCAGGATGAAGTCGGTGAGCCAGGCGTGCAGGCCTTCGTCGAGCACTTCATCGATACTGGTGTAGCGCAGCCGCGCATCCAGTTCGGCGGCCAGGCGCTGTGCCGGGCGACCGTTCTCTCCGGGTAGACCGGAAAGCATCAGGTTGAGTTCTTCCATGCAGGCACGCAGCGAGCGCGGCACGTCTGGACGTAGCAGCAGCAGTTCGGCGACCTTGCGCGTGCGTGGCGAGCCGCGGTAGCTCTCGGCGAAGGCCTCGAACGAGGACAACGCGCGCAGCAGCGCACTCCATTGGTAATAGCTGCGCGCAGTGCGCTCCTCCAGCTCGTCGATCTCCTCGCCAAGCATTTCGTAGCGCGCATCGAGCAGGCGCAGGGTGTTGTCGGCACGCTCGATGAAGGTGCCCAAGCGGATGAAGCGATAGGCCTCACCACGCATGATGGTGCCGAAGGTGGCACCACGGAACAGGTGCGAGCGCTCCTTGACCCACTCGCAGAAGCGGCTGATGCCGTAGCGGCCCAGGCCCTGCTCGGCAATGCCGCGCATCTCCAGCCAGGTGGCGTTGATGTTTTCCCACATGTCCGCGGTGATCCGCCCGCGCACCGCATGCGCGTTGCTGCGCGCAGCTTGCAGGCAGCAATAGATGCTGCCGGGGTTGCTCGCATCGAGAGCGAAGAAGTGCAGCATGCGCTCGCCGTGCAGCGGACCGTGGCGCTCCAGGTAGTCGTCCAGGGTACCGGTGATCAGCAGCGGCATAGCCAACTCATCTAGGCCATCGCCACGGCCGTCCTGCGGCATCAGTGACAGCGAATAGCTGACGTCGAGCATGCGCGCCAGGTTCTCGGCACGCTCCAGGTAGCGCGACATCCAGTACAGATCGGAGGCAGTTCTTGAAAGCATACTCAGTCCTCCACCACCCAGGTGTCCTTGGTACCACCGCCTTGCGACGAGTTGACCACCAGCGAGCCTTCGCGCAGTGCCACGCGCGTGAGGCCGCCAGGCACCAGGCGGGTTTCGCGACCGGTCAGGACGAACGGGCGCAGGTCGATATGGCGCGGGGCGATGCCGCGTTCGACGAAGGTCGGACAGGTGGACAGGCACAGCGTCGGCTGGGCGATATAGGCCTCCGGTTTGGCCATCAACCGCGCGCGGAAGTTCTCGATCTCGGCCTTGCTCGCCGCCGGGCCGACCAGCATGCCGTAGCCGCCCGAGCCTTGAGTCTCCTTGACCACCAGTTCGGACAGGTTGGCCAGCACGTGGGACAGCTCCTCCGGCTTGCGACACTGCCAGGTGGGTACGTTCTTGAGGATCGGCTCCTCGTCCAGATAGAAGCGGATCATGTCGCCGACGAAGGGGTAGACCGACTTGTCGTCGGCCACCCCGGTGCCGATGGCGTTGGCCAGCACCACGTTGCGTGAGCGATAGGCTGACAGCAGCCCCGCGACGCCGAGCATCGAATCGGGATTGAAAGCCAGTGGATCGAGGAAGGCGTCATCGAGGCGGCGATAGATCACGTCCACCTGCCGCGCACCAGCGGTGGTGCGCATGTAAACCTTGTCGTCACGCACGAACAGGTCGGCACCTTCCACCAGCTCCACGCCCATCTCGCGGGCGAGGAAGGCGTGTTCGAAGTAGGCGCTGTTGAAGCGGCCCGGCGTCAGCACCACCACCGTGGGGTTGTCCAGCGGGCTGGAACTCTTCAACGCATCGAGCAGCAGGTTCGGGTAGTGGTCCACCGGCGCCACGCGCTGAGCGGCGAACAGCTCGGGGAACAGGCGCATCATCATCTTGCGGTCTTCGAGCATGTAGCTCACGCCGCTGGGGGTGCGCAGGTTGTCTTCCAGTACGTAGTAGCTGCCGTCGCCGTCACGTACCAGGTCGACCCCGGCGATGTGCGCGTAGATGTCGCGGTGCAGGTCGAGGCCCTGCATGGCCATCTGGTAGCCCTCGTTGGCCAGCACCTGCTCGGCCGGGATGATCCCCGCCTTGATGATGCGCTGGTCATGGTAAAGATCGGCGAGGAACAGGTTGAGCGCTTGTACGCGCTGGATACAGCCGCGTTCGACGACGCGCCATTCGCTGGCAGGGATGGAGCGGGGGATGATGTCGAAGGGGATCAGGCGCTCAGTGCCCTGATCATCCCCATAGAGGGTGAAGGTGATACCGGCACGGTGGAACAGAAGGTCGGCTTCTCGTCGGCGCTGGGCCAGCAGATCGTCCGGCGTTTCTGCCAACCAGCGGGCAAATTCACAGTAGTGCGGGCGGACAGCGCCGCTCGCGTCGTACATCTCGTCATAAAAGGTGCGGGCCATGCCGTACTCCTTGTCACCCGGACTTGCAGCATCCTCTGCAAGGCCCGAGCCAGCGAAATTAATCCTTTAATTTCAAACAGATACCAACAACACCCAAACAAAAAGCACCAAAATAGTGCGACGCAATGTTTCTGTCATGAGACGCCGCCCCATTGCGTGGCACAGCCAAAACTCACTGGCCGTCGCAGTGCGCGGTGAAGGCAAAAAGCCTGCAGCCCCCGCCCGGCAGTGATCCCGGACACTTAGCTGTCACATTGCGTGACCGACCGGTCAAGCGCAACCGCTTTTGCAGCGACGACACGACGAACAAGTGTCGGAATGAACGTGCGTAACCCGGATGAAATCCGGATCAAGAGACGCTGCGGTCAAGCGGACGAAGCTCCTCCTCGGCCCGTACCAAGATAAGTCGCGATCACCCCGACTGCCGCCTGGAGATGCTGCTGATGGCTGAAGCCGGATGCCTTCAATGGCTTTAAGTCATGATCGGCAGCCTGCAGCCAGTGCAACTCGATAGCCGCTGAAAGCTCGTAACCCGCAACGGTTTCCCTATTGCCCAATGCATCGCGCTCCCCCTGAATGATCAGCGTCGGCGTACGCAGCTCGGCGAGATGGGCCACTCGCGGTTTTTCCGGCTTACCGGCGGCATAGAAGGGATAGCCGAGACAAACGAGCGCTGAGGCGCCGAACTCGTCCGCCAGCAGACTGGCCATGCGCCCGCCCATGGACTTGCCACCGATGGCCACAGGCCCAGCGACCCGTTGGCGTACCTGGGCATATACCTCGCGCCATTGCTGCAGCAGTTGCGCCTGCGGATTGGGCGGGCGCTTGCGCCCGTCCGCCCGCCGCTGCGCCATATAAGCGAACTCGAAGCGCACCACGCGCACGCCGCAGGCCGCCAGACCCTGAGCCATGGTCTGCATGAACGGGCTGTCCATTGGCGCACCAGCGCCATGGGCGAGGATCAAGGTACCCCACGCGGCCTGCGGCGGTTCGTCCCACAACCAGGGTAGTCCCTGCTCACATTGACCGGCGTCAATAAACCCAGATGGCCCTTTGCTCATGCTTGCCTCGCGTCGATATCCGTGGTGTCCGTGGCTTGCTCATGCCTGCGTCCACCACGGTTATCGGCCGCTCTGCCATAACCGTGGATGGAAACCCAGACATGAACATAACAACCCGCTGCGCCTACAACTACAGGGTGGTACGCCAGTTCGCCATTATGACGGTGGTTTGGGGCATCGTCGGCATGGGACTCGGCGTATTCATCGCTGCCCAGCTGGCCTGGCCCGAACTGAACCTGAACCTACCGTGGACCAGCTTCGGCCGTCTGCGTCCGCTGCATACCAATGCGGTGATCTTCGCCTTCGGTGGCTGCGCCCTGTTCGCCACCAGCTACTACGCGGTGCAACGCACCAGTCAGACCACGCTGTTCGCGCCCAAGTTGGCTGCCTTCACCTTCTGGGGCTGGCAACTGGTGATCCTGCTCGCGGCCATCACCCTGCCCCTGGGCTGGACCAGCTCCAAGGAATACGCCGAACTGGAATGGCCGATCGACATCCTGATCACCATCGTCTGGGTCTCATACGCCATCGTCTTCTTCGGTACGGTGATGCAGCGCAAGGTCAGCCACATCTACGTGGGTAACTGGTTCTTCGGCGGGTTCATCCTCACCGTGGCCATCCTGCACGTGGTCAACAACCTGGAAATTCCGGTCACCCTGACCAAGTCCTACTCGCTGTATGCCGGCGCCACCGATGCGATGATCCAGTGGTGGTACGGCCACAACGCCGTGGGCTTCTTCCTCACCGCTGGTTTCCTGGGGATGATGTATTACTTCGTGCCCAAGCAGGCCGGTCGCCCGGTCTACTCCTACCGCCTGTCCATCGTCCACTTCTGGGCGCTGATCGCGGTGTACATCTGGGCCGGCCCTCACCACTTGCATTACACCGCACTGCCGGACTGGGCGCAGAGCCTGGGCATGGTGATGTCGCTGATCCTCCTGGCACCCAGCTGGGGCGGCATGATCAACGGCATGATGACCCTCTCCGGTGCCTGGCACAAACTGCGTACCGACCCGATCCTGCGCTTTCTGGTGGTGTCCCTGGCCTTCTACGGCATGAGCACCTTCGAAGGCCCGATGATGGCCATCAAGACCGTCAACGCCCTGTCCCACTACACCGACTGGACCATCGGCCATGTGCACGCCGGCGCCCTCGGTTGGGTCGCCATGGTGTCGATCGGCTCGCTGTATCACCTGATTCCCAAGGTGTTCGGCCGCGAGCAGATGCATAGCCTGGGTCTGATCAACAGCCACTTCTGGCTGGCCACCATCGGCACCGTGCTGTACATCGCCTCGATGTGGGTCAACGGCATCACTCAGGGCCTGATGTGGCGCGCGGTGAACGAAGACGGCACCCTCACCTACTCCTTCGTCGAAGCGCTGGAAGCCAGCCATGTCGGCTTCGTGGTGCGGGTGATCGGCGGCGCCATCTTCTTCGCCGGCATGCTGCTGATGGCCTGGAACGTCTGGCTGACCGTACGCAGCGCGAAATCCACCGAGATGGAAGCCGCTGCGCAGTTCTCGGTAGAAGGAGCCCACTGATGAAACACGAGATTCTCGAGAAGAACATCGGCCTGATGGCCCTGGTGATGATCCTGGCGGTCAGCATCGGCGGCCTGACGCAGATCGTCCCGCTGTTCTTCCAGGACGTCACCAACGAACCGGTCGATGGCCTCAAGCCCTACACCGCGCTGCAACTGGAAGGTCGCGACATCTACATCCGTGAAGGCTGCGTCGGCTGCCACTCGCAGATGATCAGACCGTTCCGCGCCGAAACCGAACGCTATGGCCACTACTCCGTCGCTGGTGAAAGCGTCTGGGATCACCCGTTCCTGTGGGGCTCCAAGCGTACCGGCCCGGACCTGGCTCGCGTCGGCGGCCGCTACTCGGACGAGTGGCATCGCGCCCACCTGTACAACCCGCGCAACGTCGTGCCGGAGTCGATCATGCCCGCCTACCCCTGGCTGGTGGAGCAGAGCCTCGATGGCAAGGACACCGCCAAGAAGATGAGCGCCCTGCGCACCCTCGGCGTGCCCTACAGCGAAGAAGACATCGCCGGGGCCAGCGACGCGGTCAAGGGCAAGAGCGAGATGGATGCTCTGGTCGCCTACCTGCAGGTGCTTGGCACCGCCGTGAAGAACAAGAGGTGAGTGCCATGTTCGAGCTTATCGATATCGGCACCCTGCGCGGCCTAGGCACTGCGCTGGTTTTGATCGCCTTCACCGCCGTCACCCTCTGGGCCTACAGCGGCAAACGCCGCGATGCCTTCGCCGAAGCGGCCAACCTGCCGTTCGCCGATGAGCCCAAGCCCGCCGTTTCGAGGACCCAAGCATGACCACCTTCTGGAGCTGGTACATCACCCTGCTGACCGTCGGTTCGCTGGTCGCGCTGTTCTGGCTGATCTTCGCCACCCGCAAGAGCGAAGTGCACAAGAACCCGACCGAGCAGACCATGGGCCACGCCTTCGATGGCATCGAGGAATATGACAATCCACTGCCCAAGTGGTGGTTCATGCTGTTCCTCGGCACCCTGGTGTTTTCTGTTGGCTACCTGCTGCTCTACCCGGGCCTGGGCAACTTCAAGGGCCTGCTGCCGGGCTACGAGAATGGCTGGACCCAGGTCAACCAGTGGCAGCGCGAGATGGACCGTGCCGATGAGCTGTACGGCCCGATTTTCGCCAAATACGCCGCCATGCCGATCGAGGAAGTGGCCAAGGACGAACGCGCGCTGAAGATGGGCGGACGCCTGTTCGCCTCAAACTGCTCGGTCTGCCATGGCTCCGACGCCAAGGGCAGCTACGGCTTCCCCAACCTGACGGACAACAGCTGGCGCTGGGGTGGCGAGCCGGAGACCATCAAGACCTCCATCATGCATGGCCGCGTCGGTGTGATGCCTGCACAAGGCCCGATGATCGGCGAAGATGGTGTGCGTAACGTCGCTGCCTACGTCCTCACCGAACTGGGCGGTCGCGACCTTCCGGAAGATGCGCAGGCCGATGTCGCCGCCGGCAAGCAGATCTTCGCCACCCTCTGCTCCGCCTGCCATACCCCTGCCGGCACCGGCATGGCAGTAATGGGCGCGCCGGACCTGACCCAGCCCAGCGCCTTTATCTATGGCAGCAGCTTCGCCCAACTGCAGCAGACCATTCGCTATGGTCGCAGCGGCAACATGCCGGCGCAGGGTGACTTCCTTGGTAACGACAAGGCTCACCTGCTGGCCGCCTACGTGCTCAAGCTGAGCCAGGGCGAAAACAAGTAACCCCCCTGCTTTACCGGCGACCGAATCACGGTCGCCGGCCCCTCCTTATATGTGTGCGACCCAGTGTCGCACCTGCCGACCAATAGCCCTGCAATTTCCTTGAACTGGGCTAAGCTGCCTTTCAGTCGCCATCCGTCACAACTCTAAGGCGATCCTTTCTTAGCGCTGCGCAAACTGGTTGCGCAAAAGCTGCCAGAGCTGTTTCCGAGGCCGTTGCGAACGGCTCGCGGAAGGCCCTGAAACCCTATTCGCGTCGGCACGTTGCGTTGCAATGGCTACCTGCTTTCTCCATACTTGCCGCCGATTTTTGCCCCATAAAACTCCATTAACCGTGGAACCCCTAGCATGAGCACAGCAATCAGTCAGACTGCTTATAACTATAAGGTGGTCCGCCAGTTCGCCATTATGACGGTGATCTGGGGGGTCATTGGCATGGGTCTAGGCGTGTTCATCGCCGCACAACTCGTGTGGCCGGAACTCAACCTAAACCTGCCGTGGACCAGCTTCGGCCGTCTGCGCCCGCTGCACACCAACGCGGTGATCTTCGCCTTCGGCGGATGCGCCCTGTTTGCGACCTCGTATTACGTGGTCCAGCGCACCTGTCAGACGCGCCTGATCTCCGACGGTCTGGCTGCCTTCACCTTCTGGGGCTGGCAAGCGGTGATCGTGCTCGCCGTGATCACCCTGCCCATGGGCTACACCAGCTCCAAGGAATACGCCGAGCTCGAGTGGCCGGTCGACGTCCTCCTGGGGATCGTCTGGATCACCTACCTGCTGGTGTTCTTCGGCACCATCGTCAAGCGCAAGACCAAGCACATCTATGTGGGCAACTGGTTCTTCGGTGCGTTCATCCTCGTGACCGCGATGCTGCACATCGTCAACAGCGCCGCCATGCCGGTAAGCCTGTTCAAGTCGTACTCGGCCTATGCCGGCGCGACCGACGCGATGATCCAGTGGTGGTACGGCCATAACGCCGTGGGCTTCTTCCTGACCACCGGCTTCCTGGGCATGATGTACTACTTCGTACCCAAGCAGGCCGAGCGTCCGATCTATTCGTATCGCCTGTCCATCGTGCACTTCTGGGCGCTGATCACCCTGTACATCTGGGCCGGTCCGCACCACCTGCACTACACCGCCCTGCCGGACTGGGCACAGTCCCTGGGCATGGCCATGTCGGTCATCCTGCTGGCACCGAGCTGGGGCGGCATGATCAACGGCATGATGAGCCTGTCCGGCGCCTGGCATAAGCTGCGCACCGACCCGATCCTGCGGTTCCTGGTGGTGTCCCTGGCGTTCTACGGCATGTCGACCTTCGAAGGTCCGATGATGGCCATCAAGACCGTCAACGCCCTGTCCCACTACACCGACTGGACCATCGGCCACGTGCACGCTGGCGCTCTCGGCTGGGTAGCGATGATCTCCATCGGCTCGCTGTATCACCTGATCCCGAAAGTCTTCGGTCGCGAGCAGATGCACAGCATCGCCCTGATCAACACCCACTTCTGGCTGGCTACCATCGGTACCGTGCTGTACATCGCCTCGATGTGGGTCAACGGCATCACCCAGGGTCTGATGTGGCGCGCAGTCAACGAAGACGGCACCCTCACCTACTCCTTCGTCGAAGCGCTGGAAGCCAGCCATGCGGGCTATGTCGTACGCATGATCGGCGGCGCCTTCTTCGTCGCAGGCATGCTGCTGATGGCCTACAACACCTTCCGCACCGTGCGTGCCGCCAAGCCGGCTGAATACGAAGCGGCTGCGCAGATTCCCGCCGGAGTAGCTCACTGATGAAACACGAAATCATCGAGAAGAATATCGGCCTGATGGCGCTGCTGATGGTGATTGCCGTCAGCATCGGTGGCCTGACCCAGATCGTCCCGCTGTTCTTCCAGGACGTCACCAACGAGCCGGTGGAAGGCCTCAAGCCCTACACCGCGATGCAACTGGAAGGTCGCGACATCTACATCCGTGAAGGCTGCGTCGGCTGCCACTCGCAGATGATCCGTCCGTTCCGCGCCGAAACCGAGCGTTACGGCCACTACTCCGTCGCCGGCGAAAGCGTCTGGGATCACCCCTTCCTGTGGGGCTCCAAGCGTACCGGCCCGGACCTGGCCCGCGTCGGCGGTCGTTACTCGGACGAGTGGCATCGCGCCCACCTGTACAACCCACGCAACGTCGTGCCTGAGTCGAAGATGCCCGCTTACCCCTGGCTGGTGGAGAACAAGCTCGACGGTCGCGACACCGCCAAGAAGATGGAAGTCATGCGCGGCTTCGGCATTCCCTACACCGACGAAGATATCGCCGGTGCTCGTGATGCTGTGAAAGGCAATACCGAGATGGACGCGCTGATCGCGTACCTGCAGGTTCTCGGCACTTCCATCAAGAACAAACGGTAAGACGCTATGGACATCGGGATGATTCGCGGCATCGGTACGGCGGTGGTCTTCATCGCCTTCATCGGCGTGGTGCTCTGGGCCTACAGCAGCAAACGCAAGTCGAGCTTCGACGAAGCAGCCAACCTGCCCTTCGCCGACGATCCCAAGCCCGAGTCCAAGCGCGATCAAGACTCTTCCAGGAGCAATAACCAATGACCACGTTCTGGAGTTGGTACGTAACCATTCTGTCTCTGGGCACCATCTTCGCCCTGACCTGGCTGATCTTCGGCACCCGCAAGGGCCAGCGCCAGGAAACCACCGAAGAAACCGTCGGCCACAGCTTCGACGGCATCGAGGAGTATGACAACCCGCTGCCGAAGTGGTGGTTCATGCTGTTCGTCGCCACCATCATCTTCGCCCTCGGCTACCTCGCCCTGTACCCAGGCCTGGGTAACTTCAAGGGCCTGCTGCCTGGCTACGACTACGTCGACAGCGAAAAAGAAACGCCTTTCGCTGCTGGCGTGCAGATCGCTGACGGCTCCATGCGTCACTCCGGCTGGACCGGTGTGCACCAGTGGGAAAAGGAAATGGCGCGCGCCGATGAGCAATACGGCCCGCTGTTCGCCAAGTACGCCGCCATGCCGATCGAGGAAGTCGCGCAGGACCCGCAAGCCCTGAAAATGGGTGGCCGCCTGTTCGCCTCCAACTGCTCGGTTTGCCACGGTTCCGATGCCAAGGGTAGCTACGGCTTCCCCAACCTGACCGACACCGAATGGCGCTGGGGCGGCGAGCCGGAAACCATCAAGACCACCATCCTCAAGGGTCGCCAGGGTGCGATGCCGGCTCAAGGCCCAGCCATCGGCGAAGACGGCGTGCGCAACGTTGCCGCCTACGTCCTCACCGAGCTGGCCGGTCGTGAGCTGCCGGAAGGCGTGGAAGCCGATATCGAAGCGGGCCAGAAGGTCTTCGCCGGTACCTGCTTCGCCTGCCATGGTGCAGACGGTAAGGGTACCGCAGCCATGGGCGCGCCCAACCTGACCAACCCGGCAGCGTTCATCTACGGCAGCAGCTACGCGCAACTGCAGCAGAGCATTCGCTACGGCCGTCACGGCAACATGCCGGCCCAGGAAGAATTCCTCGGCAATGACAAGGTGCACCTGCTGGCTGCCTACGTGTACAGCCTGTCGCACAAGGCACAAGAGCAGTAAGCACAGACGACTCTTTTGACAAGGGTCAATGAACGCCCGGGTCGCGACCGCTGGTCGCACCCGGGCGTTGTCTTTCAGGCGTACCATATAGCTACCGTGAATTGACCCTGACCGGCATGTATCGGCCCGGGCTGCCAACCAACCGCTTTGGTATGCATTGATGAGCGAACAGATTCCCGTCCAGGACGTCACCCCTCCTTCTGCCAAGAATGCCAGCGTCGATCTCTACGCCAGCCGCGAGAAGATCTACACCCGCGCGTTCACTGGCCTGTTTCGTAATCTGCGACTCGCTGGCGGCGCCCTGCTCTTCCTGCTGTTCTTCGGCACCGTGTGGCTGAACTGGGAAGGTCGCCAGGCCGTGTGGTGGAATCTGCCGGAGCGCAAGTTCCACATCTTCGGCGCCACTTACTGGCCGCAGGACTTCATGCTGCTGTCCTGGCTGCTGATCATCTGCGCCTTCGGCCTGTTCTTCATCACCGTGTTCGCCGGTCGCGTCTGGTGCGGCTACACCTGCCCGCAGAGCGTGTTCACCTGGGTATTCATGTGGGCCGAGAAGGTCACCGAGGGTGACCGCAACCAGCGCATGAAGCTGGACAAGCAGCCCATGAGCGGCGCGAAACTCGGGCGCAAGGCGGCCAAGCACGGTATCTGGGTTGGCGTCTCGCTGCTCACCGCGATCACCTTCGTCGGCTATTTCACGCCGATTCGCGAACTGGTGATCGAGATCTTCACCGGTGAAGCCAGCGGCTGGGCCTATTTCTGGACCGGCTTCTTCACCCTCGCCACCTACGGCAACGCTGGCTACCTGCGCGAGCAGGTGTGCATCTACATGTGCCCCTATGCGCGCTTCCAGAGCGTGATGTTCGACCAGGACACCCTGATCGTCTCCTACGACCCGCGCCGTGGCGAATCACGCGGCCCGCGCAAGAAGGACGCCGATTACAAGGCACAGGGCCTCGGCGACTGCATCGATTGCAAGATGTGCGTGCAGGTCTGCCCGACCGGTATCGATATTCGCGATGGTCTGCAGATCGAGTGCATCGGCTGCGCCGCCTGCATCGACGCCTGCGACGACATCATGGACAAGATGAACTATCCCAAGGGGCTGATCAGCTACACCACTGAACACAACCTGTCCGGGCGCAAGACCCACCTGCTGCGCCCGCGCCTGATCGGGTACGCTGTCGCGCTGGTCGCCATGATCGGCCTGTTCGCCTGGGCCGTGGCCAATCGCCCATTGGTGGAGCTGGATGTACTCAAGGACCGCGTGCTGTTCCGTGAGAACGAGCGCGGCCATATCGAGAACGTCTACACCCTGAAGATCATGAACAAGGCGCAGCGCGACATGACCTACGTGATCACTGCCGACGGCCTCGACGGCCTGGTCTACGAAGGCAAGCGCGAAGTGCGGGCCCTGGCTGGCGAGGTGTATTCCTTCCCGGTCGAGCTGTCCATCGCACCGGAGAAGCTGCCGTCGAGCGCCAACAACATCGTCTTCCACGTACAATCGGCAGACGACCCCAGTATCAAGAACGACGCCGACAGCCGCTTCATCGGCCCAAGCGTCCGCTGACAACGGAAAACGCATGACCGAGCAAACCCCATCGCCAGTCAAACCCTGGTACAAGCAGTTCTGGCCCTGGTTCATCCTGTTCCTGCTGGGCTACTCGGTAGTGCAGGGCCTGACCCTGCTCACCATCGCCACGAAGAATCCGCCAGGGCTGATCTCCGACGACTATTACGATGTCGGCAAGGGCATCAACCAGTCGCTGGAGCGCGAAAAATTGGCCGAGCGCCTGCAATTGCATGGCGAGCTGGTGCTGGACAACACCACCGGCGTCGCCACCCTGTCGTTGGAGGGCAACAGCAGACCGCAGCAGATCGTGCTCAACCTGATCTCACCGACCCAGCCGGAGCGCGACCGCCGCGTGATCCTGCAGCCGGCCGCTGACGGCCAGTACCGTGGGCAGATGGTCGATGAAGTCAGCGGTCGCCGCTTCGTCGAGTTGCTCGGCCAGGAAGGCAGCCAGAACTGGCGTCTGTTCGAGGAAGAGAACATCACCGGCGGCCAGACCATCATGATCGGTGACAACCCCTCCTACTGACCCAGCCGATGCCCACCCCCACTCCCTGCTATCACTGTGGCCTGCCGGTGCCTGCCGGCAGCCAGTTCAGTGCCGACGTACTCGGCCAGACCCGCGAAATGTGCTGCCCCGGCTGCCAGGCCGTGGCCGAAGCCATCGTCGCTGGCGGCCTGGAGCATTACTACAGCCATCGCAGCGAGAACGCGGCCAACCCGCAGGCACTACCCGCCGCCCTGCCGGATGAACTGGCACTGTATGACCGCAGCGACGTGCAGCAGCCCTTCGTCCAGCACGAGGGCGAACTGAGCGAAACCCAGTTGCTGATCGAAGGTATCAGCTGCGCCGCCTGCGGCTGGCTGATCGAGAAGCACCTGCGCGGCGTGCCGGGCGTGGCCGAAGCGCACCTGAATCTGTCCAACCACCGCCTGCAGGTGCGCTGGCAGGACAGCCAGATCGCCCTGAGCAAGCTGCTCGCCGAACTGCGCCGCATCGGTTACGCCGCCCACCCCTGGCGCGCCGACGAGGCCGCCGAGCGCATGGCCGCGGAAAACCGTCGACGCATGCGCGAGCTGGGCGTGGCCGGGTTGCTGTGGATGCAGGTGATGATGGCGACCATGGCCACCTGGCCGGAATTCAACATCGACCTGTCGCCGGAGCTGGACAAGATCCTGCGCTGGACCAGCCTGTTTCTCACCACGCCCATCGTCTTCTACTGCTGCGGTCAGTTCTTCCGCGGTGCCCTGCGCGACCTGCGTACCCGCCATCTGACCATGGACGTCTCGGTCTCGCTGGCCATCGGCGGTGCCTACGTGGCCGGCATCTGGTCGACCATCACCGGCCAGGGTGAGCTGTATTTCGATGCAGTCGGCATGTTCGCCCTGTTCCTGCTCGCCGGGCGCTACCTGGAGCGCCGTGCACGAGAACGCACAGCCGCCGCTACGGCGCAGTTGGTCAAGCTGCTGCCGGCCTCCTGCCTGCGCCTGAGCGCCGACGGCCAGAGCCAGCGCATCCTGCTCAGCGAGCTGCGCGAAGGTGAGCAGGTGCTGGTGCAACCCGGCTCGCTGATTCCCGCCGACGGGCGCATCCTCGCCGGCCAATCCAGTGTCGACGAATCGCTGCTCACCGGCGAGTACCTGCCGCTGCCACGCGGCATAGGCGACAGCGTTACCGCTGGCACGCTGAACGTCGAAGGCCCGCTGACCGTCGAAGTGCAGGCGCTGGGCGATGCCACGCGCCTTTCGGCCATCGTGCGTTTGCTGGATAGGGCTCAGAGCGAAAAACCACGCCTGGCGGAAATCGCCGACCGCGTGTCGCAATGGTTCCTGCTGTTCATCCTGATCGCTGCCGCCGTGGTCGGTTTCGCCTGGTGGGAGATCGACTCCAGCCGCGCCTTCTGGGTCGTGCTCGCCCTGCTCGTGGCCACCTGCCCCTGCGCCTTGGCCCTGGCCACCCCGACTGCGCTGACCACCGCCACCGGCACCCTGCACAAGCTGGGCATGCTACTGACCCGCGGCCATGTGCTAGAAGGCCTGAACCAGATCGACACCCTGGTGCTCGACAAGACCGGCACGCTGACCGAAGGCCGCCTGACGCTCAAGGCCATCCATCCGCTGCGCGATCTCGACCAGGGCGATTGCCTGGCGCTGGCGGCCGCGCTGGAGAACCGTTCGGAACACCCCATCGCCCGCGCGTTCAGCCAAGCGCCCCGCGCGGCGCAATCCGTCGACAGTCATCCGGGCCAGGGTCTACAGGGCAGCGTCGATGGCCGCCTGCTACGCATAGGCGAGGCGAGCTTCGTTTGCGCCCTGAGCGGCCAGGCCGTACCACTGATTGCCAGCGAGCACGGCCAATGGCTGCTGCTGGGCGACGAACAGGGCCCACTGGCCTGGTTCGTCCTCGACGACCGCCTGCGCGAAGATGCTCCCGACCTGATCGCCGCTGCGCGCGCGCGGGGCTGGAACATTCACCTGCTCTCCGGCGACAGCTCACCGATGGTGGGTGAAGTCGCCCGCCAATTGGGTATCGAGGACGCCCGTGGCGGCCTGACACCGGATGCCAAGCTGGCAGTGCTCAAGCAGTTGCACAGCGAAGGGCGGCGCGTGCTGATGCTTGGCGACGGTGTCAACGACGTACCGGTATTGGCTGCCGCCGATATCAGCGTGGCCATGGGCTCGGCCTCCGACCTGGCGAAAACCAGCGCCGACGCCGTGTTGCTGTCGAACCGACTGAGCAGCCTGGTCGACGGCCTGAAGCTGGCCAAGCGCACGCGCCGTATCATCATCGAGAACCTGGCCTGGGCGACGCTGTACAATGGCCTGGTACTGCCCTTCGCCGCCTTGGGCTGGATCACGCCGATCTGGGCAGCCGTGGGCATGTCCCTTAGCTCGCTGCTGGTGGTGCTCAACGCCCTGCGCCTGAGCCGGTAAACTGCAGCAGTTATGTAGGGCGGATTCAGGAGCGAAGCGAACAATCCGCCGCATGCTGCACCTTGCATCGTCAGGCGTACTGCTTCGCGACGACTGCCTGGATGCAGGAGGTAGAGCGACGCAGGAAGCCAAAGCCGAGTACACCCTTCAGCGCTGGTGGTGCCAACGCCTTGCGGCTCAGCTGCCAGGTTGCAGGTATGCTGCCTCCACCGCCCGGTACGCTTTACGCCACTCAACCGCTCTTCCCAGATTCGATCACCGGAGACCGCATGTCCGCCCTCTACATCCTCATCCCCGTCGCCATCGGCCTGGTCGGTTTCGCCATCTGGCTGTTCTTCTGGGCGGTGGACAGCGGTCAGTACGACGATCTCGACGGCCCAGCGCACAGCATTCTGTTCGACGACGAAGATCCGCTGCACAAGGCTGGTGTCGAGCAGGCCGAGGACCACAACAAGCCGGGCAAACCTGATGCTTGAGCTGGCACCGCTGTTGGTGTCGGCGCTGATTCTCGGCTTGCTCGGTGGCGGCCATTGCCTCGGCATGTGCGGCGGCCTGATGGGCGCGCTGACTCTGGCGATTCCCCCCGAGCAACGTGGCAGGCGTCTACAACTGCTGCTGGCTTACAACCTCGGTCGCATTCTCAGCTACAGCCTTGCAGGCTTGCTCCTGGGCCTGGCCGGCTGGGCCATTGCCGGCAGCAAGGCCGAAGTGGCGATGCGCACAATGGCTGCCGTGCTGCTGATTGCCATGGGTCTTTATCTGGCTGGCTGGTGGAGCGGGCTGACACGCATCGAAGCACTGGGCCGCGGCCTGTGGCGGCATATCCAGCCGCTGACCCGGCGCTTCATGCCGGTCAGCAATCTGCCGCGCGCCCTGGTCCTGGGTGGTTTATGGGGCTGGCTGCCGTGCGGGCTGGTCTACAGCACCCTGCTGTGGGCCTCCAGCCAGGGTAATGCAGTCAACAGTGCCCTGCTGATGCTGGCGTTCGGCCTGGGCACCTGGCCGGTGCTGCTGGCCACCGGGCTGGCAGCAGAACGCATCACCACCCAGCTACGCAAGCGCGGCGTGCGCATGGCTGGCGGCCTGCTGGTCATCCTGTTCGGCATCTGGACCCTGCCCGGCCCACACCAGCACTGGCTGATGGGGCATTAGAGCGGCTTCAGGCTAGCGTAGCCCGGATGCAATCCGGGGAAACCTGCCACAAGCCCCGGATTGCATCCGGGCTACATCACTATCGCTCCGGTGAAGCTTTTTTCGCTCTCGCAGGCCTGTGGTCTGTGGCCGCCCCTCTTGTAGCCCCGTTGATTCAGGTCAAGGCCACCACCTACGCGCATCCCTAGACTGGCCGCACAGCCTGTCCAGGATTATTTCCCATGCTCGACTCCATCCAGTGGGATGCCGACCTGATCCGCCGCTACGATCTCGCCGGCCCGCGCTACACCTCCTACCCGACTGCCTTACAGTTTCACGACGATATCGGCCCGTTCGACCTGCTGCATGCCCTGCGCGACAGCCGCAAGGCCGGACGCCCGCTGTCGCTGTACGTGCACGTGCCCTTCTGCGCGCACATCTGCTACTACTGCGCCTGCAACAAGGTCATCACCAAGGATCGCGGCCGCGCCTTGCCCTATCTGGAAAAGCTCGAGCGGGAAATCGAGATCATCAGCCGCTACATCGACCGCAACCAGCCAATCGAGCAATTGCATTTCGGTGGCGGTACACCGACCTTCCTCAGTCACGACGAACTGCGTCGACTGATGCAGCACCTGCGCCAGCATTTCAACCTGCTCGATGACGACTCCGGCGACTACAGCATCGAGATCGACCCACGCGAGGCTGACTGGTCGACCATGGGTCTGCTGCGTGAGCTGGGTTTCAATCGCGTCAGCCTCGGCGTGCAAGACCTCGACCCCGAGGTGCAACGCGCGGTCAATCGCCTGCAGACCCTGGAGGAAACCCGTGCCATCGTCGAGGCGGCGCGTACCCTGCAGTTCCGCTCGGTGAACATCGACCTGATCTACGGCCTGCCCAAACAAACGCCAGAGCGCTTCGCCCGCACCGTGGCCGAGGTCATCGCCCTGCAGCCGGATCGCCTGTCGCTGTTCAACTACGCGCACCTGCCGGAACGCTTCATGCCGCAACGGCGCATCAGTGCCGACGACCTGCCGAGCCCGGCAGACAAGCTGGCCATGTTGCAGAACAGCATCGAGCAGCTGACGCGCGCCGGCTATCGTTACATCGGCATGGACCACTTCGCCCTGCCCGATGACGAACTGGCCGTCGCCCAGGAAGAAGGCACGCTGCAACGCAACTTCCAGGGCTACACCACCCACGGCCACTGTGACCTGATCGGCCTGGGCGTCTCTGCCATCAGCCAGATCGGTGATCTGTACAGCCAGAATGACAGCGATATCGCCAGTTATCAGCAGACCCTGGGCAACGGCCAGCTGGCAACGCGTCGCGGCTTGCACTGCAATGCCGACGACCGCCTGCGCCGCGCCGTGATCCAGCAGCTGATCTGCCACTTCGAGCTGCGTTTCGACGACATCGAACAGGCCCACGGCGTGGTATTCCGCGACTACTTCGCGGCGCTTTGGCCACAGCTTCAGCAGCTCGACCGTGACGGTTTGATCGAGCTGGGTGCAGAGGGGATTCAGGTGCGCCCGGCCGGGCGTCTGCTGGTGCGCTCGCTATGCATGCTGTTCGACCGCTATCTCAACGATCAGGTACGCCAGCGTTTTTCTCGGGTGATCTGAACACCAGTAGCCTGCGCCAGTGACGGCTTCCGTCGCTGGCTGGCGTATCACCCCATCGCCAGCGTGGCGGCGGTCTGCATCTGCTCATTCGACAGGCCGTTCTCACGCATGAGCTTGATCAGGTTGGCATTGGCCGCAGTCAATGCGCTGTTGAGCGACGCCAGCTCGGTCTGCAATCCTTCAAGCTGCTGGCGCTTGGTTTCCGCATCGAGGCTCTGATCGCTCATGATCGCCTCTATCTGCGCCTGCTTCTCGACGATCTGCGCACGCAACTCGCGGATCATCTTGAGCAGGTCCCTGATCGCCTTGGGCAGATCGCTGTTGTCGATGTCCTCGTTCTTGTCGGACTTGGCCGACATGCTCTTGCCCAACTCGGACAGACTCACACGCAGCCCCTCGCGCACCTCCTCGGGGCTCCGCTCAACTGCGGTAAATTGTCGCTGAACGCCCTGCACCAGATTATTCAGCGGCCCACTGGATGGTATGCGCATCGCGCTGCTCCCTGCTTTGGACTATGGTTCTACAGCTTGGATCGGCACCCAGAGGCTAAACTTGAGCGCTCGGTCAGCCCTTATATGGCTGGCCGCCACCCGAGCCCTGCGGTACCCTTACGAACATTGCGTGTATATCCGGGAAGCCCAACGATGTCCGAGAGCATCAAGCTGCACAAGCAGCATCAAGCCCATTGCAAGGATTGCAGCCTGGCCAGCCTGTGCCTGCCGATCTCGCTGAACCTGGAAGACATGGACGCGCTCGACGAGATCGTCAAGCGCGGCCGTCCGCTGAAGAAGGGCGAATTCCTGTTTCGCCAGGGCGACACCTTCGGCTCTGTGTTCGCCGTGCGCTCCGGCGCACTGAAGACCTTCAGCCTGAGCGATGGCGGTGAGGAACAGATAACCGGCTTCCACCTGCCCAGCGAGCTGGTCGGCCTGTCCGGGGTCGACGGCGAGCGCTACCCGGTTTCCGCGCAGGCACTGGAAACCACCTCGGTCTGCGAGATTCCCTTCGAGCGCCTTGACGACCTGGCTCTGCAGTTGCCGCAACTGCGTCGCCAACTGATGCGTATCATGAGCCGTGAAATCCGCGACGATCAGCAGATGATGCTGTTGCTGTCGAAGAAGACCGCGGACGAACGCATCGCCACCTTCCTGGTCAATCTCTCCGCCCGCTTCCGCGCCCGCGGCTTCTCGGCCAACCAGTTCCGCCTGGCCATGTCGCGCAACGAAATTGGTAACTATTTGGGCCTTGCGGTAGAGACGGTGTCTCGCGTATTTACCCGCTTCCAACAGAACAAGCTGCTCGAAGCCGAAGGCAAGGAAGTGCACATTCTCGACCCGATCGAGCTGTGTGCTCTGGCCGGCGGTAATCTCGACGTTTGAGTTCGCACGATTTCGCGGGCTCAACGCATTAGGACCCCACGATGATCTTTGACGAATTCAGCATCAAGACCCTGATCCGCCCGGTACCGGACTTCCCCAAGCCGGGCGTCATCTTTCGCGACATCACCCCACTGTTCCAGTCGCCGCGCGCTCTGCGCATGGTTGCCGACAGCTTCATCCAGCGTTACGTGGAGGCCGAATTCAGTCACATCGGCGCCATGGACGCGCGCGGCTTCCTGATCGGCTCGATCATCGCCTACGAATTGAACAAACCCTTGGTGCTGTTTCGCAAGCAGGGCAAACTGCCGGCTGACGTGCTCAGCGAGGGCTACCAGACCGAATATGGCGAAGCCTTTCTCGAAGTGCACAGCGACAGTCTCTGCGAAGGCGATTCGGTGCTGATCTTCGATGACCTGATCGCCACCGGCGGCACCCTGATCGCCGCTGCCAATCTGGTGCGACGCATGCGTGCAACGGTCTTCGAGGCCGCTGCGATCATCGACCTGCCCGAGCTGGGCGGCTCGCAGAAACTGCAGGACGCCGGCATCCCCACCTTCACACTGACGGCCTTCGCCCTCGACGATCACTGAGCCAAAGCGCCTGCCAACCGGCCAACCCGGAACTGGGTTGATGATTCAGTCGGGCAATGCCCGGCATCACCGATTACCTTGACCAGACTCCCATGCACGAACTAGAACTGAATCCATCCAGTGACTGGCGTCAACGCCTGGGCGCTCTCATGGACGGCGCCATCATGCAGCGCCTGATCACCCTGCTGATCATCATCAATGCAGTCATTCTCGGCATGCAGACGTCACCGTCGATCATGACCGACTGGGGCACGCCGCTGCTGATCCTCGACACCTTCATCCTCACCTGCTTCGTCGTCGAGCTGGCGCTGCGCTTCACCGCCCGCGGCATAGGCCTGCTGCGCGATCCCTGGGCGGTATTCGATTGCCTGGTAGTCGGCATCGCCCTGGTACCGGCAAGCGGCCCCTTCGCCGTGCTGCGTGCCTTGCGCGTGCTGCGGGTACTGCGACTGGTGTCGATCAATCCGAGCATGCGCAAGGTGGTGCAGGCGCTGCTCGCTTCGCTGCCAGGCATGGGCAGCATCGTCATGCTGATGGGGTTGGTGTTCTACGTCGCCGCAGTGATGGCCACCCAGCTGTTTGGTGAAAGCTTTCCCGAGTGGTTCGGAAATATCGGCGCCAGCCTGTACACCCTGTTCCAGGTGATGACCCTAGAAAGCTGGTCGATGGGCATCGTGCGCCCGGTGATGGAAGAGCATCCACTGGCCTGGCTGTTCTTCGTGCCTTACATCCTCGTCGCGACATTCATGATGCTCAACCTGTTCATCGCCGTTATCGTCAACGCGATGCAGAGCACCCACGAGCCCAATGCCGAGGAGCAGGCCGCAGCAACTCGCGAACAGGCAATTCTCGACGAGTTGCGCGCACTGCGCAGCGAAGTGGCCGAGCTGCGCCGTAACTCACCGTAAGCCCCGTCGTCAGCGCAATCCGCCGCGTCTAGCGCGGCGGGTTGCGTACCCTCTTTCCTGATATCTGCCCATCAGACCCGCCTTAAGTTGGCGGCGCTCAGCGCCCACACGCCCGATAGTTACATCGTTCAATGACACAGTTGGTCTGTCGAGATTAGCCATCTGCGACCCCGAGTGCTGCCAGCCAGAGCCGCACGACAATCGGGAGTACCAACGCCCAGAAGAGGACTCGAACGATGAGCGCCAGTACCACCCTACCCCAGCCGAAACCCAGCTTTCCGGTGCGTCGCATGGACTTCAGTTTCAGCGAGACACCGAAATACTGGTTCTACGACGACCCGTTCATGAGCCATTTCATGAACAACTTGTCGTCGCTGTTCCCCTACGGCGAGAAGTTCTTCGTCGACAGCGTGCGCGCCGTACGCGATCAGGTCAGCGAGCCGCAGCTGAAAAAAGACATCAGCGCCTTCATCGGTCAGGAGGCCATGCACTCCAAGGAGCATGCGGCCTACAACGACTATGCCAATGAGCACGGTATCGACCTGGAGCGCCTCGAGCTGCGCATCAAGGTACTGCTCGAATGGACGACCCGCTTCAGCACCAAGAAGCAACGCCTGGCAGCCACCTGCGCCCTGGAACACTTCACCGCGACCATGGCCGAGCAGTTGCTCAAGCGTGAAGATCTCACCACACAGATGAACGACCCGAAGCTCTATCAACTGTGGATGTGGCACGCCATCGAGGAGAACGAGCACAAGGCCGTGTGCTACGACGTCTATCAGAAGGTCTATGGCGGTTACTTCACCCGCACGCTGGTGATGATGCTGACCACCCTGATGTTCCTCGGCGTGATCGGCTGGTTCCAGATTCACCTGCTGCACAAGGACGGCCAACTGTTCAACTGGCGCAGCTGGGGCTTCGGCCTGAAGAAGCTGTTCGGCCCGCGTAATGGCTTCTTCACCAGGCTGCTCGGCCCCTATCTGGACTACTACCGCCCCGGTTTCCACCCCAAGGATCACGACACCGACAAGCTGGAAAAACGCTGGCGCGAGCGCCTCGGTTTCAGCAACTGAGGCCTCTTGGCGTACGGATTTAGATACCAACAAGATCGACAAGCAGGAGTTCGGTCATGAATGCGCCCGTGTCCCCCCTTATCGCTGGCCGCCATTGCAAGATCGCCATCCTCGGCAGCGGCTTTTCCGGCCTCGGCATGGCCATTCGCCTCAAACAACAGGGCGAGCAGGACTTCCTGCTGTTCGAAAAGGAAGCCGGCGTCGGCGGCACCTGGCGGGTGAACAACTACCCGGGCTGCGGCTGCGACGTGCAATCGCATCTGTATTCCTTCTCCTTCGAGCCGAACCCGAACTGGACGCGGATGTTCGCTAGGCAGCCGGAAATCAAGGCCTATCTGGAAGGCTGCTGGGAGAAGTATCGGTTGCAGGACAAGACCCTGCTCGGCACCGAAGTGGTGCAGATGCGCTGGGACGAGCACGCCGAGCTGTGGCACCTGCAGGATCGCGCCGGCAACCAGTACAGCGCGCAGTTCGTGGTCTCCGGTATGGGCGCCCTGTCCACACCCTCGATTCCCAAGCTCAAGGGCCTGGAGACCTTCACTGGCGAGGTGTTCCACTCGCAGCAGTGGAATCACGACTATGACCTGAGCGGCAAGCGCGTGGCGGTGATCGGCACCGGCGCCTCGGCCATCCAGTTCGTGCCGCAGATTCAGAAGCAGGTGGCGCGGCTCGATCTCTACCAGCGTACCGCGCCGTGGATCATGCCCAAGCCCGATCGCGCCATTGCCGATGGCGAACGCCAGCGCTTCAAGCGCTTTCCGCTGGTGCAGAAACTCTGGCGCGGCGCCCTGTACGGCATCCTCGAAAGCCGGGTGATCGCCTTCGCCTTCGCCCCGCGCCTGCTGCGCATGGCCCAGGGCATCGCCAAGCTGTACATCAAGAAGCAGATCAAGGACCCGGTGCTGCGCGCCAAGGTCACCCCTGACTACACCATGGGCTGCAAGCGCGTGCTGATCTCCAATGACTACTACCCGGCGCTGACCCAGGCCAACGTCGAGGTGATCACCGACGGTATCGCCGAAATCCTGCCGGGCGCCGTGCGCAGCGCCGACGGCCAGGAGCGCGAAGTGGACGCCATCATCTTCGGCACCGGCTTCACCCCGAGCGACCCGCTGCCGCGCGGCACCGTGTTCGGCCGCGACGGCATCGATCTGCTCGACACCTGGCCCGAAGGTCCGGAAGCCTACAAGGGCACCATGACCGCGGGCTTCCCCAACCTGTTCTTCCTCATGGGGCCGAACACCGGCCTGGGCCATAACTCCATGGTCTACATGATCGAGTCGCAGATCACCTATGTGCTCGGCGCCCTCAAGCAGCTAGAAGAAGGCCGGCTGCAGAGCCTGGAACCCAAGCGCGAGGCGCAGGACGCCTTCAATCGCAAGATCCAGGGCACCCTCGGCAGCACCGTATGGAATGCCGGCGGCTGCATGAGCTGGTACCTGCATCCGGTCAGTGGGCGCAACTGCACGGTATGGCCCGGTTTCACCTGGCGCTTTCGCATGCTGACGCGCAACTTCGATCCGCATGCCTATCACTTCAGTCGCCAGCACGCCGCTCACCCGGCGCAGAGCAATGCCATCAGCCTCGACGCGCAGGAGGTCAGCGCATGAAATCCTTCGAGAACAAGGTTGCCGCCATCACCGGCGCCGGCTCCGGTATCGGCCGCGCCCTCGCCTATCACCTGGCGCGCCAGGGCTGCCACCTGGCGCTATCCGACGTCAATGTCGAGGGCCTCCAGGAAACCGTCGAGCAGGCCCGCAAGCTTGGCGTCACCGTCAGCCAGCAGCGGGTCGACGTTGCTGATCGCTTCGCCGTCGAGGCCTGGGCAGAGCAGATCGTCAGCGAGTTCGGCCGGGTCAACGCCATCTTCAACAATGCCGGCGTGGCCCAGGGCGGCACCGTGGAGGGCAACGATTACGCCGACTACGAATGGATCATGAGCATCAACTTCTGGGGCGTGGTCAACGGCACCAAGGCCTTCCTGCCCTATCTCAAGGCGGCAGGCCAAGGTCACGTGGTCAATGTATCCAGCGTGTTCGGCCTGTTCTCCCAGCCCGGCATGAGCGCCTACAACGCCAGCAAGTTCGCCGTGCGCGGCTTTACCGAGTCGCTGCGCCAGGAGCTGGACATGGTCGCCTGCGGGGTTTCCGCCAGCTGCGTGCATCCCGGCGGCATCCGCACCAACATCGCCAAGACCGCGCGGATGAACGACAGCCTGGCCAAGGTCACCGGCCAGGAAGCCGAACAGGCGCGCCAGCAGTTCAATGACCAGCTGCTGCGCACCACGCCGGAACAGGCGGCGAAGGTCATCGTAAATGGAGTGCTGGCCAACAAGCGGCGCATCCTCATCGGTACCGATGCCCATGCCCTGGACTGGATGCAACGCAGCATGCCGGCGCTGTACCAACGCCTGGTCACTCTGTCGATGCGCCTGGCTGCCCGCTTCGCGCCCAAAGCACGGAGCGCAGACGGGGTACGCGAGATTTCCTAGGGTGAGCCGACATTGCTTGCATACCCCTGGGAGGTACGCGGCCCTGGGCGCCTGCGACCATGCGAGAGAACGTGGCACGTTTGTCGGCCAACATTCGGTTCGCCGACATTTGCGCTAAGGTGAGGAGACAGACGCATCTCTAATCCACGCGGCGCCGCTACCGGCTCCCGGCTGGAACCTCGGTGTGGCGTCGACGCCGAGGGCGGCGCCTTGATCCACGAGGTGGCCTCATGAGCGCGCTTACCTGCACCCACCGCGACCACACCATCCGCGCCAGCGTCATGGAACACCCCGGCTTACCGACACCCTGGGCCGGCGGTTGCCAGATTACCGATCCCAACGGCAACACCAGCAAACGCCAGACCTTGCCGGTGGATTACGCCTTCATGGATGACCTGAACAAGGCCCAGCACGCGTCCATCGCCCATGGCAAATGGCTGGTGGATCAGAAGCTGGATCACGGCCGCAATTGGCACTGAGGGCAACCCAGACGTAGGGTCGTAGCCCGCATGAAATCCGGGAGAGATCGGAAATTGTCGCCGGATTGCATCCGGGCTACGAACGGTCGCGCAACGGATCGAGCAATGGTTTGAGGCCGTTGTGATCGATCTCCTGCATCAGCGCGAGCAACTGACCCAGCTCGCCCTTGGGAAAGCCCGTGCGGGCGAACCAGTTGAGGTAGTGGCCCGGTAGATCGGCGATCAGTCGATCCTTGTACTTGCCGTAAGGCATACGGCGGGTCACTAGGAGTTTCAGTGCTTCGGGGTTCATCGGTTACTCGAATGGCCGGAAAATGATCCGGCCATTGTGCCAGGCATCAGCACCTGGACGAAAAGCACCTAGCCGCGAAGCGCTTCGCGAACGAAATCCAGGCGATCCTGGCCGAAGAACATCTCGCCGCCAACAAAGCAGGTCGGCGCGCCAAATACGCCGCGTTTGATCGCCTCCTCGGTAGTCGCCTTGAGCGCGTCCTTCACTACCGGTTCAGCGATCTGCACCTGCAGGGCGGCTGCATCGAAACCAGCGGCAACCAGCACGCCTGCCACCTTGGCCGGATCACCCATATTCACCCCGTCGACCCAGATCGCCCGGAATAGCGCCGGCAAGGCATCGTCGAAGCGCTCCGGCTGATGCAGTTGAACGGCCACCAGCAAGCGCATCAGCGTCAGGGTATTGATCGGAAAGTGCGGGTTGAAGCGCATCGGTACGCCATAGCGCTCGGCAAAGCGCGCCAGGTCGCGAATCATGTAGCGCCCCTTGGCCGGAATCATCGCCGGCGAGGCATTGCCGGTGGCCTGGAACACGCCGCCCAGCAGCATTGGCCGATAGACCAATTCAGCGCCGGCGTCGCGACACAGATCAGGCAACTGGGTATGGGCCAGGTAGGACGCCGGGCTGCCCAGGTCGAAGAAGAATTCCACCGTCTTGCTCATCAGCTTCACTCGCTCGTTATTGTCATTATGGGGTCAGCGCAGGTTACCAGCGCTCGATCCACGGGCGCAGATCCAGTTCGAAGGTCCAGGCATCGCGCGGCTGAGCGTGCAGGAACCAGTAGCTGTCGGCGATATGCTCGGGATCGAGAATGCCATCCTGATCCTTCTTGGCGTATAGCTCGGGAAAGCTGTCGCGGATGAAGGCGGTATCGATGGCCCCGTCCACCACCACATGGGCGACATGGATATTCAACGGTCCCAGTTCACGCGCCATGCTCTGCGCCAGCGCGCGTATGCCGTGCTTGGCCCCGGCGAAAGCGGCAAATCCGGCGGCGCCACGCAGGCCGGCCGTAGCACCGGTGAACAGGATGGTGCCGCGTGCGCGGGTGACCATGCGCTTGGCCACCGCCTGGCTGGTGAGAAAGCCGGCGAAGCAGGCCATTTCCCAGATCTTGAAGTACTTGCGTGCGGTTTCATCGAGGATGCTGCAGGGCACGTTGGCGCCGATATTGAACACCATCACCTCGATCGGCCCGATGTCACGCTCGATGCTCTCGACCAGTTCAGCCACCTGCTCCTCACGTCGTGCATCGGAGGCAAAGCCATGGGCTTCGCCGCCCTCGCTACGGATTTCTTCCAGCAGCGGTTGCAGTTTATCGAGGCTGCGCCGGGTGACGCAGGCGACATACCCCTCGCGAGCAAAACGCCGGGCAATGGCGCCGCCGGTGGCATCACCCGCGCCGATGATCAAAGCGACCTTCTTGTTCTCGTTCATGGCTTTCTCCATTAACTAACGATCGTTAGCTTAACGAACGTTATGCTACGATCTTGGGCAGGTCAACCCAGCATAGAACGGAGTCATCCATGCGTTATTCCGCTGACCACAAGGCCGAAACCCGCGAGCGCCTGCTCGCCAGCAGCGGCGCGATTGCCAAGCAGCAAGGTTTTGCCGTAACCGGTGTGGACGCGCTGATGAAAACCATAGGCCTGACCGGCGCAGCCTTCTACAGTCATTTCCCGAGCAAGGACGATTTGTTCGCGGAACTGATCGAACGCGAGCTGCGCAACAGCCTGAGCCGCCTTGGCGGCGAAGCGGGTGACGCCGGGCGTGACAAGCTGCAACGCTGCCTGGCAGCCTATCTCAGCCTGGCGCATGTCGAGCAACCGGATAAAGGTTGCGTGCTGCCTGCCCTCGGCGCGGAGATCGCCCGTGCCGATGAACGCGTTCGGCTGTGTACCGAGCAGCAGATCCTGCAGCTGCAGAACACCTGGGCCGAGATCATCGGCGACCCACAACTGGCCTGGACGATTCTCGCGCAATGCCTGGGCAGCCTGCTGCTGGCGCGCATGATGGCCAGCCAGGAATCGCGCCAGCAGGTGCTCGGCGCCAGCCTGGACATGCTCGAACATACATTGAAGCCTGTCGGCTAAGCGCCGATACCGTTAACCTAGGCGGGTTCTTCCTGTCAGGATCGATCCATGTCGCACTCCCCATCCCCGCTGGTTGGTGAAACCCCGTTGCACGCCGTCGAGGTGCGCATCCTCGGTTGCCTGATCGAAAAGCAGCTGACCACGCCGGAAACCTACCCGCTGACGCTCAATGCCGTGCAACTGGCCTGTAACCAGAAGACCAGCCGCGAACCGCTGATGAACCTGGAAACCGGTGAAGTCGGGCGCTATCTGCGCAGCCTCGAAGGCCGCAAACTGGTGCACCTGGTGATGGGCAGCCGTGCCGACCGCTGGGAACAGCGTTGCGACAAGCAGTTGGAGTTGGTCAAGCCGCAGACGGTATTGCTCGGTCTGCTGCTGTTGCGTGGCCCGCAGACACTCAATGAGCTGCTCACGCGCAGCACTCGCATGCACGATTTCGACGATGTCGCCGAGGTCCAGCATCAGTTGGAACGTCTTATCGGTCGCGGTCTGGCGCTTCTGCTACCACGCCAGAGTGGTCAGCGCGAGGATCGCTACATGCATCTACTGGGCGAATCTGCAGATATGGAAAGCTTGCTGGCCAGCCGCCCTGCTGCTCGTGGGGAGGCTGCGGCACCTAACGAAGATCGACTGGTCGAACTGGAAGCGCGCATCGCCGCCCTCGAAGAACGTCTGGCGCGCCTGGAAGGCGCGCAATAACCCAAGGAGCTCATGCATTGAATTTCAAAACTCGTCTCTGCCTCATCCTGGGCGCCACCCTGCTCGCAGCCGGCTGCAGCAGCACCGCTGAGAAACCGACCTCCGCTGCCGCACCGAGTGGCCCGGCGCCGGACAGCTGCACCTCGTCCGCCGTCGAGCACTTCAAAGGCAAGACCGCAACGCCCGAACTGCTCGAGCAGGCACGTCAGCAAGCCGGAGCCAGCACAGCTCGTATACTCACACCCGACAGCGTGGTGACCTTGGAATACAATGGTCAACGCCTTAACCTCAATGTCGATGATCAGCGCGTGATCACCCGCGTATCCTGCGGCTGAAATCACAATTGAGTGCGGGTTGCCCTGCACTCAATTGCCGACAACGCCAACCACCTTTGCACAGGCCAATGCCATGACCTCCCAAGTGGAACCCTGCGCCGAGCTGATGCTGGACAACCAGCTGTGCTTCGCCCTCTATTCCACCTCGCTGATGATGACCAAGACCTACAAGCCCCTGCTACAGGCGCTCGGTCTCACCTATCCGCAATATCTGGCCATGCTGGTGCTGTGGGAAAACGAGGGCATCACCGTCAGTGAGATCAGCGCACGCATGCTGACCGATCCGGGCTCGTTGACGCCTCTGCTCAAGCGCCTGGAGAGCGAAGGTCTGCTGCAGCGCCAGCGCAGCAGCCAGGATGAACGTGTAGTGCAGCTGTACCTGACCGACAAGGGTCGCGCCCTGCACGAACAGGCCAAAGCATTGCCTGCCTGCATCCTCAAGGCTTCTGCGTTGAACATGGCGCAACTGGGCAAGCTGCGTGATGACCTGATAGAACTGCGCGGCCATCTGCAAGACGCCCTCTGATCCCAGGCGATACCAGCCATCGCCTGCTTCCGCTGCCCCGTAGAGAAGCCCCTGGCCGGGCAAGGCCTCGTGCGCGCCGTATTCAGCGGCCTCATCGTCCATCTCCCCGCACCACGGGCTCCTCCTAAGCCTCTATTCGGTCTGATTCTGCCAAATCACCTACGGCATCTACTGCAAAGCATGGCCACACCCCCTGTCGCACCTGCTTATTCCTGAAAACAAAAAAGCTATAACAAAATCTTCCATGCATTTATCTTGCGCGCTAATGTTTTGCGCAATATAGTTCGCCCCATGGAAACGGTTAGCGCACAAAAGATTAGCAAACCAATCCATCACTACCCCACCGACAAGGATCAATGCCATGAGTATCGAAAACGTTCTCTACCGTGCAACCGCTGAAGCCTTTGGTGGCCGTGAAGGCCGCGCTGTCTCCTCCGACGGCATCCTCGACATCGCCCTGTCCACCCCGAAAGAACTGGGTGGCGCCGGCGGTAACGGCACCAACCCGGAGCAGCTGTTCGCCGCCGGTTATTCCGCCTGCTTCCTCGGCGCCCTGAAATTCGTCGCCGCCCGCGACAAGCTGAGCATCCCGGCTGACACCTTCATCGAAGGCACCGTCGGCATCGGCGCCATCCCCACCGGCTTCGGCATCGAGGTGGAACTGCGCATCAGCCTGCCCGGCCTGACCCCGGAAGCCGCACAAACCCTGGTGG